>DATLIX010000075.1:0-56373 GCA_035539215.1 Dongiaceae bacterium | reverse complement strand
GTCGATCGCCGAACAGATGGGCTCGACGCTGGAGAAGACCAGCCATTCGGTGAATATCAAGGAGCGCCTCGATTTCTCCTGCGCGCTCTTCGATCAGCAGGGCCGTCTCATCGCCAATGCGCCGCATATGCCGGTGCATCTGGGCTCGATGGGCGAATCGGTCGAGAGCATCATCCGCGGCAATCTCGGCAGCGACGGCCGGACGGCGATGAAGCCGGGCGACGTCTACGTGCTGAACGCGCCCTATAACGGCGGCACGCACCTCCCCGATGTCACCGTGGTGACGCCGGTCTTCGACGAAGCCGGCAAGTCGATCCTGTTCTATGTCGCCAGCCGGGGCCATCATGCCGATATCGGCGGCACCACGCCGGGCTCGATGCCGCCCGACAGCCGCACGGTGGAGGAGGAGGGTGTCCTCATCGACAATTTCAAGCTGGTCGATCAGGGCCGCTTCCGCGAGCCGGAGTTGCGGCAGTTGCTGGCCAGCGGCAAGTATCCCGTGCGCAATGCCGAGCAGAATGTCGCCGATATGGGCGCCCAGGTGGCGGCCAATGAGAAGGGCGTCCAGGAACTGCATCGCATGGTCAAGGATTTCGGCCTCGACGTCGTGCATGCCTATATGAATCACGTCCGCGCCAATGCGGCCGAACAGGTGCGGCGGGTGATCGACAGGTTGAAGGACGGCAGGTTCGTGTATGAGATGGATGACGGGGCGAAGATCGCCGTTACCGTCACCGTCGATCATGCCAGGCGCAATGCCAGGATCGATTTCACCGGCACCTCGGCGCAACTGCCGACCAATTTCAATGCGCCTTCCGCAGTGGCCAAGGCAGCGGTGCTCTATGTCTTCCGCACCATGATCGATGACGAGATCCCGATGAATGCCGGCTGCCTGGAGCCGCTGGAGATTGTCATCCCGGACGGCTGCATGCTGAAGCCCGCCTATCCGGCGGCGGTGGTCAGCGGCAATGTCGAGACCTCGCAATGCGTGACCGATGCGCTGTACGGCGCCATGGGCGTCATGGCTGCATCGCAGGGCACCATGAACAACTTCACCTTCGGCAATGCCAAATACCAGTACTATGAAACCATCGCCGGCGGTTCCGGTGCCGGGCCGGATTTCGACGGCACCGATGCCGTGCAGACGCATATGACCAATTCCCGCCTGACCGATCCGGAGGTGCTGGAATGGCGCTTCCCGGTGCTGGTTGAGGATTTTCGCATCCGCCGCGGCAGCGGCGGCAAGGGGCTGCATCGCGGCGGCGATGGTGTCATCCGCCGCATCCAGTTCCGCGAAGCCATGACGGCCGCCATCCTCTCCGGCCATCGCCGCATCCCGCCTTACGGCATGGCGGGCGGTGGCGACGGGGCGCTGGGCCGCAATTCCGTGCTGCGCGCGGACGGCACGGTCGCTTTGCTCGGCGGTACCGACAAGGCAGAGATGCAGCCCGGCGATTGTTTCCTGGTGGAAACCCCCGGCGGCGGGGGCTACGGTAAAGCGTGAAATAGCCCCTCATCCTGTAAGCGGGAGGCGGGTTGGGCCTCAAAACTCTTTGTCATGCCCGGACTTGATCCGGGCATCCATATCGACGGCAAGTGCGATTTCGCCGATGGACCCTCGGGGCAAACCCGAGGGTGACAATTTGAGAAGGCAGGCCAAACGCGCCACTTTGCCCTGCGGAGGAGAGCGAGGGGGCCCTCGTGAAGGATCGCCCATGCAGCCGCAACCGAAGCCCCGCCGCCTTGCAGATGCCACGAAGCTCATCGCCGATTTGACGGCGCTCCTCGGTGACAACCGGGTCAGCACCAATCCCGGCATCCTCGACCGCCACGGGCATGACGAATCCTATCACGAGACGCATCTGCCCGATGTGGTGGTCTTCCCCAATTCGACCGAGGAAGTCGCGCAGATCATGAAGCTCGCGCGCCGTCATGGCGCACCGGTCATTCCCTTCGGTGTCGGCACCTCGCTGGAAGGCCATGTCGCCGCCCTCGAAGGCGGGGTCAGCGTCGATATGGGCAATATGAACAAGCTGATCGAGGTCAATGGCGACGATCTCGATGTGCTGGTACAGGCCGGTGTCACGCGCAAGCAACTGAATAACGAGCTGCGCGATACCGGCCTCTTCTTTCCGATCGACCCCGGTGCCGACGCGACGATCGGCGGCATGACGGCGACCCGGGCCAGCGGCACCAATGCGGTGCGCTACGGCACCATGCGCGAGAATGTACTGGGCTTGACCGTGGTGCTGGCCGATGGCCGCATCATCAAGACCGGCGGGCGGGCGCGGAAATCGGCGGCGGGTTATGATCTGACGCGCCTCTTCGTCGGTTCCGAAGGGACACTCGGCCTCATCACCGAGATCCGGCTGCGGCTCTATGGCATCCCGGAAGCGATGGCCGCCGCCGTGGCGCCTTTTCCCACGATCGGCGATGCCGTGAACACAGTCATCCGCGTCATCCAGTCGGGCATTCCGGTGGCCCGGATCGAGTTGCTGGACGAGGTGCAGCTCGATGCCGTCAACCGCTATTCGCAGCTGGATTACCCGGTGGCGCCGACCTTGTTCTTCGAGTTCCACGGCAGCGAAGCCGGTGTCGCCGAACAGTCCGACGCCGTGAAGGCAATCGCCGAAGATTTCGGCGCCGGCGATTTCCGCTGGGCGACCCTGGCAGAGGAGCGCAACAAGCTGTGGCAGGCGCGGCACAATGCCTATTATGCCGGCCTCAGCCTGCGGCCCGGCTCAAAGGGATGGCCGACCGATGTCTGCGTGCCGATCTCGCGCCTCGCAGATTGCATCGTCGAAACCAAGCGCGACATCGAGGAGCATGATTTGCTGGCGCCGATCGTCGGCCATGTCGGCGACGGCAACTTCCATACCTGCATCATTCTTGATCCGGACAAGCCGGAAGAATTGCGCGCGGCGGAAGACTTCAACCAGCGCCTGGTCAGCCGGGCGCTCGCCATGGGCGGCACCTGCACCGGCGAACATGGCATCGGCACCGGCAAGATGGCCTTCCTTGAACAGGAACACGGCGCCGACGCAATCGGCCTGATGCGCCTCCTGAAACAGGCGATCGATCCCGAGAACCGGATGAATCCGGGGAAGATCTTCAATCTCTGACAGGCCGCCGTCTGTCGTCTAAAACGCCTGGTCCCGCAAGCGAGGGGCGAGGGCGGAAGCTCGGGACTTCGTGTTCATTGTCCTGCCCGGACTTGATCCGGGCATCCATGCCAACCGCAAGAGCGGCCTCACGGACGGACTCTCGGGGTGGAAGAAGCAGCTGCCGCGGCTCAGCCCTTCTTCGCCTTCTCCCGCTCGATCGCCCGCCAGCCGATATCGCGGCGGCAGAAGCCTTGCGGCCAGTCGATTGCATCGACTGCCGCATAGGCCTTGCGCTGTGCCTCCTGCACGCTCTTGCCGAGGGCGGTGACGGCGAGGACGCGGCCGCCATGGGCCTCGATCTCGCCTTTGTCATTGGCCCTGGTGCCGGCATGGAAGATGGTGACATCGGGCAATTGGCCGGCGGCATCGAGATTGCGGATGACGCTGCCCGGCTCGGTCGTGCCGGGATAGCCCTTGGCGGCCATGATCACGCAGAGCGCCGTCTCGTCAAACCAGCGCAGATCGAAGTCTTTCAACGTGCCGTCGCGCGCCGCCATCAAGGCGGGGACGAGGTCTGACTTCAGGCGCTGGCACAAAACCTCGCATTCCGGATCGCCGAAGCGGGCATTGAATTCGATCAGGCGCGGCCCCTTGGCGGTCACCATAATGCCCGCGAAAAGGACGCCTTTGAATGGCCGGCTCTCGGCCGCGAGGCCCTGCACCGCCGGATTGATGATGAGATCCATGATGTCGCGCTCGAGCGCCGGCGTCGCCACCGGCGCCGGGCTATAGGCGCCCATGCCGCCGGTGTTCAAGCCCGTGTCGCCATCGCCGACCCGCTTGTGGTCCTGGGCCGAGCCGAGCGACAGCGCATGCATGCCATCGACCAGGGCGAAGAAGCTCAGCTCCTCGCCGTCGAGGAATTCCTCGATGACGACTTCGGCACCGGCGGCGCCGAACTGCCCCTTGACGAGGATGTCGTCAATCGCACGATCCGCCTCCTCATGGCTTTCGCAGATGATGACGCCCTTGCCGGCGGCAAGGCCATCGGCCTTGACGACGACGGGAACGGACAAGCGGCGGGCGAAGGCCTTGGCGGCAGCCGGATCGGCGGTGCGGCGATAGGCGGCGGTGGGGATGTTGTATTTGGCGGCCAGGTCTTTCATGAAGCCCTTGGAGCCTTCGATCTCGGCCGCCTTGGCGGTCGGGCCGAAGGCCGGGATGCCGTGCTCCTCCAACTGGTCCACCAGACCGGCGACCAGGGGGGCTTCCGGCCCGACGACGACGAAATCGATATGCTCCCGCTGGGCGAGTTCGACCAGGCCGGGGATATCGTCCGCTTTGACCGGTACGCAGGTTGCCTCGCTGGCGATCCCGGCATTACCGGGTGCGCAGAACAGGGCGTCGCAGAGGGGGGAGGCGGCAATCTTCCAACAGAGGGCGTGCTCGCGGCCACCGGAGCCTACGACCAGAATGCGCATCGTCTCATCCCCAAAGTCTAAACGCGGCCAATCCGCCGCCTGGATTTAAGCTAATCTGGGCCATCTAACTCTTGCCGCGCTCCCGATAACATACAATAAAACGTCATGACAGAGATTCCCCTTCCTGATCCCGCCGGCCTGCCTGAGACCGCGGTCCCGACCGGCCACAATCTGGCCGAATATTCGGTCAGCGAGCTGGCTTTCGCCATCAAGCGGACCCTGGAAACCGGCTT
This sequence comes from Dongiaceae bacterium, assembly GCA_035539215.1. Taxonomy (GTDB): domain Bacteria; phylum Pseudomonadota; class Alphaproteobacteria; order Dongiales; family Dongiaceae; genus Dongia_B. The sequence continues at coordinate 51,555 of DATLIX010000075.1, read as the reverse complement.
CGATCGGGTCCGGGTGAAGGGCGAGATTTCCGGCTTCAAGCGGGCAGCCTCCGGCCACCTCTATATGGTTCTCAAGGACGAGAATGCCGGCCTCAAGGCCGTCTGCTGGAAGGGTGTCGCCGGGCGCCTGGGGATCAGGCCGGAAGAAGGCATGGAAGTGGTCGTCACCGGCCGCATCACCTCCTATGCCGAGCGTTCGGAATACCAGTTGGTGATCGACCGGATGGAGCTGGCCGGGATCGGCGCTCTCCTGAAGATGTTAGAGGATCGGCGCAAAAGGCTGGCGGCGGAGGGCCTGTTCGACGCCGGGCGCAAGCGGCCCTTGCCCCTGCTGCCGCAGGTGATCGGCGTCGTCACTTCGCCGACCGGGGCGGTCATCCGCGATATCCTGCACCGGCTTGAAGACCGCTTTCCCCGCCATGTCCTGCTCTGGCCGGTGCTGGTCCAGGGCGAGGGCGCGGCGGCCCAGGTGGCGGCGGCGATTCGCGGCTTCAATGCCCTGCCGGAGGGCGGCACCGTGCCGCGGCCCGATCTCCTGATCGTCGCGCGGGGCGGTGGGTCGCTGGAAGACCTGATGGCCTTCAACGAGGAAATCGTCGTGCGGGCGGCGGCGGAAAGCCGCATTCCCCTGATCAGCGCCGTCGGGCATGAGACTGACACGACGCTGATCGATTACGCCTCAGATCGCCGCGCGCCGACGCCGACGGCGGCGGCGGAAATGGCGGTGCCGGTGAGGGCCGATCTGCTGGCCGAACTGGCCCAGTCCGGCCAGCGCCTGACCGCGGCCCTCAATCGCCGCCTGACGGAAGGGCGGCTGGCCGTCGAGGGCTTGAGCCGTGGCCTGCCCGATCCGCAGCGTCTGCTGCAGGAACGCACCCAGCAGCTCGATCAATGGGTGGAACGCTGGCTGAACGCCCGGCTGGTCAGTTTCGACCGGCGGCGTGATCAGCTCGCCGCTCTCGCGGCCAGGCTGCGGACGCCACGGGAGCAGATCGACGCGGCATCGGTGGGACTGCGTCATGCGGTCGAAAGGTTGGGCAGTGGCTTTGCCCGCCAGATCGATCGCCAGGAACGCCAGCTCGAAACGGCTGCCTCCGGCCTGCGCCCCAGTCTGCTGACCCATCTCATCGACCGGCAGCGCACGGCCTTCGGCCATGCCGCTGCCTTGCTCGACAGCTATTCCTATGAACAGGTGTTGAAACGCGGCTTTGCCCTGGTGCGCGATGCCGGTGGCGCACCGCTCGGGTCGGCCGTCCAGGTGACTGCGGGACAGGCCTTGCATCTGCAATTCCATGATGGCGTGGTCGAGGCGACGGCCGGCGCCGAAGCAGCGCCGTCGGCGGCCCGGCGCGGCGCAAAGAAGGGTAGCGGCGAGCCGACACCCTCCGGATCGCAGGGCTCGCTGCTGTAAGACCGCCACGGCTGTGATTGAGATCGCTGGCGATCGTGCTCGGCGAAGCGGATGATACCTGCTCGTCACATGCAGGCAGGGGCGGCGATGAACCAGAACACCTTACCGATCAGCGCGGTCGATCTGGAGGCTGCCATCGTGGCCGGCATCCTGGATCGGCGCCAGGCCGAGACCTTGCAGGCGTTTCTACGCAACCGGCAGGCCGTGCCGACGCCGGCAACATCGGCCGCTCTCCCCTCGAAGCCGCGTTTCGACCTCACCCATCTCTTCTGGTATGCCGGCGCCCTCATCGTCATCGGCGCCATGGGCCTGTTCTCCACCCTCGCTTTCGAGCAGATGGGCGGCAAGGCGCTCACCATCACGGCGATCGTCTATGCCGTCGCCTTTCTCCTGCTGGGCGACCGGCTGTGGCGGCGTCCGGGCCTGCGCACACCCGGCGGGCTTTGCATTGCCGTTGCCGTCAGCATGGCGCCTTTGGCGATCTATGGCCTGCAGGCCGAATTCGATCTGTGGCCGGCTCCCTTCGAAGATCCGGGCAGCTATGGCAATTTCTATGAATGGATCAATGCCAGCTGGATCTATATGGACCTCGGCACCATTCTCGCCGGCTTCCTGGCGCTCCGCTTCTATCCCTTCGCCTTCATCACGGCGGTGATGGTGGTGGCGTTGTGGTTCCTCTCCATGGATCTGACGCCCTGGATCTTCCACCAGCAATTTTTCACCTGGGAAATGCGCTGTCAGGTTTCAGCCGCCTTCGGCCTGGTGCTGATCCTGGTAGCCTGGGCCATCGATCTCAAGGCCTGGCGCGCCGGCGATATCGGCTTCTGGCTGCATCTTTGCGGAATCGCCGCCTTCTGGGGCGGGCTCTCGGCGCTCGACAGCGAAAGCGAAGTCGCCCGGGCAATCTATTGCCTGATCAATGTCGTGCTGCTGTTGCTTTCCGTCTTCTTGATGCGGCGGGCTTATGCCGTCTTCGGCACGATCGGTGTTGCCGGCTATCTCGGCGAATTGGCCGACGGGGTCTTTCGTGATTCGCTGCTGTTCCCATTCGCCTTGTCGCTGATCGGCATCGGCGTTATCGCCCTTGGCATTCTCTATCTGCGTAAGCGCGATGTGCTCGAATCCTGGCTGCGCATCGTGCTGCCGGCGGGCTTGCAGAATCTGCGGCCATTGCATGCCCGCGCGGCAGTCTGACGATCGGCAACCCCCTCCGGCAGCCAGCATTGCAGATAGCTTGTCGCGGGCTGTCCAGTCATCGCCGTCTCGATTCCATGGACTTTGAACTGCAGGCATTGAGGTGCCACAATCGAGCCGCGCTATTTGGCGCGGCTGATACGGATTGATGTGGTGCGGCGCGATGTCGGTCAAGCTCTCAACCCATGGCATCAAGCCTCGATGGTCTTGGCGACCTTCAGCATGACTGCGTCGAAGGTGGCACCTGCCTGGTAATCGCCGAGGCCGGCGGGATAGGCGACGTCCTTGCGACGCAGGGGATCAGATTCCGGCGTGCCGATCACCTGCCGGATCGGGATGACGCCGGCCCAGCAATCGAGCGCGTAATCGGCGTCGTCATCCTTCGGCCCGCCGCTGCGCACCTTCACCGCGGCTTCCTCGATCTCCATGCCGATCAATGTCGTCGCCTTGAGCTCCTGGGCCTCGTTTGGGCGTAGGGTGGCGCGTCGGCCCGGATAGAGCCGGTCAATGAAACGGTCGAGCTCGCGTGCTTTTTCCGTGGCATCATCGACGATATGCGCCGTGCCGAAGGCCATCACGGAGCGATAGTTCAGCGAATGATGGAAGCCGGACCGCGCCAGAACCAGCCCATCGAGCTGGGTGACGGTGACGCAGACCGGCACCCCGCCGGTTTGGCTGCGCAGCATGCGGCTGGCGGACGAACCGTGCCAGTAGAGCTGCCGGCCGGTGCGCCAATAGGCGGTCGGCGTCACATACGGCTGGCCGTCGATGACATAGCCGATATGGGCAATGAAGGCGGCGTCCAGCGCGGCGAAGACCGCCGCCTCGTCATAGCTGGCACGCTCATGCAGGCGCTTGGCGCGGGAGCGGGCGGTAGGCGTGAAGGCATTCATCGACAGGACTTCCATGCAAATGCGGTGACCCCAGTATTGCCATCGAGCGGTTCCATCAAAAGCGCCAAAATGGTATCAAGAGCAGGACCAGAATCGCTCGAACCCGAATCGGACCGACCATGCCCCGCCGCGCCGGCATCGGCAGCCTGCTGCAACCCCATCTCGACAGCGCCGCCAGCGAGCCGCTGTTCCGCCAGCTTTATGGCGAATTGCGCCAGGCGATCCTCGGCGGCCGGCTGGGTCCGGGCACGCGCATGCCGGCGAGCCGCGCCTTTGCCGAGGAATTACGGGTTTCGCGCAACACCGTGCTCGGTGCCTATGACCAGCTCTTGAGCGAGGGCTATCTCGAGATGCGGCCGGGCTCCGGTACCTATGTCGCCGCGGATCTTCCCGATTTGCCGCCGGAGCGCGGGCAGGCTTCTGCGCGCCCGGCCCAGCCGAAAGGGGAGTCGGATGCCGCGCCCCAGCATCTCGCCAGGCGCGCCGAGACCCTGATCGATAATGAAAACAGCCGGCGGTTCGTCCGCGACGTCATCGAGACCTCGCCCTGGGCACCGTGCTTTACACCGGGTCTGCCGGATTCGAGCGATTTCCCTTTCGCCGCCTGGTCGCGACTGCTGGCGAAAAGCTGGCGGGAGCCGAGCGCCGCGCTGGTGAATGCCGGCGACCCCGGTGGCTATCTGCCGTTGCGCGAGGCGGTGGCGGACTATCTCCGTCAGGTGCGCGGCATCGACTGCCAGCCGGCCGATGTGCTGATTGTCAGCGGCATTCGCCAGGCGGTCGATCTCACCTGCCGATTGCTGCTCGATCCTGGCGATCCCGTCTGGATCGAGCGGCCGGGCTTCCCCGGCCTGCGCGCCGCCATTGCCGCCCAGGGCGGCAAGCTCATCCATGTGCCGGTTGATGAAGAGGGCCTGGACGTGGGCGACGGCTTGCGCCAGGCGCCGAAGGCACGGCTCGCTTGCGTCGCCCCCTCGCATCAATATCCGCTTGGCGTCGTCATGTCCTTGCAGCGCCGGCTGGCCCTGCTTGCCTGGGCGCGCGCGGCGCAGGCCTGGATTCTGGAAGACGATTACGACAGCGAATACCGTTATACCGGCCGGCCCCTTGCGGCCTTGCGCAGCCTGGATGAGGACGGCCGCGTCATCTATATGGGGTCGCTCTCGAAGCTGATGTTTCCATCCTTGCGGCTCGGCTATCTGGTGACGCCGCCGCAATTGACCAAGGTTTTCCGGCAGGCCCGCGCCGTGATCGACGACCAGCCGGCGATGTCGACGCAACCGGCCCTGGCCGCTTTTTTCCAGAGCGGCTTGCTGGCGGCTCATGTGCGGCGCATGCGCAAGCGTTACGCACATCGCCAGCAGCTGCTCTTGGCCGCCGCCGCGCGGCATTTGCCCGATCTGATCAGGCTTAAGCCCGACGAAGCCGGTCTGCATCTGGTGGGGCAAACCGTCGGTGCGCTCAAGAATGCGGCGGATACGGAAATCGCAGCGCGGCTCTATTCTGCCGGCTTGGTCGTGCCGCCCTTGTCGCGCTACGATATCGGCGATAACCGGCGGCAGGGCCTGATGTTCGGCTATGCGGCCGTGCCGGATGGCCGTATCGAACCGGCGGTTGCCGAGATCGCCCGGGTGCTGGGGAAACAGGAGCGTTCATGATTGCGGGATTATGGCGTTGGTCGGTTGTTTCAGTCTTCTCTGCCTTGATCGGCTGTGCCGGCGGCAGCGATCGCCCGGTCGCACCGGCGGTTGCCGCTGATCCCTTGCCGGTGCCGCAACATTGGTCGGTTTTCCTGGTCGCCGGCGACAACGCCGCGCCGGTGTTCGACAATGCGATTGCCCGCTTCGGCAGCCTGCTTCGGGGTCCCGCTTTCTCGCCTGTTCATCTCTTCAGTGCCGATGAGGCCGCCGGCACCGATGTTGCGACCAGCGACAATCTCTCGGCTGCCATGGCGAATCTGCCGGCTCGCGGCAATGACGGCTGCCTCGTCTTCATTACTTCGCATGGCAGCCGGGATGGCGTGGCGATGAAGGCGGATCTCGACCATGAACAGCGTCTGACCCCGGCCCGTTTAGGCTCGCTGCTGGATGAGAGCTGTGGCAGCCGGTCGACGGTGGCAATTGTGTCAGCTTGTTTCAGCGGCATCTTCCTCGACCTTGCCGCACCCAATCGCATCATCCTGACCGCCGCACGGGCCGATCGCACCTCTTTCGGCTGCGGCGCGGAATTCACCTATACCTATTACGATTCTTGCCTGCTCGATCAGTGGCCGCATGCGCCGAATTTCCAGCTGCTTTATGGCGCCGTGGTCAACTGCGTGCGCGAGAAGGAGCGCAAGCTTGGCATAACGCCCTCGGAGCCGCAGGCTGCCTTCGGGACGCAGGTTGCCGATCTTCCCCTGCCGCGATAGCTGTCCGACACCCCGCCCGGCGGGCACAGCTAACATAAGACTAAAATTGCCGGTAATACCCGGAGTGGCAGCGACGGTCGCGGATGGCGGAAAAAGGACGACCGTGATAGGACTCATGCGCAATCTCAACCGTTGCGGTGCCTGCCATGACTGCGGTCCGCGTGACCCAATATATCATCCTGCTGATTGCTACCGCGCTGCTGGGCTATGCCGTTAGCGGCGCCAGCCAGGGCGCGCTGCTGTTTCTCGCGTATCTCTGTTTCGGCATGGCGGGCGCTGCTTTCGTTCTGCGCCGCGGGCAGGAGACGCTTGCCGTCGTCGTCTGGGGCATCTCGATGCTGCTGGTGGGCTTCATCTTCGATTCCGACAACATGCTGGGCGTCGATTACCAGCCGACCACGATCGGCATGGCGCTGCTCTGGGCAGTGCCGGTCATCGCCGTCCTGCTGCGTTTTGCTTTCTGGGTGATCGACCGCTTGCGGGTGCGGGACCAGGCTGCCTCCGTCCCGCATCGTGCGGGCCGTAGCGGCGCTACCACCGGCAGAACCGTCAAGACCACGCACCCCGCTTATCCCTGGCTGATCGGCTGCTGGCTGCTCTGGCCGCTCGGTACCGCATCGATAGCCATGCTGGATGAATCGCGCTGGGACCGGATGCGCTATGACAATAGCCTGTTGCTGCTGATGTTCCTGCCGCCGCTCTTTGTCACCATCGGTTTCTTGCTCTATCGCCATTGGCGTGAGCGCAAGTCCGGTGTCGAGCCCAACCGCCACGCGGCCGAGAAGACGACGCCATAGGCGCTCTTCCTCAGTCCATTTTCCGATAAACAGATCGGCCGGCGAGAGAACCCCGCCGGCCGCACCGCTTATTCGGAATCTGTTTTCAGCTCATCACCCGCACTTGCTGTAGCCGCAGGAGGTGCACAGGTCGCAGCCTTCCTGGCGGATGAGCGAGGGCGAATTGCATTTCGGGCAATGCGCCAGCTTGCGGGTACCGCCATCGCCATTGCCCTGGCCGTCGGCGAGGTTGACGACCTTGCGCGCCGCCATGTGCTCGATCTCGGCGCGGTCCTTGGCGGGATCGGGAATGAAGCCGATATCGATCATATGCCGCTCGATCACTTCGCCGATCGCCGCCAGCAGCGAGGGCACGTAACGGCCACCCACCCAGGAGCCGCCGCGCGGATCGAAGACGGCCTTCAGCTCCTCGACCACGAAGGAGACATCGCCGCCGCGTCGGAAGACGGCGCTGATCATGCGCGTGAGGCCGACGGTCCAGGCGTAATGCTCCATGTTCTTCGAGTTGATGAAGACCTCGAAGGGACGGCGGCGGCCATCCTGGATGATGTCGTTGAGGGTGATATAGATCGCGTGGTCGCTTTCCGGCCAGCGCACTTTATAGGTCTGGCCGGGCAGGGCCTCGGGGCGGTCCAGCGGCTGGGTCATGTAGACGACGCCGCCTGCCTCATAGACGTCCTTGGCCTTGTGCTCGGCGACGACCGGCAGAGGCAGTTCCGGCTGATCGGCGGCTTCCTTCTTCTCGGGCTTCACTTCGAGGACGGCGCCGGTGATGTCGTTGGGCCGGTAGGTGGTGCAGCCCTTGCAGCCGGTTTCGTAGGCCTGGATATAGACGTCCTTGAAGGTCTCGAAGGGCAGGTCGACCGGGCAGTTGATGGTCTTCGAGATCGAGCTGTCGATATAGGCCTGCACGGTCGATTGCATGACGACGTGATCGGCCGGCGACAGGGTCTGGGCATCGACGAAGTAATCCGGCAACGGCACGTTCTCGCCTTTCAGGCGACGGAACAGGCGATAGGCGTAGTCGGTGACTTCCTCCGCCTGGCGCGTGCCGTCCGGCATCAGTACGTTGCGGGTATATTTGAAGCTGAAGACCGGCTCCAGGCCTGAAGAGACATTGTCGGCAAAGAGCGAGATGGTGCCGGTCGGCGCGATCGAGGTCAGCAGCGCGTTGCGGATCCCATAGGTGGCAATCGCGTCCTGCACGTCCTGGTCCATCTCGCGGATGCTTTCGCCCTTGAGATAGGCGTCGCGCTCGAACAGGGGGAAGACGCCCTTTTCCTTGGCCAGTTCGACCGAAGCAAGATAGGCGGCGCGCTGTACCGTCCGCATCCATTGCCGCGTCAGGTCGATCGCCTTGCGGCTGCCATAGCGCGCCTCGCACATGATGAGCGCATCGGCAAGACCGGTGACGCCAAGGCCGATGCGGCGCTTGGCCTTGGCCTCGTGGGTCTGCTGCGGCAATGGGAAGTTGGAGACGTCGACCACGTTGTCCATCATGCGGACCGCGACGCGCACCAGTTCGTCGAGGCCAGCGACGTCAAGATGCGCCGTCTCCTCGAAAGGATCGCGGATCAGCGTCGTCAGATTGATCGAGCCCAAGAGGCAGGCGCCGTAAGGCGGCAAGGGCTGCTCGCCGCAGGGATTGGTGGCGCTGATATTTTCGCAGTAATGCAGATTGTTGCGCTGGTTGATGCGGTCAATGAAGATCACGCCCGGCTCGGCGAAGGCATAGGTCGCCCGCATGATCTTGTCCCACAGATCGCGCGCCTGGACGACGCGATAGGTCGTGCCGTTGAATTTCAGCTCCCAGGGCGCGTCTTCCTTCATCGCCGTCATGAAGGCATCGGTCACCAGCACCGAGAGATTGAACATGCGCAGCCGCCCGGCCTCGCGCTTGGCCTCGATGAAATTCTCGATATCCGGATGGTCGCAGCGCATGGTCGCCATCATGGCGCCGCGGCGATGGCCGGCCGACATGATGGTGCGGCACATGGCGTCCCAGACATCCATGAAGCTGAGCGGGCCTGAGGCGTCGGCGCCGACGCCCTTCACCGGCGCGCCTTTGGGACGCAGGGTGGAGAAATCGTAGCCGATGCCGCCGCCCTGCTGCATGGTGAGGGCGGCCTCGCGCAGATGTTCGAAAATCCCGCTCATATCGTCGGGAATGGTACCCATGACGAAGCAGTTGAAGAGAGTCACATTGCGCTTGGCGCCGGCGCCGGCCAGAATCCGGCCGGCCGGAAGGAATTTGAAGCCTTCCAGCGCCCCATAGAAGCGCTCGATCCATTCCTCGCGTACTTCCGGCGCCTCGACTTCGGCGATTGCGGTCGCGATGCGCCGCCAGCTGTCCTCGATCGTCTTGTCGACCGGCGTGCCGTCCATCGCCTTCAGACGATATTTCATGTCCCAGATTTGCTGCGAAATCGCCGCGACCTGCGCCATTCTTCTTCACCCGATTGGAGGTCAAAATAGTTGCGGGACGGCGCCGAAAGCCGCCATCCCGAAGACGCTCAGTCTAGCATGTCTGTTCTGTCTTTGTTTTCAAATTTGATCCCCTCGTTATCCCGTTGTTATGCACCGGGGGCGAAGATCTAATGCTTTGAAATTTATGACAGAACTGAAATATCCACAGTGCCTGGATATATGGGGATAAGCTTATCCCGGCTCAAGGGAGAATGCGACTCGGCGCCGATCGCGGATGCGCAGCGGTCAGGGGCGATTGGGCGCCGCCGCCAGGGCATCGGCCGCCGTCTCGATCTCGCCTTCCAGCCGCTTCATGAAGCTTTTCCGGTCGAGGCCGGCGGGGATCGCCGGCAGGTATTCGACGGTCAGCGTGCCGGGCCGCTTGAGGAAGGCCTTGCGCCCCCAGAATAGGCCGGAATTGAGGGCGACCGGCACGACCGGCACCTTCAGCTGGCTATAAAGTGCCGCAATGCCCGGCTGATAGGGCTTGTGCTGGCCGGGCGCCACGCGGGTCCCTTCCGGAAAGATGATGATCTGGCGGCCTTGGGCGAAGGCGGCCTCGGCCTGCCGCACCATGGATTTGAGGGCCGCCGCCTTGGCGCTGCGATCGATCGCGATCATGCCGACCTTGTGCAGATACCAACCAAAGAGCGGGATCCAGATCAGCTCCCGCTTCAGGACGAAGGCCGGGTGGTGCAGCGCCAGCGAGAGATAGAGCGTTTCCCAGGCGGATTGATGTTTGACGGCGACGATGGCCGGGCCATGGGGCAGGTTTTCCAGGCCTTTTTCACGGTGATCCAGGCCGACAATGATCCGCAGCAGCCACAGGCTGACCCGGATCCAGACGCGGCCGGCGGCCAGCACCCAGCGCCGCGGGCCCAGCAGCAGCGGCAGGCAGACAACATGGATCGCCACCGTCCAGGCGAAATAGCAGAAGTTGAAAAGCAAGGCGCGGCAGCTTGTCATCGCGTCCCGCTCATGCCCGGTGCAGCAGGCGGGCAAGCCAGTTCTGCACCGGCTCCAGGCCGCCGGCGACGGCCTCGCGCAGGTCGGCCGTGGCGTCGCGCAGGACCGCACCCACCGACCAGATATTGGCCCGCAGGCTGGCTGCCAGGTATTTGTGATATTCATTGCCGAGGACGACCAGGATCCGCGGTTTCAGGAACCACAGCTGGTCGCGCATTTCCGGCGGAAAAACCGGGTTCGGCACCACCGACAGCCCGGATGTTGCCCGGCGGAATTCCAGCAGGCTGCGGTTCATATGATAGTTGGCCGTCACCAGGCGGATCGACTGGATATGTTGCTCGGCGAACCATTGCGTGCTTGCCACCGCATTGCCGGTGGTGTTCTGCGCCCGGTCGATGTTGACGCAGCATTTCAAGGCGGTCTCGCTGGGCAGGGTGCCCCCGGACTCGGCCACTTTCCGGGTCAAGTCATCCAGGGTGACGCCTTCCGCCACGCCGGAGATATAGAGCCGCGGGGCAAGGCCGCGGCTGAGCAGTTCGAAACCCTCGCCCACCCTTTCGCCGCCGCCGGTCAGCACGACCACCACATCGGTCTTGGTCTGGCGATCGGCGACCTCGGTGGGAATGGCGGCGATAAACAACAGGAAACCAAAGAACCAGGCGGCCCCCAGCAGCAGGACGACATGCAACAGCCGCCGCGCCGTGGACGGTCGATAATGGTAGGATTCGCGGAAATTGAGTCGTCGTTCCCCAGGTCTCATGGCGCGATTTTTTAGCAGGTTGATATCGGCCTGTCATGCCGTCCCGCCACAGGGCAGGGCCTTCCGTCGACCGTCATTCCGTCACCTCACATCACCCGGTGGATCGAGCGCAAGACCGTCCAGCGCGCCGTCAGCATGGCCAGAACCGCGATCATTACCGGCAGGGCCGCCATGGCAAGCCAGTGCCAGGGGGTCAGTTCGATGCCAAACCGCAGGCTGTGCACGAGGAAGCTGCCGAGACGATCGGTGGCCGTCGGCAGGGCCTGGACGGCGGTGCCGGGAAGATCATGCGCGCCTTCCCCGAAGCCTATGCCGCGCCGGTTAAGGGTGAAAGCGAGGCCGCCCAGGGTGCCCAGGGCAAGCAGTGTGCCGATGATGCCGCCGATCAGGCTGACGCGGAAGGACTGCGCCTGGAACTGGCGCGCGATATAGCGATCCTGGGCCCCTACGAGATGAAGGATCTCGATCACCGGCTGATGGACGGCGAGCCCGGTGCGGGTGACGAAAATGACCGTCGCCGCCGCCGCCGCCAGCACCAGCAGCACCAGGAACGCCGCCAGGGCCTGCAAGGTGTGCAGGAAATGCAGCGCGTCATTGACCCAATCCCCGTGGTTGTCGACCCGGCTGCCGGCCACGATGGCGGCAAGACGCTGCTGCAGATCGGCAAGATCGATAACGGCTTTGGGATCGGTGGTGACGGCAATCATGGTCGGCAGGGCGACGTCGAGCTGATCGACATTATCGCCCAGCCAGGGACGCAACAGCCTTTCCAGCTCGGCCTGTTCCAGAACGGTGGCGCCGGTGACGCCCGCCGTGGCGGTGACGAGGTCGATCGCCGCATTCAAGCGATCGCCGCGGGTCTTGGCGTCGATGCCGGGATCGATCGGCAATTCCACGGTCAGGTTTCCGGCAAGCCCGGCCTGCCAGCTTTCCGCCATCTGCTCGATCATCAGGCCGCAGCCGATCATCAAGGCCGACAGATAGACCAGGAAGCCAAGAATCCAGGGCAGGAAACGGGTCGCCGGATCAGCCTGCAGGGGCAGGTCGCTGCGTCGCCAGTTCATGACGGCCGCCCCGGATGTCTGACGGCGGGCGCATCAGGCCATGAGGTTTCAGCCGACATCATTGGCTGCCGGGCTGTTCTGTGGGCGGCTGGGACGCGGTGCGACGCCGGGGTCGAACGCCCGCACCGTGCCTTGCTCGATCCGCAATTGCCGATGACTGAAACGGCTGACCAAATGATCGTTGTGGGTGGCAATCACCACCGTCGTTCCCATCTTGTTAAGCTCTTCGAAGAGATACATCAGCCGCAGGCCGATGCCGTCATCGACATTGCCGGTAGGTTCGTCGGCCAGCAGCAGGCTGGGCCGGGAAATGACGGCGCGGGCAATGGCCAGGCGCTGTTGCTGTCCGCCCGACAAGGTCGCGGGCAGGTCCTGAAGATGATCCGCCAGCCCGACCCAGGCCAGCAATTCCGTCACATGCTTGCGAATATCGCTTTCCCGATGGCCGGCAATCCGCAACGGCAGCGCCACGTTATCCAGCGCCGAAAGATGCTGGATCAGGCGAAAATCCTGGAACACGACGCCGATCCGCCGGCGCAGGGCAGGCAGGTCCTGCCGCCGAAGCGTCGCCACATTGCGGCCGAACATGTCGATCAGGCCGACGGCCGGCGGCATGGCCAGGTACATCAGCTTGAGCAGAGAGGACTTGCCGGCGCCGCTGGCGCCGACGAGAAAATGAAACGATCCCGGCGCCAGCGAGAAAGAAATATTCTCCAGGATATTCCGGCCGGCGCCATAGCGCACGGCCACGTCTTCAAAAAGCACCACGGTCGCTATCCAATCCAAACCTCAAGTGCCGCATGTCTTTCGCCCCGGCGCAGCAACGCACGGGGCAATCGAGCGAAGCTCATCATGCTCACGATCATCATGAATGGGAAACCCCGACCCCCAAGTCTCGCCCAGACCTAACGGAAGCGCTTGGTGAATCCAAGTCTTTAAGATCATGTTCCAAGGTCACGGACAGGATGGCACAGCCCGAGTCGGATCGTCCAGGGAGAGGGCTTGGTGCTTGGCTTGCAGCAAGGCGGCGGCAGATTTATAAGAAACGGGCATTTTCGAGGAGCTTGGTCGAGTCGTGATTGTCAGCTGCCCTGCCTGCAGTACCAGCTTTGCGGTTGACGATTCCCTGATCGGGCCGTCCGGTCGCAAGGTACGCTGCGCCCAATGCTCTCATCGCTGGCACCAGATGCCGACAGCGACCGCGGATGAGCCGCCGGCAGGCGGTGCCCCCTCGGCCGGCCCCTCCGCTTCCGAACAGCTTTCGGCCATTGCGGCGGCCATCGCCGAGCGTCTGGCCGTTGCACCCGAAGCCGGCTCGGCCCCACATGTCCCCAGTTTGGCGGCGGAGATGCCGGTCCAGGACATTCCGGCTGCCGTTATCCGGCCGCGGGCAGCGCGGTTTGAGGATAAGGACGTCGCCCCGGCGAAACCGCGCCGCCGCCGCGGCCTGCTGCTTTTCGGTATTCTGCTCGGAATCCTCATTGCCATTCCCAGTGCCGGTTACGTCTGGCGCGGCAAGATCGCGCGCTCGGCACCCTGGGCACAGGATATGTACACCCTGCTCGGCATCCGCACCGATGATCCGCTGGAAGATCTCGAACTTGCCAATATCACCATCGTCCAGCGCAAGGTCAGCGACAAGCCGGCTGTGGAAATCTCCGGCGTGGTTTTCAACAAGGCACAATATGCCGTCGAAGTCCCGATGCTGCGGGCGACGCCGCTCGGCCCGGATGGCAAGGCTTTGCCCAATCCCTACCGCTTCAAATTGCAGCAGCAGATCCTCGAACCGGGTGAGACGGCTTCCTTCCGGGTGGTCTATGACGGTTTCCCCACGGAGTTGAAGGGGATCAATGTCGATTTCGACGACCGCAAACCCGAGTAGCATCCTCACTCTTTGTTAATCGGCTTTGCCTTAGAATCGACCTATCGAGTCGTCGACTCGCTGGCTTGAGAGGGCAGATCTCTATCTGGGCCGCCCGGTATGGATTGTTGTTTCATCAACGATCCCTTTACCAAATGGTCGGACCCGCGCGTGGTCTTGAGATCGTTCGGACGAGAGCCATATATCGAAAGGAGCGTCCTTGGTTAAGAAAGGACGCATCACATGAACGTGATGAGCCAAGCGTGACGCAAAAGCTGTTTTCGGACGTTTTACTTGATGGCGGCAGCCGGAAAACCCGGTTGCATGACGGCTTTAAAGCCCAAGAAGGTGACCGGGACGTGGCTGAAATTCTTTTGGCGGAAGACGATGAGGCGGTACGCGAATTCGTGTCGCGGGCTCTGTCTTATTATGGCCATCAGGTGACCGCCGTTCCCGATGGCGGCGCGGCGCTCGAGGCGCTGGAAAAATCTCCCTATGACTTGATGCTGACCGACATCGTCATGCCGGGACTGGATGGCATTGCTTTGGCCTTGAAGGCCACCAAGGTGCGGCCCGATATGCCGGTCCTGATGATGACTGGCTTCGCGTCGGAGCGGCAACGCGCCCATAATCTCGACGCACTGATCGACCGGGTCATCGCCAAGCCGTTTTCCCTGAAAGAAATCTGCTCGGCCGTCGACGACGCCTTGTCGCATCGTCAACGCGTGGCCTGAAACCCAGCCAAGCCGCTTTTTCTACTCCAGACAGCGCCACTCTGCTTCAGCTTCTCGCCCAGCGGGATGCCGTGATCCGTGCCAAGGACCTGCTGATCGCGAAGCCGAAGCCGCAACTTGCCAACCTCCGACGGCATCGTTTCGGCGCGAAGTCCGAAGCCCTCGGCCATGTGATTGAGCAACTGCAGTTGATGCTCGAGGACATCGAAGCATCAACTGCGGAATCGGCTGAAGCAGCCAATACCGGTAGCCCGGCAGACTCCTCCAGGGCGCCGCCGAAGCGCAAGCCCTTGCCGGGTCATTTGCCGCGCGAAGAGGTGGTTCTCAGTCCGGGCGATACCCCATCAGTGCGGCGGTCGGCTGCGGAAGATCGGCGAGGACGTTTCCCAGACCCTGGAATACGTCCCGGCGCGGTTCAAGGACGTCGGCACGGTGCGCCCGAAGCTCGCCTGTCGTCCGTGATCCGGCTTCGAATAGGGACCCTCTAGTTTGTGGGCATGGCAACGACTTAGCGTGCCGATCGGCGTCCAACCTCTGCGCCGAATAACAGCGCGATGTCCCAGAGCCCTATGGCTCAGTGTAAGCGTTAGCTGAGGCACGCAGACGGTCCGGACGCTAACGGAGAGGTGCCCGGACTGAGCGAAACATTCGCTCGCATGTTCTTGCCCTTAACTGATGCATATTTGCTCTCTACATGGAGTGGAAAGTTTCCTTAACTGCGTGATCGTGGATCTTGCGGATTAGGGGCAGATGTCTGCGTTCTGGAAGGTTGTTGTCGATCCCGCCCAGCACGAGGCGCTGGCCTTCATGGTGCCGCAGAATGCGATAACGAAAGGCGACTTGAAGCCGTGGGAAACAACGATTGCCGATATTGAGAAAACGGCCGGCGTCGAGCTGCCTGTGGGCGATCTAGACCTGGCTGCTAAGCCAGCGTTATGGCTGGCGTCGATTGCTGGTTATCGGAAGGAGCATAAGGCGGCGTGCAATAGCTGATTGGATGGAGGCATCCTTGCTCGTCGAAATTGCTTAGGCTAAGATTCATATATCGTTTGGGGAGCGGGAACTCTAAGGGGCCAAAAGATGCGGGTTCGGCACCTAATAAGAATTACGAAAGTATTGGTGTCGGATACTGGCTGGAAGAACGAAGACATTCCGCCTCGTCATGCACCGTATTTTAGCAAGACTATGCCGATCCGAAAACACTGGCGGTGGCGGTCTTTGGTGGTTCAAGATACTGCGGGCGCCGCATACGTGTTACTCGTCCGCTATAATAACATGAAAGGCGATTGGCAGGCGGTTCTGTGCCGCAAATTTGATGACGGAACGGCGTCCATCATTGGTCGCTTTGAATATCATGAAGACCATCCCGGCGTTCATATCCATTCTCATTGCGACAGAAGTGGGGTAGAAATTGGGGCTATTGGACTGGATGGGTTAGCCAGGATACCCAGGACTGGGCGCGTTCACCGACGAAAAGCGGCTTGGACTGAAAATAGCTTTCTTGAGGCCGCCAAGAGGTTCTTTCGCATCGAAGAAAAGAAAGGAGGTCTGCTATGATCAACATTAATCATATTCAGGAACAGCTTTGTCAGACCTTCTGTTCATCGATCTCAGTCAATCCCGTGCCGTGTGGCTACGCTGTCAGCACGAGCTTTGAAGATTCGTCGGGCGACAGGCTCCGATTTTACGTTGTTGCTGACGGCAATGGCTACCGCCTCGAAGACAGTGGCGACTACCTCGCGACTTTAAAGGCCTCCGGTATAGACTTTGACACGGGCTCTCGCGGCAATCTCTTGAACCAAGTGTTGCGGGAGGGAGATGCGCATTGGGACCAAGATACGTTTGAAATCCGTACGGAAGAGTTTGAGGAAAAGGAACTCGCCGCGAGAATCATGAAATTCACTTCCGCGCTAATCCGTTCGCGGGATGTCGTGCTGCTTACTCGCGAGATGATCCGTTCAACCTTTCGAGAGGATGCTTTACGTGTCCTCGACGAACTCTATCAAGGCCAGTATGTGGCAAATGACAACGAGGCCATTGATAGGCAGTTCAAAGACTTTCCGGCCGATTTAGTCGTAAGAGCCAAAGATACTCAGAGGGCAGCTGCACTTTATCTCGTTTCAAACACCGAGAAGCTTTTGGAAGCGCAGCTAATGCTTGATGAAACGCAGCGTCTTCATCGTGAAGATGTGAACGTTATTGCCCTCGTCGAGTCACTGGATAAAATCTCGCAGAGGAAATTTCAAAGAGCCCAAAATAGGGGCTTAATCATGCCGATTTTTGCTGGCGACGAGAGTGCGGCAATCAAACGGATCGGAGATAGTCTGGGCTTGAAAACTGGTGGCGAAAATTCGCGCTACCTAACATCTTCCGGCCGTAAGATAGAGTTGGAATGATACCTTTGTCTCGGCGATGGCATTAGCTATCTATGCTGGGCCAAAGCCTCTGTTTCACTTCTCGATATTCGCTCTCGATACGAGGCAAAAATGGTGTCAGGGCAGCATTTCTTTCTTTAATCCATATTTCAGATGCCAGCGCCAGCGCATCGCCATCGCGCGTGCCTTGGTGACCACTCCCCGGATCCCGATCTTCGACGAGGCAACCAGCGCCCTCGATCTGGAATCGGCGCAGGGCGATCCAGCGCAACATCCGGCTCATCTCGCAGAGCCGCACCGTCCTCATCATCGCCCACGGTCTCTCCACCGTACGGCAGTGCAACCGCATCATCACCGTCGAACAGGGACGGGTGGTCGAAGACGGCCCCGATGAGGAGCTGATCCGTAATGGCGGCCGCTATGTCGCCCTTCACCGTGTCCAATTCGGGGAGGTGGTCGGTTGTCGCCTAAAGACATTAGCCCTTTCGGGCGAAACCTTTATCTACCTTCGCAGTATGATACGACCGAACAGGCGCGTTGGAAGGGTACAAATGGGGTACCGGCAATTTTACGGCACCAGAAGATATACTCATCTACAGGAGAATGAACCGCAAGAAGCACGAAGAGAGAGTAGAAAGCATCAAATAGGATTGGCCCCTGAAAGCCGTTACCGTGTGGCGGGCGCAAGCTTGGGAATACCGGATAAATAAAACTCTCCGGCACGAGTGTAGTGGACGCCCAGCTGGTTACCAAACCGAGAGCTTCGCGACCGAAACCGCGACGCTGCGCCGCCTCCTTGATCCACAGGCCCAATTCCGGTCGTCGGCTGCCGATATCATGTAAGCCGACCAGCCCGAGGTACTCGGAATACCCGTATTCCATGCTCATCGGTAGTAAAGTTTCGCGTCCTGGAGCCCTACCAAGGCGCACGACGAAATAGAGTTCCTCGCCGCATTCCATGGCGGACAGCCAGTGCCGCCATACCTCGGCAAAGGCGTCGATTGAGGGAGGCGGCTCCCAGGCCATGAAGCGTGTCAGCGACGGCGTGATGCAACGGAAAATCTCCGGCGCATCCTCGGCGGTGAAAGTGCGCAAGACAAGACGCGGCGATATCAAGACGATTGGCCCGCGACCTGCTCTCATCTCAGAATCGCTGCGCCGAAATCATGCTGCCCGTTCAAGGGAAACTCAGAACTGGCGCAACAGCCGGTCGAGATAGTCCTTCTCCAGCTTGGGGCGATCGGGGTTGTTGCGGCGCTGGCGAAGCTCCTCAAAGATCTGCTGGCTGCGCTGAATGCGCTCCTCGGCATTGCGCGGGAGCCGGCCGATGGTGTTCTCGCTGCCCTGGCCGCTATCATCATTGCCCTGGCCGAACGGATTCATCGGTGGCCGTTGCCCCGGACCGTTTCCCTGGCCGACTTTATCGCCGAGCATTTTGCTGAGGTCCTGGAGGCCTTTTTGCAGATTGTCGAGGACGTTGTTCTGCGCTTCGCTGGCGCCTGCCAGATCGCCCTGCTGCAACGCCTGAGTGGCTCGTCGCATGGCCTGTTCGGCTTGGCCGAGGCCCTGCGGCAGATTGCCGGCGGCATTGCCTATATCCTGCATCAGCTTGCCCAGCTGGCGGCGCAGACCTTCCTGGGCACCGGCATTCTGGCCGGGGTCAACGCCATTGCTGTCGGATTGCTCGCCATCGCCCTGGCCATTGGCGCCGGATTGCTGGCGTTGCATGCGGAAGCTGTCCTGCAGCAGCTTCTGCTGATCCCGCATGATGTGGGCGAGGTCGTTCATCATCTGCTGGCTCTGATCGCCCTGTCCCTGACCCATGCGCGGCGAAACGCCGGCCTGCAGCCCTTCCAGCATCTGCTGAAGGCGATCCAGCATCTGTTGCGCAGACTGGGTCGAACCGCTTTCCGCCATGCGGCGGGCATCGTTCAGCATGTCGTTGAGCTGGCTTTGCGACAATTGCAGCGAATTGGGATTGACCCGTCCGGGCTGCATGCCCTTGGCGATCGCGCGCTGCAGCTGCTGTTGCAGGTTGCGTACATAGTTGTTCATCGCCTGCTGCAGCTTGTTCATCAGGGCCTCGATTTCCTCGGGCGAGGCGTGTCGGGCCAAGGCATCCTGCAGTTCGCGCTGCAGGCGCCGCAGCTCCCGTAAGGCCAGGCTGACGCCGCCGTCCTCGATATCGAGCGCGGTATCCCACAGCAACTGCTCGACATCCGTGCGGGCCTGTTCACTCAACCGGTCGACCATCAACTGGCGCCAAGCGAGATTGATCCCGAGGAAAGCCGAGACACTGTCGTCATAAGCGTCCGGCTGCTCGTTGATGGTGACGAGCGACTGGGTGATGGCGGCGAGCGCGTTCTGATCCGTCAGCTCCGCGGCTGCCAGCCGCTTCCGCTGCTCGATCAGGGCGCGGGCGATGGGGTGATAGAAATGCCGTTCCGGCATGGTCATGGAGACGGGGGCCGAAGCGCCGACCTGGCCGAGGGCATCGCGCGCGACCAGACGCAGTTCGACCGGCAGGCCGGCCCAGGGATGTGCCGTGAAATCGAGATAGGTCGAACCCTTCGGCGCCTTGTTGTCGGCCGCCGAGATCGCCAAGGGCGCCTCGATCGACTGATTGCCGCGCTGGATATAGAGGCGCAGATCCTTGACGCCGTAATCATCCGCCGCCTGATAATCGACGCGAAGCGCACCGCGGTCGGTGGCCGAGGGATCGGCGGCAAAGGCGGCGCTTGGCGGCAGGTCGGGCGCAATCTTGACCGGCCAGTTGGCGAGCTGCCGTCCGGATGCCTCGATGGCGATACTATCGCCCGATTTCAGTACCGTTTCGATCCGCTGGGTCAGGGGATCCAGCATATTGAAAGTCGTGCTCTTGTCATTGGCCAGCAGCTTGGCCGCAGAGCCGATGCCCTGGGCCTGCACCAGCAGCTTGCTGCCTGTCGGCACCAGAATCTGGTGCCCGTCACTGCGCCCGCCGGCATTAAGGCTGATCGGCGGCAAGCCGGTGTAGTCCGGCGGTGTGATCCAGGCGTCGACGGTGACCGTATCGGCGGCGATGTAGCCGGCAAAATTGGGTGACAGGGCCTGGACGATCCGCTGCCAACCGAGATCGCCGGCAACCACAAAAGTGGTCAGCCCCAGTAACAGCAGCAAGGCGCGCAAAGCAAAGGGATCACGCTCCGCCAAATCGGCCCGCGGCGCGGAAAAACGCAGCGTCCCGATCGAGCGCATCAGGCGCGCCCGATATTGTGCCCATAGCTGCGTGAGGGCGGGATCGTCGCCAAGCGCAACGGCCCGGTCTGTCAGGTGGGTCAGCGGGCGGTGGGCGAGGCCACTGTCGCGCTCAACCCGACGGATCGTCTCCGCCGCGCTGGGCCAGCGAAAACTGCGAAGATGATACCACAGGGCGGCCAGCAGGCTGGCAGCGGTGCCGACCAGGATCAGCAGGTGCAGCCAGGCCGGCAGCAGCCGGAACACGCCCAGCCAAGCCACCAGCACGAAGACGCCGAGAATGGCGTACAGGCTCAAGCCGAGCGGCGCGATCCGCTCCACCAGCAGGGCAAGGCGGGCGACGCCGAAATATGGCCGCACGCGGCCCGGCAAATCCTTCAGGGAGGATTGCTCGGATCGACCGCCCTCGGGCGGCGCATGATCTTGTGGCTGTCCTGGGCTCTGCTGCATTGCTCCTCGCCCAATCCTTCGCTGACGCGATCACTTCATCGACGGTCACTTCACTGGCGGCGAAAGCCGATCCGGCCGGTCAGGGAAGAAGTCCGCCTGTCAGGCCCAGTTTACAGCCAGCTTGGCAGACTGTCTTGCCCGATGATTGCGTCATAACTTGGGCGGGCGCGCACGACCTGGAAGGAATCGCCCTTGACCAGGACTTCCGCGGCCGGCAACCGCGTATTGTAGGTCGAGGACATGACCGAGCCATAGGCGCCGGCGGAGCAGATCGCGACCAGATCGCCGGTCTGAAGCGGCGGCAAGGCACGCTGCTCGGCAAAACGGTCGCCGGTTTCGCAGACCGGCCCCACCACGTCGACACGCGCAACCGGCGCATCGTCACCGGGTTGTGCCACCGGAATGATGTCATGATAGGCATCATAGAGCGACGGCCGGATAAGGTCGTTCATGGCGGCATCGAGAATGACGAAATCGCGGCTGACGCCCCGCTTCACATTGATGACGCGGCTGACCAGCAGGCCGGCATTGCCGACGATGCTGCGGCCGGGTTCCAGCTCGATGGCGCAACCCAGCGGCGCGATGATCTCCCGAACCAGTTTCGCGTAATCGGCGAGATCGATCACCTGCTCATCGCGATAGACGATACCGACACCGCCGCCGAGATCGACCCGCTCCACCGGCAGGCCGGCGCGGCGCAGGCTTGTCACCAATTCGGCGATGCGGGTGAAGGCGGCGCGATAGGGCGCGATATCCGTCAGCTGCGAGCCGATATGACAGGCAATGCCGGCGACCCGGATACCCGGCATATGGGCTGCTCGTGAATAGATCTGTGCCGCGTGGTCGATATCGATACCGAATTTGTTTTCCGACTTGCCGGTGGAAATCTTGGCATGGGTCTTGGCATCGATATCGGGATTGATGCGCAGCGCGATGACCGCTTCCTTGCCGAGCGCCTGGGCAACGTCGCTGAGGGTCTCCAATTCGCCTTCGGATTCGACGTTGATCTGATGAATGCCGGCCTTCAGCGCCTCGCTGAGTTCCTCCCGGGTCTTGCCGACACCGGCGAAAACGATCTTGCTGGCGGGAATGCCGGCTTTCAAGGCGCGATACATTTCGCCCACCGAAACCACATCACCGCCGGCGCCGAGCTTGGCCAGGGTGGCGATGACCGCCTGGTTCGAATTGGCCTTCAGCGAGTAATAGACCGTGGCATCAAGCCCCTTGAGGGCCGTGGCATAGGCCTGATAGCGGTCGCTGAGGGCAGCGGTCGAATAGCAATAGAAGGGCGTGCCGACAGCCGCGGCGATCTCGGCGACGGCCACACCTTCGACATGCAGCTGGCCGTTCACATAGGGGAAATGAGTCATTGATCTGTCTGCTCTATAGGCCGCAATCGGCTCGTATCAGGTCATGGTCCGCCGGCATGCGCGCGATGACGACGGCTCGTTCAGTTGAAGACGCCGGTTTGCGGTTTGGCGCTGGTCGGATATTGCCGATTGTAATTGTCGTTGTTCTTGGCGGGGTCGCCCGACGTGTTGTCGGGCAAGACGGGAACGCCGTTCTTGCCGCAGGCCGCAAGGCCGGTCATCAGCACCAGAGCCAGGACCGGCAAGGCGCGGCGGCGCCAGTTTGCCGGATGCGGGCGGGTCGGCTTGGTCGGGTTCATAGGAAACGCTCCTTGGCTGTAATGACGGCGCTGCGCACATTTTCTGGCGCGGTGCCGCCGAAACTCTTGCGGCTGGCGACCGATTGGTCGACCCCCAGCACATCGAAGACCGCCGCGGTGATGCGGCTGTCGATCTGCTGCATCTCGGCGAGCGGCAATTCATGCAGTTGGCAACCGGCGGCCTCGGCCTTGGCGACAATCGACCCCGTCACGTGATGGGCATCGCGGAAGGGCAGGTTCAGGACCCGCACCAGCCAGTCGGCGAGGTCGGTGGCGGTGAGGAAACCGCCGCGCGTCGCATCACGCAGACGCTGCTCATTGACCGTCATGTCGCGGATCATGCCGGCCGTGGCGGCCAGGCACAAAGCGATCGTATCCGTCGCCGCGAAGGTTGGCGCCTTGTCGTCCTGCATATCCTTGCCATAGGCGAGAGGCAGGCCCTTGAGGATGATCAGGAGCTGGTTGAGCGAGCCGATCACATGGCCGGCCTTGGCGCGCACCAGCTCGGCGGCATCGGGATTGCGCTTTTGCGGCATGATCGATGAGCCGGTGGTGAAGGCGTCGCTCAGCGCGATGTAGCGGAAGCCGTCGCTCATCCAGATGACGATCTCTTCCGCAAGGCGTGAGAGATGGATGCTCATGATCGACAGGGCGCTCAGATATTCCAGGGCGAAGTCACGGTCGGAAACCGCGTCCAGCGAATTGGCTGACGGCCGGTCGAAGCCCAGGGTCTGCGCCGTCGCATGGCGATCGATCGGGAAGGAGGTGCCGGCAAGAGCGGCAGCACCCAGGGGACTTTCGTTGAGGCGGGTGCGACAATCGCCGAGACGGCCGAGATCGCGGCCGAACATCTCGACATAGGCCATCAGGTGATGGCCGAAGGTGATCGGCTGGGCGGGCTGCAGATGAGTGAAGCCCGGCATCACCGTGGCGGCATGCTGCTCGGCGCGGCCGAGGAGGGCGGCGATCAGGTCGCGGCCGGCGGCGCTCACCTCGTCGATCGCCCGGCGCGTCCAGAGCTTGAAATCGGTCGCCACCTGGTCGTTGCGCGAACGGGCCGTGTGCAGCCGTCCGGCGGCATCGCCGATCAGCTCCCGGAGCCGCGCCTCGACATTCATATGGATATCTTCCAGCGCCGTCTTGAAGACGAAGTCGCCGGCATCGATCTCGGCCTTGATCTTGTCGAGCCCCTGGGCAATGGCGGCGCCGTCAGCGGCGGTCAAGATACCCTGCTTGACCAGCATCGCGGCATGCGCCTTGGACCCGGCGATATCCTCGGCATAAAGCCTTTTGTCGATATCGATAGAGGCATTGATCGACTGCATGATGGCAGCCGGCCCGGCCGCGAAACGTCCACCCCACATGGCATTGGCCCCGGCAGTGTCGGCGGCCCCGGCGGTGTTGGCGGCCGCGGCTGCCGGTTGGGGGCTGGACGGGGACTTGGTACTCATCGCGACCACAAGATCCTTCTCGCTTGACGGTGACTGGCTCGGCCTATCGCCGGAATTGCCGCGACTTTAACCGGTTTGTCGCCGTCTCGCCATAGCCGGCCGGGGAAAACAACGGCGCGGCGACTGGCTTTCCCGGCGGATCGCTGGCGGGAGGGCGCCGGAGCCGGGCGGGATGACCGGCCTGTGACCCTTGGCCGGATTGGCAAAGAGGCTGGGAGCACTTATATCGAGAACGCCGCCGGTGATCCTGCCGGCCCCGACGCAATCTCAAAAGGAGCTGTCTGTTGCGGCGCACCCTTCCAATACTTGTGGGTTTCGTTCTGCTGGCGCTCGCGGCCGGCGTGGTCGGCTACACGCTGCTGCCGAAGGCTGGAACGCCGGAAAATCCGGCATCGCTTGCTGCCGCCGGCGGAAGTACCTCCGGCAAGCCGGCCGATGAGCCGGTGGTGACGGGGCGCTTTCAGCCGGTTGCCGCCGGTCCGGACATTGCCGGGACCATCATCAGCGATCCCGAGGGCGACGTCGATCTCGGCCGCTACAAGGGAAAGGCGCTGCTGATCAATGTCTGGGCCACCTGGTGTGCGCCCTGTGTGGCCGAAATGCCCTCGCTCGACCGCCTGCAGGCCAAACTGGGCGGCGACCGCTTTGCCGTCGTCCCGGTGGCCGTCGACGAGCCGAACATGGCCGCGGTGCAGGATTTCATGAAGAAGTATCAGCTGCAGAACCTGCCGGTGCTGCTCGACCTCAATCACGCGATCGATCAGAAAATCCGTCTGCAGTCGCTGCCGGCGAGTTTGCTGGTCTCGCCCGAGGGCAAGATACTGGCGCGCTTCACCGGCGATAACAGATGGGATTGCGGCAAGCCCCTGGCGGCCCTGGACAGCTTTGCCAAGGACGGCACGGTGCCGACCAACACGCTTGAACCCTGTAGCGATTGAGCGCGGACAACAAAAGGGCGCGCCGGCTGGCGGCGCGCCCTTGATCTTCGCGACGAGCGACAGATATCAGCGCGTCGGGGTCGGCTTTTCGCCGCTGTAATCATAGAAGCCGCGGCCGACCTTCTTGCCGTACCAGCCGGCCTCGACATATTTCACCAGCAGCGGGCAGGGACGATACTTGCTGTCGGCAAGACCGTCATAGAGCACCTGCATGACCGCGAGGCAGACATCGAGGCCGATGAAATCCGCGAGTTCCAGCGGGCCCATCGGGTGGTTGGCGCCGAGCCGCATGGCGGTATCGATCGAATCCACCGAACCCACGCCTTCATAGAGCGTATAGACGGCTTCGTTGATCATCGGCAGCAGGATGCGGTTGACGATGAAGGCCGGGAAATCTTCCGAGGTCGCCGTGGTCTTGCCGAGACGCTCGGCCAGCTGCCGGATCGAATTGAAGGTCTCGTCGTCGGTGGCGAGGCCGCGAATGAGTTCCACCAGCTGCATCAGCGGCACCGGATTCATGAAATGCATGCCGATGAACTTGGACGGCCGGTCGGTGGCGGCGGCGAGGCGGGTGATGGAGATCGACGAGGTGTTGGAGGCAATCATCGCTTCCGGCTTCAGCACCGGACAGAGCGATTTCATGATCTCCTTCTTCACTTCTTCCTTTTCGGTGGCGGCTTCGATGACGAAGTCGCTGTCCTTGAAAAGATCGTAGCTGGTGCCGGTCTTGATCCGCTTCATGGCCGACTGGTGATCGGCTTCGGCGATCAGGTTGCGCTTCACCTGGCGCGCCATGTTGCGGTCAATGGTCTCGAGCGCCTTCTTCAACTGCGCTTCGCTGATATCGACCAGCGTGACGTCGATTTTCGCCAAAGAGCAGACATGGGCAATGCCATTACCCATTTGACCCGCGCCAATGACGCCAACCTTGTCAATCATCGCAACTTCCTCAGTTCTGAAAACCGACACGGCCGGATCCATTTGGACCCGGCCGTACCGTCTGGTTCTTATTTCGATACGGCGCTGGTCAATTCCGGCACCGCCTGGAACAGGTCGGCGACCAGTCCATAATCCGCCACCTGGAAGATCGGCGCGTCTTCATCCTTGTTGATGGCGACGATCACCTTGCTGTCCTTCATGCCGGCGAGGTGCTGAATGGCACCGGAGATACCGACGGCGATGTAGAGCTCGGGTGCCACGATCTTGCCGGTCTGGCCAACCTGATAGGTGTTCGGCACGAAGCCGGCATCGACCGCGGCGCGGCTGGCGCCGACGGCGGCGTTGAGCTTGTCCGCCAGGGCATCGAGCAGCTTGAAGTTGTCGCCATTCTGCATGCCGCGGCCGCCGGAAACGACGACGCGGGCCGAGGTCAGTTCGGGGCGCTCCGACTTCGCCAGTTCCTGGCCGACGAAGGTCGAGAGGCCGGCATCGCCGCCGCCGCCGATCTTTTCGACCGCAGCAGAACCGCCGGTGGCGGGGGCCGCATCGAAGGAGGTGGCGCGGACGGTAATCACCTTGATCTTGTCGCTCGACTGCACGGTCGCGAGGGCATTGCCGGCATAGATCGGGCGGACGAAGGTATCGGCGCTTTCGACGGCGCTGATTTCCGAGATCTGCTGCACATCGAGCAAAGCGGCAACGCGTGGCAGCACGTTCTTGCCGGTCGCCGTGGCGGTGGCGAGAATGTGGCTGTAATTGCCGGCCAGGCCGACCAGCAGCTTCGCCAGGTTTTCCGCCAGGCGGTTGCCATAGGCGGCATCATCCGCCAGCAGCACCTTGGCGACACCGCCGACCTTGGCGGCTTCATCGGCCACGGCGGCGGCATTGGTGCCGGCCACCAGGATATGCAGGTCGCCGCCGATCTTTTGCGCGGCGGTCACCGCATGCAAAGTGGCGGCATTCAGCTTGGCACTGTCATGCTCAGCGATAACGAGAATGCTCATGATTGATCCTCAACAACTTGATGGGGTCGGTGAAGCAATGCGGCCGGACCCGGCGCGCTGCTATCGTCACGACCGTCAGATGACCTTGGCTTCGTTGCGCAGCTTGTCGACCAGTTCGGCGACCGACTTCACCTTGATGCCGGCCTGACGCTTCGGCGGTTCGACCACCTTCACCGTCTTGAGGCGCGGGGTGATGTCGACGCCGAGTTGTTCCGGGGTCAGCGCATCGATCGGCTTCTTCTTCGCCTTCATGATGTTCGGCAGCGAAGCGTAGCGCGGCTCGTTGAGACGCAGATCGGTGGTCAGCACGAAAGGCAGCTTCACGGTGATGGTCTCGAGACCGCCATCCACCTCGCGGGTGACATTGGCGGTGCCATTGTCGTTCAGCACCAGCTTCGAGGCGAAGGTCGCCTGGGCGCTGCCGAGCAGGGCCGCCAGCATCTGGCCGGTCTGGTTGGCGTCGTCGTCGATCGCCTGCTTGCCGAGGATGCAGATCTGCGGCTGTTCCTTGTCGACCACAGCCTTCAGCAGCTTGGCGACGGCCAGCGGCTGCAATTCGCCATCGGTCTGCACATGGATGCCACGGTCGGCGCCCATGGCCAAAGCCGTCCGGATGGTTTCCTGGCACTGCACCGGGCCAAGCGATACGGCGACCACTTCCGTGGCCTTGCCGGCTTCCTTCAGACGCACCGCTTCTTCGACGCCGATCTCGTCAAAGGGGTTCATCGACATCTTCACATTGGCGGTCTCGACGCCCGTGCCATCCGCCTTGACGCGGACTTTCACGTTGTAATCGACGACCCGCTTAACTGCGACCAGAACTTTCATTTCGCATCTCGGTTCAAAGAAGGTTCAACACTTGCCAGCTTTCCGCATGGCACGATGCAAGAGTGCGCTTGGCGCAAGCTCTTGACTAATGCCGGGCCATCCGGACCGCTCCCCCGCTCGTGAGCAGCCGGCTTTTGCAACCGGCCCAAATTTCGCAGGCGCACAATAAGGGCGTGACATGATCGTGTCAACGACACCCCCGGACTTGTCCGAATGCGTCCGGCTTATGCATTTTCGCGAAATTTTCCTGCGTTTTCGAGCGGCTTGGCGGATTTGGTTAACGCCATTCTATGCTATTTGCGACAGCCGGTTTGCGGCGTCGGAGACCCTGGCGCGGTGCGCGGAAGGATCTGAGCAGGCAGCACGATCAGGTGGTGATGTTGAGAAAAACCGCCGTTGTCGTCACCTGTGTCACGGTGACGCTTTCGATGCCGAACAAGCTGCTGCCGGCCGCATCGCCCGCGGCGGCATCCGCGGCATCTGCCTGGTCGGCGACCAGTTCCTGGCTGGCGGCGGAAATATCGTGGTTAACTTCGGCCTGAGCGTCATCAACCACACGCTGCAGCTCATTGAAGAAGCGATCATCCTCGTTGCCCTCGCCGGCCTTGCGCTTGCCGCGGGCGAGGCTGGCGATGAAGGCCAGCAACCCGCGCGCCTGCGACAGGGCGTTATTGGCGTCGGTGGAAAGGCTGTTCAATGCCTTCTGACCCCAGGCGAATTTATCGCCATCCTGCGGTGGTTCCTGGGCATAGAGCGGCGCATTGCCGTCATCCGCCTTCTGCTTGAGCTTTTCGGCCAGCGGATCGTTCTGGTCGCTGGGCGCGGCGGAGGCATCTTGATCACCCGCGGTCTGCTGCGGCGCCGTCTTGTCGGCAGCGGCCGTACCGGGGGTTGCATCTCTCGTTGCGCCGCTTGCGGCGTCACGCGTCGCGGCTTCAGTGCCCGATGCTCCGGCGTCCGATGCTCCAGTGCCCGATGTATCAGTGCCCGATGTATCAGTGCCCGACGTATCGGTGCCTTTGTCGGCTGCGCTGCCACCCGTTGCGGCGAGCGGGACGGCGCCGCTATCGCCGCTGACGCTATCGACCACGCCGCCGGCGAGATCATGCGCAGCCGAAGCAACCTCGCGCGCCGCCGCCGCCACTTCCTGGGCCAAGCGCCGCAATTGCTGCTTGTCGCCGCTGGCCGCTGCCAGTTGCGCCTGCAGGCGCAGGGACTGCAGCTTGGCTTTGGCCTGCTGCATCTTCTGCGCCGCGATCTCCTTGTTGTCGGATTTCGAGGCGTCCTGCAGCTTCTTCATCGTATCGGCGCTGGGTGCGCGTTCGGCCGCCTTGTCGGCGGCGCGCTGCCAGAAATCCTTCATCGGGCCGCTGGTCGCGCCTTTGGGCAGGGCGACGGCGGATTTGGCTTTCAGCGTGCCGGTGTCGGCGCTTCCGCTCGTGTCTTTCTCGTCGGCGGGGTTCTTGGACGCGTGCTTGCCGTTGTTCTGGGAGAGAATCTGCGCTTCGCGGCGATAGCTTTCGCTCCGCATTGTCAGCTGCAGCAAGCCATGGGCTTCTAACATCGCGACACCTCGACGGCCCCTTTTGGGCAATGGCCCCTTCTGGGCCCGAACGGACAGGATGCTAACATATTACAGATGAAATTCCTAACCGAAGCTTAAAAAAACGGTCGGTGTGCCACCGAGTTTATCGGGCGGATCGATGCGGGAGCCGAGGCTTGCTCACGTCTTAAGGTTAAGCGCGGCCGGCTTCGGCTCGGACCCGGTATCGCGGGCCGGTGGAACAGTGCCGGCGATTTGCTGTCCGACCGCATAAACCTTGGCGGTGAGGGCGCTTTCCGCCTGGTCCAGCAATTGCGAAAGGCCGTTCAGGGTCACACCCTGTTCCAAGGGCGAACCCTGGTCATGTGATCCGCTTTCGGCCGCGCCGGAAGGCGGGGTTGCGCCAACGGCCTCGTTCATGGAGGCCAGCAGGCTGCGCGCGTCGGTAATCACGGCACCGGCCCGGGCATTGAGGGCAGCCAGTTCATGCAGGCTGGAGGCAATGCCGCCGCTGACGGAGGATCGCTGCGCCGCCGCACCTTTGGCGGGCTCCGGCTGCGTGAAGAGCCGGGCGATGTCCTCGGGCTTCAATCCGAGGGCCGTCAAATCGGTTGCACCCAAATCGGTCGCGGCCGGATCGCCGCGGTCGGTTTTGGACTTTGTCGTTGCGGTGCTGCCGCTCGCCGCGACCTTGGCGGCGATGGCATTGGCGAGGTTCTCGGCATTCTGCCCTGCGGCAACACCGATGGCGACGGCATGGACCGCCAATTGCTGCAAGGTCGAGAGGTCGCCGCTGGCCGCCGCTGCGTTGGCCTGATTGCGCAAGGCACTCAACTGGGCGCTGGCGGCGTCGAGGCTGACGCTCGCATCCACCTCGACCGAGGTCGCTGCCGCCAACTTGGATTTCGCCGCCAGGCGCGGATCTGCCCGCGAGGACTGGCCAGCCGCCTGGGTCGGGGCCGGCTGCGCGTTCGGCGGGGGCGTGGGTCCCACCTTGTCGCTCATCGCCAAACCTCATGCATCCGCGGTGGCGACATCGGTGACCCTAACGGTTCTTGCCGGGAACCCAGAGCACATCCCCGGCGCCGCGGTCATTGACATGGCGTGAGAGAACGAAGAGATGATCGCTCAGACGGTTGATGTATTTGATGGCCTGCGGATTGACCGGGCCGGTTTCCGCCAGGGCCGTGATCTCGCGTTCCGCCCGGCGGGAAATTGTGCGCGCAAGATGCAGATAAGCTGCCGCCGCGGTTCCGCCCGGCAGGACGAAGGAATTGAGCGGCGCCAGTTCGGCATTCAGCGCGTCGATCTCCTGCTCCAGCCGCTCGACCTGGGCGGAGATGATGCGCAGGGGCGGATAATCGGCCGGGTCCTCCGGTGTGCAGAGATCGGCGCCGAGATCGAACAGATCATTCTGGATGCGCCCCAGCATGGCATCTACTTGAGCGATCCCGCCGGTATGCAGGCGAACCAGCCCGACCGTCGCATTGGTTTCGTCGACGGCGCCATAGGCTGCGACGCGCAGGTCATGCTTGGGCACCCGCTTGCCATTGCCAAGCGACGTGGAACCTTTGTCGCCGCCCTTGGTATAGATCCGTGTCAGCTGCACCATGGGGCGATCGCTCCTCAGCGCGCCAGCATGTAGCCAATGAAACTGGCCACGGTGAGACCTTGGAACAGGATACGGTAGCGCATCAGCTTGTTGCCGTAGCGCTTGTTGAAGGCGCCGCCCTGGGCCATGCCGAACACGCCGGTCAGCAGCGTGGCGAGGGTTGCGACCGCAAAAATGCCGGTCAGGATGATGAAGATATTAGCCATGAAAACACTATATCCTGTTAAGGTCGTGGAAAACAGGGCCTTCGGCGGACAATTCCGAGGTCCCGAAGGGTGCCTTTATAGCGCAACAATTCTTTGCTGCCGCCCTGCTTGACAAAGAGCGGCGCCACCGCGTCAGTTGGCCGCGGAACATGATCATGAAATGGGAGGCCGGAGGTCGGCGATGCAATATCTGACGTTGAAAAATGGCGATCGCGTGCCGGCCCTCGGCCTCGGCACCTGGCGGATGGGCGAGCAGGCCAACCGCGCCAAGGACGAAGTGGTCGCGCTGCAATGCGGAATCGATCTCGGCATGACGCTGATCGATACGGCGGAAATGTATGGTAACGGCGGTGCCGAGCGGATTGTGGGTGAAGCCATCCGGGGTCGCCGCGATGGGCTCTATCTGGTCAGCAAGGTGTTGCCGAGCAATGCCAGCCGAAAGGGTACGATTGCTGCCTGCGAGGCCTCGCTGAGGCACCTGGGTACGGACCGACTCGATCTCTATCTGCTGCACTGGCGCGGCAACTATCCCCTGGCCGAGACCATGGCGGCTTTTCTCGACTTGCAGAAGGCCGGCAAGATCCGCGCCTTCGGGGTCAGCAATTTCGACGTCAAGGACATGCAGGATTGGCTGGGCGTGAGCGGCGCGGCGGCGACTGTCGTCAATCAGGTACAATACAGCATCAATTCGCGCGGCATCGATTTTGACCTGCTGCCCTGGAGCATCAAGCAGAACATCGCCGTCATGGCCTATTGCCCGCTGGCGCAGGGCGACATCCCGGATGAAGGCGCCCTGAAAAAGGTCGCGGCCCGGCACAACGCAACGCCGGCGCAGATCATGCTGGCCTGGTGCCTGCGCTCCGGCCATGTCATCGCCGTTCCGAAGACCAGCAATCCCGCCCGTATGGCGGAGAATGCCAAGGCGGCGGATATCCGGCTGACCGCCGAGGATCTCGCCGAACTCGACCGCGATTTTCCGGCGCCGAAGCGCACCGAGCCGCTGGCGATGACCTGAGATGGATTGCCGCCGGACCGCGATGACGGAAGCCGCCGGAATGCCGCGCCGGGCCGGCCGGCCATCTGAACCGCGGCTTGGCTCTGGGGACGCGATTTCCCATATCCTGCGGGAGCCTTTCCGCCGATAGGAGGATGCAATGTGGTCCTTGTCGAAGCATAAGCAGGAAATGCCGAAGCCCGGCGAGGCGCTGCCGGGCCGCACGACGGCGATGACGGTGGCGCCGACCCATCTCGTCACCAAGGGCCGCATCGTGCCGCCTTTTCCGACCGGCAGCGAACTGGCGCTCTTCGGCCTCGGCTGCTTCTGGGGCGCCGAGCGCAAATTCTGGCAGTTGCCGGGGGTGCTGGCGACGGCCGTCGGCTATGCCGGCGGCTACACGCCCAATCCGACTTATGAAGAGGTCTGCACCGGCCGCACCGGCCATAACGAAGTCGTGCGGGTGATCTTCGATCCTGCGGAGATCAGCTATGACACGCTCCTGAAGACCTTCTGGGAAAGCCATGACCCGACCCAGGGCATGCGCCAGGGCAATGATGTCGGCACACAATACCGCTCCGGCATTTACGTAAGCTCGCCCGCCCAGCGCGCGGCCGCGCAAGCCAGCCGCGACGGTTATCAGCAGCGGCTCTCGGCAGCTGGCTTCGGCGTGGTCACGACTGAGATCGTCGATGCGCCGGAATTCTATTACGCCGAGGATTATCACCAGCAATATCTGGCGAAGAATCCCGGCGGCTATTGCGGCCTCGGCGGTACCGGCATTGCCTGCCAGGTCGGCATGGCGGTGACGGCAGCCTGACCAGACCCGGCAGAGCAAGGGGCCCCTTCCTCTTTCAAGGAAGAGGCCCTTCTGTGTCGTGGTTGCCGGTGCTACATCGCCTCAATCTGCCGCAACGTAGATCTCGCCCTTCTCGCGGAACTTCTCGGCCATCTCCTGCATCCCCTGCTTCTGCGCCTGGCTGCGGATGTCATGGGAGATCTGCATCGAACAGAACTTGGGCCCGCACATGGAACAGAAATGGGCGAGCTTGTGCGCCTGCTTTGGCAAGGTCTCGTCGTGGAACTTCAGTGCCGTATCGGGGTCGAGGGAGAGATTGAACTGATCCTCCCAGCGGAAATCGAAACGGGCGCGGGAGAGTGCATCGTCGCGGGCGCGGGCCGCCGGATGGCCCTTGGCGAGATCGGCGGCATGGGCGGCGATCTTGTAGGTGATGACCCCCGTCTTGACGTCGTCGCGGTCGGGGAGCCCCAGATGTTCCTTCGGCGTCACATAGCAGAGCATGGCGGTGCCGAACCAGCCGATCATGGCGGCGCCGATCGCCGAGGTGATGTGGTCATAGCCCGGCGCGATATCGGTGGTCAGCGGCCCTAACGTGTAGAAGGGCGCCTCGCCGCAGACGGCGAGCTGTTTATCGACATTGGCCTTGATCTTGTGCATCGGCACATGGCCCGGCCCTTCGATCATCACCTGGCAATCCTTGGCCCAGGCGATCTTGGTCAGCTCGCCCAATGTTTCCAGCTCGGCGAATTGCGCCGCATCGTTGGCATCGGCAATGGAGCCCGGGCGCAAGCCATCGCCCAGCGAGAAGCTGACGTCATAGGCGCGGCAGATATCGCAGATCTCCGCGAAGTTTTCATAAAGAAAGCTCTCGCGGTGGTGTGCCAGGCACCATTTCGCCATGATCGATCCGCCGCGCGAAACGATGCCGGTGACACGGTCGACCGTGAGGGGGATATGCCGCAGCCGCACGCCGGCATGGATGGTGAAATAATCGACACCCTGCTCGGCCTGCTCGATCAGCGTGTCGCGGAACACCTCCCAGGTCAGCTCTTCGGCGACCCCGCCGACCTTCTCCAGCGCCTGGTAGATCGGCACCGTGCCGATGGGAACCGGCGCGTTGCGCAGGATCCATTCGCGGATCTCGTGGATATTCTGTCCGGTCGAGAGATCCATCACCGTATCGGCGCCCCAGCGGATCGACCAGACCATTTTCTCGACCTCTTCCGCCATGGAGGAGGTGACGGCTGAGTTGCCGATATTCGCGTTGATTTTCACCAGGAAATTGCGGCCGATGATCATCGGCTCGGATTCCGGGTGGTTGATATTGGCGGGTATGATGGCGCGGCCAGCCGCCACTTCGGCCCGCACGAATTCCGCGGTCACGTAATCGGGTATGGCGGCACCCCAGTCATGGCCGTCACGCGCAGCCTGTGTGCGCGTCCGGTCGCGGCCGACATTCTCGCGGATGGCGATGTATTCCATCTCCGGCGTAATGATGCCGGCCCTGGCATAGGCAAGCTGCGTCACGGCCTGGCCGGCCTTGGCGCGCAGGGGCATATGGCGCAGCGGAAAGGTGAGGGGGGTATCGGCGCGGCTCAGATTGACGCCGTCATAGGCGATGACGTCGCCGCGCGCGGCGATCCAGGCCTCACGCAGTCGCGGCAGACCGGCGGCGATGTCGATCGACGCAGCCGAATCCGTGTAAGGGCCGGAGGAATCGTAAATCAGTACCGGCGGCTCGCCGGCGCTGGGGCTGACGGGGATCTCGCGCATCGGTACGCGCAAGTCGGGAAATAGCGTGCCATGCTGGTGAGTCTTGCGGGCACCCGGCAAAGGGCCGGAGGTGACGCTGGGCGTTGGAATGGATGAAAGACTGGTTGCTGACATCGGCTTGCTCCGCGAAAAGATTCGGGAGATCCGGTCCGCACCGTGAATAGGGAATGGAACGACGAAACAAAATGCGCGCGGCATTCCAATAAGGCTGACCTTCCCTACGCCAGTGTGAACTGGATCAGGTTCGAAGGGTCGTCATGCCGCGATCGAAACCGCCAATGACCTCTCAGCCCCTTGCCGGGACTCCCCTGGTAGTGAGCGGAGGCTAGTGCCTTTTGGTCATGTGCGTCAACCCGTAAGGCGGTCCTTATCCGCGATGCTGCAGCGCCAGCTTGGCGCCGAGGCCGAGATAGATGGCGCCGACGATCTTGCCTTGCCAACGCTGCAGCAAGACGAAGCGGCGGCCGAGGTGTCGCAGGAAGCCGGCGGCGAAGACGATCACCGTCGTCACCAGGATGCTGAGCAGCACGAAGATTGTGCCGAGCAGCAGCAATTGCAGGATCACCCGGCCATGTCCCGCATGGACGAACTGCGGCAAGAAGGCGAGGAAGAAGAGTGCCGTCTTCGGGTTGAGGATTTCCGCCATGACCGCCTGAGTGAAGGCCTGACGCGGCCTGATCGTCGCGACGGGTATGGTGGTCGCCGCTTCGCTCTTCTGCAGCATCGATCTGAGGCCGAGATAGAGCAGATAGGCGACGCCGAGATATTTGACGGCGCTAAAGGCGAGCGCCGAGGTCATCAGGATCGCCGAGAGGCCGAGGGCGGCCATCATCGTATGTATCATGTCGCCGGCGCCAATGCCGAGCCCGGTGGCAAGCCCGATCATCCGACCGCCAGTCAGGCTGCGGGTGATGGTAAGGATCACGGCCGGCCCCGGAATGACCATCAGGGTCAAGACGACGAAGACGAAGGTGGTCAGCGTCACGGTGTCGATTGGCAGCATGAAACGGCTCCTTTGGATCGCTCGTTGACAAAACTGATCATCTTGCCGATGACCTTCTCAACGTCGACTTATCTTGTCGAAGATTTAGCCATGCCGCCTAGTCCTTCACGACGGCCGTCAGGTTCATGGTGAGGCGCACGCCTGGCTTGGGCAACTCGCTGACGCCAATGACGGTACGCGCCGGGCGGTGGCTACCCATCATCTCGACGTAGGCGGTATTCATGGCCTCGAAATCGCTCATTTCCTTGAGGAAGATATTGATATGCAGCACATGATCTAGGTCGGAACCCACACTCGCGAGCATCACCGTGAAGGATTTCAGAATCTGCCGGGTCTGGCCGGCCACATCCGGCCCCGCCAGTTGACCAGTCGCGGGATCGACGCCGGCGGTGCCGCCGATGCTGATGAAGGGGCCGACCTTGGCAATATGATTATAGGGACCGATGGGTGTCGGCGTCAGGGGCGGCGTTGATGTTTCGACCTCGGGCATTGTCTGTCCTGAAATGTGAGGTAACTGCCGATGATGCCGAACCTACAACACCACCCGGCTCTTCAAATGATGCTTGAGCAGCGCGATGCGGTCGTTGCCCCAGAAGATGTCCGTGCCGACGGCGAAAGTCGGCACGCCGAAGACGCCGATCGCGCGGGCATCGGCGAGATGCTTGTCGAAGAGGGCCTTGGTTTCCGGTTGATCGATCGCCGCGACCAGTTTCTTGCCGTCGAGACCGGCGCGCTCGGCGATGGCCGCGAGGTCGCTGTCGTTCTTCGGCGTGGCGCGGTCCTGCATCACCGCCTGGAACAGAGCGAAGCTCATCGCCTGGCAGGCATCGAAGCGAAGTGAGGCGGTGGCCGCGAGCGCAATGCGCTGCCAGTCGCCCTGCCAATCGGGCGCCACCAGCGGCACCTCGTAATAATCGGCCCAGCGATGTACGTCCTTGTCGCGATAGACGGGATCGTATTGGCCGATCAGCTTGCGTCCGTCATAGGGATCGTCGCCGCGTGCATCCATCAGTGCCTGGAAGGAAAGCGGCTTCCAGCCGATGGTGCAGCCGAATTCCTTTTCGATCTCCGGCACCTGCATGGCGGCCAGATAGGAATAGCGGCTGTCGATGGCGAAATAAAAATCAAGCTGCATGGACTCCGATCCTCATGTGATGGGAGCGAAGTCTCGCCGTTTCGTCACCTCGCGGCAAGCCTCCTACATGCCTTTTCAATCAAGAATCGAAGGCTCCCGCCGGATCAGTCTTCCGCCGGATCAAAGCCGACCAGCAACAGCCGCGATTCGGGGCTGCGCGCCGTCAGGGACAATAACGGTGCCTCACCCGCACTGAGGTCGATCCGCAGGCTGTCCCAGGGTGCGAGCTCGGCCGCAGGGGCTCGGCCTTGCTGCTCGCCGGCATTGATCTCGAAGCGTCCGGCGAGGCTGAAGAGAATGCTCTGGCGGCCGGGCGGGCTGAAAGTCAGCGGCTGATCGGCGACCAGACGGATGATATGCGGCTGGGCGGAAAACCTGCTGAAGTCGTAAAGAATGTTGAAGACGATGCTGCGGCCTTGCCTCAATCGGCACATGGCCGGCCAATGGCCACGGAAGCGTGCCGGGACATGCGGTTCGGTGACGGAAAGAGCCGGGACCTCGTCAAAGTCGACATCGAAGCTGAGATCGAATCCGTTGCCATCCAACAGGGTGATGACGCGTTCGATTTCCGGTTCGTAATGCGAGAACGGACCATCCTGGGCGATCTCCGCCAATGCCACGCGCCAGCCGAACGTATCCGCCATGCCGGCGCTGGCCGGGTGCACGGCGATATCGCGCGCCGTGCCGCCGCCATTGCGCCAGGCGACGTGCTGATACTGGCCGAAGGGAAGGGGTGTCATCTGCATGATGGTGCGGCGGCGTCCGATCCGGCTCAGTTGCGGCCGCTGAGAAGACCGCGCGCCACCACCTGGGCCTGGATCTCCGCAGCCCCTTCGAAGATGTTGAGGATGCGGGCATCGCAAAGCACGCGGCTGATCGGATATTCCTGGGCATAGCCGTTGCCGCCATGCACCTGCAAGGCGTTGTCGGCATTGGCCCAGGCGACGCGGGCGGCCAGCAGCTTCGCCATGCCGGCCGGAATATCGCAGCGCCGGTCGCTGTCCTTCTCGCGCGCGGCGAAGTAGCTGAGCTGGCGGGCCACCATGGTCTCCACCGCCATCCAGGCGAGCTTGCCGGAAATACGCGGGAAGCTGATCAGCTTCTTGCCGAACTGAACCCGCTCGGTGGCGTATTTGAGGCCGAGCTCCAGGGCGCATTGGGCGACGCCGACGGCGCGGGCTGCGGTCTGGATGCGGGCGGATTCGAAGGTCGCCATCAATTGCTTGAAGCCTTCGCCCTCGGCGCCGCCCAGCAGGTTCTCCGCCTTCACTTCGAAGCCGTCGAAACCGAGCTCGTATTCCTTCATGCCGCGATAGCCGAGCACGGGAATCTCGCCGCCGGTCATGCCCTTGGCCGGGAAGGGATTGTCTGGTGTGCCGCGCGGCTTTTCGGCGATGAACATGGAGAGGCCACGATAATCCTTGCTGTCGGGATCGGTGCGGGCCAGCAAGGTCATCACATCGGTGCGCGCGGCATGGGTGATCCAGGTCTTGTTGCCGGTGATGCGATAGACGTAGCCATCCCTGACCGCGCGGGTCCTCAGCGAACCGAGATCGGAACCGGTATTGGGTTCGGTGAAGACCGCGGTCGGCAGGATTTCGCCGCTCGCCAGTTTCGGCAGCCAATGTTGTTTTTGTTGTTCGGTGCCGCCGAGACGAATGAGTTCGGCGGCGATTTCCGAGCGGGTGCCGAGCGAACCGAGGCCGATATAGCCGCGCGACAGTTCCTCGGTGACGACGCACATGGCGAGCTTGCCGAGGCCGGCACCGCCGAAATCTTCCGGCACGGTGAGCCCGAAGACGCCCATCTCCGCCAATTGTCCCACGACTTCGAGCGGGATGAGCTCGTCCTTGAGATGCCATTGATGCGCGTCTTCGCGGTGCTCTTCGGCGAAGCGTCGGAACTGGTCGCGCACCAGCAGCAGGGTCTCGTCGTCCAGCGCTGCTTCGCCGAAATCGCCGGCCTCGATCAATTCGGCGAGGCGGCCGCGTGCGACCGCGTTATTACCCTGATCGATCAAGTCGCGTACCGATTCCAGGATGCTGAGATCTTGGGAGGTAAGACCGAGATCGCTCGGCCGCACGATCTCGCCCTGGCTCATGGCGAGGCCGCCGGCAAGCTGCGCCAGATATTCGCCGAAAGCGATCTGCAGCATCAACTGTTCGGTCTCGCGCAACCGGTCGCTGGCCTGCAGCCGCTCCGCCCAGGCCAACATCTGGCGCAAGGCTTCGACGTAAGTGGCGATCCAGGCGAAGCCATGGGCTGCGAATTGCGCGGCGTCGAAGGCGGCTGCGTCGATCTTGCCGCTGCGGCTGACCTCGGCCGTGATCCGCGACCTGGCGCTGTCGAGCAGGGCTTCGGCTGCGGTCAGGCCCGCCCGGCAGCGGGCGAGCAGGCCTTCCATCACGACGGCCGGCGCCGCCGTTTTCATTTGTGCACTCGGCATGGACCCGCCCTCAACCCTCGATCACGTCTTCCAGGGTGCGGCAACCGGGCCGCTTGGCCTGAACGAGCACCGCCATATTGCCCGGCTTATGCTGGTTCTTCAGCATTTTGGTATGGGCAAGCGGAATGTCGTTCCAGCCGAAGACCTCGGACATGCAGGGATCGATGCGGCGCTCGACCACCAGGTTATTGGCCTGGGAAGCCTGCAGCAGGTTGGCGAAATGGCTGCCCTGGATGCGCTTTTGCCGCATCCAGACGAAGCGCGCATCCATGGTCAGGTTGTAGCCGGTGGTGCCGGCGCAGAACACCACCATGCCGCCGCGCTTCACCACGAAGCACGAGACCGGGAAGGTGGCCTCGCCAGGATGCTCGAAGACGAAATCGACGTCGACGCCCTTGCCGGTCACACCCCAGATCGCCTTGCCGAATTCACGCACTTTTTTCATATAGGCGTTGTAGCCTTCGGTGTCGTCGACATCGGGCAACTGGCCCCAGCAATCGAAGTCGTTGCGGTTGATGACGCCCTTGGCGCCCAGCGACATGACGAAATCGCGCTTGCTCTCATCGGAGATGATGCCGATCGGATTGGCGCCGGCCGTGGCGATCAGCTGGATCGCCATCGAGCCGAGGCCGCCCGAGGCGCCCCAGACCAGCACGTTATGGCCGGGCCGCAGGATATGCGGGCGATGACCGAACAGCATGCGATAGGCGGTGGCGAGGGTGAGGGTATAACAAGCGCTCTCTTCCCAAGTGAGATGCTTGGGACGCGTCATCAGCTGCTGCGCCTGCACCCGGGTGAACTGGGCGAATGAACCGTCCGGCGTCTCATAGCCCCAGATGCGCTGCGAGGGCGAGAACATCGGGTCGCCACCGTTGCATTCCTCGTCGTCGCCGTCGTCCTGGTTGCAATGGATGACGACTTCGTCGCCGACCTTCCAGCGCTTCACCTTGGAGCCGACCGCCCAGACGATACCGGCAGCGTCCGAACCGGCGATATGGAACTCGGCCTTATGCACATCGAAAGGAGAGATCGGCTTGCCGAGGCCGGCCCAGATGCCGTTGTAATTGACGCCGGCCGCCATCACCAGGACGACGACCTCGTTGCTGTCCGGCTGCGGGGTGGGCACCACCTCGACCTGCATCGACTGTTCCGGCGGGCCATGGCGCTCGCGGCGGATTGCCCAGGCATACATCTTCCCCGGCAGGTGACCGAGCGGCGGAATCTCGCCGATCTCGTAGAGGTCCGTGACGACCGGGACGGCGGGCTTGGCCGGTGTGCCGGTCGCGGTGGAACTGCCGCCGTGAAGCGGGACAATTTCGGCCGATTGGATCTTCGCGGTGTCGCTCATAATGCCTTACTTCCCCTCAAGCATTGGTGCTGGGTCATCTGCGCTTCTCATCTGCTCCTGGGGCAGGCTGTCTGTGCAACCTTGGTCCCCGACGGCTGCCGCAGGTTCGGCTCGGCCGTCTCTTCGCATTCGCAGCAAGTCTGTCATCTTTGCATTCGCAATCGCGGTAGCGCAACCGTAATTTATCACAAACTTACGTTACCGATAACAGATACGCATGATTAAAACCAAAGTACAAAATAATGAGAAACAATATTTCAATTTAAGGTCAATGCCCCTGACCTGATGAAGAATTAAGAGACTGCGAATCTGACCTAAAATTGCATATCAGCTTTGTTAACGGTCACATTGTTATGCTGCACTGCAGTGCTAATATCATTTACCGGCCGGAAGTTCCCCTCGTTCCGGTGGCTTCATTACGGATCGACCCATGCCTTTGCCTCTGCTTGCCCTTGCCCTTGCCTCATTCGGGATCGGCACCACGGAATTTGTCATCATGGGTCTGTTGCCGGAGGTCGCCAAAGACCTCGGGATCAGCATTCCGCAGGCCGGGCTGCTGGTGACAGGCTATGCGCTGGGCGTCGTCATCGGCGCACCGATCGTCGCCATCATCACCAACCGGCTGCCGCGCAAGACCACGCTGATCGGTCTTGCCTGCGTCTTCATCCTGGGCAATTTCCTCTGCGCCGTCGCCCCCACCTATGAATTGCTGATGGTGGCGCGGGTGGTCACCGCCTTCTGCCATGGCGCCTTTTTCGGTATCGGCGCGGTTGTCGCGGCCGATCTCGCCCCGCCCAATCAGCGTGCCCGCGCCATCGCCATCATGTTTGCCGGACTGACCATCGCCAATATTCTCGGCGTGCCGGCCGGCACGGCGCTGGGCCAGGCGCTCGGCTGGCGCGCGACTTTCTGGGCCGTGGTCGGCATTGGCACGATCGCCGCCGCGGCGCTTGCCGTCTGGGTGCCGGCACGGATCCCGCACCAGCCCGGACGCGTGCTGCGCGAGTTCCGCGTGCTCGGCAATGTCCAGGTGTTGCTTGCCATGGCGATGAGCGTCATGGCCTCGGCCAGCTTGTTCAGTGTCTTCACGTATATCACGCCGATTCTGCGCGATGTGACCGGCCTGACGCCGAAGACCGCGGCGGCGGTGCTGCTGCTGTTCGGCGGCGGCATCACGGTC
This sequence comes from Dongiaceae bacterium, assembly GCA_035539215.1. GTDB lineage: Bacteria > Pseudomonadota > Alphaproteobacteria > Dongiales > Dongiaceae > Dongia_B. The sequence goes on along the minus strand of DATLIX010000075.1, from coordinate 10,066 downwards.
GGCAATTTCATCGGCGGCAGGCTGGCGGACTGGCGCTTGATGCCGTCGCTGATCGGCATCTTCATCACCTTGACGCTGGCGCTGTGCATCTTCGCTTTCACCAGCCATGTGCCGCTGCCGGCAATGGCGACGATCTTCATCTGGGGGGCGATCGATTTCGCTCTCGTGGCGCCGCTGCAGATCCGTGTCGTCGACAAGGCCATCCACGCGCCCAATCTTGCCTCCACCCTCAATCAGGGCGCCTTCAACCTCGGCAACGCCGCGGGTGCCTGGATCGGCGGCGCGGCACTGACCTTCGGCCTGCAATATGCCGATCTGCCCTGGCTCGGCGCCGTTCTGGCGCTGGGCGCTCTCGGTCTGTGCCTGCTCTCGCAGTTTCTTGAGCGGCGGCAATCGCAAGCGGCCTATGCCGCGGCGTGAGCGTCATTGAGCCTCGTTGACCGTCGCCGCCGCCGGGCGTAACCCGGCCGTTCTCGGATATCGGATATCAGCCATTGCGACAGATCGATTTGAGGGTCTGCCAGTCGCCGGCGGACATGGCAGGTTCGCCGCTTGAATCCTGTTTCGTGGCGGCGGCTCGTTCCTCCAGGCCCGGATGATCCGACAGGAGCACCGGGATGTGGAGCCTCTCATCCTTCTTGAGAAGGTCGAAAAATGCCGCCAGCCCGTCGGCCCGGATATGGGCGCGATGCAGCAGCGCCACGGCCCGCTCATCTGCCTGGCGTTCCATGTCGCGCGTATAGGAAAGACCGGCCATCACCCGGCCGATATTGCCGAAGGCGTTATTTCCGAGCACCAGGTTGATCGCGACACCGAGGCCAAGCTGTTCGATGAGGCCGCGTGTCGGATGGCGCATTTCCAGATGCCCCATCTCATGTGCCAGCACGCCGGCCAATATCTCCGGTGTGTCAGCTTTGGCAATCAACCCGCTATAGATGATGATGTGGTTGCCGGGCAAAGCGAAGGCGTTGATGTCCTTGGTCTCAACGACGTCGAGCGTCAGTGGAACGGCCCGAATGTTTTCAGGCATGAGGCGCTCACCCAGACGATCGAGCACGGCTTGCGCCGCCTCATTGGCGCAGATCTGTTCATGCTCGACGATACGCTCGCGCACCGGGTCGCCCAACTTCGCATCCCATTGCAGTGGCATCAGCTGGACTGCGGCGATGGCCAGCCTGGGCAGCCCGAAATAGCATCCCAGGACGACTGCCAGGCCGGCAAGCGCCAGGCCGCCGATGGTCTTGGCGACGGCTGTTCGTTCGCGCCGCTTCCAGTGCTTCAGATGAGCCGCGGCCTGAAGCATCTGGTCGCGCTGCGGCGATGGCGAGAGGATCAGCCGCGCTTCCGGTTCGCCGCGGCAGCGAAACGTCATCTCGCCGTTCATCTCGTTGCGATCGATGGCCGACATCTCGGCAATCGGCCAGCGGGCGATCGGCGTCATGTCCTCTCTTGCGAGCAGGACGAGGATGCGTTCCTGGAAGGCGATTTCCACGTCGCGCGGGCGAGCGGTCTGTCCGTCATAGAAACGGCTGGTTCGGGTTTCGCTCTCCGCCATCGTGGGCCCCTCGGATGATCGGACTGCCTCCACTGCCCGCCTTACCAGAAACCGGCGTCGAAGGTTTCCAGCAGCCCTTCGCCGGTCCTAGGTTTTGGCAGGGTATTCTGTTTCAGTCGCTCGATATCGATCTCTCCGATGATCTCAAGCCGATCGGCAAAGAAGCGCAGGCTGCGATGTACGATGATGGGCAGGCCGATGCCCAAGGTGACGGCCAGGATCAGGATATTGCCGAGCCAGAAACGGAAGTAATCCAGCGCGCCCATGGCGCTGCGGAAGGTGAGGTTATCGAATCGGAGGCCGGCGGCGATAGCCTTGAAGAAGGAAGCTGCATACCAGGAAAAGGCAAACACGCCGATGATGGCGGCACCCAAAATAACGCAAAGATAGGCTGCGAAAAATAACCAGGCCATGCGCGCCATCTGCTCGGGGTCGGCCTGGCCGCCGCCGGGGTGGGAGAGGCGCGCGAAGAGGGTGCCGACATCGAAGATGTTGTAAAGCGCGGCCAGCAGCAGTGCCATGAGGACGACATAGGTGATAAAGCCGAGAAAGAAGGCTTTGTATACCGGCTTGGAACTTGCCTGGAGCGAGGCCTTGGCATCGCCGAAATAGCTGTTGTTGAAGCGCTGCTCGGCGAGCCGCATCTGCGCCCATGGGGTGGCGAGACCGGCGGTCACGGCCACCAGCAAGCTGTAGCCCAAGGCTCGGAAACCATAGGTCCAGGCGGAACCGGTCATCCCGCCGCGAATGCCCCGCCACAGGGTTCGCGTCAGCCGATAGCGCTGTGCCGCGTAAATGGCGACCATCGGCAAATAGATCAAGAAAAACGGCAGGATCAGATGAAGGACGGTGCCCAGCGCGGATTCCTGGCCGAACAGCAGGGCCCCTAGAAAGATGCCGGCATAGAAAAGCGAGAACAGGCCGATGACCAGGAGGAAGCCCAGGAAAAGCTCAAGTCCCGTCCCGGTATATTCCAATCTTTCGCCTTGCAGCTGCATGTGCGACCAGACATAGCGGCGCAGCTGGGCTTTGCCCCAAAAACGGTAGATCGTCAGCGTGACGATGTTGAGCAGGACGATCTTGATGAAAATCCAGTAAAGCGCGCCGATGCGGCCGTCATATCGCAATTTCTGGACGTGAGTCGTCCCCATGTGTGAATCCGGCATGCCCCCTCCCGATCACTCTTTTGAATTGAGCTAGTTTCTTATGTTCCCCTGAACGTTTTATAGAATAAGGGCAGCGCTCCTATCCTGGCAAGCGCCGAGTCGGGAATAAAGTCCGGTATGTTTTTGGAAAGCAGGGGCCCAAAAGAAAACCCGGCCTTCTGCGGCCGGGTTGTTCTGCCATGGGATCAGGTCAGGAGTCTTGATCGCATGGCAGCCAGTTTAGGTGAACCGGCTGGCGCCGGTTCCGGGACGCGCTTATCGGATCTCTGTCATGTTGGGGGCTCGACGGCGAGATCCGCTGGCGATGATAGAACGGCGTTTCCTCCTCTGCTGTTGACCAAATTTCGTCGCCGAGCCGTCGCAACGGCTCCACGAATTCATTTCATCAACACGCCCACACCGGCCCCGGCAGCACCGCCAATAAGTGCGCCGGCGACGGGAGCGCCGGTTAACAAGCCGATACCGGCACCGCCGGCCGCACCAATTGCACCGCCGGTCAAGGCGCGCTGCTGCGTATTGCTCATGTTCGAACATGCCGCCGTCACGGCAAGCATTGTCACGAACACAGGCGTCAAGGCCGACTTCCCGGCATGCCACATATTTCGCTCCGCGATCCGTGTGACCCGCTGGGCTGCCTTAGGCAGCTGACCAAGCGGTTGGTCGGAAGACCACGGGAATATAACGATCAAGCTACGGGTGCAGGCGTGATCTGGCTCGCATTAAAACTGTGATAAAACTGTGATCGTGGTTTCACGAAGCGAAGCAAAGCGCGCTGTCACAAGAAGATTTTCCCGCGAAGGATTTCTTTGCAGCGACGCAACGAGACGAGCAGATGCCCGCGAACGCGGTTCGGTAGAACGACGTGCGATTATAGATTGGGGGCGATCGGCAGGCGGACAGTCACCTTCAGGCCGCCTTCGGCACGATTCTCGGCGAGGACCGTGCCGTCCATCAGCTCAACGTTACGCCGCACGATGGCGAGGCCGATGCCGAAATGGGAATCGCCGGTATTGCTGTCGGCGATCAGGGCGGCGATGTCTGGGCGATGCGAGAAATGGCGTTCGAAAATCCGCTCCAGATCTTCGGGCGCCACGCCCGGGCCGTTATCTTCGATGGTCATGCGGGCCATGCCGCCTTTGGCCTGAAGACTGACCTGCACCACCGATCCGCCGGGTGAAAAGCTGATCGCATTGTCGATCAGATTCTCGACCACCGTCTCGATCGCCTCTTCCGTACCGGCCACGCGCAACCGGTTTCCGGCGACGACATTGACCCGGACGCGCTCGGCGCTCGGCAAGGTGGCCTGCGCATCGTTGAATCCGCGCGCCATGTTGAACAGCAGGGCGGTCAGGTCGACGGCTTGCCGGGGCGCATTCATCAGCTCGGCAATGGTTTCATCGACACGACGCGCCGCAGCGACCAGGCCGTCGAGGCGCGCAATGGCCCGGTCGATCACCTGGACGGCGTGCTGCCCGCGCGTATCGCTTTGGGTCAGTCGGCGCAACGGCTCCAGCGATTGCGAGATGGCGGCCAAGGGCGCCTTGAACGCATGGGCGTTTTCCTCGGCGGCATCGCGGATGCTGCGGGCCGAGGCATGCAAGGTGGCGACCAGCCGGTCGAATTCCCCGGCGACCGCGGCAAGTTCCGGCACCGGCGAGGTCTCAGCGAATGACTTGCCGATCGGCGTACGCCCGCGCCGGATCTGCCGGGCAAGATCGGCGAAGCGGCGGATGCTGAGCCACATGGTGCCGCCGAGAATGAGGAACAACACGGCGATCATCGCGTAGAACAAGGCTGCAAGGCGCACGGCCGGTGTCTGCGCGAAAGGCTGCGTCAGCGATTCGCCGGCGAGATCGCTTTCGGCATAAGCGGTGATCACCACCCAGCAGCCGAGATCGGTATAGAAGGGCGTGATCGAGGTCAGCAGTTCGACCTGTCCGCTGGGTGTGGTGAAATTGGTCGCCAAGGGCTGGTTGCCGCCGCAGCTCTGTTCGAGATGCCCCAGCACGCCGGTATCGGTCAGGCTCTGCTGCTCGGCCTTGAGATAGGTGGCATCGACATGCGGGCTGGCCGCGACATAGAAGAAACTGTCCCCCTGGCCGGTCGGGCGCAGCAGCAGCTTGATGCGCAATTCCCCGCGGCCGAGTTCGTCGACGGCTTTGGCGGCTTCCACAACCGCCTTCGGCCCCAACGATTTCAAGCTGTCTTCCAGGCTTTGCGCCACCAGGCGCCCCTGGATCTGCAGGTTACGCAGCAGCAGCTCCTGCCTTTCGCGATCGGCGGCTTCGAAGCGGCCGTAGAGAATGGCCGGGACGACCAAAAAGACAATAGCCAGCAGCAACAGCTTGGCGGTCAGCGATCCACTGAACAGCCGGAGCAGTCTATGCATCGCTCACTTTCCAGCGATAGCCATAGCCGGGATAGTTCTCGATCGCGGCAAAGCTGGCATCTGCTTCGGCAAATTTCTGACGGATACGTTTGACCAGCGCACGGACATTGGCGCGATAGCCTTCCGGCCCCGCGCCGGCGATGAAATTCTCGCCGCGCATGGTGTCGTAGATCTCGCGATAGCTGACATCGCGGCCCGAGGTCGCCAGCAATTGTACGGCACGGTATTCGCCGAGTGTCAGTTCAACGACCTTGTCACGCCAGGTGGCGCGATGCTGCGCGCTGTCGAGGGTCAGCGCGCCGATGGTGGCCGGTGCCGATACATCATTCGTCGGTGGCATGGCGACCGCGCCCAGCACGCGCTCGATCCGGTGGCGGAGAATGGCAAAGCTGCGGGTCTTGCCGACGAAGTCGGCAGCCCCTTCGCGCAACGCCGATTCTTCATAGAGCACATCATCATGCGAGGTCAGGAACAAGGTTGCCGTGATGATGCCGCGCCCGCGCAATTGCTTCAACAGCTCGAAGCCGGTCATTCCCGGCATCTTCCAATCGAGAATATAAAGATCTGCGGGCAGCGGGCCTTTTTCCAGCTCCTTGAGCAATGCTTCGGGCGAATCGAATTCGCTGACCAGGTAATCGGCCTCGCGCAGATTTCCGACCAGCAGCGGCCGGAAGAGATCGTCATCGTCAACGACGATGATGGTTGCTGCCGCCGGTTTAGACATTGCTGTGAAACTTGTTGTAGCAGGCCTGGATGGCGTCGGTATCGGTGGCATTCGGCTTGATCTCATAACTCAGAACCCGCTGAGCACCGGTCTTAACGTCATAAAAGAGAAAAAGGTCCAGGCTGCAACCGTCTTTTTCGTATGACCACACGGTGGTGGAACCCTCGGTGCGCATGCGCGCCGGTGCCCCGATCAGTGCGCGAATGCCGTTCTCATCGCGCCCGATCATGTCATCGGGCCGGCTGCCGGCGACATGGTCCGGTTGACTGCCAGGCAGGCTGGCGACCTGGCTATTATCCGGCTGAACCGGGCCGGCGGGAGCGGTGTCGGGGGCAGTCTGATCCGGTGTTGCGCCTGGGCCTGATTGGCCCGGCTCAGCCGCTCCCTGCGGACCGCCACCCGATTGATCGGGCATCTCCACGGGTGCGGGATTGGCCGGCTTTTTCTTCGGTTTCGGCTTGGTTTTGGCAGCGGGGGGCGGTGCCGGCGGCCGGCCGCGCGTCACCGAGGGGCCGCTATAGACGGCGGCCTCTTCGACCGGGGCTGGCTGCTTGCGATCCCAGGGAAAGCCTTCGCACCCTGCCAGGGGCAAGGCGCTGGCGATGATCGCCGCCACGATCAGGGCCCGCCCAAAAGGGCGTCGCGTCGATCCTGACGGCGGGATGTGGTCGTTCCCGGGAATGGTATGAATCCGCTGCATGGTCTGCATTCTTGCGTAAGTGCTGAGAGACGGCAATGGAAGCTATCTTAAACTTCGAACGATTCATCAGCTTATTTGTCGGCTTGCGAGTTGACTTTCGCCCGGCGCCGTGAATACTGCGCCTCGTTCGTGGTGATTTGGTACCGGATTGCGGCCACGTTAAACAAGCAGCTAAAAGGTCGTCGGGCGCAAGCCATGAACCTCGACCTTATCCGGTTGAGGTTTTTTTATGTCCGGGGCAAGCCCGGCGGAGACGACGATGACAGTTAAACGCGATATCAAGGAATCTTGGCGCCCGGCGACCCGTCTGGTGCATGGCGGCCAGCTGCGTTCGCAGTACCAGGAAACGGCCGAGACCATTTTCATGACCTCGGGATATGTCTATCAGAGCGCCGAGGAGGCCGAGGCCGCTTTCGATAACAGCAAGCCCCGCTTCGTTTATTCGCGTTTCGGCAATCCCACCGTCGCGATGTTCGAGGAACGCCTGGCGCTGCTGGAAGGGGCCGAACTCGCGCGGGCGACGTCGAGCGGCATGGCGGCCGTTTTCGCCGCCCTCGCCAGCCTGGTGAAGGCCGGCGACCGCATCGTCGCTGCCGATGCATTGTTCGGTTCCTGTCAGTTCATCCTCGCTGAAATTTTGCCGAAATGGGGTGTGGAAACCGTCTTCGTCGATGGCCGCGACCTGGCGCAATGGCGTGCCGCCTTGGCGCAGCCGGCCAAGGCGGTGTTCCTGGAGACGCCGTCCAATCCGAGCCTGCGCCTGGTCGATCTCGAAGCGGTGGCGAAGCTGGCGCATCAGGCCGGCGCCACGGTGGTGGTCGACAATGTCTTCGCGACGCCGCTGCTGCAGCAGCCGCTGAAGCAGGGCGCCGATGTCGTGGTCTATTCGGCGACCAAGCATATCGACGGCCAGGGCCGCTCGCTGGGCGGCGCCATCCTCGGCAGCCGCAAATTCGTCGAGGAGACGCTGCAGCCCTTCCTGCGGCACACCGGCCCCTCGCTCTCGCCGATGAATGCCTGGATCCTGCTGAAGGGACTGGAGACGCTGGAACTGCGGGTCAACAAGCAGACGGCAACCGCCAAGGCGCTGGCCGAGCGGCTGCAGAGCCATCCCAAGCTCTCCCAGGTGCTGTATCCGACCCTGGACAGTCATCCCCAGGTCGAGCTGGCGCGGCGCCAGATGACGGCCGGCGGCACCGTCGTCGCCTTCAGCCTGAAGGACGGCAAGGAGGCCGCCTTCCGTTTCCTCAATGCGCTGCAACTGGTGCTGATCTCCAACAATCTCGGCGATTCGAAATCGCTGGCGACCCATCCGGCAACCACCACGCATCAGCGCCTGTCGCCGGAACTGAAGCTGAAGCAGGGCATCGATGCCGGCCTTATCCGCCTCTCGGTCGGGCTTGAGCATGGCGAGGATCTGCTGGATGATCTGCTGCAGGCGCTGGCGGCGGCCTAAGCAAGCATCGCTTTGATCATCCGTCCGGTCCGCGCCTGTGCTCAGGAGGCATTGAATGGCGCGGACCGGACAGGTCAAAAAATCGGCTCTGCAAACCAGCGGCAAATCTTCGGCTCGCAAGCCGTCGAAGGCGGCCGCCAAGGTCGGGGTGTCGCAAAAGACGGCGGCCGGCAAAGCGGCGGTCAAGACGAAGACCGCCGCCGACAAATCGCCTCAAGGAAAATCGCGCCAGGGGAAATCGCCCGAGGGGAAAACGCAGCGCAAGCCGGCGACGCTGGCCGGCGGCTGCCTGTGCGGCGAGATCCGCTACCGCATCACGCCCTTGGCTGCCGATATCGATTACTGCCACTGCGAGATGTGCCGACGCTGGAGCGGCGCGCCGGTCTCGGCCTGGGCGCAGGTTCCGGCTTCGCAGTTCCGCCTCCTCAAGGGCACGGCGACGCCCTACGCCTCGTCGAAAATCGGCATCCGTTATTTCTGCCCGACCTGCGGCGCCTCGGTCTTCATGACTGACCGGGACGGGACCAGCGTCGGCATCATGCTGGGGACGCTGGACGATGCGGCTGCGCTGCGGCCGACCGCCCATGGCTGGTGGTCGGCGCATCTGCCCTGGTTAAAACTCGAAGACGGGCTGCCCCATTGGCCGAAGGATCCGCCCTATGACGGATGAGGCGGTTCCGGCGGAATGCCGGCAATGTTACCGCTGACTGAGGATTTTCGCGGCTTTTCAGGTAATTAGGGCAGAATCACTGTCTTGCAGCCTGCTTCTTTGCCTCGCTATATTGCGCCGCAACATAGTTGTCATCGGAGGGGGAGGCCGAGATGGGTGAGCAGACTGGCGGCAAGGCGGGCGCGGCAAAGGGCACGGTGGCCCGGCGCGATCAGCCCTGGCTGTTCCGCACCTATTCCGGCCATTCTTCGGCCCGGGCCTCCAACCAGCTTTATCGCACCAATCTGCAGCGCGGCCAGACCGGGCTCAGCATCGCCTTCGATCTGCCGACCCAGACCGGCTATGACGCCGATCATCCCCTGGCCAGGGGCGAGGTCGGCAAGGTCGGCGTGCCGGTCAGCCATCTCGGCGACATGCTGACCCTGATGGAGAGCCTGCCGCTCGACCAGATGAACACCTCGATGACCATCAATGCGACGGCGCCCTGGCTGCTCGCGCTCTATGTCGCCGCGGCCGAAAAGCAGGGTGTCGCCCGCGCCGCCCTGCAGGGCACCGTGCAGAACGACATCATCAAGGAATATCTCTCGCGCGGCACCTATATCTTCCCGCCGCAGCCGAGCCTGAAGCTGATCACCGACGTGATCGCCTTCACCTATCGCGAAAGTCCGAAATGGAATCCGACCAATGTCTGCTCCTACCATCTGCAGGAAGCAGGGGCGACGCCGGAGCAGGAACTGGCCTTCGCATTGGCGACCGCCGTCGCCGTGCTCGACCACGCGCGCGACAGCGGCCAGATTCCGGCGGAAGATTTTCCGCAGGTGGTTGGGCGGATCAGCTTCTTCGTCAATGCCGGGCTGCGCTTCATCACCGAGCTGTGCAAGATGCGCGCTTTCGCCGAATTGTGGGACGAGATCTGCCGTGACCGTTACGGCGTCGAAGATGCGAAGCTGCGACGTTTCCGCTACGGCGTGCAGGTCAACAGCCTCGGCTTGACCGAGCAACAGCCGGAAAACAACGTCTATCGCATCCTGCTCGAAATGCTGGCCGTCACCCTGTCGAAGGATGCCCGCGCCCGCGCCGTGCAGCTGCCGGCCTGGAACGAGGCGCTCGGTCTGCCGCGCCCCTGGGACCAGCAATGGTCGCTGCGCCTGCAGCAGATCGTCGCCTATGAGACCGACCTGCTGGAATATGGCGACATCTTCAACGGCTCGCATGAAATCGCCGCCAAGGTCGAGGCCTTGAAGACCGCGGCCCGTGAGGAACTAGCGCGGATCGAGGCCATGGGCGGCGCCGTCGCGGCGGTGGAATCGAGCTATATGAAGCAGCGCCTGGTTGAATCCAATGCGCGGCGCCTGGCCGCCATTGAAAGCGGCGAGCAGGTTGTCGTCGGCGTCAACAAGTTCACC
>DATLIX010000074.1:0-8251 GCA_035539215.1 Dongiaceae bacterium | reverse complement strand
GGCGAAGTCGCGGGCTCTGACGGAGCAATGGCAGGCGGAGAAGCAGAAGCTGGCCGGCGCCCAGAAGCTGAAGGAGCAGCTGGAGCAGGCACGCGGCGAGGCCGAGGCAGCCCAGCGCAACGGCAATTTCGCCCGCGCCGGCGAGCTCACGTACTCGATCATCCCGTCGCTGGCCCGGCAGCTTGAGCAGGCCGAGAAAGCCGAAGAGCACCGCATGCTGAACGAGGTGGTCTCCGACGAGGACATCGCCGGGGTGGTTTCGCGCTGGACCGGCATTCCGGTCGACAAGATGATGACCGGCGAGCGCGACAAGCTGCTGAAGATGGAAGACGCCCTGGGTCGCCGGGTCATCGGTCAGCGCGAAGCGCTGGTTGCCGTCTCCAATGCGGTGCGGCGTGCCCGCGCCGGGTTGCAGGATCCCAATCGTCCGATCGGCTCGTTCCTGATGCTTGGGCCGACCGGTGTCGGCAAGACCGAGCTCTCGAAGGCCCTGGCCGATTTCCTGTTCGACGACGATCAGGCCATGGTCCGCATCGACATGTCGGAATTCATGGAGAAGCACGCCGTGGCGCGGCTGATCGGCGCTCCGCCGGGCTATGTCGGCTATGAGGAAGGCGGCGTGCTGACCGAGGCCGTGCGTCGCCGCCCCTATCAGGTCGTGCTGTTCGATGAAGTGGAAAAGGCGCATCCGGATGTCTTCAACATCCTGTTGCAGGTGCTGGATGACGGTCGCCTGACCGACGGCCAGGGCCGCACCGTCGATTTCCGCAATACGCTGATCCTGCTGACCTCGAATCTCGGCAGCGACTATCTCACCAATCTCAAGATCGGCGAGACGGTCGAGGACGCACGGGATCAGGTGATGGCGGTGGTGCGCCAGGCCTTCCGGCCGGAATTCCTCAACCGGCTGGATGAGATCGTGCTGTTCCATCGTCTGTCGCGTGACGACATGACGTCGATCGTCGACATTCAACTGGAGCGCCTGCGCCAGCTGCTGGCCGATCGCAAGCTGGATATCGAACTCGACGACAAGGCCAAGCTGTGGCTCGGCGATGCCGGCTACGACCCGGTCTATGGCGCAAGGCCGCTGAAGCGGGTGATCCAGCGCGAGCTGCAGAACCCCCTTGCGGTGCTGTTGCTGGAAGGGCGCTTCAAGGCGGGCGAGGTCATCCATGTCTCGGCCGGCGATGGCGGCCTGACCCTCGACGGACAGAAGCTGTCGGAAGCCGCCTGATCCGATTATTCTCGAAGACCCCGTGGCTCGGCAAGAGCCGCGGGGGTTTTTTCATGTCGCCGCGCCGGCTTTTCGGCTTGCGCTCAGAACTTATAGATAACGCCGAGCATGAGGGAGGGTTGCCATTTCTCCTGCACCACGGGGCTGTCCGAAGCGGCGGGAAGCAGGTAGCCGAGATTCGCACGGCTTTGCAGAACCCAGTTCGCCGTCAGGTCGTAAGAGAGATCGGCTGCGAAATCGACCCGCTTGAACCCGGCATCTGCATCGTATCGCGAAAGCCCTGATCGCGATGCCTGGTGATGGTTGACACTAAAATAGCTGCCCATGTAATTGCCGTCAGCCCAGGTTACCGAGGGGCCGAGGGAGAGGCCGAAGCGGCCGAAGCGGCGGACATAGGAGAGCTGCAGCGCCATGACCAGCCCATCGCTGCCGCCGATCGTCCGATCGAGTGTTGCCTTCAATTGCAGGGGACCGGTTTCATAGGTAATTTCGGTGCCGAGATTGACGCCAGCGTCGACATCGCCGAGACCGTTCAGATGGGTGGCATCGCCCTCGTCGCGTCCCAGGTCGTAGCCGAGCCGGCCGCTCAGCGTAAAGCCGTCGAAACTATAGGCCCTGACGGCGATCCCTTCTGGGTTGACCTTAACTCGGTCGCCGAATGTTGCGGAGAACCAAGGCAAGGGCGAGAGGTGCTGATCCTTGGAGCCCTCGAATTTTGGCGAGACGGCTCCGCCAGCGCCGATCTCGACATGCCATTCCGCGAGCTTGTTGAGGATCGGCGAGCGGCCTGCGGTGCCGTCGCCATTTGCCGATGACGTGCCGGCGGGTGGCGCGGCAGCGGGTGACGTGATGGGCTGGCTTTCCTGGCCCCTTGCCGGTAACGGGAAGAAGGCGAGATCGGCAGAAATCACCGCCACGGCAGCCAAAAAAAGAGAGGAATGGGTGAAATTGCAACCTGTTCTGGGTGGCATCTAGGGCTCCGGAGGCTTTGTGCGACCTGCCTTCTTGTCTGGCGGGCCGGCGAAACCTGCTGGACCAACATGTCCTGAACATTGCACCATCCTGGCCCTCGCCCATCTTTTTACGCAATGTAGGCGCAAGGTGGCGCTGGCATGAGGGTTGCGATTTACACGGAAGCCGGAAGACGATGCGGTTGCTCTTGGTCGAAGACGAAATCGAGCTGGCTGCCGCCCTGGCCGAGGCACTTGCCAGGCATGGGGTCGTCATGGATCACGTGGCCTCGCTCGAGGATGCCCGCGGAGCTTTGTCCGATGCCGGCTACGATGCCATCTTGCTGGATCGCCAGCTTCCGGATGGCGAGGGGCTGACGATCATCCCCGACCTGCGCGCGGCCGGCGTCAACACGCCCATCATTGTGCTGACAGCGCGCAACGATCGTGACGAGCGCATTCGCGGTCTCGATCGGGGTGCGGACGACTATCTTGGCAAGCCTTTCAGCGTCGATGAGCTGATGGCGCGCCTGCGTGCGGTCTTGCGTCGCGGCTCGCCCCTGAAGGCCGATGTCGTGATCGCCGGCGGCTTATCCTTCGACCTGTCATATCTCGATGTGTCGATTGCGGGGAAACGCCTCGAACTTCCGAGGCGGGAGCTGCTGCTGCTGGCAAGCCTGGTGAAGCGCAGTGGACGCACGGTTCCGCGCGAGGCACTTGTGCAGGCCATTTTCAGCTTCGATGCCGAGGTCCAACCCAATACACTGGATGTTCATGTCTCGCGTCTGCGCCGCAAGCTCGCCGAGGCTGGCGCGGGAGTCACGATCCAGACGATTCGCGGCATCGGCTATATGCTCGAACCCCGCGCCACAGCGCAGAAACGCTAGGGTGGAACGTTCTGCCGGGATATTTTTGGGCTGGCTTTCATCCGCAGCGGCGAGAGCGACCGCACGGTTTCGCCGGTCATGCGGCAAGGCCATTTTTCACGTCATGATCAGGGAATCCTTTTCTTGCCGAGGCTATTGATTGTCGATGATGACGAGGACATCCTGGCGCTCCTCACTGCGTTCTTCCAAGGTCAAGGATACGAGGTTGCCGTGGCGCAAAGCGGTGCCGCGATGTTCCGCCTTCTGAAGAAGCAACCGGTCGATCTCGTGATTCTGGATGTGATGCTGCAAGGCGAGGAAGGCTTCGAGATTTTCGCGCAATTGCGTGTGGCATCGCGGTTGCCCGTTATCATGCTGACAGCGCGGAGCGATCCTGAGGATCGGGCCCGCAGCCTTGCGCTCGGTGTGGACGACTATTTGACCAAGCCGTTCGACGCGCGCAAGCTGCTTGCCCGCGTACGGACGGCTTTGCACCGCCTGCGCGATTCCGATGGTATCCCTCCGTCTCCCGGAACGCGGCGAATCCTGCGTTTCTCCAACTGGTATCTCGATGTCACCCGGCGGGAGCTGCGCTCTGCCGACAAGAATGCGCTGGTTCTCCTGTCCCGTGGCGAGTTCGACCTCTTGCTGGCTTTCGCCGAACATCCGCAATGCGTCCTCACGCATGCGCAGTTGTTTGATTTCAGCCGAGGTCCGGTGATCGCCGGGCTTGAGATGACCGGTTCGGAGGGTGCGGGTCCTGAGCATGGCAGCTATAGCGGCGATGCTGACGCGCCGGCCGCCGGCGCGCAGGGCGCCGGTGTGCAGGCCGCCGATGTGCAAGCCATTGAGCTGAAGATCGGCAGACTACGCGCCAAGCTGGAGGACGATCCCGCACGCCCCGCGATCATTCTGACGGTGCAGGATGGCGCCTATGTTTTTGCGGCGCCGGTGAGCCGCGAATGACAAACGCTGATCCAGGCGCGCATGACCATTCGCGGGATGCGATAGCGAAAGACCGAGGGCTGAAGGTTAAGATCCCGCGCGACACCATGGTTCTGCGTTTCGCCGCGGCGACGGTTGCCGTCATCCTCGCCACCCTCGCCATGGTCACGTTGCTTATCGCTTTCGGCGGGGCCTGGGTTCGGCCACCCATTGAAAGAACGGGTTTGCCGCAATGGGGCACCGGCGTCGTCCGGGTGATCGAGGCCGCGCCAGCATCGGTCCGGCAAGCGCTCTCCACAGCCGCTTCCACCGACTCCGTAGGCGTTGACTGGTATGCGGCGCAATCGCCTTTTGCCGCCTCGGCCGATCGGGATGCGGCCGCGGGAAGGCCGCCTGATTCCATCGTCGAGGCCGTCGGCGAGGGCCATCGCAAGGTCGTGCTGTTCAAGCCTGCCGGTCCGACGGGGGCGATGCTTGCCTCCGGCTACGATCCTGCGCGATATCCCGATCTACGTTTTGTCGCCGTGAAACTGTCGGATGGCAGTTGGATCGTCTTCACCGCCCTGGCCCATTGGGGCATCAATGTGCCCACGCGCGCCGTTCTCCTGTTGACGATCCTGGCGCTCGCCATCATCGCCGTTTCCTTCCTTGCCGCCCGGCACCTTTCTCGCCCGATTGCCAAGCTTGTGGAAGCCTTGCGTCTCTTCGGCCTCGATCCGCAGGCTCCGCCGATCCCCGAAGCGGGGCCGCGAGAGCTGCGGGAGATCATCCGCACCTTCAATGCGATGCAGGCGCAGATCCAGACCTTCATTGCCTATCGCACCACCATGCTGGCAGCCATATCCCATGATCTGCGCACGCCTTTGACGCGCCTGCGGCTGCGCGGCGAACTGATCGAGGACGAGGCGCAGCGCGCCAAGCTGTTTCGCGACGTCGACGAGATGCATGCGATGGTCGATGCCGCCCTGGCCTTCTTTCGCGATGACGTGAGCGAGGAGGCCATGACGATGTTCGATCTGCCGATGCTGTTGGTGACGATCATCAACGACTATGCTGATCAGGATATTACGGTCGCCTATGCCGGGCCGGCTCGGGCTTCCTGTTACGGTCGGCCCTTCGCCCTCAAACGCGCCATCACCAATCTGATCGACAACGCCGTCAAATACGCCACCCCGCCCGAGGTTGCGCTTTTCGGCGACAATGACAAATTCGCCATCGCGATTTGCGACAGCGGCCCCGGCATTCCGGTCCAATCCATGGACCGCGTCTTCGATCCCTATTACCGGGTAGATCGGTCGCGGAGCCGGGCAACGGGTGGCGTCGGCCTGGGCCTGACTGCCGCGCGCAGCATCGTGCGGGGCCATGGCGGCGAGATCGTCTTGCGGAACCGCGCGGAGGGCGGATTGGAAGTCATGATCATGCTGCCGATCATCAAAAAGTCCGCCAATGGCGCCCCTTAGCTTGAATCCGTCCCTACTTCCATATGACGGAGGGCGAGCCGACGTCGACTCTGCAGGGGATGGCGAAGCCGCCAAAGCAAATGGGCCGGATCGTCGGACCCGGCCCATCGAAACGCTTCAGTTGAGGGAAGCGATCAGTTTTCGCAGCCGTTCGGACCGTGGCAAGCGGCGGCACCGTCGTCGCCGGCCGGTGTCTGTGCGATCAGCGCATTGTTCTGCTGCTTCGCCATGTCGGCGTTGATCTTCGTCACCTGCGCCTTGAATGCAGCCAGATCCTTGCCGGTCAGCTTGTCGCCGCCGGCGACCTTGACCGTCGCCGGATTGACCTGCTGGTTGTTGATCAGCACTTCGTAATGCAGGTGCGGGCCGGTGGCTTCGCCGGTTGCGCCCACATAGGCGATGACCTCGCCCTGCTTCACCCGGTCGCCTTTGTGCAAGCCTGCCGCAAAGCGGCTGCTATGGGCATAGGCGGTGCTGTAGGTATCATTGTGGCGAACACGGATGTAATTGCCGTAATCGCTCCTGAAGCCCATATCGACGATGGTGCCGTTGCCGGCGGCATAGATCGGTGTACCGCTCGGTGCGCCGAAGTCGACGCCCTTATGCAGCCGCGTATAACCCAGCAAGGGGTGCAGGCGCATGCCGAAGCCGGACGTGATCTTGGCGCCGTCGATCGGCGTGCGCAGCAGCGACTTGCGGACGGATTCGCCGTTCGGGCCGTAGTATTCGCCGTCGCCGTCGTGCTCGAAATAATACATCGGCACCTTCTTGCCGCCGAGCGTCAGCGCCGCATAGAGCATGTGGCCGGCTTTGGCGAAAGCGCCGTCCTGATTTTCATAGCGCTCATAATAGACTTCGAAGGAATCGCCGTCGTGGATGTCGCGCTGGAAATCGACGTCATAGGAGAAGGTCTTGATCAGGTCGCTGACCACTGCGACCGGCAGGCCGGCTTCCTGGGCCGCTTCGAACAAGCTGCTGTCGATGGTGCCGGCGACCCGGGTGTCCTTCTGCGTGAGCGGCTTGTCGACGGTCTTCGCCACGAAATCGCCGTCGCTATTGCGCTTCAGCGTTACGTCCTGGGTCACGCTGGGCTCGAAGGAAAGGGCGACCAGCTTGGCGTCGTTGCTGCCGCTCTGGTCGTCGCCGACATTGTTGAAGTTCAGCGTGATCTGCTGGCCGACCTGCAGCGCCTTCGGCGAGAAGACATCCGCCAGGGCGCCCACTGCGTCCTGGGCCTCGTTCTGATCCATGCCCGCATCGACCAGGACACCGAACAAGGTATCGCCGCGCCGGACGGAGACGATGCGCTGGAAGCCGTTCGTGTCCGCATGATGGTCACCCGAAGCGGTCCAGTGCGCGGCGCTGTCGGAGGCGTCCAGGCTGAAGGCGTTGCTGAGTTCTTCCGTGGTCAGGCTCGGCGTATCCGCATGGATGTCACGGTCGCCCGAGAAAGCGGTGGCGGCAACCGCCGCCGTCTGCGCGGCGCCGTCCACCGCGCTGCCTGCGCCGGATGCGGCCTGCGGCTGTGCTGCCGGCTGGTTGCCGGCTGCGGGCGTTGTCGTCGAAGCCGGGGCTGCCGAGGCCAGGGCTCCCGAGGTCAGGGCTGTAGGCGCGGCGGCGCGCATCGCCGGCGCCGACGCGGCGGGTTGTGCAATCCAGATACTGCTCGGCGTCGAAGCCGCCAGCTCGCTCGCCGCTTGGTCCTTGCGATGGCGTTCCCGGCTGCTCATCGCCTGGGCCGGCATAATGGCGCGGCTGTTGAGGTCCTGCAGCAGGCGCTGCGACCATTGGCCGGCCACGGCATTCACCGTGGTGCCGGAGGCGAAGCTGGTGCTGGCGACATTGCCCGAGAAAGCCGCGGCCTTCACATCGGTGACGACGGGGGGACGGGCCGACCAGGCGGCTCCCAGCCCACCCAGGGCGACAAAGCCGGCGGCGCTATAAAGTAGATAGCTCTTCAGCCTGCCCCAGACTTGGCAGCTTCGATACAGCAATTTGGAAATCCCCTAGCGGAAGGCAGCTACACATAATCTTTAATTATTCGAAGGATGGTGAACGCTTGGTTAAGCGAGTCGGGCCAATCCTCCGCCCTGGCAGGCACGATGACCTCTCGGCGACACCCCTGTCAACCATAAATGTCCAATCAGATCATTAGATTAAGGCAAACCGACAAGGGTTCCGCGTCAAACTTGTTTCTTTTCCGCAGAATTCGCACATGAAGTGTGCTTTGGCCTTGGGATGTGCGATTTAGAAATTTTCCACGTTCGGGCGGTGACGTAGTGGATGGCCGGGAGGTGGAGCCCAGCGGGCGCGACCGGCGACGGGAGGCAAGCGGGGACGGCCCGACAGGGAAAGCGGAAGGGGTAAAATATTTTCGGTGGAAACGGCCGGTTTTTGACTCGTTTCAGCTGCATGTCAGAGTCGGATTTATTTATTTTATCAATATAAATCAGTACGTTAATAAAAAACTACACGGGCGTGCAAAAAATCTTCAATAAAGCCGTTGACGCCCCCATGGACCCGGCGTATAAGCCCGCTCCCGACGGCGCGAACGTCCGGAACGAACCGAACCAAGCGCCTCTGCTATTTGACAAGTTGATCGGAAGAGAAGGGATACGCGGGCGGCGGATCTGAGGCTGGGTTTATACCTGGAATTTGATCTTTGCCGAATGCGTGTCTTTAGAACAGGCTGGTTCTGTTATCTGGGTTGTGGGGCTTTGGCTCTGTGATCGGGTGATTGGCGCTGGTCTGGACAGTAATGAGAAACGTGTTTGTGTAAGGATCTTCGTTGATTTG
>DATLIX010000073.1:0-6844 GCA_035539215.1 Dongiaceae bacterium | reverse complement strand
TAGCGATCGGCGAGATCGAGCAGGCGGGAGATTTCCGTGGGATTCAACGCCTCGATCCCCAGCAGATGCCGGTGGGGAAAGAAGCCCGAGGGGCGGGATGTCTGTGCGGTCGTCATTAAAGCGCCTAGATACGCGCCCGCTCCGCGCCGGTCAATCGATTCTCGATGACGATTGCAGCAATCCAGCTATGGCTGAAAGGTTGTCCTTGAAGTTCGACCAACTGGTCAGGTGGGACGCTTATCCGACCTGAATGAGTGGTGGATCGGGAGACGAGGCGGGACGCTCCCGTCTTCCGAACCGCACCCGGCGTTTCTGGCCGTTTCTGGTTTCGCTTATCTAAGCAGGCTCACGCCGGCTTCACATTCTGATTGAGGCTGAAGAGGTTGGCGGGGTCGTATTTCGTCTTGACTGCCCGCAGGCGCGCATAATTGTCGCCGAAGGCCTCGCGTACCTGATCGGGGTTCTCATCGCTGACAAAATTCGACAAATACCGGCCGGTGGCGAAGGGCTGCAGCGCATCATAGGCCTGGCGCGCGAGCCGGATATGCCGGTCACTTTCGCCGGCATCGAGCCATTGCGACATGACGCCGATATTGTAGTCCGCCTGCCGCTGCGAAAAAGCGGTGGCGGTCGGCGCGATACGTCCCATCGCGCCGCCGTAGAACTCCACCATTATCGCACTTAGAGGCGATGCCATGCGATTGGCATGCTCGACGATGATGTCGATGACGTCCTCCGGCAGTTCCGTCAGGAAGGCCGACTTCCAGTAATTATGGCTTCGGTCGGGGAAGGCGCCGTCGAACATCGCCTGCATGGCCGGAAAGGGCAAAGGCTGGATCAGATCCGCCAGCGGCGCGCCGAAGCTGCGCAACGGCGCCAGCACTTTTTCGCCCTCTGCCGGGTCGCCGCAACAGCAGGCGATGATGGCGATGGCCGGCTGGCCCTCGGGCGTCGACATCAGCGCGGCATAGGCCGTCAGCTCTTCCGGCGCGCCGCGCACGAAATTGCGGTACTTCTGCAGCACCGCCTTGGCCGCGTCGCGGGGATAGAGAATCATGCCGCCGAGCACCATGAAGACGGGATGCGCGCGGAACAGGAAAGACGACACGACACCGAAATTGCCGCCGCCGCCGCGCAGCCCCCAGAACAGATCGGCGTGGGTTTCTTCGCTGGCGGTCACCAGCTTCCCATCGGCGGTCACGACCTCGCAGGAGATGAGGTTGTCGCAGCTCAGCCCGTATTTGCGGACCAGCCAGCCGACGCCGCCGCCCAGGGTCAGGCCGGCGATGCCGGTGCGGGAAATGACGCCGCACGGCACCGCCAGGCCATAAAGCGCCGTCTCCCGATCGATATCGCCGAGTGTCGCACCGGCCTGGATCCAGGCCGTCTGTCGATGCGGATCGACATGCACGCCTTTCATCAGCGAGAGATCGATGACGATGCCGTCATCGCACAGCCCCCGACCGGCGACATTGTGGCCGCCGCCGCGGACCGCAACGACCAGGCTGTTCTCCCGGGCAAAGGTGACGGCGCGGATGATATCGGCGGTTCCCAGGCACTGCGCGATCATGCCGGGATGCCTGTCGATATTGGCGTTCCAGATCTCGCGTGCCCTGTCGTAATCGGCATCGCCGGGCAGGATCACCCGGCCGTGGAAACCCTCCTTGAAGGCATCGATCAGGGCGGTGTCGACGGTCGTTCCGTCACGCTGCTTCAGCTTCCTCGCGGCCATGTATGTCCTCGTCCGTTGGTGTGGCCGGACAAAGATGGGTGGCGACGATTGCCCGATTGTTACAGCATCGTACAATCACGTTACGACCGTAACGGGGAACGAAAAATGCGGTGGCCGCGCGGAACAATTCCGCCCTTCATGCAGATGCGACGAGGCAGTGACAGCAACGCAGCCGGTCGGAAGATGCGCCGGCCGCCGCGGATCGACCGGCTCAGATGACTTTCTTCTCGCGCAGCACCCGGAGATCCTCGTCGCTGAAATAGAGCATCTCGCGCAGGACCGCATCGGTGTCCTGGCCGCAGACCGGCGGCGCCAGGCGGTAATCGACCGGCGTCTCCGACATCTTGATCGGACTGCCGATGAGATCGACATGGCTGCTTCCCGCCAGCGGATATGGCATGCTGATCTTCATGTTCCGGTGCAGCACCTGCGGATCGGCGAAGACCTGGTCGACGTTATTGACCGGGCCGCAGGGGACGCCCAAGGCTTCCAGCCCCTCGATCCAGTGCTTTTGCGGCTTTTGTGCCGTCAGCTCGTTGATCATCTGGTAAAGCACGACGCGGTTCTGCACCCGCGCCGGATTGGTGGTGAAGCGCGGATCCTTGGCCCAGTCGGCGACCCCCGCGAAGCTGCAGAACTTCTCGAACTGCGAGTCGTTGCCGACCGCCAGGATGAAATAGCCGTCGGCGCAAGTGACGACCGAATAGGGGACGATATTGGGATGCTCGTTGCCGAGCCGGCGCGGCACTTCGCCCGAAGTCAAGTAATGCAGGCCGATATTGGCGAGATAGGAGACCTGGGAATCCAGCAGGCTCATATCGATATGCTGGCCGCGACCGGTGGCATGGCGGTGATGCAAGGCGGCGAGGATCGCCGTCGTCGAATAGATGCCGGTGATGATGTCGGTGGCGGCGACGCCGATCTTGACCGGCGGGGTCGAGGGATCGCCGGTGACGCTCATGATGCCGCCCATACCCTGCGCCAGGAAGTCATAGCCGGCGCGATGGGCATAGGGGCCGGTCTGGCCGAATCCCGTGATCGAGCAATAGATCAGGCGGGGAAAGTCGTGTTTGATCTGGTTATAGGCGAGATGATACTTCGCCATGTCGCCGACCTTGAAGTTCTCGACGAAGATGTCGCAGCGGGCGATCAGTTGCTTGGCGATGTCCTGGCCTTCCGGCTTGGCGATATCCAGGGTGACGGAGCGCTTGTTGCGGTTGACGGCGAGATAATAGCCGCTTTCGCTGGTGTTCCTGCCCTCGGCGTCCTTGACGAAAGGCGGGCCCCATTTGCGGGTGTCGTCACCGGCACCCGGCTTTTCGACCTTGATCACCTCGGCGCCGAGATCGCCCAGGATCTGTGTTGCCGTCGGCCCCGCCAGAATCCGGCTCAAATCGAAAACGCGAATGCCTTGCAAGGGGCCGGACATGAACTTCTCCGCACAAATAACTCGGTACTGGTCTTTGAGTGTGCGGCACTCTCGCGGCCCTGCCTAGCGAAATCAAGCGCGGAAAGCGCAGGGCGGTATGCTGTGCCGTCCGGAGTCTATGTGGCGGCGTGCTCGCGATTGCGCTGCCAGAAATCAAGCGCGCCTTGCAGAATGAAGGTCGCCGCCGCCCGGTCAACGGCCTGGGCGCGTTTGGCGCGGCTGAGATCGGCCTCGATCATGTCTCTCGTGACGGCGACGGTGGAGAGGCGCTCGTCCCAGAAGGCGATGGGCAGGTCCTTCAGCTTCAGGAGATTGCTGGCGAATTGCCGCACCGATTGGCAGCGCGGCCCCTCGCTGCCATCCATGTTGAGCGGCAGGCCGATGACGAGGCCGCCCACGTCGCGCTCCGCCACCATTCGCAGCAGCTCCTGGGCATCCAGGGTGAACTTCTTGCGGCGGATGGTCATAACCGGCGTCGCGACATGCAGGCCGGGATCGCTCACCGCAATGCCGATGGTCTTTTCGCCGAGATCCAGGCCGAACAGGCGGCTGTGGCGCGGCAGGCTGGCGCAGAGGGCCTTGATGTCGTCGTGAATCATCGCTCTTCCGGTTCGCAATCTGGTCCGAGTATAGAGAACAATGCTTTTTCGCGCCAAACTGTGATGCAGGTCCATTGCCGCGCGGGTTAAAAGCATGCACATCCGGTCGGCGCCGGCCTTGGGAGCGCGCCGGTCTCGGAGGCGCCGGTCTCGGGCGCGACGGAATGGCAGGGGCCCCATAGATGCGGGCCAGGGGAGAAGAGTTATGGAAATCTTGCGGATCGCGGCTTTTTCGGATGGCTCGACGGGCGGCAATCCTGCCGGCGTCGTCATCGGCGATACGCTGCCGGAAGCGGGGCGCATGCAGGCGATTGCCGCCGAGGTCGGGTTTTCCGAGACGGCCTTTGCCGCGCCCCTGCAACCGGGACAGCAGAAGGTCTGGCGGGTGCGCTATTTCGCACCGGAATCGGAAGTCCCCTTTTGCGGTCACGCGACCATCGCGCTGGGGGCGGCCCTGGCGGCGAAGGTCGGCAACGGGGTCTTTGACCTCACTTTGAACGCGGCGGCGATCACGGTCGCGGGCGAGCGCAAGGGCGAGATGTTCGCCGCGGCCCTGCAATCGCCGCCGACCCGCAGCCGGCCCGCAGGGGAACCGGTGATCGCCGGGGCCCTGGCGCTGTTCGGCTACGACGCGGCGGATCTCGACCCGCGCCTGCCGCCGGCACAGGTCCATGGCGGCGCCGATCATCTGTTCCTGGCCTTGCGGTCGCGGGAGTTGCTCAGCGCCATGCGCTACGACTTCTCGGCCGGGCGCGATTTCATGCGGAAACATGGATTCGTGACCGTGACGCTGGCCTTTGCCGAGACGCCGTCGCTTTTTCACGCGCGCAATCCCTTCGCCTCGGGCGGCGTCTATGAGGATCCGGCGACCGGCGCCGCCGCTGCTGCGATGGCCGGTTATCTCCGCGACTGCGGCTGGCCGCATGGCGGCGCCATCGATATCGTCCAGGGCGAGGACATGGGCATGCGCTCGAAGCTGCGGGCGGAAATTCCGGCAGCCAGAGGCAGCTCGATCCACGTCTCCGGTACGGCACGATGGATGACGGATTGAGTGTTCCGTCACAGGCCGACCGGCGCGGTCACCTTGTCGGTCGCCATATCATAGTCGATCTTCGGATTGATCGCTCGCGCTGCGACCAGATCGGCCTTGGCGAGATCGCTCTTTCCTTGAGCGGCATAGGCGACGCCGCGGCCAAAGAGTGAAGAGTCTATTTTCGGGTCGATCTTCAGCGCCGCCGTATAATCGCTAATTGCCGCGTCGAGATTGCCCGCTTTCAGATTGGCGTAGCCCCGGGTATCCAGCTGATTGGCATCGCCGGGCGCCATCTGTACTGCCTTGTCGCAATCCGCCAGGGCCGATTGCCCCTTGCCCAGCATTGCCAATCCGTAGCAGCGGCTGCCAAAATTATCAGGATCGCTCGAATCGATGGCGATTGCCTTGTCGAAATTCGGCCTGGCTTTATCGGCCTCCCCCTTCTGCGCGTAAGCCAGGCCGCGATTGGTATAGGCATGGGCATAGTCGGATTTGAACGTGATGGCGTTGTTGTAATCGTTGATTGCCGCGTCCAGATCGCGCAGATGCCGATGCGCAATGCCGCGATTGTTATAGGCGTAAGAATAGTTCGGATTCAGCTTGAGCGCGGCGTCAAGATCTTTCAGTGCGTTCTGCCAGTCGTCTTTATCGAGATAGCCGCGGGCACGATTGTTGTAATCGATCGCGAGATTTTCCGTCGTTTCACCGCCGGCCTTGATGAGACGGTCGCAGGCGGCCATCTTGGTTTCGTGGCTGTAGGCTTTTTTCAAGTTGGCGCAGCGATCCTGATCGCCCCATTGCGACCCTTCCGGCTGCGCGCAGCCGGCAACAAGCAGGACGCCCGCCGCAGTCGCGGCGGCTAAGGCAGTCTTGAATAGCATGGTATGATCCCCCAACATTTGAGGAAATCGATTTTAAAGACTGCTTTCCTAGGCGACAAGGTCGACAAAATTCGCGGCCTTGTCGCCAGGCCTCTTTCAATCTGCCACTAGCTCAGCGATCTCGCGGCGGAAGGGCAAGGCGTCGCCGATATCCGGCGCGTCCAGTTCCTCGGCATAGCGGCGGCCGGCATAGACCGCCATGGCGATCGTCCCCGGCGCCCAGCCATCGCCGATGCCCTTGACCGATTTGATGCCGGCACCCGCCCAATCGGCGGCGCGCGCCGTCAGGTCGAGATAGAGCTGGTCGTTGGGCAGGCGCGAGGTGACGAGTACCAGCGCGCTGGCGGCGCGTTCGCTGTCGCGGCCGGTATAGGCGCAGCGCAGGACCATGGATTCGGTATCGGCACTGAGGACTGCATGGCTGGTGACGATCTCGACGCCGAGCTCCAGCAGGCGTGCCTGGATCTTGTGCTGCTCCATGGTGTTGCGTGTCCAATTGGCGACCTCGACCGAGGGCGTCACCAGGGTGACGTGATGCCCCTCCTTGATCAGCAATTCGGCGAGCACGCTGCCCATATAGTAATGGTCGTCATCGAAGAGCGTGACATGCTTCGCCATCGGCCGCTTGCCCGCCATCAGGTCGTCCGGCGTCAAGACCTCGACGCCGGCGCCGATCGACACCGGCTTCAGGTGGAAATGGGCGACGCCGTCGCGCCGCCAGGTGGCGCCGGTTGCCAGCAGCACGTGGTCATAGCCGAAATCGAGAATCTGTTCGGCATCGAGCCTGCTGTCATAGAAGATCTCGACATTGGTCATCTTCTGCAGCTGATAGGCGCGGTAGTCGCGCACGCGGCCCCAGGCGGAGAGGCCGGGCAATTTGCATTCGCGGGCGACGCGGCCGCCAAGCTCCGTCGTCGCCTCGGCCAGCGCCACTTCGTAGCCGCGGACACCCAGGGCGCGTGCCGCTTCCAGCCCGGCCGGGCCGGCGCCGACCACCAGGACACGGGCATTGCTCTCCTTCGGCCGGACATATTCCGGATGCCAGCCCTTGCGCCATTCCTCGCCCATCGCCGGGTTCTGGGTGCAGCGGCTGGGCGACATGGTCAAGTCGCCGCTGACGCAGATATTGCAGCCGATGCATTCGCGGATGTCGTCGATGCGGCCTTCCTC
>DATLIX010000072.1:0-13811 GCA_035539215.1 Dongiaceae bacterium | reverse complement strand
ATCATTGTAACTGAGGCCCTGCGTCTTCGTGAGGTCCAGCCATTGCAGCTTGGTGGCCGGGTCATAAGTCAGGCTTCCTTCATCGATCAGGATCGACGAGGCTTTGGCGGACGTGCCGCAAAAGGCCGATATGGCGACCAGAGTCGCCAAGCTTACGCACTTGAACCTGACCATCGCGGTCTCCATTCGGGTTAAGGCAAGGCAACGATATTCGACTTCGCCGGCGCTGGTCGGGACACCGGAAGATACCGTCTTTGATTTTCACGCTCGCGCGGCGTCTTGTTCTCTTTTGCGCCAGAGATTGATACTCGTGAGCCCGAGCAGGATGGCCGCGAAGGGAATCACACCGCCCGGTATCGGCACGACGGAGACATCCCGTACCAGCATGGCACCCGCGGTGGCGATGCGGTCGTTCTTCGTGATGCTGTCCAGGGCCTCGTCGACGATGAAGCTGCTATCCGGCCCGTTCTCGAGATAGTCGATGATGGAGAGCGTGGTGAAGCCCAAGATCGCCGGGTTGCGCGGCGTCTGGTGAATATCGAAGAAGGCATTGGTCGAGAAATCATTGCCGGCTTGCGAAGTCCAGCCGAGCTGGCTGCCCAGCGTGAAGGCATCATGCTCCAGCGCCGCATAACCCGGTTCCATCGGATCGCTCGCGTAGAAGAATTGGCCGTTCGGATAGGAGGCCAGCGGCAGGCCCGCATGCCGGTAAAGCTGATCTACCTCGAAATCGGTCGCGAAGCGCCAGCCATTCTGGACGAAGTTAACACCGTTATTGGTGAGGACGTCGTTATAGCTGAGGCCGGCGGTCGCGGTGATATCGAGCCACTGCAACTTGGTGTCGGGGTCGTAGGTGATGCTTCCCTGGTCGGTCAGGATCGATGCCGCTCTTGCAGGCGTGCCGTAGAGCATTGATATCGCAGCGATTGCCGCCACGCTGACACTCTTGAATCCGAACAAGGCGATCCCCCTTCCGGTCTGAGGTCTGGGAATAATATCTGGTCTCAACGGTGCGAGCGGTTTGAAAGTTCCTCTTTACCATTGTGGGGATATCGGCAATCGCTTGCCTCCGGTGACTTTGTTAAGCGATGATGAATGCGGAAAAGGCAGCCTGTCGGACGCTACGCGATGCTGATCGAGCATGCCTATGGCTTTGAGCCACTGACCGATCGACCACAACGTCTTTACGATATCTGGAATCGTTGGCGTGGCGAGCGCGCTATGCCCGCGCGCGAGGCGGTGTTGCCCGAAGATCTGCGCGACCTACTCCCGTATGTAGCGCTGATGGAGGCGGCATCTGACCCGGCGGAATGCCGCTACATCATTACCGGTACGGCGGTTGACGCCATCACGGTCCAGTCATTCAAGGGCCGCACCATCCGCGAGACGATGGCAAAGGGCAACCCAACGCGATCGGCGGAAATTCTAGCTCTTTATAGCGATGTTATCGCTAGCCGGAGGCCGTCCTTCAGTCGCGGCAGCATGGCGTATCAAGATCGCGGCTACGTCATCTATGATCGTGTCTTACTGCCGCTTTCGGCTGACGGATTGAAAGTCGATCACATACTTTGTGGTTTCTTCTATGATTCGCTTTAAAGGATTGGGGGCGTCTTGGTCAGGTTAGCGGTTAATTCCTCATCGCGGATCAGGCGATGTTGATCGAGGATATCTGCGGTTTCCAGCCATTAACCGCCCGCCCGCAGCGTCTCTACGATCTTTGGAACCGCTGGCGTGGGGACAGATCTATGCCCTCGCGGCGCGATGTCTTGCCGGAGGAATTACGTGACCTTCTGCCCTATATCGGCCTCATGCGGACGGGCTCTGATCCGCTTGACTGTCGATATGTCATTTCCGGCGACGCCCTGGATCAAGCGTCGGATCGCGGCGTGAAAGGCATGAGCATCCGTGAGGTGCTGACGACGAGCAGTGCCAGTTTCGTTGCGGAAATCTCAGCTATGTATAGCGCAGTGATTCACGGTCATAAGCCGTCTTTCAGCCGCGGCAGCATGGATTATCGCGATCGGGGGTTTATTACCTTCGACCGTGTCTTGCTGCCGCTCTCTTCGGACGAACAGACGGTCGACTACCTGCTTTGCGGCTTTTTCTATAATTTCGGCTAGCTGCCGGTCCGGCAGGCGGCAGGTCAGGCGGTGAATTCCAGTGCCGCGTCTTCCAGCCATTCCCAGATATTGGCGGCGAAGGTCCGCATGGCATAGAGCTCGAAGCGATTCGGCGCCGCGCAATGAACCAGGACCGGCGTGTGATGCAGCCCGGTCATGGCGAACATGCCAGGGGCAAAGACCGCCTCGTGGAAGTCGAGAGGCATGCCCTTGCGCATGATCTCCCGCGCCGCCGTGCCCTCGACGAAGATGCGGCTGCGGCTATGAGACAGTGGTGTCACGATGCAGGTGCCGGCAAGACGCTGCGCGATGTCGTCGCCTTCCGGCCCGACCAGCCAGAACTGCAGCGGCGCAGTACGGAAGATGATGCGGCCATTGCTTTCCTGCGCCGTGGTCGCCGTCGTCGGCAGCGGGCCGGTTACCGCGGCGATTGCCGCCTCGGCATCGCGCGAGAAGACAGCGGCCTGGGTCAAAGTAAAGCCGCGTACTTCGCCCATAGAAACTGCCGCGCTGCGGATCGGCTTGAAGCTGGCGAGGGCGGAGCGGCGCGCGAGCATGGGGGCCTCAGGCATTGAGCCGCTCTCCTTTGGGATCGATGAAATGCGGCGAGACGATGCGGGCGCGGGTCAACTCGTTCTTCAGCGGGAAGGCGCAGACGATCTCTTCGCCGATATGTTTCAGGCCGCCATTATAAAGGGCGAGGGCGATCGTCTTCTTCAGTTCGGTCGACCAGGTGACCGAGGTGATATAGCCACGGCCATGGCCCTTGATCTCGTCGGTGGCAGCGAACAGGATCGCGCCGCCCCGCAAGCTTTTGGCGGGCTCCAGCAATTCGAGGCCGACCAGGCTCCAGCGCTCGGGCGATTGCACGTCCTCGCGCATCAGCAGCTGCTTGCCGACGAAATCCTTGTTGGCGGCCGCCATCTTGCCGAGGCCGAGATCGTTCAGCGTGTTGCGGTGATCAAGCTCGAGGCCGGCGACATGGCCTTTCTCGATACGCAGACTTGCGAGCGCTTCGAGGCCATAGGGCTTGATGCCGAGCGCGGCGCCCGTTTTCATGAAGTGTTCCCAAAGCGCGATGCTGTAATCCGCCGGCAGATGCACCTCATAGGCAAGCTCGCCGGAGAAGCTGAGGCGCAGCAGGCGGACGGGCGCCCCTTGGAATTCGATCTCCTTGCAACCCATATAGGGCAGGCCGGTATTGGAGACATCGACGCCCGGGAAGGCGAGCTGCAAAGCCTCGCGCGATTTCGGCCCGGATACCGCCATGCCAGCCCATTCATCGGTCAGCGAGGTGACATGTACCTTCAGCTCCGGCCAATGCATCTGCAGCAGGTATTCCAGCCAGGACATGACCTCGCCGGCCTGGGCCGTGGTAGTGGTCATGTAGAATTGCGTCTCGGAGATGCGGGTCGTCGTACCGTCATCGAGCACGATACCGTCATCATTCAGCATCACGCCGTAGCGCGCCTTGCCGACCGGCAGCTTGGCGAAACCGTTAACATAGACGCGGTTGAGGAACTCCGCCGCATCCGGGCCCTGGACATCGATCTTGCCGAGAGTCGAGACATCGGAAATGCCGACACCGCGCCGCACGACTTCCATTTCCCTGACATAGGCCTCGGCCGGCGACTTGCCCGCCCAGTCGTAATACCAGGCGCGCAGCCAGGGGCCGGCCTCGATGAAGGTGGCGCCATTGGCCTTGTGCCAGTCATGCAGGGGCGACAGACGGGTCGGCCGGAAATGCTTTTTGACGCTGCGCCCGGCGATGGCGCCCAAGGCAAGGCCGGTATAAGGCGGCCGGAAGGTGGTGGTGCCGGCCTGCGACAGCGGCACGTCGCGCAAACCCGCCATGGCGGCCAGCGCATTGATGTTGGAGGTCTTGCCCTGGTCGGTTCCCATGCCGAGCGTGGTATAGCGCTTCAGATGCTCGACCGACTGATAGCCCTCCTGATGGGCGATCTTGATATCCTTGGCCGTCACGTCGTTCTGCAGGTCGACGAAGGCCTTGCCCTTGCCCTGAGCGGGCGCCGTCCAGACCGGCAGGATGGCATAGCGGCGATCCGCGCCGGCGGGCTGCGGCAATGCGGCCGCTTCGGCGACGAAGCCCGCCGCTGCCGCGGCCTTGCCGCCTGCCGTGGTGCCTTCGGCGACCGCGGCCTGCAGCCCGAACGTGCCCATGACCGCGCCTGCGCCGAAATGCGACGCGGCAAATCCGCCGGGTACGAAACTGGCGATGCGCTCGTCATAGACCGGCTTGATGCCGGTATGGCTGGTCAGGTGAACGGCAGGCGACCAGCCGCCGGAAACCGCCAGTACGTCGCAGCTGATCACCGCCGCATGCGCGCCGGACAATGTGACTTGGTGCAAGCGGCCGCGACCGCCGACATCGGCGATACCGGTGCCGGCATAAACGGTGATGCCCGCACTCGCCGCCTGGGCCAGAAGATCGGCGGCGATCGTTGCGCGATGATCGGCGACAATGACGGTGACGCCGACGGCGGCAAGATCGAAGGCCGTGGTATAAGCGGTGTCGTTATTGGTGGCGATGACCGCGCGCTCCGCCGGGGCCACGCCGAAGCGGTTGAGATAACTCCGCAGGGCCGAGGCCAGCATCACGCCGGGCCGGTCGTTATTGGAAAAGATCAGCGGCCGCTCGATCGCGCCGGTTGCAAAGACGATGGCCTTGGTCCGCAACATGGTGAGTACCTGCCGCGCCTGGCCTTTTGCCGCGACCGGCTTCAGATGGTCGCGCCGCTCGGCCAGCACCACCTGATTGCCGTCATAGAGGCCCTGCGCCGTCGTATGCGTCAGAGTTTTGACATTGGCGAGCTTCTTGATCTCGTTGAGCCGCTCCGTCCGCCAGGTCGCGAGGCCCGGTTCCGCCAGCAAGCCGCCGCCCAGCAGCGTATCCTGCTCGACCAGCACGACGCGGGCGCCGCTGCGCCCGGCGGCAATGGCCGCGGCGAGGCCGGCGGCACCGGAGCCGATCACCAGCACATCGCAAAATTCAAAACGTGTTTCGTAGCGATCAGGATCGAACGCGCTTGTCGCTGCGCCGAGCCCGGCCGCCCTGCGGATGAAAGGCTCGAAGAACATCCAGGAGCCCTTGGTGGGGCCCATGAAGGTCTTGTAGTAGAAGCCCGACTGGAAGAGCGGCGCCGCCAGCTGGTTGACCGCCATCACATCGAAAGCAACCGAGGGCCAGGCATTCTGGCTGCGCGCCCTCAGGCCCTCGACCAGATCGACCATGGTGCCGGGAATGTTCGGCTCGGTGCGGGCACCCTCGCCCAGGGTGAAAAGCCCGTTCGGCTCTTCGACGCCAGCGGCAACGAAGCCGCGCGGCCGGTGATATTTGAAGCTGCGGCCGATCAGCGTGACGTCATTGGCGAGCAGGGCAGAGGCTAGCGTGTCGCCGGCGAAGCCGCGATAGCTCTTGCCGTCGAAGGTGAAATTGACCGGCTTGCTGAGATCGACATGGCCGCCGGCCGACAGACGCCGAAAGCTGGTCACTTGATCTCTCCGATCTTATTCGTGCCGATTTCATTCGTAGCGGTATTGCGGCTCAATTTGAACCAGCGGCGGCAGCCCAGCACATGCTGCCAGTATTCGACATGTGGCCCCTTCGGGTTGTCGAACAGGAAATAGTAATCGTGCCATTCCTTGACGCCGGCATCGCCGCCATGGGCCGGCCGTTGCTTCGTCGCGTCGCCGCCATAGCGGAACTCGGAATAATCGCGCTCGCCGCAATGGGGGCAGGGCAGTCTCATTGCTTGTAGGTCCAGTTGCCGAGGCCGAATTCATCGAGCTCGCCGCCTTTTTCAAAGCGGTCGAGCGAGAAGCAGCGATTGAGCTCATGCTCTTCGTCATGGGCGATGGTATGGGCGTAGGTCCAGCCGGAAGCCGGCGTCGCCTTGAAGCCCTGATAGCACCAGCCGCCATTGAGATAGAGATTGCGGATCGGCGTGCGGCAGATGAAGGGGCTGCCATCCGGCGTCATGTCCTGGATGCCGCCCCAATGGCGCAGCAGCCGCAGGCGCGAGATGAAGGGCATCAGCGAAACGGCACATTCGGCGACATCGCGGATCTTCGCGAACTGGCCGCGCTGGGTATAGGTATTGAAGCCGTCGATATGGCCGCCGAAGACCAGGCCGCCCTTGTCGGACTGCGAGAGATAGAAGAGCTCGGCACCCCAGGAAACCACGTGGTCGACGATCGGCTTGACCGGTTCGGTGACGAAGGCCTGCAGGATATGGCTTTCGACCGGCACGCGCAGCCCGGCCAGGCGCGCCACATGCGAGGTGTGGCCGGCGACGGCGATGCCGACCTTGCCGGCATTGATGCGGCCGCGTGAGGTCTCGACACCGGTAACCTTGCCGCCTTGCGTGACGAAACCGGTCACCTCACAGTTTTCGATGATATCGATGCCATAGGCATTGGCGGCGCGGGCATAGCCCCAGGCCACCGCGTCATGGCGCACGGTGCCGGCGCGCGGCTGCATGATGGCGCCGTAAATCGGCCAGCGCGCTTCGTCGCTGTAATCGAGATAGGGCAGCAGCTTCATGACCTCGCCGCGATCGAGCAGCTCGGCATCGATCCCATTGAGGCGCATGGTATTGCCGCGGCGGGCGAAGACATCCATCTGCACCGGATTGACCGCCAGCACGATCTGGCCGCGCTGTGACACCATGCAGTTGAAATTGAGATCGTGCGACAGCCCTTCCCACAGCTTCAGCGAATGCTCAAAGAAAGCCGTGTTGCCGCCGATCATGTAATTGGAGCGGATCAGCGTCGTGTTGCGGCCGACATTGCCGGAGCCGATATAGGACCGCTCGATCACCGCGACATTGCGAATGCCGTGATTCTTCGCGAGGTAGTAAGCGGTTGCGAGGCCATGACCGCCGCCCCCGACGATGACGACATCGTAAGCGGGCTTCGGGTCAGGCGAACGCCATGCGCGTGGCCAGGGCAGATCCGGCGATAGCGCGTGACGGGCGAGGGCGAGGGCTGAATAATGCTGTGACACGGACGAGAAGCTAGCAAACTGATTGCGGGCCGGCAAGATTTAGCGCATCGGATTCGCGAAGAAGTTGCGCTTATGCCATAGGGTTGTCGGCTGCATTCGGAAAACGAATTTGGCTTTCCGAGGGTTTCATGCCGGCTCCCGAAACAGTGTCCGCTAACATCGGAAGACGATATGCTGGCACCGGTAATCCCCTGCATATGGGAGCGGCGATATGATGGAAGCGGGCACTGGTCGCGATCACCTGAAACGCCAGGCGGCGATCCGGGCGGTGGAAGAGGTGCGCGACGGCATGGTGGTCGGCCTCGGCACCGGCTCGACCGCAGCCTTTGCCATTGAGGCGCTGGCCGCGCGTGTCGCTGCGGGGTTGCAGGTTGTCTGTATCCCGACATCGGAGAAGACCGCAGCCTTGGCCCGCCAGGTCGCGCTTCCGTTGACCGATTTCCGGCACCACCCCGTCATCGACCTGACGATCGACGGCGCCGACCAGGTGGAACCTCATACGCTGCATCTGATCAAGGGCGGCGGCGGGGCGCTGCTGCGCGAGAAGATCGTCGCTGCCGCCAGCCGGCGTCTGCTGGTCATCGTTGACGAGACCAAGCTCGCCGACCGGCTCGGCGATCCCGTTCTGCTTCCTGTCGAAGTGGTCCCGTTCGGCCATGAGGCACTGGTCCCGCGGCTTCGGAAAATCGGCCTGGTTCCGCAATTGCGCGTGGAAGAGGGCCGCCCCTTCGCGACGGATGGCGGCCACTATATCCTCGATTGCCGCTGCGGCAGGATCGAGGATGCCGCGGCGTTGGAATCGAGTCTCGCACAAATGGTCGGGGTTGTCGAAAGCGGCCTCTTCGTCAATCTCGCAAGCACCGTCATGATCGGCCGGTCGCAGGAGGTCGAAATCGTCAGTGCGCCCGGATGACGGCATTGAACCTGGTGCATTGACTCGGTCGCGATCGCTTGCTGAAGTTGCGGTACATCAATATCAGAGCTGCCCGATCCGTGACGCCCGGCTCAAAAGGAAAGCACGATGACGCGTTTCACGCTTGCCCTGCCGGGTGATGGCATCTTTGTCGGCCGCGCCAAGGCGCCTGGCATCGCACATCCGCTGGTGGTCACGCTGCGGGACGGGGTGGTGATCGACATCACCGCGTCACGGGCGCCGACCGTGCGGGATGTCGCCGAGCTGGCGGACCCGGCCGGCTATGTGCGCAGCGTCGCAGGCCGGCCGATCGGCGCGCTCGACATGATCGCCGCCAACAGCTTCGCGGCGACCCGGGACGCGAACCAGCCCTTCCTGCTGTCGCCGGTCGATCTGCAAGCCGTCAAGGCCGCCGGCGTCACCTTCGCCGCCAGCCTGCTGGAACGGGTGATCGAGGAACGGGCTCGCGGCTCCGCCGCCGAGGCGCAATCGATCCGTCAGGAAATCAATACGCTGATCGGCGGTGACCTGTCGAAGCTGAAGCCCGGTTCGGCCGAAGCCGCAGCCCTCAAGGAGAAGCTGACGGCGCGGGGCGCCTGGTCGCAATATCTCGAAGTCGGCATCGGGCCGGATGCGGAGATCTTCACCAAATGCCAGCCCATGGCCTCGGTCGGCTTCGGCGCCGATATCGGTCTCCATCCCATGTCGACCTGGAACAATCCGGAGCCGGAGATCGCGGTCATTGCCGGCAGCACCGGCCGTATTGTCGGCGCCTGCCTCGGCAATGACGTCAACCTGCGCGATGTGGAGGGGCGCTCGGCCCTGCTGCTCGGCCGGGCCAAGGACAACAACGCCTCGGCGGCGCTCGGCCCCTTCATCCGTCTGTTCGACGACGGCTTCACGCTCGACCATGTCAAGGCGGCGGATGTACACCTGAAAATAGAAGGCGAAGATGGTTTCTCGATCGAAGGCACAAACTCGATGTCCTTGATCAGCCGGTCGCCGGAGGAACTCGTGGCCGCGGCCCTGGGTCGCCACCATCAATATCCGGACGGCATCGCCCTCTATCTCGGTACCATGTTCGTACCGGCCAAGGACCGCATTGCGGTTGGCGGGGGCTTCACCCACAAGATCGGCGATATCGTCACGATATCCACGGGGAAACTCGGCAGCCTTGTCAATCGTGTCAGCCTGTCGACCGATTGCCCGCCCTGGAGCTACGGCACCCGGCATCTGATGCGGGACCTGGCCGCCGCCGCCCTTATCTGAAGAAAATGTGAAATTCTGTCTGTCGGGGCGGCCGGAAGGCGCTTGCTGCCGCCAGCTTGACATGGATCAAGGCTCGCCGGGCGCAATCTCCGCAGAGTAACCATCAGAAACCATGGCGATGCTCGCTTGGCGCAACGATAGCGCGGAGACGAAAATGCTCGGTACATCTCTCATCCTGGGTGGCGCATTGCTGGGCGTCATTCTATCCGCTGCCCGGCCAAAAGCGCGGCCTGCTTACGTTCCGGTGCGGGGTACCACCGTGCGGCGGTCCCGCCGCCCATAAGGCTTCCAGCCGATGGCAACAGAATCCCTCACCATTGAAGGTAATTGCACATGCCTGATACGCATTCTTCGGCTCTGGAAGCCGGCCCGCAGGCAGATGGCGTCTTTTCGCCGGATGGCGAGGAACCCGATATCGTCCGCGCGGAGATCGCCGACCGCCTGATCCATGCTTGGCAGGGACGCTTTACCTTCTCGATTTCGCCTGCCGCGCTGATGCTGGCGTTTTTCGATTGGGGCATTCATCTGGCGAATTCTCCCGGCAAGCAGGCCGTGCTGGCGGAAAAGGCCACGCGCAAATGGATCAGGCTGATGACGTTTCTGGCCAGGTCCGCAACCAATCAAGATTATCCCAATTGCATCGAGCCGTTGCCCCAGGATCACCGCTTTCAGGGCGATGTCTGGCAGCTGCCGCCGTTTCGCGGCATCTACCAGGCTTTCCTGCTGCAGCAGCAATGGTGGCACAACGCGATGACCGACAATCGCGGTGTGGCGCCGCGCCATGAAAAGATCGTCTCCTTCACCATGCGGCAGATTCTCGACATCTTCTCGCCGTCGAACTTTCCCTTCTCCAATCCCGATGTCCTGCGCCAGACCTTCAGTGAGGGTGGCGCCAACCTCTGGCGCGGCGTGCAATTCTGCATGGAGGATTGGGAACGCGCGGTGGCAGGCCGCAAGCCGGTCGGTGCCGCTGCCATCCAGGTGGGCAGGGACGTGGCCGTGACACCGGGTAAAGTCGTCTACCGCAACGAGCTGATGGAACTCATCCAATACGAGCCGATGACGGAGCAGGTGCAGGCGGAGCCGGTGTTGATCATACCGGCCTGGATCATGAAATATTATATTCTCGATCTCTCGCCGCAGAATTCGCTGGTGCGCTATCTGCTGTCCAAGGGTTTCACCGTCTTCATGATCTCGTGGCGCAACCCGACGGTGGAGCAACGCGATATCGGCATGGAAGATTATCGCCACCTCGGCATCGAGGAGGCGCTCAATGCGATCGAGGTCATCTGCCCGAAGCAGCAGGTTCATGCCTGCGGATATTGCCTGGGCGGCACCCTGCTCTCGATTGCCGCCGCCACGCTGGCGCGTGACGATGGCGACCGCTTGAAAAGCCTGACCTTGCTGGCGGCGGAAACCGATTTCACCGAAGCGGGCGAGCTGACCCTCTTCCTCGATGAAAGCCAGGTGGCCTATCTCGAGGATACGATGTGGGAGCAGGGCTATCTGGACACGCGTCAGATGTCCGGCGCCTTCCAGCTGCTGCGTTCCAACGATCTCATCTGGTCGCAGGGCATCCGCCAGTATATGAAGGGCGAGCGGGTGCCGATGTCGGACCTGATGGCCTGGAACGCGGATGCGACCCGCATGCCCTACCGCATGCATTCGGAATATCTGCGGCACCTGTTCATCGAGAACGAACTGGCCGAG
Organism: Dongiaceae bacterium; assembly: GCA_035539215.1. GTDB lineage: Bacteria > Pseudomonadota > Alphaproteobacteria > Dongiales > Dongiaceae > Dongia_B. The sequence goes on along the minus strand of DATLIX010000072.1, from coordinate 2,773 downwards.
GGGAAATATCGCGTCAAGGGGCGCCCCATCGCCCTCAATGATATCCGCTGCCCGATTTTCACCGTCGCCACCAAGACGGATCATGTGGCGCCGTGGCCTTCGGTCTATAAGATCCATCTGCTGACCAATGTCCCCGTGACCTTCCTGCTGACCAGCGGCGGCCATAATGCGGGCATCGTCAGCGAACCGGGGCATCACGGGCGACAGTATCAGATCGCGCAGCGTCCGGCCGGCGGCCGCTATGTCGATCCCGAGACCTGGGTGGCGGCGACGCCATCCGTCGAGGGGTCGTGGTGGCCGGCCTGGGTGGATTGGCTGACGGGGCAATCATCGGCTCTTGTCGCGCCACCTTGCATGGGTAATGGGGAGAAGGGCTATCCCCCGTTGGAGGCCGCGCCCGGTCACTACGTCTTGGCCCCATAACACCTCAGCCCTTGGCTGCGGAGATCGAGGAGGCGCCGATGCTCACCCTGGAAGACTGTATCGCTTTCAGCGAATTGATGCCGGAAGAGATCGAGGCGATCGCCGAGCACGAGCACATCCCGGCGATCATCGCCACGGAGCTTGGCAATTACCTGCTGCGGCTGCCGAACGGGCCGGAGACGATCTGCGCCATGATGCGTGATGACATCACCGCTGCGGTTGCCCACAAGGATTTCCGGCATTCCGCAAGGCTGAAGCTGGTTCTGCGTCATTTCATCGAGCACAGCTATCGCAAGGCCTTGGTGTCGCAAGCGGGCGGCATGGGCTGAGGCCTGCAAGAAGATCATTCAATCAACCGGGCGGCGAGGGCGGATATATTCGTGCAGGCAATCATCACCCTTACGCTTAATCCCGCCCTCGATCTGTCGACCTCGACTGCAACGATCCTGCCGTCGGAGAAGCTGCGTTGCGCGGCACCCCGGCATGATCCCGGCGGCGGCGGCATCAATGTCGCACGCGCCATCCATGCCCTCGGCGGTCAGGCTTTGGCCGTGTTTCCGGCCGGCGGTCCGACCGGCGCGCTGCTGGAAACCTTGCTGGCCGCAGAAGGCGTATCGTCAAAGGTCATTCCGATCGCCGGTCTCACGCGTGAGAATCTGGCGGTCGACGAGGTCTCGACCGGCCGCCAGTTCCGCTTCGTGATGCCGGGGCCGTGTCTCAGCGAGGCCGAGCGCGTGAGCTGTCTCGATACGCTGGAACGGATGCGGCCGAAGCCGGATTATGTTGTCGTCAGCGGCAGCCTGCCGCCGGATTGCCCGGCAGATTTCTATGGGCAAATCGCGCAATGGGCGACAAGGCATGACCTTAAGCTCATTCTCGACACATCGGGGCCGGCCCTGAACATCGTCAGGCAGGCGGGCGTCTTTCTGCTCAAGCCGAGCTGGCTTGAACTCGAACAGCTGGTCGGGCGAAAATTGAGCGATATCGCCGCGATCGCCACCGCTGCCGCGGAACTGGTGGCTAGGCGCTACGCGCAGATTGTGGTTGCATCCGTGGGACCTGACGGCGCGGTGGTTGCCTCGCCGGCCGGCACCGAGCACTTTGCGGCGCCGCAGATCGAGGTCAAGAGCACGGTCGGCGCCGGCGACAGCATGGTGGCCGGTATTGTCTTCGGCCTGTCGCAGGGACGATCTCTCGCGCAGGCGGCGCGGCTCGGCATTGCCGCCGGCGCTGCCGCCCTGATGCGACCCGGCACCGAATTGTGCCGCCGCGAAGACGTGGTGCGGTTCCTGATGCCGCAAGGCCTGACGCTATAACGTCGGCCGGCATAACGCTTTTATGCGCAAGGCTTTATTCAGTCCCGCCGCGCCATTACGTCCGGTGCTTGGAATCGTGGAAGACCAGTTCCAAGGCCAAAGCCAGAAGGGCCAGCACCGCACCATAGGCGCTGACCCAAAGCCAGCCGCCATGATGCCACACAAAAGTCGCCCCGGCCGAACCGAGCGAGCCGCCGAGAAAGATGCTGGTCATATAGATTGTGTTCAGCCGGTTGCGCGCCTCCGGCCGCAGGGCAAAGACGATATGCTGGTTGGAGACCATGGCGCTCTGCACGCCGAAATCGAGCAGGATGACGCCGATAACGAGGCCGGGCAGGGCGTTCCACAGGCCGAACGTGATCCAGGAGAGCAGCACCACCCCGGCCGCCAGCGAGATCACCAGTTGCGGTCCCCGCTTGTCCGCTATCCGTCCGGCCAAGGGTGCGGCCAGGACGCCGACCATCCCGACGATACCAAACAGGCCGGCGATGTCGGCGCCGAGGCCAAAAGCCGGTTCCTCCAGATGCAGAGCGAGGATCGCCCAGAAGGCGGTGAAGCCGGCAAACAGCGTCCCCTGCTTCAGGGCAGCTCCTCGCAAGGGCCGCTCCTCGCGCCAGATATGGACCAGCGATCTGATCGCGGCGCCGTAGCGGATGCCGGCATGGGGGTGATTGCGGGGGAGGACCGCGGCCATCAGGACGGAGGTGACGAGGGCGAGGGGAACGGCCAGCCAGAACATGGTGCGCCAGCCTTCATGCGCAGAGACGAAGCCGGCCAGGGTGCGGCTGAGTAGAATGCCGCAGAGGAGGCCGCTCATCAGCGTGCCGATGGTCCGACCCCGGCGCTCCGGTGCCGCCAGGGCAGCGCCGAGGGGGATTACCTGCTGCGCCACTGTGGAGGCGACGCCGACCAGAAGGCTGGCGAGCAGCAGGATATGGATGGTCGGCGCGATGGCCGCCAGGACCAGCGACGCCGCCAGGACCAGGAACTGGCCGACGATGAGGCGCCGCCGATCCATCATATCGCCCAGCGGC
>DATLIX010000071.1:0-7671 GCA_035539215.1 Dongiaceae bacterium | reverse complement strand
CAGTACCCATCATCCGATCACAGAGCCTAAGCCCCATAACCCAGAAAACAGAACCAGCCTGTTCTAAGACACGCATTCGGCAAAGATCATATTCCAGGCATCAACCCAGCCTAAGATCCGCCGCCCGCGTATCCCTTCTCTCCGATGAACTTGTCAAATAGCAGACACCGCACACGCGACGTCCCGGACCCTGATTCGGCCCGGCACAAACTCGCAATATAGCGATGCCGAAGCAGCGATACAAGCACTCGAAACGATCTTCTCAGATCAGTGAGGCTTTTCGCTCTCAGAGCGGTTGGCTGATCGCCTTCCGCATCCCGCCGCCGCCGTTCGTTTCCGTTCGGCGTCGTCTGGTGGGGCGGGTTTTAGGCGAGTCGATCTGAACTGTCCAGAAGAAAAAATCGGCCGCCCCTACTTTTTTAACAAAACCAGGGAATCCGCGCCTTTCCCGTCCCTCTTCCGCATCGATCGCACCGCGACTCATCCGCCGCCACCGGATCACCGGCACACTGATGCATGCTTGCCATCCCGCTCCGCGTGCCAGTCTATCGCTATTCCAGCCATGCTGCGGCGCAGGATCGGCGATTTGGAAAGTCCGAATCGCCGCACGGACATCGCGGCCACATTGTCGGCTGTAACAATCGGCGAGACGAAAACCGGCGGGCGTCAGAGCAATCCCAGCACCCGCAGCTCCCGCGCCATCTCTTCCGGCATTTCCGCAGCATCGGCGGCGCTGCGCAGCGCCGACTTTTGATCGGGCAAATCCGGCGGCGCATCGGCCGCTTCCAGATAACGCCATCCTTGGAAGGCGCGCCGCGGCCGCGGCTCGGTCAAGATCACCGTCGGATCGTAGACGATGGCGCAATACGGCTTGCCCGCCTCGTCCTCGACATCCTCCAGGCGCAAGATGCGCTGGCGCACGCACAGCGACCCCTTGATGATCCAGAACAGCGAGCCGCCATCGAGGATTTCTTCGTCCCGCTTCGGGCGATGGCGCGTCCAGTGCTGGTCCTCCAACGGCCGGCCGCCCTTTTTCAGTCGCTTTGCGAGATCATCCCGGTATTGCACCAGCTCCTGGATGGTGCCGATGCCAACGCACAATTTTTGTAAATGGACGGTCATGTCAGCCCGAGTTCTCTTGCGATGCCTGGAAGATGATATGCTGAGGGGGACGATCAGCCGTCTTGAGTTCTACCCCGCACCGCATCATCTTTAGTGGAAATTACGTACCTCACCCCTACCGCTTGATCCAGTTCCGACCGCCGAAGGTCATCATCGGAGTCCAACCATGTCCAATCGCGTTCTTTCCCGTGCTCGCGCCTTTGCCGCGTTTTCCCTTGCGGGGCTGCTCGCCGCTTGCACACCGGGCCGCATCGATTATGTGCACATCGAATCACCCTACGACGCGATGCAGGACCACTGGGCGCCCTATAACAGCTCTCTGCGGGCGGATGTCACCGGCAATCCATTTCCGATTCCCCAGGACGATTTCAACAAGATCGTCAACGCAGCCATCCAGCCCAACGGCTTCCAGCCCTCCGCAGCCAGCGCCTATCGGATCCGGATGATCTTCAACGGCCAGCCGACCAACGGCAATTATATCTGCGGCGAAACGGGACAAACAGGCAGCGCGCCCGGCCATAGCAATGGGGACAAAATCACCATTTCCGCCGCCTATTGCCGTGGTTCGGACACCATGACCTTCCTCCAGGGCTCGGTGGCCGATGTGACGGGGCCGAATGATCCGCGTCTTCAGCAATTCCTGCGCATGGTGACGACCCAGCTGTTCCCCTTGCCGACGGGCGTCAATGACGGCTGCATGTTCACGCTCTGCTGAGCCGCCCTCTGCTGAGGGCCGTCACGCGGCGAAGGCAGCATTCATTTGACGGGATCGCCCCTCCGGCCTGGCTCCCGGCGGCAGACGGGCGGCTAGCGGATGAGGCGGCTGACGGCTTTGAATTCCGGCCGGTCCGACCGCCTTAGCCACTCGAACAGGACCATTTCGGCTGTCACGATGATCGCGCCGGCGCCGGCGAGACGCTGTAACGCGATTGTCTTGCTGTCCGGATGCCGCGACGATATCGCGTCGGCGACGATAAAGACCGTGCGATCGGCTTTCAGCAGATCCAGCGCCGTTTGCAGGACACAGACATGCGCCTCGATGCCCGCGAGAATCAGCTGCCCCGGCCCCGTCTCCAACCGTGAGCCCAGCGCCGGATTGGCGTAGCAGGAGAACTCGGTCTTGGTCACGATCTCGTCCCGCTGCAACTGCGCCGCGATTTCCGGGACCGTAGGGCCAAGCCCGGCAGGGTATTGTTCGGAAGCGATTATCGGCACCTTCATTGCCCGCGCCGCCGCCAGCAAAATGCCCATCTGGCGCGTGACGGCGGCAGGATCCGCCATGGCCGGCAGGAGCTTTTCCTGGACATCGATCAGCACCAATTGCGATCTGGCATGCTCAATTAGCATGGCACCCTTTCAACGTTCGGTAGCGTCAGACGCGTTATACCCCCTGGGTTTGATTGACAAAAGCCGCATATTCCCTATAGTTCCGCCGTTTTTTGGAAGCAGTCCGATGGGTCCCAGCTGCTTCGGACGGCCTGCCGATCAGGCCCGCCACGGCGCCCATTTCGAGCGACATGACATTTGAAGAGCTGGGGCTCAGCCCCGAAATCCTGCAGGCGATCTCCGAAGCCGGCTACACCGTACCAACCCCCATCCAAGCCCAGGCGATACCCTTCGTCCTCATGGGCCGTGATGTTCTCGGTTGTGCCCAGACCGGCACCGGCAAGACAGCTTCCTTCACCCTGCCGATGCTGGAAATCCTGCATAATGGCCGCGCCAAGGCCCGCATGCCGCGATCGCTCATCATCGAGCCGACCCGCGAGCTGGCGGCCCAGGTGGCGGAAAACTTCGAAAAATACGGCAAGCATATCAGCCTGACGATGGCACTCCTGATCGGCGGCGAGAGCTTTGCCGACCAGGAAAAGAAGCTCGACCGGGGCGTCGACGTGCTGATCGCCACGCCTGGCCGCCTGCTCGATCTCTACGAGCGCGGCAAGATCCTGATGAGCGACGTCAAGATCCTGGTGATCGACGAAGCCGACCGCATGCTGGACATGGGCTTCATCCCCGATGTCGAGCGGATCGTCAGCCTGATCCCGAAACTGCGCCAGACCCTGTTCTTCTCCGCCACCATGGCGCCGGAAATCCGCCGTCTGGCCGATGCCTTCCTGATGAATCCGAAGGAAATCACCGTGGCGCCGCCGGCGACCACGGCGGCCACGGTCATTCAGGGCATGGCCATCGTCGATGAGATGGACAAGCGCGAGGCGCTGCGCCGTCTGATCCGGGCCGAGACAGTCACCAATGCGCTGGTCTTCTGCAATCGCAAACGCGATGTCGATATCCTCTATCGCTCGCTGACCAAGCATGGTTTCAACGCCGTTCAGTTGCATGGCGACATGCCGCAATCGAAGCGGACGGAAACGCTCGAGAAATTCAAGCGCGGTGATGCCGGCCTGATGGTCTGCAGCGATGTCGCCGCCCGCGGCATCGATATTTCCAGCCTCAGCCATGTCTTCAATTTCGACGTGCCGATCCATGCGGAGGACTATGTCCACCGCATCGGCCGTACCGGGCGCGCCGGCCGCGAAGGTCGCGCTTACATGCTGGCGACACCCGACGACGGCAAGCATGTCGCGGCGATCGAAAAGCTGATCGGCAAGGCAATTCCGTCCCTGACCATCGAGGGTATCGAGCAGCTGCCCTTCGAAGAAGGCGACGGCAAGCGCCGCCGCGGTCGTCATGACCGCAAGCGTACGCCCTCTAAACGCGACCGGGGCGGTGACCATCGAAGCGCCGAGCATCGGGGCGACGATCGCGCCCCCGTCAATGCCGTCCTGGCACCCCAGCAGGCGCCGGAAGCAAGCGTCCAGGCCGCGGTGGAAAAAGCGCCGATGGAAAAGAGCGACGGGTCCCGTCGCCGCCGGGGCAGGAAGCGGCCGGAGGCCGAGACCGGCCAGGCCCATGCCGCGGCGATCATCGAGGCCGTCATCCCGCATCCCAGCAACGCCTTGCACCGCCACGAGCAGCTGGAATCGACGACCGCGACCACAGTCGCAGCGCCGGTAAAGCCGGCACCGCTGGAACCGGTGCGTCAGCAGAACCGCCATGAGCGCCGCGCTGCCGGCCGAGACCATCACCGGGACCATGACGATGACCGGCCGGTCCTTGCCTTCGGCGACCACATGCCGGCCTTCCTGATGCGACCGGTGCGGCTCCCCAACGCCCGCTAGCCCGGGCAGCCACGCAGCAGAACCCATCTCGGCATCCGGCCAGCCCCAGGGTCGGTGACCGTCGAAGCCTGCGCCTGACTTCGGGCGACTGGCTTCGAACGGCCGGCTTCGGGCCGCCAGCATGATGAAGCCATCGCAGTCACGCGTCCGGCGACCGTTCCAGTTGCGCCCAGTTGCGGAATAATACCGTTTCGTGTCGAGTCACGTTGATACCGGCTACAATTGCTTTTATGCTGCCGCTCGATCGACATAATACCAGTCGCCCGCTACCCATCCCGTGTGGCTCGGTATCAATCGCTTATGGGTCGTGATCGCTTGGCGCCCTCCTGGCAGCCCAGCTTTCGCGGGGGTTCGGACGTTACATGTACATCCTCAGGGAATTGCTGAAGCGCAAGCTGGCGCTGCTTGGGTTATTGATTATCGCCGTCATCGTGCTGGCGGCCATCTTTGCGCCCTGGCTGGCGCCTTATTCTCCTGAAGATATATTGACCGACGGCCTCACTGATATCGGTGAGCCTTTGGCGCCCAGTGGCCATTTCTGGCTCGGCACCGACCTGCTTGGCCGCGACCTGTTCTCCCGCCTGATCTATGGCGCCCGCGCCTCGCTCATCATCGGAATTCTTGCCAATGGTATCGCCATTGGCATCGGCGCCGCGATCGGCGTGACCGCCGGCTTTCTGCGTGGCTGGTTCGGCGCCGCGCTGATGCGTTTCACCGATCTGATGATGGCCTTCCCCTCGCTGCTGCTGGCGATCGTCCTGGCGGCGATTTTCCGCCCCAGCCTGTGGATCGTGGTGATCGTCATTTCCATGGTGAACTGGGTGCAGATCGCCCGCGTCCTCTATACGGAGACGACATCGCTGGCCGAACGCGAATATGTGACGGCTGAACGCAGCATCGGCGCCGGCACGATGCGCATTCTCTTCCGGCACATCCTGCCGCATCTCATTCCCACCATCACCTGCTGGGCGACCCTCGGGATCGCGACCACGGTGCTGCTGGAAGCGGCCCTTTCCTTTCTCGGCGTCGGGGTGCAGCCGCCGACCCCCAGCTGGGGCGGCATGATCAACGAGAACCAGAGCTATTTCCAAAGCTTCCCCTGGCTGGTCTTCTATCCCGGCATCGTCATTGCGGTCCTGGCCCTGTCCTTCAATCTGCTCGGGAATGCCCTGCGCGACATCCTCGATCCAACCTTGCGGGGACGACACTGATGCCAGCCTACATCCTGCGCCGTTTCATCCAGGCCTTGCTGATCCTGCTTGGGGTCAGCATCATCACTTTCGTCCTGCTTTACCTGCTGCCGGCCGATCCCGCGCGCCAGGTTGCCGGCCGCACCGCGAATATCGAACAGGTGCAGCGCGTGCGCGAGCAGCTCGGCCTCAATCTGCCGATCTGGCAGCAATATGGCCGCTATCTCTGGCATCTGCTGCAGGGCGATCTCGGGCGCTCCTACCTGCAGCGCAGCCAGGTCACCGACCTGGTCTTCCCGCGCCTGCCGGCCACCGCCCTGCTGATGTGCGGCGCGATCTTCTTCGAACTCACTCTTGGCTTGACCTTCGGCCTGGTCGCGGCCCTGCGGCGCAATTCCGCATTGGATCAGGCGATCATGGCGATGACCTTCGTGTTCGTTTCCATGCCGGCCTTCCTGCTCGGCCTGCTGCTGCTCTATTTCTTCGCCGTCTATCTCGGCTGGTTTCCGATCGGCGGCTATGGCGAGTTCAAGCATCTCATTCTGCCGAGCCTGTCCCTGGGTCTGCTCGGTGCCGGCTGGTACGCCCAGCAGATGCGCTCGACGGTGATCGAAGTGCTGCGCCAGGATTATGTGCGCACGGCGCGCGCCAAGGGGCTCAGCCGCGCACGTATTCTCGGCCTTCATATCGTACCAAATGCGCTGCTGCCGATCATCGCCATGATCGGCCTCGATATCGGCTATTTCATGGGCGGCGCAGTGCTGGTCGAGGCGGTCTATGGCTGGCCCGGCATCGGTCAGTTGACTTGGCAGGCGATTCAACAGCTCGACATCCCCATCATCATGGGCGTCATGCTGATCGTCGCCTTTGCCGTCGCCATGGGCAGCCTGATCGCCGATCTGGTGGCGCCCTTCGTCGATCCGCGGATCAAATTACGATGAGCCAAAAATAAAAGATTACCGTCTGAAAAAGCCGCCGGGAGCGGCATAGAGGAGGATGAAATGAAGCGTCTGATGATTTCGGCATCCATGGCAGCGATGTTGGCAGTGGGGGCTGCGGCTTTTCAAGGCGCCAGCGCCGCGGAGCCGAAGCAAGGTGGCGCGATGACCGTCACGTTCCACGACGACATTCCGACATTGGATCCGGCGATCGGCTATGACTGGAAGAACTGGTCGATGATCAAGTCGGTGTTCGACGGCCTGCTCGACTACAAGCCCGGCACCACGGAAATCGTCCCCGACCTTGCCGAGAGCTATGACGTTTCCAGCGACGGCCTCACCTACACCTTCAAATTGCGCCACGGCGTCAAATTCCAGAATGGGCGCGAGATGAAGGCGGCCGACGTCAAGTATTCGCTGGAACGCACCTGCAATCCGAAGACCCAGAGCCCCGGCGCCAGCTACTACGCCTCCCTGAAAGGCTATGACGACGTGGCGGCGGGCAAGACCACGGATCTTTCCGGCGTGACCGTGCCGGACGACTACACGGTGAAGATCGAGCTCAGCCATCCCGACGCCACCATGCTGCATCTGATGGCGCTCAATTTCTCCTATGTCGTGCCGAAGGAAGAAGTCGACAAATACGGCGCGGATTTCGGCCATCACCCGGTCGGCACCGGCGCCTTCAAGATGACCGAATGGACCCCTGGCCAGAAGATCGTCTTCGAACGCAACAAGGACTACTACAAGGCCGGCATTCCCTATCTCGACAAGATCACCTTCGAGCTTGGCCAGGATCCGGCGGTCGCCCTGACGCGGATGCAGAAGGGTGAGATCGATATCCCCGGTGACGGCATTCCGCCGGCGAAGTTCGTCGAGGTCACCAAGGATGCCAGCCTGAAGGATCAGATCATCGCCGCCGATCAGTTGCAGACCGGCTACGTGGCGATGAACGTCAATATCAAGCCGTTCGATAATCCGGCGGTCCGCCAGGCCGTCAACATGGCCATCAACAAGGCGCGTATCGTCAAGCTGATCAACGGCCGCGCGACGGTCGCCAATCAGCCGCTGCCGCCGGCCATGCCGGGCTATGAGAAGGATTACCAGGGCTATAAATACGACGTCGCCAAGGCCAAGGAGCTGATGAAGCAGGCCGGCTATGCCGATGGCGTCGAAACCGATCTCTATGTCATGAATACCGACCCGCAGCCGAAGATCGCCCAGGCCATCCAGGCCGACCTCAAG
>DATLIX010000070.1:0-17974 GCA_035539215.1 Dongiaceae bacterium | reverse complement strand
TATGAGTCAGCGGGTCGTCACCGATGCATCATCTTTCCTCCGTCGCTCTGTGGAGGATATTGCGATGCGATCTCTTTTCTCTCCGCGGGCGGCGGCTCTCGTCACTTCCATCGTGACGGGGATCGGCCTCTCTGCGAGCCTTTCCTTGACCTTCGGCGCCGGCGCCGCCCAGGCGGCCGACAAGCCTGTCCTCACCATCTATACCTATGACAGCTTCACCGCCGATTGGGGGCCGGGACCGGCCCTCACCAAATCCTTCGAGGCAACCTGCGGCTGCAAGCTGAACTGGGTGGCATTGGAGGATGGCGCCGCTCTGCTCTCTCGCTTGAAGATCGAAGGCCGCAAGACCAAGGCCGATGTCATCCTCGGCCTCGACACCAACCTCACCGCCGAGGCGGCGGCGACCGGCCTCTTCGCGCCGAGCGGCGTCGATACCTCGGCGCTGAAATTGCCGATCGGCTGGGGCGCGGCCGCAGCGGGACAAGGGGCGGGCGACGGCAAGACGCCGCCGCTCTCGGCCGCCGAGGCGGCGGATTTCGTGCCCTATGATTACGGCTATTTCGCCTTCGTCTATGACAGCGAGAAGCTGCCCAATCCGCCGCAGAGCCTGGCCGATCTCGCCAAGCCCGGCGACCAGCCGAAGATGATCCTGATGGACCCCAGGAGTTCGACGCCGGGGCTCGGCCTGCTGCTCTGGGTGAAGGCGGTCTATGGCGACAAGGCGAAGGAGACCTGGACGGCGATCGCGCCGAAGATCCTCACCGTCTCCAAGGGCTGGAGCGAGGGCTATGGCCTCTTCACCAAGGGCGAGGCGCCGCTGGTGCTGAGCTATACCACCTCGCCGGCCTATCACGAGATCAACGACAAGACCGAGAAGTACAAGGCGCTGAACTTCCCCGAGGGCAACTACCTGCAGGTCGAGGTGGCCGGCCGGCTGAAGAGCAGCAGGCAGCAGGAACTCGCTAAGAAGTTCCTCGCCTTCCTGACCACGGCCGAGGTGCAGAAGCTGATCCCCACCACCAACTACATGTTTCCGGTCACGGATATCGGCGCCGACCTGCCGAAGGAGTTCCAGCAGATCCCGGCCCCGGCCAAATCCCTGCTGATCCCCAGTGCCGAGATCGCCAAACACCGTAGCGCCTGGATCAAGGAATGGCTCGACGCCACCAGCAAGTGAGCGGGAATCGGCCGCGCGGAAACGGGCGACGTCGGTCGATGACCGACGCCGGCTCCGTCCCCTCTCTCGCCCCGCTCGCGCGGGGAGAGGGTCGGGGTGAGGGGGTTTTCATCGCTGCTGTATTGCCTGGCTTTTATTCTCTGTCACCCTCGGACATGATCCGAGGGTCCATCGCAGCGACTGCGCCTACGTCAACGAAAAGCCCCCTCTCCCTACCTCTCCTCCGCCCCGTCGGCGCAGGCCGACATTCGTCGGCATGGGAGAGAGGGAATGCTGTTGCAGGAGGTGAGGGGGCTTTTTCCTTTTCTCCTCCGTCATTGCCGGGCTTGACCCGGCGATCCATGGCAACAACACGCCTGATGTCCTCCATGGATGCCCGGATCAAGTCCGGGCATGACAACGCAGATGATGCGGGTGGCTCTCGCGCAGGCCGCACATGACCACCGTCGCCGACACCTCATCGACCCTGCCGCGGAATCGCGCCCATATCGCCCGCCGGGCGGGGCCGCGTCTCGGCATCGTCGCGCTCGGACGGATTGCCGCGGCGGCTTTGATCCTCGGTGCCGTTGCCGTGCTGGCGCGGCTGCTCGGCGAGATGCAGCCGGACGATCTCACTTCGCTCATCGGCGACGAATACCTGCACCGCGTCATCCGCTTCACCCTGGTGCAGGCCGGGCTCTCGACGCTGCTTTCCGTCCTCCTCGCCGTGCCGGTCGCCCGGGCGCTTGCGCGGCAAAGCAGCTTCTCCCTTGGTTGTTTTGCGCTCGGCCGCATTCCGCTGCGCGGCCTGCTGCTGCGGCTGTTCTCGCTGCCGCTGGTCATGCCCTCCCTGGTGGCGATCTTCGGCGTGGTCGATATCTACGGCCAGCAGGGCCTGGTCGCACATCTTGCCGACCCGCTGTCGCAGGCGACCGGCTGGGCCATCGCCTGGCCGTCGATCTACGGCCTTTCCGGCATCCTGATCGCCCATGTCTTCTTCAACCTGCCGCTCGCCGTGCGCCTGCTGCTGCCGGCCTGGGGCGGCATCCCGGCCGAGACCTGGCGCCTCGCGGCTCAGCTCGGCATGAGCGGTGGCCAGGTCTTCCGCCTCATTGAAGTGCCGCTGTTGCGCCGCGCATTGCCGCAGATCGCCGCCACCGTCTTCATGCTGTGCTTCACCAGCTTCGCCATCGTGCTGACCCTGGGCGGCGGCCCGCGCGCCTCCACCATGGAAGTGGCGATCTTCCAGGCGATCCGTTTCGATGCCGACCTGCCGCGTGCCGGTCTGCTGGCGCTGGTCGAACTGGGCCTCTGCCTTGCCGTCGGCCTCGCCTGCCGCGGCCTCGCCCGGCGCATGGATCTCGGCGGCGGTTTCGGCCGGCCGCTGTGGCGCCACGATGCCACGACGCGGATCGCGCGCTGGGGCGACGGCGCCTGGATCGCGTTTGCCGCGCTTTTCATCGTGACGCCGGAGGCGGCCCTGCTGCTGGACGGTCTCGCCGGCTTCACCCAGGCGCTGCCCTGGCGGGCGCTCGTCCAGGCCGCGGCCCTCGGCCTCGGCCTCTCGCTCACGGCCGGCAGCCTCGCGACGCTGACCGGCTTCCTGCTAGCCGGCGCGGCGACGGCGCCTGACGATCCACGCAGCTTCCTGCTGCGCGCGCCGCGCCGCCTGTTGCGGCGTATCGCGCAAAGCGGCCAGGCGCTGGCGGGATTGCTGCCGCTCGCCTTCTCGCCCATGGTGCTCGGCATGGGCCTCTATCTCTGGATCAGCGATGCCGCCAACAGCGCATGGTTGGGCGGCCTCTTCGGCGGCGATGATCCCGACAGCCTTGCCGCCGATCTGTGGCCGGTCGCCGGCATCATTCTCCTCAACGCGGCGATGGCGGTGCCCTATACCATGACCCTGCTGCTGCCCGCCCTCGACCGCGCGCGGAGCCAGCACGACACGCTTTGCCTCGAGCTCGGCATATCCGGCTGGCGCCGCTTCACGCTGATCGACTGGCCGGTGCTGCGGCCGCAGATCGGCACCGCCATGGCGCTCGCCACCAGCCTCGGCCTCGGCGATCTCGTCGGCATCAGCCTCTTCGGCAATCCGGACCTCAAGACCCTCGGCATCCTGCTCTACGAACAGCTCGGCGCCTATCGCCTGAGCGAGGCCGCCACCACGGCGCTGCTGCTGCTGGTGACCGTGCTCATCGTCTATAGCGGCCTGGAGCGCCTGATCGGCGGAAAGGCGGGGCGGTGACCTTCACACCTCTCCAATTGTCATGCACGGACTTGACCGGCCGGCGCAGGCCGACATATGTCGGCGGGGCATCCATGGTTGAGATCACACTGGCGTCTCACATGGACCCTCGGGTCGAGCCCGAGGGTGACAGCGGGTGCGAACGGCTTCCTCCTTTTCTGTCATTGCCGGGCTTGACCCGGCAATCCATGTCGAAAGCCAGGCACGCTGCTGTCATGGATCCTCGGGTCGAGCCCGAGGGTGACAGCGGGTGCGAACGGCTTCCTCCTTTTCTGTCATTGCCGGGCTTGACCCGGCAATCCATGTCGAAGGCCAGGCACGATGCTGTCATGGATCCTCGGATCAAGTCCGCGGGTGACAGGAAAGGTGGCGCAGCCCGGGAGCCCTTCTCATCAACAGTCTTGCGTAACAGCCGAGCCCATCATGCCCTTCCTTGACTGCCGCGCGCTGACCTTCCGTTACGAGGACATGCGGATGCGTTTCGACCTTGCCGAGGAGGCGGGCGGCTGCGTCGCCGTGATCGGGCCGAGCGGCGCCGGCAAGAGCACGCTGCTGGCGCTGATCGGCGGCTTCGAGCGGCCTGATGCGGGCCAGATCCTGGTCGACGGCGTCGACATCACGGATTGGCCCGCGGCGCAGCGGCCGGTGACGACGCTCTTTCAGGATCACAATCTCTTCGCCCATCTGACCGCCGCGCAGAATGTCGGGCTTGGACTCGATCCCGGCCTGCGCCTCGATGCCGAGCAGTGCCGCGACGTGGCCCAGGCCCTGGAGCAGGTGGGCCTCGCCGGCTTCGAAGCGCGATTGCCCGCACAGCTGTCGGGCGGCGAGCGCCAGCGTGTCGCCATCGCCCGCTGCCTGGTACGCCGCCGGCCGATCCTGCTGCTCGATGAGCCTTTCGCGGCTTTGGGTCCGGCGATGCGCCAGGAGATGCTGGATCTCGTCGACGCGCTGCGGCGCGCAGCCGGCCTGACGGTGCTGATGGTGACGCATGATCCTGACGATGCCGCCCGCATCGCCGAGCGCACCGCCTTCATCGCCGCCGGCGAGGTCGTCATGGTCGATGCGACGCAGCGCCTGCTCGCCAGCGACAATCCGGCGATCCGCGCCTATCTAGGTTGAAGCCCAGGTTCGGCTGAGCCCCGCTCTCGGCTGAATGCTTACCCGCCCTGGCTGGCGATCGGGTTCACCTGGTCGCCGGTGTCGATGGCATCGGGCGGGTTGCTGATGATCCGGTCGGTCGGCTTGATCCCCGCGCTGACGTCGAGCTCGGCGCCATGATCCTGCAGGATCTCGATCGGCTTGATCGCGACATGGTTGCTCTGGTCGACGACGGCGACGGCAGTGCCCTCGCTCCTGAACAGTAGGGCGGCCGAGGGAATGCGCAGCGCCTGCGCCGCGCTGGGCTTCGGCAACTTCAGGCTCACCTGGGCATAGCCGCCCGGTTTCAGGGCGTGGTCGGGATTCTCATAGGAAAGCTGAATCAGCATCGCGCCGGATTGCGGATCGACCGCGTTGGAGAAATTGACGACCTGGGCATTGAAGGTCTGGTTCAGATGGTCCGGTACGGAGAATTGCGCCTTCTGGCCGACGAAGATCTGTGACTGATAGGCTTGGGGCACGTTGACGTAGATCCGCAGCTTGTTGATGTCGGATACGGTGAAGAGCGGCTGCGCCTGGGCGTTGCCGGAGACGATCAAGGCGCCGATATCCGTCGCCCGCGAGGTGACCACCCCGTCGAAGGGCGCGATCAGGCGCTTGAAGCTGGTCAGGGCTTGCAGCTGCCGCACATTCGCCTTGGCCTGGGCCAGCTGCGCGTCGCTCGTGGCGAGTTCGCTGCGCTTCTCATCGGCGGCCTGGACCGAAACGTTGTGATCGGCGACGAGGCGGTCCCAGCGCTCGGTTGTAACCGCCGCCAGGTCGCGCTGCGCCTGCGCGACGGAAACCGCCGCCTCCGCCGCGGCGAGCTGTTGGTCCAGATCCGGCGCGTCGATATCCGCCAGCAGCTGGCCGGTTTTCACCTCGGTGCCGATATCGGCGTACCAGTTCTTGATATATCCGTTGGTGCGCGCGAAGACCGGCGCCGAGGACCAGGCCTCGAGCCGCCCGGGCAGGACGAGGTCCGCGGTGGTGCTTTGTTTGGGCAGGACCACGCTGACATTGACGATGGAATCGGCGACCGTCTGCTGGTGCAGGTCCTTCTGCGCGATGGAACGCGAGGTGAAGCCGATCGCCAGGATCGCGGCGAAGATCGCCGCCACGCCGACGCCGGCCCAGCGCAGGGTGCGCCCGCTTGCCTTGGGATGCGGGTTGTCTGACATCACTCAGGTTCCTTTCGGATTTGCCGCTTCGGGATCTGTCTGGCGGCGGGACGTGCGGCCGTGGAAGATCGCGAAGACGGTGGGAACGAAGATCAGCGAGGCGCAGGTGGCGAAGAGCAAGCCGCCGATCACGGCCCGGCCCAGCGGCGCATTCTGCTCGCCGCCATCGCCGAGGCCGAAGGCCATGGGTCCCATGCCGATGATCATGGCAAGCGCGGTCATCAGGACGGGCCGGAAGCGCGTGACGCCGGCCTCGTAGGCGGCCTTGCCGGCATCGCCGGTGGCGTCGAGCCGCTCGCGCGCGAAGCTGACGACGAGGATCGAGTTCGCGGTGGCGACGCCCATGCACATGATGGCACCGGTGAGGGCGGGGACAGACAGCGGCGTATCGGTGGCAAAGAGCATCCAGGCAATGCCGGCAAGTGCCGCGGGCAAGGCCGATATGATGACGAGCGGGTCGGTCCAGGACTGGAAATTGATGACGATCAGCAGATAGATCATCACCACCGCCCCCAGCAGGCCGAAGCCCATGCCGGTAAAGGCGGTGTTCATGGTTTCGACCTGGCCCCGGAAGACGACCTTGATCGTCTCGGGCCGATCCTTGTCCAGACGCCGCAAGATCCTGCTGACATCGGCGGCGACGGCGCCGAGGTCGCGGCCCTGATAGCCGGCATAAACGTCGACCACCGGCTGGATATTGTATTGCGTGATCTCGGCATTGGACGGCCCGCGCGAGAAGGTGCCGAGACCGCCGAGGATCTGCGGCGGGCTGGTCGGGTCATGCGGCGTCACCGGCAGCTCTTCCAGCGCGTCGAAACTGTCGATCATGTATTCGGGCGTCTGCGCCACCAGCGGGTAGGTGACGCCGTTCTGGGTATTCAGCCAGTAGACCGGCGCCGTCTGGGAGGTGCCGGCGATGGCATTGGCAACGCTGGTCGTCACGTCAGCCTCGTTGATCCCCAGGGCGTTGATGCGGGTGCGGTCGGCGGCGAAGCGGATCTCCGGATAATTCGCCGGCTGCTGGATGCGCGCATCGACCAGCCCGTCGACCCCGCGGATGGCGCGCAGGATCTTCTGGGCATAGGCCTGGTCGGCGCCGACGCTGTTGCTGATGACCTGAATATCGATCGGCGCGGGAGAGCCGAAATTCAGGATCTGGCTGACCACGTCCGCAGGCAGAAAGGAGAGCGTGGTCGAGGGGAAGTTCTTCGGCAACTGCTCCCGCAGCAGGCGGATATAGTCGGCCGTCGGATGATGTCCTTCCTTCAGGCTGATCAGGATGTCGCCATCCTGCGGCCCGATTGTGCCGGAAGCGTTATAGGCGACATTGATCTGGCTGACGCTGATGCCGATGTTGTCGGCCATCGCCGCGATTTCGTTGGCGGGGATGATCGTCCTGATTTGCCGTTCCATGCGGTCAAAAGCCGCCGAGGTCTCCTCGATGCGCATGCCCGAAGCGGTGCGCACATGCAGGGCGATCGATCCGGAATCCACCGTCGGGAAGAAGTTCCGGCCGAGCACCGGGATCAAGGCGAGACTGGCCAAGGCGAAGCAGAGAAAGCCGATGGCGAAGATCCGCCGGGATGAAAGCGCGCGGTCCAGCAGGCCGGCATAGGCATCCCGCGCCTGGACCATCTTGTGTTCGAACGCCGTCTGCAGCGCGCCGAGCCAGCCGAAGAGGGAAGCGCGGCCATGGGTTTCCGCCTCCTCGCTGGCATGGGTTTTCAGCAGATACATGGCAAGGGTCGGCACCAAGGTGCGCGACAGCAGGAAAGAAGCCACCATGGCGAAGACGACGGCGAGCGCCATGGGCACGAAGAGGAAGCCGGACACGCCGGGCAGGAAGAACATCGGCACGAAGACGATGCAGATGCACAAGAGCGAGACAAAAGCCGGAATGAGGATCTGTTCCGCGCCGTCGATGATGGCGGTGCGGACATCCTTGCCTTCCTCGAGGTGCCGGTCGATGTTCTCGATGGTCACCGTGGCGTCGTCGACCAGGATGCCGACGGCCAGTGCCAGCCCGCCCAGGGTCATGACATTCAAGGTCTGCCCGAAGGCGGCCAGGGTGGCGACGGCGGCCAGGACCGCCAGCGGGATCGAGGTGGCGATGATGATCGTCGAACGCCATGACCCCAGGAAGAGCAGGATCATCAGCGAGGTGAGCGCCGCCGCCAGGGCGCCTTCGCGGACCACGCCCATGACCGCGGCCTTGACGAAATTCGATTGATCGTTGATGGGATGGATCGCCAGGGCCTTGGGCAGATTGCGCTGCAGATCGGGCAGCATCGCCTTGACGCCGTTGACGATGTCGATGGTGGACGTCGCGCCGGACTTCAGAATCGACATCAGGACCGAGCGCTGCCCCTCGACATGAACGACGTTCTGCTGCGGCGCCGATCCGTCGCGAACATGGGCGACGTCGCCGATGCGGATGGTGGCGCCATTCACCGTCTTGATGGGAAGGTTGCTCAATTGCTCGGGCGTGCCGGGCGCATTGTTCAGCCGGATGTTGTACTGGAACTCGCCGATCTTGACGAAGCCGGCCGGCGTGATCTGGGTCTGGGCGGCGATCGCGTTGCCGATATCCGTGGCCGACAGCCCCTTGGCCTGAAGCGCCACGGGATCGATGTCGATCTGGATCTGCCGGGTCCGTCCCCCGAACGGATAGGGGATCGCGGCACCCGGCACGGTGACGAGAGCGGTGCGGATGAAATTGAAGCCATAGTCATAGAGCTGCTGCTCATTGAGGCCCTTGCCCGATAGTGCCAATTGCACGATCGGAACCGTGGACGCATCATAATTGAGAATGAGCGGCGGCGTGCTTCCGGGCGGCAGCTGGCGCAGCAGCGTCTGCGAGACGGCGGTGATCTGCGCATTGGCGAGGCGGACATCCGCTCCCGGCTGAAAGAAAATCTTGACGATGCCGGTATTCGCCAGCGACATCGCTTCGATATGTTCGATGTTGTTCACTGTCGTCGTCAGCACGCGCTCATAGGGCGTGATGATGCGACCGGCCATGTCGTCCGGGCTGAGCCCGGTAAACTGCCAGGCGACGGCGACGACGGGGATGTTGATGTTGGGAAAGATGTCGACAGGTGTGCGCAACGCCGCCAGCACGCCGACGATCAGGATCATCGCGGCGACGACGATGAAGGTGTAAGGCTTCGATAAGGCAATACCAACGAGGGAGAACATCGCCGATCCGCGCGGTCAATGTCTCTCGGCGCGCAGCACGGCTGCGCGGGCATCCCGGGCACCGTCGCCTGGATAACACTCACCAATCTGTTCCGTGGGCGCAATAGGCCTAACCGCCATGGGATAATTCTCCGAGAGAGCCCTTCCCCTGCGTGACACGGTGCAACTTCGGCTGACACGCCGATCGATCGTGCCGGGGCAGGGGAGGGCTGTGAAAACGGACTTAAAGAAAGCTGCCTGGATGGCTGAGCATGGAATACTGCTCCCGTTGGAGTGATCGATGGACAAAGCCGGCGACCTGGACTGGTCTATTCAAGATATCCGTTGAGCCGGATGAGAGAGACTGAAGAGGTCGGGATACGAAGCTGATCGGACGAGCGTGCATAGGATGCGAGACACGAATGAAGTTAAACTTAGGAAGCGGGCTAGGTCATAACAAGAGATCTCCCGATACCGTTTCGCAGGGACCTTATTGTAGAGTGCGAACCCGTATCTCCTATTCCCACGCAACCTCGCATTGGTTACGGCACATCCGTCGCAGCAGATATGCGTAATCGTCGTGATATCCGTTGCCGAGATAGCCATCGCCGAAATACGGGATTTAGGGCGACTGTGATGCGGACCTGTCTTCTCGCTGACATCGTCGCTTCGGTCTGCGATAGAGGACAGCAACTGTTTCGAACAGTGCGGGGGAGATGAGCGGGTCTATTCGGGTGAGGAAGAACGGACCGTGCGAGATAGGCGAGGGCGAGGATGCGTGGGTCGACTCGCCCGATGTCATTCACGGGAGGAAGCGCCGGTTGTTTGCCGGAGCTGGAGGCCGTGCTGCAGCGGTGGCCTATACCGGAATGGCTAAGCTCAACATGGTGAAGCTCAGGTCGCAATGCGGGAGAGAGCAGTCATCGTCCGGGTCAGGTCAGTTCCCGCAACCCGTTTGGAGTCTCGATGAGCGCTCGATATCGGACTTTGGGAGCTTGAACGATCACAGGCGGATGCTCGATTGCAAGTTCGCGTCGAGGCGTCTGCTCACTCTTGATTGAGAACAGTCGGGGCGTCTGCATCGATCGATTTGACCCGGTCACTCTTGCTGATGAGGACACGGGATGCCAGCGGGTCCGCAGCAGCGGCTGTTGGCAACACCCATGCGTGCCTTCCGGAGCCCAGCCCGGATCAAGGCGGAGGGCTCCGGAAGCGTCGAGACCAGAAGGGCTTTGTCTTCAGCCGAGGACCGATACCTTGCCGTCGGCGAGATTGTAATAGCCGGCGACCACCCTCAGCTTCTTCTCCTTGATGAGGCCGGCGAGGACCGGCGAGGCGGTGGCGAGGAGATTGGCCTGGATCCTGGCATTGGCCTTGATCGCCGCTTCGAGATCGCTGCCCGCCGCATCGACTGCCGGGCGGATATGCGCGTAGAGGGAGCTGATCTGGCCGGGCACCGGCTTGCCGTCGATGGTGGCCTTCACGGCGCCGCAATTGCTGTGGCCGAGCACCATGATCACCTTGGTGCCGAGCACCGCCGCGCCATATTCCAGGCTGGCGATGTTCTCGCCGGTGGCGATATTGCCGGCGACGCGGGCGACGAAGACATGGCCGATGCTCTGGTCGAAAGCGAGTTCGACCGGGACGCGGGAATCCGCGCAGGACAGCACCGCCGCGAAGGGTTCCTGCTTCGCCACGGTGTTCTGTTTCAGGATGTTGAGGTCCTGCTCGAGGAAAGTGAATTTCTTGGCAACGAAGCGCTCGTTGCCTTCGACCAGCGCCTGCAATGCCGCCTCGGGGCTCATCATCCCGTCATCCGCCCAAGCGCGCCGCGAGGCGCCCAGCGCGAGGCCACTGAGCACGCCGGCGGCCATGCCGGCCATCGCGCCGCGCAACACGCCGCGCCGCGAGAAGGACGTGCCCGCCGTGCTCGGCCCGACCCCCTGCACACCGCCGCAGCAGGCGCAGCCGATGGCGTGCATTTTATCAAAATTTTTCAAGTTTTTCATGTGCATACCCCCTGATTGAGAGAAGGGGAAAGCTAACATGAAACGATGAAATTCGGAGGGTGAAAGTGCCGCGCGAACGTAGTTTGGTGTTGCCGTATCGGCCCTTTATTGCGCACCTCACCGCCTGCCCTCAATGGAAGATGAGGTGCGCGGTGCAATAATGCGTCAGGCCCCTTTGCCCTTAGGCAACGGGCTGCGGCGGCTCGGCCGGCGGTGCGACGGGTGGCGGCACCGGCATCGGCGGCGGCGGATCGCCGGGAACCGGCGGACCCGGCGGTGGACCGGGCGGTACCGGATCGCCCGGGATCGGCGGCAGATTGGCCGGCTTCGGTGAATCCGGCTGTGCCAGATCGTAGATAAAAGGGGATCGATACTTGTCCATCATTCCTCATGCTCCCAATAGCATGAGGAGATAACAGAGCCCTTCGTCGTGGGTTCCGATGCAATCGGGATCGGATTTGGCCACGTTCGGATAGTGAGACGGATTCAGCCGTCAGGTCAGCAGCAAAGCACGCCGCGTCACCATGAATTCCTCGATGGCGGCGAGGAAGCCGGTGATTTCCTCATCCACCATGGCGATATTGAGAGCAATATAGCCGCGCCGCGCCAGGAACTGCCCCGCTGCCATCAGATCGAGATGCAGCAGCTTGTGCAGCAGCTTGCGCCGCGCCTCGCCGGCCGGATCGATATCGGCGGCGCTGCGGATCGGGTGGTCGCTGAAATGCAGATTGGCGAAGGAGCCGCAGCCGGTCGCCACCATCGGCACCCCATGCCGGGCGGCAAGAGCGTTGACGCCCTGGCGCAATGCCTCGCCCTTGTCGTTCAGCGTGGCGATCGTTTCCGGTGTGCAGAGATCGCGCAAGCCGGTGAGACCGGCCGCCATGGAGAGCACGTTGTTGTTGAAGGTCCCGGCATGCGGCCATGAGTCCGGCTGTTCGGGATCGAAATGCTGCATCAGGTCGCTGCGCCCGCCGAAGGCGCCGAAGCTCAACCCGCCGCCGAGATACTTGCCGAGCGTCGTCATATCGGGGGTGACGCCGAGCGAGGCCTGCAGGCCGCCACTGGACAGGCGCGAGGTCATCACCTCGTCGAAAATCAGGATGATGTCGTTCTCGGTGCAGGCCTGGCGCAAAGCCAGCAGGAAGGCGGGATCGGCCGGCAGGCAGCCGCCGCTGCCCTGCATCGGTTCGACCAGGATGGCGGCGAGATCGGTGCGGTGCTGGCGGATCAGGGCGAGGCTGGCCTCGATATCGTTATAGGGTGCGATCACCCAGTCCAGCGGCAGGTTGAGCGGCATGCCGCCGCTGCGGAAATAGAAGACGCCGCCGTGATAGGCGCCGCCGAAGACCATCACCTTGTTGCGCCGGCTGACCGCCCGGGCCGTCTGCAACGCGAAGAGGTTGGCCTCGGTGCCGGAATTGCAGAAGCGCACCTTCTGCAGCGAGGGGAAGCGGCGCTTCAGGAGACCCGCCAATTCGGCTTCGTAGCGGTTGGGACCGCCCAGCACGATGCCGTTGGCCAGGGCCGCGCGGATGGCATCGAGGATCAGCGGATGCGAATGGCCATAGAAGCCGGCCGAATATTCACCGAGGAAATCCACGTAACGATGGCCGTCGAGATCCTCCAACACGGTACCTTCGCCGCGCGCCCAGCAGAGCGGGAAGGGATCGTAATGCAGCACGGTCCGGGTATTGCCGCCCGGCATGGCATTGCGGGCGACGGCATGGCGCGAGGCGCTGGCGGGATTGGCGGCGATGAAGCGGGATTCCGCTTCGTTCAAAGCGGCATCGAGGGAAGCGTTCATGGCGTTACTCCCAGCTGAGGTGAGGTTGCCAGCGACGGGTGCTGCACCGGCTTTGTCAGTTATCCGACCACATGCGCAGCAGATTGACGTGGCAGCGGAAGGCAAGGTCGGTGATGGTGTCGTTGGGCGCCACCTTGGCCAGCCTTTCGCCGATCAGGGCGATATCGGCGAGCACCATGCGCTGGCGCTCGTCGCGCACATGCGACTGCACCCAGCCGATCACCACCAGACGTTCACCCTGCGTTACCGGCCGCACTTCATGGAGCGTGCTGGAGGGATAGACGATGGCGCTGCCGGCCGGCAGCTTGATCTGCTGCGGCCCGAAGGGGCTGTTGATGAAGAGCTCGCCGCCTTCATATTCATGCGGCTCGTTGATGAAGACGGTGAAGGAGACGTCGGAACGATAGAGATGATCCGGCGGTCCCATCAAGGCATCGTCGACATGCATGCCGTAATGCATCCCGGGGCGGTAGCGGCTGATGGTCGGGCCGATGATATGCTGCGGCAAGGCGGCATGACGGAAGGAGACGTTGCGATACAAGGCATCGAGGACGAGCTTCTTGATCTGCTCGCGACCCGCCCAGGCGGCCGGGATCTGCTCATTGCGCTTGATGCGCTGGTTGCGTTGCCCCGCCGTTTCCTTGCCGTCGACAAAGGGCGCCGCCTCGATCGCGTTGCGGACGGTCGTTACTTCCGCCGGATCCAGCAGATTAGGTACATTGACGAGCATCGGGTCACCTCAAAGGGTCGTCAGCTTCCAGAGTTCGCCGATCATAGGAACTTGGCCGTGATCTGACGAGCCCCCAGATCCGTGCCGCGACAAATCGTCAGCCCAGGATCTGCCGCACTTTGACCAGCGCCGCGGCCAGCCGGTCGATATCGCCGGAGCCGGTGTAAAGGCCGAAGGAAGCGCGGACGGTGCC
Organism: Dongiaceae bacterium; assembly: GCA_035539215.1. Taxonomy (GTDB): domain Bacteria; phylum Pseudomonadota; class Alphaproteobacteria; order Dongiales; family Dongiaceae; genus Dongia_B. The sequence continues at coordinate 4,339 of DATLIX010000070.1, read as the reverse complement.
GGCGAGGTCGAGATGGTCCATCAGCGGTTGCGCGCAATGGAAGCCGGTGCGGACACAGATCCCCTCGCTGCCGAGCAGCGAGCCGGCATCGTGGGGATGCACCCCCTGCAAGGTGAAGGACAGGATGCCGACCCGGCTTTTCGGGCGCCCGATCAGGGTAAGGCCGGGGATATCGCCGAGCTGCGCGGTCGCATGATCCAGCAGCCGCGCGTCATGTTCCCGGATCGCCCCGGGGGCCAGGCCGCGCAGGAACTCGATCGCCGTCCCCAGCCCGATCGCCGCCCCGATCGGTGGCGTGCCGGCCTCGAACTTCTGCGGCGCCTCGGCAAATTCCGTGCGGTCGATCCGCACCGAGCGGATCATGTCGCCGCCGAATTGCCAGGGCGGCATTGCGTCGAGCAATTCCGCCCTGCCGTAGAGCACGCCGATTCCGTCCGGCCCGTAAAGCTTATGTCCGGTGAAGACCAGGAAATCGCAATCCCAGGCCGGCAGGTCGATCAATCCGTGCGGCGCCGCCTGCGCCGCGTCAACCAGCACCCGGGCGCCGACCTCATGCGCCCAGGGAATGATCTCGCCGAGTGGCGTGATGGTGCCGAGCGTGTTGGACGCGGCGGTCAGGCAAAGCAGCCGGCAGCGCGGCGTGATCATCTGCCGCAGCGCCGCGAGATCGAGATCGCCTTCGGCCGTGATCGGCGCCACCCGCAGCACGAAGCCGTGGCGCTGGGCAATCGCCTGCCAGGGCACGAAATTGGCGTGATGCTCCAGCAGGCTGACGATGATCTCGTCGCCCGGCTGCAGGAACGGCACGGCATAGCTGTTGGCGACCAGATTGATCGCCTCCGTGGCCGAGCGGGTGAAGACGATTTCCCTTGGCTGGGCGCCGAGGAAATCGGCGACGACGGCGCGCGCACCCTCATAGGCCTCGGTGGCGGAGTCGCTCAGCGGATAGACCCCGCGGTGGATGTTGGCATAGCCGGTCTCGTAGAAGTCACGCTGGCGATCGAGCACCACGCGCGGTTTCTGTGCGCTGGCGGCACTGTCGAGATAGACGATCGGCGCGCCGGCGGCATCGCTGCGCGCCAGCAGCGGGAAATCGGCGCGCGGTACTAATGGCGGGATAACGGCGTTGTCAGAATCTGCGCTCATGCGGGGCCTTTGCAATATGAGGCGTCATTTCGATATGCCCCTCCCGCTCTGTCAAGCACCGGTGAGAGGGTGCCGATGCTGAGGCGCGTTCGCCGGGATGATATCGCCCCTCGTTTGCGCAGATCAATTCGAGCGCGAGGCAGGTGCATTTTCCGGGATTGGTCGGTCCGAAGCCAGGGTCCGATCGCCAGCCCATGTCGAGCTGGCGATCGGGCTTCTCGTTGCCGGCGTCAGAGGGCAGGGTGAAGGCCGCGGACCGGGCTCACCTGCTCAAGGCGTGCAGCAACATCGAACATCGTCGTTTCCGCATACCACGAGGAGACGATCTGGACGCCGATCGGGAGGCCATTGCGGCTGGTCCCGAACCGCAACGTCATCGCCGGATTGCCAGTGAGGCTGAAAATCGACGTCGCGTTCATAACCTGGAACGGCGAGAACGCCTGGCCGTCGATCACGACATCCTCGAGACCATGCTTCGTCGCCGGGAACGGGGTCACCGGGCAGAGCAGCGTGTCATAGCGCTGGAAATACGCGGCGAAGCTGTCGCGAAGCCGCTCCTGGGCCGCCTCGGCAGCGACAAAATCATCAATTGACGTGTCAGGCGTATCGAAGATCGCTTTGACGTGACGGAAGACCTCGTGCTCGTGGCCGGCAGTAACTTTCTCGAAGACGGGACGAGTTTCCATCTGCTGAAGCTTCCAGAAGATGCTCACGCCATCGGTTTCCTTCAGGATCGGCAGGTTGACCTCTTCAACCTCGCAGCCGGCGCCGGCCAGGGCGTTCGCGGCTGCCTTCACGGTCGCAGCCACTTCCGGATCGATCGGCCCGAAGAAGCCCGTGGCAAGCCAGCCCACGCGCAGTGGGCGGTTCAACCTGCCTGCGCCAGCGTCAAGACCGGCTGGAATCATGGAAAAGCCGTCGGCGCCGTCGGGGCCGGCAAGCAGAGAATAGGCAAGCGCGATATCGCGAACGCTGCGTGCCAAGGGGCCGATGTGCCAGAAGCGGCGCGGAACGCGCGGCCAGTGCCCCGTCGCCGGCACACGGCCGTGCGTGGCCTTGAGGCCGACGATACCGGTATGCGCTGCCGGACCGCGATTCGAGATAGCGACGTCGCTCGCCAGGCCAAGGGGGGACATCCCGGCGGCGATCGCAGCAGATTCGCCGCCGCTCGACCCGCCCGGGGTGTAGTCGAGGTTCCAGGGATTGTTCGTTCTGCCCGATAGCAGGTTGTCGGTTTCGACCGAATAAGCAAATTCTGGCGCATTCGTCTTTGCGACAAGGATGCCGCCGGCTGCCTTTATCCGCGCGACAGCAGTGGCGTCGGTATCCGGGACGCGTCCCTTGAAGATTGGCGAGCCGCGTTGCGTGAGGACACCCGCTGTGTCGATGCTGTCCTTAACCGTGAACGGAACGCCGTGCAGTGGACCAATCGGATCGCCCGTCCGCACTGCCGCCTCAGCCCGTTCCGCGGCCTTCATCGCGCCGTCGGCCAGCGTCACGATGGCATTCACCTTAGGATCGACCTCGGCGATGCGGTCGAGATGGGCCTGCACGACCTCAACCGGTGAAAGCTCCCGCTTTGCGATGAGATCGGCCATGCCGCTGGCATCCATATAAATGAGTTGATCAGCCATGGGAATTTCTCCTAGCTATCACTTGGTAGGCTGGGAGGTGGGGGTTAACTTTTGATGTTTCAACCCCTATCTAACAATTGGTAGGTTATTCCGAAGTGAGTGCTATGAGAGAAAATGCGAGAGAGCAGATCCTTGCGGTGGCACGCCGGACGGCCCAAGCGCACGGCTATGCCGGCTTGAACTTCCGCGACATCGGCGCCGAAGTCGGCATCAAGGCCGCGAGCATCTACCATCACTTCGCCAGCAAGGCCGATCTCGGAGCGGCAGTGGCGAAGCGCTACTGGGAGGATACGGCGCGGGAACTGGACGCTCTTTTGGCGGCGACGGGTGATCCGCTGACGGCGCTCCGTGCCTATCCAAGACTTTTCCGCAAGACGCTTGAGGCGGACAATCGGATGTGCCTCTGCAGCTTCATGGCGGCTGAGTCCGACGACTTGCCGAACATGGTGAAAAGCGAGGTGCTGGCCTTCGCCGATATCAATGTCGCATGGCTGTCCAAAATGCTGTCGGCGGCGTCGGTTCCGAAAGGCGAAAGCGAAACAAGGGCGCGCGCCATCTACGCCGCCATTGCCGGCGCGCAGCTCATCGCCCGGAGCCGGGCGGATCTCAGTCTTTACGATGCGCTGGTCGAGAGTTTTTTCAAATCCGGTCTCATTCCGACCTGAAGGTCCCGTGGGGTATGCGGGATGTCGCTGTCCTCGTCGCCCAAGACTTTATCTGTCATCGATCGATGTCTGCTTTGGGTCCGAGGTGACAGCACCACCCCCACCCTTAGCCACCCCTCCCGCCGACGCAGGTCGGCCCATGCCGACAAAGGGGGGGAGGGAGTGTGACGATTCAGTTGCTCATGCAGTGTCGTCGCCTGGGGAGAGACGAAAAAAAATCGATGCGATTGGAATCAATTGCCGGGACTGCCGAAACAACGTCCCCCCTTGGAGGGGGACGGTTAGGGTGAGGGGGGTATTGTTCGTACCTTGCCGTGGTCCCGCCAATATCACCCGTGAATCACCCTTGACGGCCGGCGGCAGGCTGTTACTGTTTGTGTACAAACAGTATGCTAATCCAATAAGCCGGCAGAAACGGCACTTGGCCCGCCGATGGGAGCGGGCTATGGGGTCAGGCGACAGATGATGGCTGTTCGGCGAAGAGCAGGCGTTGGGCGAAAAGCGAGGATGGCGGCCGCGGCGAGTGACGCCGACTGTTTTCCTTTCGCGCCCCCGGTCAGATCGCGGATCGCATCGCGACCGCTCATCGACATGGCCAGCCATGGCCGCGGCGGGAACCGCTTCCTGCTCGCACCGGGCTATCGCTTCGCGGCGCTTTTGCTATGGTTGTCGGCCTGCCGATTCTCGCAGCCGGCATGGCTGAAAGCTGACGTGTTGAAGCCCACGTTATCGACGCCCAAAGTCTTGAAGCAGGGGGAGCGCTTCTTTGGCCAATGCGCATGAACGACGCGCGATCCTGTCGCTGACGGCGCCGGCCTATCTCTGGCTGACCGTCACCATTTTCCTGCCGCTGGCGGCGATGCTCTATTGCAGCTTCCTCGACAAGTCGCCGCT
>DATLIX010000069.1:0-41764 GCA_035539215.1 Dongiaceae bacterium | reverse complement strand
GGAAACAGGCCGGCCAGAAACAGCCGGATGATGCGGCGGGCGGCGTCGCGGTCATAATCCGCGCCCTTCGTCATGATGTCCTGCCACTGGCCATCGAGCAGCCCGGCGAAAGCCAGCGCCACCGCCTCGGCATCGAGATGGTCATAGCCGCCGATGGTGATCAACTCGCCGATCAGGCGGGTAAGGCCGGTCTGGTAAGCGGTGTCGAGCGCACCGACCCGCTGCAGATAGACATCGCGGGATTGCGCCTCACCCCAGAAAGCCGACCATACGGCGATGCGGTCTGGATCGCTCACCTTCGGGTCCAGGGAGACCTCGATCAGGGCGGTCAAGGCCGCGACCGGATCTTTTCCGGCCTCCAGCAGCGCCTGGCGCCGCGCCACCTCGAAATCGCTGGCGACCAGTTCAAGCGCGGCGACGAGCAAGGCGTCCTTGCTCTTGAAATGCAGGATAACGGCGCCGACCGAGACGCCGGCGGCTTCGGCCACCCGCTGCACGGTGGTGCCGGAGAGGCTGAATGCAGCAATGGTGCGGATCGTGGCGTCAAGAATCGCCGCATGCGTGCGCTCGTGATTGCGCTGGCCGGCTTCCCCTCTCGCCGCTCTCCCGCTCTTGCCCGTCTCGATGGCAGCTTGCATGTTTCATCCATATAAATGAATGTTCATTCATTAAGTGAATGATAGTTCAGTACGTGAAGGTGAGTCAAGCGACCGGAGCGATCAGGCAGCAGCTCCGCTATATTATTATTTTATATCATATACTTAGATGAATTTAAGGCGATCTGGCCGGGGATGAGCGGCGCAGAGCGCGTTTTGCCGATTCTTTGGAAAGGCATAAAACCGCCGCCGATCTAGAGATCGGTCGAGAGACGATACTACCCCCGGGCTATCGGTTCAGTTGGGGAGAGCACAGGTTGGGCGGTGCAAGGCTGGCGGCGCGATCGCGGCAAGACGATCAAGTCAGCTTGCCTTCCGCCACCTTGCGCAACAGGAAGTCCCGGAACACCTGGATGCGCTTCGAGGAGCGCAGCTCTTCCGGATAGACGAAGTAGCTGTCGATGCGCGGCCCCTGCAGTTCGGGGAGGATGCGTACCAGACTGGTCGATTCCTGCGCCATATATTCCGGCAGCGAGGCGAGGCCGAGGCCGCTCTGTACCGCGCGCAGGATGGCATAGACGCTGTTCACCTTGAGGATCGGCCGGCGCTGATTGGTCTCGCGCTTGCCGCCCGCCCTCAGCAGCCAGTCGATATCCTGCACCGGGGGCTTGGTCGTGTCGTCGCCATAGACGATGACCCGGTGGTTATCCAATTCTTCCGGACTCTTCGGAATGCCGTGGCGCTTGATGTAAGCGGGAGAGGCATAGACGTTGAGATGCACCGTCATCAGATGGCGCTGGATAAGCTCCGGCTGGCGCGGCGGCGCCATGCGGATGGCGACATCGGCCTCGCGCATGGAAAGATCCAGCTCACGGTCCTCAAGCACCAGATCGACCTGCACATCGGGATAGAGCTCGATGAATTCGCCCAGGACCGGCGTCAGCCAGGAAGAACCGAAGGCCTGCGTTGCCGTCACCTTCAACTGGCCCTTGGGCTTATCCTTGCTCTCGGTAAGCTGCGCCTCGGCCATGGCCAGTTTGGAAAAGACTTCATGCGCCGTGCGATAGAGCAGTTCGCCCTGTTCGGTCAGGATCAGGCCGCGGGCATGGCGATGGAACAGCGCGACGTTGAGGCTTTCTTCCAGCGAGCTGATCTGCCGCGATACGGCCGACTGGCTCAGATTCAGCGTTTCTCCCGCATGCGTGAAGCTGCCTGCCTCGGCCACGGCGTGGAAGATGCGCAGTTTATCCCAATCCATTTGATCACCGATCGGCCGTTCCGGCCGTGTTGGCGGTCCGGCTTATTCCGCCGCGGCCGCGTGTTCCCCCTCATTGGCCGCCAGGAAGCGCTCCGCTTCCAATGCCGCCATGCAGCCCATGCCGGCTGCCGTCACGGCTTGCCGGTAGACCTTGTCCTTGACATCGCCGGCGGCGAAGACGCCGGGAATGTTCGTCGCCGTGCTGTCGGGCTTGGTGACAAGATAGCCCTCGTTATCGAGCTGCAGCTTGCCCTTGAAGAGCTCCGTCGCCGGGCTGTGGCCGATCGCGACGAAAAGGCCGTCGCATGGAATTTCGCTCAGCGCACCGGTCTTCACATTGCGGATTTTCACGCCGGTGACGCCGGCGGGATCGCCGCCGCCCAGGACTTCCTCGACCGCGCTATCCCAGACCACCGCGATCTTGGGATTGCGGAACAGGCGGTCCTGCATGATCTTCTCGGCGCGCAGATGATCGCGGCGGTGGATCAGCGTGACCTTATTGGCGTGATTGGTGAGATAGATCGCCTCTTCGACGGCGGTATTGCCGCCACCGACGATGCAGACCTCGCGGTCACGGAAGAAGAAGCCGTCGCAGGTGGCACAGGCTGAGACCCCGAAGCCCTGGAACTTCTGCTCCGATTCCAGCCCCAGCCAGCGCGCCTGCGCGCCGGTGCAGATGATCAGCGTGTCGCCGTAATAGATATCGCCGGAATCGCCGACGCAGCGGAACGGCCGGCGGCTGAAATCGACCTCGGTGATGGTGTCATACATCATCTGGGTGCCGACATGTTCGGCCTGCTTCTGCATCTGCTCCATCAGCCAGGGGCCCTGGATGACATCGGCGAAGCCCGGATAGTTTTCCACATCGGTGGTGATGGTCAGCTGGCCGCCCGGCTGCAGCCCCTGAACCAGGATCGGTTTCAGATTGGCGCGCGCGGCATAGATAGCGGCGGTATAACCGGCCGGACCGGAACCGATGATGACGACTTTGCTGCGATGTTCCGTAGCCATGGAGCAATCCCGGATAGCTGACTATTGGTCGAGAAACCGGTCGATCGGTGCAACCAAAAGCTCCGAATCCGGTATATGGTATGTCCTGCTAACATAAGGTTGTGGCCGCCGAGATACAAGCGACAGGCAGCGGTGCCCGCCTGTGTCGGGGCGGACAGATGGAACCGAAGCAGGCTTGTTGCCTTAGTGAATATGGTAATATAGTTGCGCAAAATAGCGGGCGAGACAGGGGCTTTCTTTCATGCGTCGGGCTAAACTCGACAAAATCGATCTGCGCATCCTCGCGGATCTGCAGGCCGATGGCCGTATGACCAATGTCGAATTGGCCGAGCGCGCCGGTATATCCGCACCACCTTGCCTGCGGCGGGTCCGGGCGCTGGAGGAGGCCGGCTTCATCCGCGGCTATCATGCCCAGGTCAACCCCGAGGCGCTTGGCTTCGGCGTGACGGTCTTTGCCCATGTCGGCCTCAGCAGCCAGGCGGAACACGACCTCAAGGCCTTCGAGGCGCTGGTCCAGACCTGGCCACTGGTCCGCGAATGCCACATGCTGGCGGGCGAGACGGACTTCCTGCTGAAGATCGTCGCGCATGACTGGGACTCGTATCAGAAGTTTCTCACCACCTGCCTGACCCCGGCCCCCAATGTGAGCCATGTGAAGTCGGCGCTCGGCATTCGCACCAGCAAGCTGCAGCCCGGCGTGCCGATCGATATCGACCAGCCGGCGGAGGTCAAACAGCGCGGCGAAAGCCTCGTCACTTCCTAAGCGTCATTTCCGATGCGATGCTTTCCCAGCGGGCCGCTCGCGGCAGGCCGCGGCATCAGCGCGGCTTTTGCCGGCTCTTGGGAACGGCACCTTTGGCGTCCGGTTTGGTAGCAGGCCGCGAGGCTGCCGCCGCTTCCTTCAGTGACGCTATTTCCGCCTCCAGTTCGGCGATGCGTCCCAGCATGGCGGCATGGGCGGCTTCCACCTCATCGACAGTGAAGAGCTGCGGAATATAGGCCGGGCAGTTGACGTCCCAGGCTTCGACGGCGACACGGATGGCACGGCGCAGCGGGCGCCGCCAGGCTTCCGGCGTGACCAGGGCCAGCAGCTTTTCGTCATCTTCGACGACTGCAGCGCGTCCCCAGATCTTGAGCCGCTGCCGCCGGCCGTAATCCATGAAGAAGAGCTGCACCCGCGGATTCTCGCTGAGATTGCCGAGCGTGATGTATTGCTTGTTGCCTTCGAAATCCGGGAAGGCGAGGGTCTGCGCATCCAGCGCCCTGATGAAGCCCGGGGGACCGCCGCGATGCTGGATATAAGGCTGCCCGGCGGCGGAGGCCGTGGCGAGGTAGAAGGAGATACGGCTGCCGAGATAGACAGCCAGGGCCGGCGTGATGCTGTTGCGGCCCACGCTGTGCTGCAGCTCGGCATTGATCTCGACGGCGTTCATCTTGCGCTGCATCGCAAGGACGGCCTCGCTATAGGCGATTTCGGTGAAGTTCTTGGCCATGGGTTGAGGCTAGTGCGCGGCCGGCCTCTTGCCAAGCCTGCCGGGTGCCCGTCGTCGTCCGGTCGGCAACAGCCGGCAGCCCGGCCCCTCGCTTGACGCGCCGTACAGGCCTCGTGCTAATGACCATCATCTGTCCGGATGCCCATCCGTTTGGTTATCGGGAACCGGCAGGATCAAGGGGAGGATTTTCAGATGTTGATTCGTAAGCTGGCTTTGGCCGGTGCCGCCGCCCTGGCGTTGACGGCGTCTGGCATGGAGGCTGCCTGTGCCGCCGGTACCGTGACCGTGGATGTGACGGCCATCGTCCAGCATCCGGCACTGGATGCGGCGCGCGACGGGGTAAAGAAGGCGCTGGAAGACGCCGGCTACAAGGAAGGGGACAACCTCACCTTCCATTACGAAAGCGCCCAGGGCAATCCGGCCACGGCGACGCAGATCGCGCAGAAATTTGCCGGCGAGAATCCCAGCGTCATCGTCGCCATTGCGACACCCTCCGCCCAGGCCGTTGCCGCCACCACGCAGGATATACCGGTGGTCTTCACCGCGGTGACCGACCCGGTGGGTGCCCAGATCGTCAAGACTCTCGAGCAGCCGGGCGGCAATATCACCGGCATTTCCGATATGTCGCCGCTCGCCGACCACCTGAAACTCATCCTGGAGATCGTTCCTTCCGCCAAGAAGATCGGCGTGCCTTATAATCCGGGCGAAGCCAATGCGGTGGCCCTGCTCAACGCGCTGAAGAAAATGGCCCCGGGCTATGGCGTTACCATCGTCGAGGCGGCGGCGACGAAATCGTCGGAAGTGCAGGGCGCCGCACAGAGTCTGGTCGGCAAGGTCGATGTCATCTATGTACCGACCGACAATACCATCGTCTCGGCCCTGGAAGCCGTGATTGCCGTCGGCAAGGAAAACAAGCTGCCGGTCTTCTCCGGCGACACCGATAGCGTGACCCGCGGCACCATCGCTTCTATCGGCTTCGACTATTTCCAGGTGGGTCTGCAGACGGGGGCGGTTGTGGTGCGGATCCTGAAGGGTGAGAAGCCCGGCGACATCGCCGTACAGAACGCGTCCGGCACGGATCTTTTCGTCAACCCGAAGGCCGCTATGGCGATGGGCGTTACTCTGCCGGATGCCTTCGTCAAGCGTGCCAAGAAGGTGGTCGAATAAGGGTGACGTCCTTTAACCATGCTGAGATCTGAACAAGCATCTCTGGTTCCGTCGGGGCCAGGGGTCTTTGTTCCTGGCGGGTTCGCCTCATGCGGCCCTGCATCGCGTCGCAGGGCGGGGCGCGTAATTGAGGCTTCACAGGCCGCTTGCCGGGCGATACTTAGCTGAACGTCATTTCGCCTTTGGGAGATTGAGATGCGGGCAAGAACGGCGGAGCGCCGGGCATGTCGCTGATTGCCACGATCGGCGCCATTGAATTGGGCCTGGTTTATGCCCTGGTGGCGCTGGGCGTCTTCCTCTCCTTCCGGGTGCTCCAGTTTCCCGATCTCACGGTGGACGGCAGCTTCCCCTTGGGGGCGGCCGTCGCTGCGACGCTGATCACGATCGGCCTCGATCCGGTTTCGGCGACCCTCATCGCGATTCTCGCCGGGGCCTGCGCAGGCCTTGTCACCGCCTGGCTCTATGTGCGCTTCGGCATCCTGCAATTGCTCGCCAGCATTCTCACCATGATCGCCCTCTTCTCGGTCAATCTCAGGGTGATGGGAAAGCCGAATGTATCGCTGCTGGGTCAAAGCACGCTGATCGACTATTTTACCGACGCGAAACCTGTTTTCGCGGCGCTCGGCCTGCCGGCCCAGGCCAGCCTGAAGACGGCCATCGTCAGCATCCTCGTCATTGCCGTGACGGCCCTGCTCGGGCGCTTTCTCACCTCCGAATTCGGCCTCGCCATGCGGGCGACCGGCGCCAATCCGCGCATGGCCCGCGCTCAGGGCATCGCCACCGACCGCCAGACCTATTGCGGCATGGCGCTTTCAAACGGCCTCGTTGCCCTGGCCGGCGCACTCTTTGCGCAGACGGCGGGCTTTGCCGATGTCACCGTCGGCACTGGCACCATCGTCGTCGGCCTTGCCGCCGTCATTCTCGGCGAGACCATCCTGCCCACGCGCTCGATCCTGGTGAAGCTGGTCGCCTGCATCCTGGGCTCGATCCTCTATCGCCTGGCGATCGCGCTTGCGCTCAACAGCGGGGCATTAGGGCTGCAGGCTTCCGACCTCAACCTGGTGACCGCGGTGCTGGTCGGCATTGCGTTGGTTCTGCCCGGTGCGCGCAATCCGTTGAAATCGATGCTGCGTCGTAAGCCGGCGGCGGAGGACGCGCAGCGGGGAGCCGCGTCATGATCACCGTCTCTGCCGTCGAAGTCACATTTGGCCGGGGAACGCCGCTGCAGACACGCGCCTTGCGCGGCCTCGACCTCAGCATCCCGGTCGGCGAATTCGTCACCGTCATCGGTTCCAACGGGGCCGGCAAATCGACCCTGCTCAATGTCCTCAGCGGCGACATCACGCCGGAGAAGGGCAAGGTCGAGATTGACGGGATCGATGTCACACGCTGGTCGGCGCCGAAACGCGCCGGCCTCGTCGCCCGCGTTTTTCAGGACCCGATGGCCGGCACCTGCGAGGCAATGTCGATCGAGGAAAACATGGCGCTCGCCCATGCGCGCGGCCGCCGCCGCGGGCTTGCTCTGGCGCTGCACGGCAGGGAGCGCACGCTTTTTCGCGAGCGCCTGGCGCTGCTCGGGCTCGGTCTGGAAAACCGGCTCGGCGATTCCATGGGCTTGCTTTCCGGCGGGCAGCGTCAGGCCGTCAGCCTGCTGATGGCGACGCTCGCCGGCATGAAGATCCTGTTGCTGGACGAGCATACCGCCGCACTCGATCCGCGCACGGCTGACTTCGTCCTGAAGCTGACCCGGCGGATCATTGCCGAACATGGTTTGACGGCGCTGATGGTGACCCATTCGATGCGAAACGCCTTGGATTACGGCACACGGACTGTCATGCTTCACGAAGGCCGGGTTGCCTTTGACATCCCCGCCGAACGCCGTGGCAACCTGGATGTGCCGGATCTGCTCAACATGTTTGCCACGGTACGCGGCGAGCAATTGGCCGACGACAGTCTGTTGCTGGGATAGGCGCGCGGGGCCGACGTCAGATGGACGGTCATGGGGCGGGGGAGAAGAATGCATGCAGCGTGATGCGAGGCTGACCGAGATCGTTTCTTTGGTGCGCCAGCGCGGCTATATGTCGATCGAGGCGCTGGCGCATCATTTCGATGTGACGCCGCAGACCATCCGGCGCGATATCAACGATCTCTCCGCGCAGGACCTGCTGCAGCGTCATCACGGCGGCGCCGGCCTCAATTCCAGCGTGCACAACACCGCCTATGCGGCGCGGCAGGTGCAGAATCTCAGCGAGAAGCGGCGCATCGCGCAGCTCTGTGCCAAGCATATCCCCGGCGACAGTTCTCTTTTCATCAATATCGGCACCACCAATGAAGAGGTGGCGCGGGCGCTGCTGCATCATACCGGCCTGCGCGTCATCACCAACAACCTCAACGTCGCCGCCATTCTGTGCGAGAACCGCTCGTCGGAGGTGATCGTTGCCGGCGGTGTCGTACGTTCGGTCGATCGCGCCATTATCGGCGAGGCGACCATCGATTTCGTGCGCCAGTTCCGCGTCGATGTCGGCATCATCGGCATCAGCGGCATCGACAGCGACGGGACCTTGCTGGATTTCGACTATCGCGAGGTGCGGGTGGCGCAGGCGATCATCGAAAATTCGCGCCAGGTCTTCCTGGTTGCCGATCACAGCAAGTTCGAACGCCGGCCGATGGTGCGCCTCGGCCATCTCAGCCAGCTGACCGCCGTCTTCACCGACAAGATGCCGTCCAATGCCATCTGCGACCTGCTGGCACAGCATGAGATCCAGCTGCATGTCGCGGCCGGCGAATAGTGGCGATAGTTCCCTGACGGTAGTCCCATGACGAAATCTCTTCTGATCACCGGCGGCAGTCGCGGCATCGGCCGGGCGACGGCCTTGCTCGCTGCGGCGCAGGGCTGGTCGGTCGGCATCAATTACCTCGGCAATGAAACAGCCGCGCGGGAAACCGCGCAGGAGGTGGAAAAAGCTGGCGGCCGGGCCGTCCTGCTGCGGGGCGACGTGGCACAGGAGGCTGACGTCATCAGCCTGTTCGATGGCATGGAGCGGCAGTTCGGCGGGCTGGATTACCTGGTCAGCAGCGCCGGCATCGTTGCGCCGCAGGCGCAGCTGGCCGATATGGATCTCATGCGGTTGCAGCGCATGTTCGCCGTCAACATCCTCGGCAGCTATCTTTGCGCCCGTGAGGCGGCGCGCCGCCTGTCGACCAGGCGCGGCGGCAAGGGCGGGGCCATCGTCAACGTCTCATCCGGCGCCGCGCGGCGTGGCGCGCCCAACGAATATGTCGATTATGCCGGCAGCAAGGGTGCGGTGGAGTCGCTGACCATCGGGCTCGGCAAGGAACTGGCCGGCGAGGGAGTTCGTGTCAATGCGGTACGGCCCGGTTTCATCGATACGGAGATCCATGCCAGCGGCGGCCGGCCGGAACGCGGCATCGCCCTTGGTGCCGCGACACCGATGGGCAGGGTCGGACGCGCCGGGGAAGTGGCTGCCGCCATCATGTGGCTGCTGAGCGATGCCGCCAGCTATGTGACCGCCAGCATCATCGACGTTACCGGTGGGCTGTGAGGCGGTCGTTCCCGACTGCCCGCGTGATCGTCTCGCCGCCGCTGTTCCGTTTCACTGCGCGGGCGCTTTGTGGGCCTGGCGCTGGCGCGGGCGGCCCGATCCTGACCGCGCCTGCGCGAGCGCCTCGCCCAGCAATTTGAATTCCGCGGCGCGCGGACTGGTCGCGCGCCAGGCGAGGCCGATCTGGCGGAAGGGATTCTCGTCGCTGAAACGCCGGGCGACCAGTTCGCCGCCTTTCAGCAATTGGGCTTCCACCGCCATATCGGGCAGCAAGGTAACGCCGAGGCCGTTGGCGACCATTTCCACCAGCGTGGTGAGGCTGGTGGCGGTGAGATCGGCGGAGGGGTTGCGCTGGGCGAGACGGCAGGCGCTCAGGGCGTGATCCGTCATGCAATGGCCTTCGGCCAGAAGCAGCAGCGGCAGATTGGCGAGATCCGCCGTGTGAATGATTGCCTGCTGCGCCAAGGGATGGTCCCGGCGGCAGACGAGATCGAAGCGATCTTCGAAAAGCGGCCAAGTGGTAGCGTCGCCGCAATCATAGGGCAGCGCCAGGAGCACCAGATCGAGCTGGCCTTCCTCCAGCTGAGCCAATAGCCGCGCCGTCTGGTCCTCGGTGAGATAAAGCTTCAACTTCGGATAGAGCTTGCGCAGCTGCGGCAGGGCATGCGGCAGCAGGAAAGGCGCGATGGTCGGAATGACCCCAAGCCGCAACGGCCCGGTCAGCGGTTCGCCGGAGGCGGCGGCCAGCTCGGTCAAGGCCGCAGCCTCGGTCAGGACATGCTGAGCCTTGGCGGCGATGGTGCGGCCGAGCGCGGTAAAAACCACATGGCGGTTGGTGCGCTCGACCAGGGTGACGCCGAGCTGGTTTTCCAGCTCCTTGATGCCGGCGCTGAGGGTCGATTGCGAGACGAAACAGGCCTCCGCAGCCCGGCCGAAATGCCCATGCTCCGCAAGGGCGGTCAGATAACGCAATTGCTTGAGGCTGCTGAGCTGTGCCGTGGCCATCTTGATCGATTTTTCCGATTGTTAGTAACAATATAATTCACGACACAAATCATTCAAGGTGGCGCGTTCTCCCTGGCCGGTGCAGTCCAACCGATGGCGGCTCCATCATGCCCGGGCTGCAGGCGCTCGATCCCACGGACACCGGCGGCATGCCCGAAGTGCAGCAGGTCCGGGCCCATTCAGGCTGCTGACGGCAATGTCTGCGACCGAAGAGAGATTTCGGCTGTTGCCGGATTTGGCATCGCCGGCCGCAGCGTCTAGACAGCGTTAACAGCCTGGCGATCATCTTCATCTTCCCTCCATCGGCGTTTCTGCCATCGCCCGCGCATCGATCCTTTCCTTGATTCTGCTGCATGGCAGCAGCGCTCGCCGACATGACCGGCCAAGCTGGCAAGCTCGGGCCAAGCTGCTATAGTCCGGCCCGATCAGCCCGCCAGTCATCAATAAGCGGGTCAGTTGTGGTGTCGGACTGGCCGACAGGGCCGGTGCGACGCTCGTTGTTGTGGAAAAGGAGCTTCATATGCCCAGCAATGCCAGCCTGCATCAGCGCCGCACGGCCGCGGTTCCGCGTGGTGTCGGCAATGCCTATGCGATCTATGCCAAGAGCGCGTCGAACGCCGAAATTATCGACGAGGAAGGCAAGCGCCTGATCGATTTCGCAGGCGGCATTGCCGTGCTCAACACCGGCCATTGCCATCCCAAAGTGATCGCGGCGGTCAAGGAACAGGTCGACAAGCTGACCCATGCCTGTTTCCAGGTGACACCGTATGAAAGCTATATCCGTCTCGCCGAGCGGCTGAACAATCTGGTGCCGATCAGCGGCAACAAGAAAACCATCTTCCTGACCACCGGCGCCGAAGCGGTGGAAAATGCCGTGAAGATCGCCCGCGCCTATACCAAGCGGCCGGCGGTCATCGCCTTCTCCGGCGCCTTCCATGGCCGTACGCTGATGACCATGGCGCTGACTGGCAAATACGCGCCCTACAAGATCGGCTTCGGTCCCTTCCCGACCGACATCTACCACATTCCTTTCCCCGATCCCGCGCTCAAGGACGGCGGTGCCGCGGCGCTGAAGGCCCTCGACACCTTGTTCAAGGCCGATGTCGGTCCGGACAATGTCGCCGCCATCATCATCGAGCCGGTACAGGGCGAGGGCGGCTTCAATGTGACGCCGTTCGAGTTCCTGAAGGCGATCCGCGAAATCTGCTCCAAGCATGGCATCGTCTTCATCGCCGACGAGATTCAAAGTGGTTTTGCCCGCACCGGCAAGATGTTCGCCATCGAGCATAGCGGCGTCGAACCCGATCTGATGACGATGGCGAAGAGCCTCGCCGGCGGTTTCCCGCTTTCGGCCGTGACCGGCCGGGCGGAAATCATGGATGCCCCGGCAGCCGGCGGCCTTGGCGGCACCTATGCCGGCAGCCCGATCGGCTGCGCCGCAGCCAACGCGGTGCTCGACGTCATGGAAGAAGAAAAGCTGGTTGAACGCGCCAATGTCATCGGCAAGCAGATGATCGACCGCCTGACCGACATGAAGCGCCGCAACAGCTTCGGCAATCGCATCGGCGATATCCGTGGTCTCGGCGCCATGGTGGCCTGCGAGCTGGTGAAGAGCGACGGCACGCCGGATGCCGACCTCACCAAGGCCGTCGTCAACAAGGCGGGCGAGAACGGCCTTGTTCTGCTGAGCTGCGGCGTCAATGCCAATGTGCTGCGTTTCCTGATGCCGCTGACGGCGCCGGAAGCTCTGATCAATGAAGGCTTCGACGTTCTGGAGAAGACCATCGGCCAGGCGATCGAGGCTGCTGCCAAGACGGCCTGATCCCAGCCCGGACAAAAGAGAAGGCCGCGACGCTGTGCGTCGCGGCCTTTTTCTTTAGACAGTCATGTCGACCGGTCGGCGCCCAGACTCAGAGCTTGGCCTTCTGATGCAGCAGGTCGATCAGTGCCTGAACGTTGCCGCCGTTATTCTGGATTACGGAGGCAAATTCCTGGCGATGGGTATCCGACAGGCTCAATCCCTCAACCCGCAGGTCGAGGATGTGAAAGCTGTTGTTCACCGTGTCGATCACCCAATCGACCCGGGTCGGATCCTGGCCTTGCACCTGAACGATGGTGAAGGCGGTGGCATGACCGTCGCCGTCGTCATGGACCCGCTTGATCTCCATCCGGTGACCGGAATACTGGCCGAAACGCTTGCCGTAGCTGACCGAGATATAATCGGTGAAAGCCGACAGGAACGCCTGCTGCTGATCCGGCGAGGCCTTCCGCCAATAGCCGCCCAGCACGTATTTCGCGATCGCCGGCATGTCGAAGTATTTTTCCAGGATCGGCTTCAGCTTGGCGACGCGTTCGGCGTCGCTCTGCTGGTCGGCCAGTTCCTGCAGCGTGGTATTGCTCAGCGTATTGACGAAGTTCAGAACGGCCTGATCGTCGGCTTGCGCCTTGCCGGTCCATCCCTTCGCCCCGATCAGGAACACGCCACCGGCCGCAAGGGCAAGAAGGCGGCGGCGTCCGATCGTGAAGTGACTCAACATCCAGACTTCTCCTGTTTGCTCACTGCGAGACCGATGTCTGGCCAAGCAACGCCTGCGGAGCGGCGTTTGATCCGTTGCCATCCGAGGGAATCACGAGTTCCGACGTCAATTTCGGCGTCAGATCGTCATCTTCCTTGCCATTGCGGATCGCGTCATTGCGATGCTGGCGATAGAGACTGCGGATCGTCGCGTAAAAGTCGATCGAGTTCTTCTTAAGGTCGTCGAGCGCCTGCAGATTGCGGGAACGCGTGTCGATGGCTTCGAGGCCGCCGCGGATCGTATTGATATAGCCGACATTGTAGATATAGCCGATATAGGTCAGCGGATCGAGGAACTTGTCGACCACCTTGCCGCTGAGATCGCGCGGATTGGACGGGCCCAGCAACGGCAGCATCAGATAGGGGCCTTCGCCGCTTCCCCATACCGCAAGAGTCTGGCCGAAATCTTCGTCGTGGTAGGGCATGCCGAAGCCTTTGGCGACGTCAAAGATGCCGCCGACACCCAGCGTCGTATTGACCACGAAACGGCCGGCGGTTACGCCAGCCCGGTGACCTTCGCCCTGAAACAGGTCGTTGGCCAGGATGACGGGCGAGTTCAGGTTGCGCAGCACGCCGCGCACGCCGTCTTTCGCCACCTGCGGCAGGGCGATATTGTAATAGCCGGCAAACTGCTTCAGCAGCACTTCGTCGAGGAACATATTCACCTCGAAGAAATAGCGGTTCATCGGCTCGAGCGGATCGTTGGCCTCTTTATAGGCCTGCACTGCCGCCTCGTCAGTCGGATCGGGTTTTGTCGCGCAGCCGCCGACGGCCGCCGATATGGCAATAACCCCCGCTATTGCCAAATGCTGCAGTGCTTTTTTCTGAAACATAGATTCCCAACCCTCTTCCCGATTACGGCGGATGTCTCGCATGACACACTCGCGAGCGGCACCGACGTCCCCTTCGGTAACCTCGCTAATGGCGACCGGTCTGCGTCATCCCATAACGCACACGCAATGAGTACATGCCGTCCCAGAGTCACAGCAACATATTAATGAAGCGTGAGTGACGCCGCTCTCACCTGTGGTTTTGATGACCCCCAGTGTCGACCGATCCGCTAGTTAGCATAATCGCCGGATATCGGCTAGAGCGCGATCGTTTTAGATGGAAGCTTGCAGGCTTCCATGTGAAGCGATCCGACTTTAACGCCGCCGCACGCAGAAGATAGACTTCGTGTCGCCGCCGCCGACCGCCGTCCGACGCCGTAGCCCGGTCTTGCTGCGCTGCAGCATGATTTGGAATCGCGCTCAGCCGGCAATCACCTGCTCGGCATGATGGCAGGCAACCTGGCGCCCCGCCACCGGCCGCAATTCCGGCCGGGTCACCTTGCACGCATCTGTTGCAAAAGGGCAACGGCGGTGGAAGGCACAGCCCGGCGGCGGATTGAGCGGCGAGGGCAGCTCGCCCTTGACCGTGAGACGCTTGGATCTTGCCGCCGGATCGGTCGATGGGGTCGCCGCCAGCAGGGCCTGGGTATAAGGATGCGCCGGCCGGGCGAAGATTGCTTCCTTGGTTCCCTGTTCCACGGGCCGGCCCAGATACATCACCATCACCTCGTCGGCGATGTGCCGGACGACACTGAGATCATGCGAGATGAAAAGATAGGCGAGATTGTATTCCGCCTGCAGGTCCATCAGCAGATTGAGGACCTGGGCGCGAATCGAGACATCGAGGGCCGAAACCGGTTCATCGGCAATGACCACCTTCGGATGCAGCATCAGGGCGCGGGCGATGGCGATGCGCTGGCGCTGTCCGCCGGAGAACATATGCGGATAGCGGCCGTAATGTTCCGGCCGCAGGCCGACCTTGGCCATCATCATCCGCGCCGCTTCCTGGCGCTGCTTCCTGTCGAGATCGGTATTGATCTCCAGCGGCTCTTCCAGAATGCGGCCGACCTGTTTGCGGGGATTGAGCGAACCGTAGGGGTCCTGGAACACCATCTGGACGCGCGACCGCAGGCGGCGACGTTGCTGAACGCTGGTCGCGTCGACATCTTCGCCATCGATGCGCAGCTTGCCGGCGGTCGGCGGTTCGATCATCGCCATCAGCCGGGCCAGGGTGGACTTGCCGCAGCCCGATTCCCCGACCACCGCCAGGGTGCGCCCGGCGGTCAGGGTAAAGCTGGCGCCGGCGACGGCACGCAGGGTCTCGGTCGGCTTCAGCCAGCCGCGTGCGACCTCGTAGTGACGCTGCAGGTTCTCGGCTTCCAGCACCAAGGCGGCAGGCACAGTCTGGTTAGGCAGGGTTTGCGGGGTCATGGTCTTGCTCATCGCCGCGCCTCCAGATCGGCGCCGCGCTGGGCCGGCGCGGCGGGCGGGTGCACCTTGCCGCTGGGAACGCCGCCGAACAGCGGATAATGGCAGCGCGCCAGCTGATGGCTGTCGCCGCCTCCCTCGACCGGGGCCAGAGCCGGCTGCACCGCCCGGCAGTGATCGTCGGCAAAGCTGCAGCGCGGATTGAAGACGCAGCCGGTAGGGCGATCGCTGATGCCGGGCACCATGCCGGGAATGGTGTTGAGCCGCAGCTTGTCTTCGCTGCGCTCCGGCAGGGCTTCCAGCAGCGCGGCGGTATAGGGGTGGTGCGGATCAGCAAATAGCCGGTCGACCGGCTGTTCCTCGACCTGCTGGCTGGCATACATCACCGAGACACGCTGCGCCGTCTCGGCGACCACGCCCATGTCATGGGTGATGAGGACCAGCGCCATGCCGCGATCGCGCTGCAGGGAAACCAGGAGATCGAGAATCTGCGCCTGAATGGTGACGTCGAGGGCCGTGGTCGGTTCGTCGGCGATCAGCAGGCGCGGGTTGCAGGCGATCGCCATGGCGATCATCACCCGCTGCGACATGCCGCCGGAGAGCTGATGCGGGAAGGCGGAGAGCCGGGTCTCGGCCGCCGGAATGCCGACCTGTTCCAGCAATTCGATGGTGCGGCGC
This sequence comes from Dongiaceae bacterium, assembly GCA_035539215.1. GTDB lineage: Bacteria > Pseudomonadota > Alphaproteobacteria > Dongiales > Dongiaceae > Dongia_B. The sequence goes on along the minus strand of DATLIX010000069.1, from coordinate 26,160 downwards.
CTGCGCTCGGCGCGGCTGCCGCCCTCGTGCACCTTCAAGGCTTCCATGATCTGGAAGCCGACAGTGAAGCAGGGATTGAGGCTGGTCATCGGCTCCTGGAAGATCATGGCGATGTCCTTGCCGACAATCTTGCGCCGCGCCCGCGGGCTGAGGCGCAAGAGATCTATCCCGTCGAATGTCAGCTTGTCGGCCATGACCTTGCCGGGCCAGGCGATCAGGCCCATGACGGCAAGCATGGTGACGCTCTTGCCGGAACCGGATTCGCCGACCACGCCGAGCAACTCGCCGGCATCAAGCGTGAGATCGATCCCGTCGACCGCGCGGAACGGGCCGCGATGGGTCTGGAATTCGACCGAGAGGTTGCGGATTTCAAGCAAGGGAGCGGATGCGCGTGCCATGACGGTGCCTCAACGCTTCAATTTCGGATCGAGGGCGTCACGCAGACCGTCGCCCATCAGGTTGAAGGCCAGCACAGTGACCAGAATGGCAAGGCCGGGAAAGGTGACGACCCAGGGTGCTGCTTCCAGGAACTGCCGGGCATCGGCCAGCATCGTGCCCCATTCCGGTGTCGGCGGCTGAGCGCCGAGGCCGAGGAAGCCCAGGGCCGCCGCATCGAGAATGGCGGTGGAGAAGCTGAGCGTTGCCTGCACGATCAGCGGCGCCAGGCAATTCGGCAGCACGACATCGAACATCAGCCGCAAGGTGCCGGCGCCGGAAACGCGCGAGGCCGTGACATAGTCCTTGGAAAGCTCGGACATCACGGCGGCCCGTGTCAGGCGCGCATAATGCGGGACGTAGGTGATGGCAACGGCGATCATGGCGTTGATCAACCCGGGACCGAGGATGGCGACGATCACCAGGGAGAGCAGCAAGCTCGGCATCGACAGGATGATATCCATCAAACGCATGATGGTGATTTCGGGCCCGCCGCGGAAGAAGCCGCTGAGCAGGCCGAAGCCGATACCCAAGGCGAGCGACAAGGTGACGACGATGGCGCCGATCAGCAGCGAGAGACGGGTGCCATAGATCAGCCGCGACAGCATATCGCGGCCGACACTGTCGGTGCCGAGCGGGAAGGACCAGCTGCCCCCGTCCTGCCAGACAGGCGGCTGCAGCACGTTGTCGCGAAACTGCTCGGCATAGCTATGCGGCGAGATCACGTCGGCAAAGGCCGCACAGAAGACCAGCAGGACGATGATGATCAGGCCCAGCATGGCGCCGCGATTGGCGCGCATGGAAAGCCAGACTTCGCGGCCGGGCGAAATGACCTGATTGGCCGGCGTCGGAGTGGCGGGGGCGGGGTTGCCCGGTGTCGGGTTGACTGTTGGTGCGTTGGCCAGGTTCGTGCTCATGACAGCCCCTCAGCGCTTATGCCGGATGCGGGGATTGAGCAGACCATAGGTCAAATCCACCAGCAGATTAACGACGATGACGATGGTGGCGATCAGCAGCATGCCACCCTGCAGCGAAGGGTAGTCCCGGCGAACGATCGAATTGACCAGCCAGCCGCCGACGCCGGGCCAGGTGAAGACATATTCGGTCAGGATGGCGCCTGCCATCAGCGTCCCGACCTGCAGGCCGATGACGGTCACGACCGGGATGAGGGCATTGCGCAGGGCATGCACGTTGACAATGCGGAAAGAACTGAGACCCTTGGCCCGCGCCGTCCGGATGTAATCTTCACCCAGCACTTCCAGCATGGCGGAACGCGTCATGCGGGCGATGACTGCCAGCGGAATGGTACCCAGCACCACTGTCGGCAGGATGAGATGGGAGAGGGATGACAGGAAGGCATTGACGGGATCGTCCGAGAACCAGGAATCGATCGTCATGAAGCCGGTCACCGTATCGAAGAAGTAATCGACACCGATGCGCCCGTCGACCGGAGTCCAGCCGAGCTGCTGCGAAAAGGTGAGGATCAGCAACAGGCCCCACCAGAAGATCGGCATCGAATAGCCGGTCAAGGCGGCGCCCATCACCAGATGGTCGACAAGCGAGCCGCGCTTGACGGCGGCAAGCACGCCGGCCGGCAAACCGATGACGACGGCGAAAAGCATCGCACAGATCGACAGTTCCAGGGTTGCCGGGAAGAGCTTGAAAAAGTCGCTGAGCACCGGGCTGCGCGTCACCAGCGACATGCCGAAATCGCCATGCAGCACATGGTTCACATAGTCGAAGAACTGCACCAGCATCGACCGGTCGAGGCCCAGGTCATGCATCAACTGGGCGTGGCGCTCCGGGGTCAGGCTGTGTTCGCCGACGCGAATTTCGATCGCGTCGCCCGGCACCAGGCGGATCAGCGCAAAGGATAGAAAAATGATCCCGAGAAAAGTGGGTATCACCATGCCTAGACGCGACAGGGTAAAACGTAGCATCGATCAGGTAACTTTCCGGAGGATCGTCCGAGGAAGCGATCTTGCCGCGCCCGAAACGATCGCATTCTTGCCAGCCTCACCGCGATCGAACGCGTGAAGCAATACCAATAAAAGCAGCGGGGGGATTTCTCCCCCCGCTTTGTTCAAATTTTGGCGGCTTCCTTATTCGCTTTTGCCGACGCCGTCAAAGCTTTGTAGAGCCAGGAACGGGTCCAGCTTGTAGCCGGTCACGGTCTTTTTCAACGCAACGTTGAAATTGGCGTAACCGGTGGTCATCCAGGGAGCTTCCTCATGGACGATCTGCTGGGCCTTTTCATAATAAGCCGTCCGTTCCTTGACGTCGTTGGTCTGCTGGGCCTTGGTGATCAGCGCGTCGAAATCCTCGTTGCACCATTGGGCGTAGTTCGAGGTGCCCTTCTTGGCCGTGCAGGTCAACAGCGGCATCAGGAAGTCATCAGGATCCGGATAATCGGCGATCCAGCCCATCTGCATCATGCTGTGTTCACCCTGACCGGCGCGCTTGCGGTATTCGCCCCATTCGAAGGTAACGAGATTGACCTTCACGCCGACCTTCGCCAGGTCCGCCTGCATCAATTCGCCCATTTTCTTGCCGTCCGGATTATACGGACGGGTCACCGGCTGATACCAGAGATCGGTCTGCAGATCCGTGACGCCGGCTTCCTTCAGCAGCGCCTTGGCCTTTTCAGGATTGTACTCATAGGCCTTGACGCTCTTGTCGTGGCCCCAGAGCGAGGCCGGCAGCGGCGTGTCGGCCAGCTGGCCATTGCCGTGGAAGACGTTCTTCAAGATGGCTTCGCGATCGATCGCCATGCTGAGGGCCTGGCGAACGCGCTTGTCATCGAACGGCTTCTTGGTGGTGTTGAAGGCCAGATAGCCGACATTCATGCCGGCGCCCGACAGCACTTCCAGCTTCGGATTGGCCTTGATCGCCGGCAGGTCGACCGGGCTCGGCGAATAGGCGACGTCGCATTCGCCGGCTTCCAGCTTGGCCTTGCGGACCGTGGCATCCTTGGTGATGGCGAAGACGAGGTTCTCGATCTTCTGCTTGCCGCCGAAATAGTCGGGATTCGCCTTGTAGCGGATCTGCGCATCCTTCTTGTAATCGATCAGGATGAACGGGCCGGTACCGACCGGCTCCTGGTCGATCTTGTCCGGCGTGCCCGCCTTCAGCATGGCATCGGCATATTCCTTGGATTCGATCGCCGCCCAGTCCATCGCGACCATCTGCAGGAACGCCACCTGGCGGCCCTTCAGCTTGATCTTGACGGTAGTGTCGTCGACCTTCTGCACATCGGCCAGCAGATCGCCCATGCCCAAGTCGTCCCAATAGGCATAGGTGCCGCCGCCGATCGCATGGAAGGGGTTGTCCTTCTTCCATTGGCGCTCGAAGCTGAAGACCACATCATCGGCATTCATGGTGCGGGTCGGCTTGAAGTTCTTGGTGGTCTGCCACTTCACGCCCTGGCGCAAGTGGAAGGTATATTCCGTACCGTCGTCGGAAATTTCCCACTTTTCGGCGAGGGCGGGGCTGATCTCGACCGAGCCCGGCTTGAACTGAACCAGGCGGTTGAAGATCTGATGCGTGGTATCGATGGTGGTGCCAGTATCGAAGAACTGCGGATTGAAGCCTTCGGGGCTGCCCTCGGAGCAATAGACCAGGGTTTTTGCACTGGCTGCTTGCGCGGCATCGATCTGGGCCGCGGCTGCAAAGCCGAGCGCCAAGGCGGCGGTCGCCGCCACCCCCAGTAGCTGACGTTTCATGTGTAGTCTCCCAATGTGTCTTTAGGCTGCCGCGCCTATCCCTGCTTTTGTCCCCAAGCCGTTTTGCAGTCGGTCAGGGTTCAGCCAATTTTAACGGCAGCCTTATCCGAACCCTAGGCTTCTTGCGTAAGTGAAGTCAATTCTTGGCGACAATTGTATAATAAAAAGCGGTACGAGACGAGAACGAGCCGGCGATCCGACAGCCCGGCCGACGATCTGTCGGTCGTCAAATCGTCGCGGTTCATTGTCCTAACGGCAAACCGAGTCGATCCGGCGCCGGTCGCAACCGCCTTGACCGGCCGCGCCGTGGCCGCCATCTTCCTGGCCTCGACAGCAAGTAATTGATGCCTCAGCATCGGGATCAGATATGCCCCAAGACAGTAATATCGACGCCCCGGCTTCGATCGCGGCGCCCTTCGTCAGCGAGCGGTTGCAGGTCTTGCCGGCCTGGATCGATAGCAACGGCCATATGAATGTTGCCTTCTATCTGCATGCGTTCGATCTGGCTTTCGACGAGGTCTTCGAGGTTTTAGCGCTCGGCACCGAGATGATGACTTCCGCCAGGACCTCGACTTTCGCCGCCGAAATGCACATGACCTTTCAGGGTGAGGTATTCGAAGGCGAGCGGCTGCGTGTCACCACGCAACTCGTGGGGCTGGACAACAAGCGTTTCCAGTGGTTCCAGGCCATGTATCATGCCGAGAAGGGCTATTTGGCCGCGACCTGCGAGTGGATGATTCTTTTCATCGATATGACGCAGCGTCGCGTGACGGAGATTCCGCCGGCAGCACGGGCACGGCTCGATCAGGTCATGGCCGCACATGCGGCTTTGCCGCAGCCGCCCGAACTCGGCCGTAACATTTCGCTCAAGAACAAGCGGCGCAGCGGCTGATCTGCATCGATCAGGTGCACTGCGCTCTTTTGCCCGATTATGTTGTGGGAGAGCTGCTTCAGTCCGTCAGCAGCAATCCCTGCCGATAGGCCAGTGTCCGGGTGCCGACGACTTTGCAGACGGCCTCGCCGCTGGCGATCAGCTTCATCAATTTGCGCGACAGCACTCTTCCGTCGGTCTGGCAACGCAATTGGGTGCGCGCCAACGACTGATCGTCGGCCAGGGGATCGATGACCTCGGCGATCACGTCACCGGCTCTGACCTGCTGACCGAGCGCCACTTTATAGGCGAGCACCCCTGGAACCGGGGTTCGCACGACATCGCAGGCATCCAGCATGGTCGCTTCGCAACGCGGTTTTGGCACCGCCGGCACCGTCCCGCCGATGAGGCCGCGATGCTGGAGGAACGAAAAAAGCGCGGTTGCATCGGTGATGCCGATCTCATCGAAGACATCGTGCTGGCCGCGGAATTCCACCGTACCGGACAGGCAGGCGGCCGGTATGGGAATGCCGGGTCCGACGGCTGCCTGCAATTTCACCCAGGGGGTGGAAAAGGTTTCGTCGAAAGAAGCCCCGCCGGAATCGGCAGCCAGCAATACGGCCTCGGCGCCGATGAAGGCGGCCAGATCGCGGCCGTCCGGCCAGTTTTCGGGAATGAGATAAAGGTGCATTTCGGCATCGTCATCGCAATGCAGGTCAAGGACGATATCCGCATCGTAAGCGAGCTTCGCCAAAGCCAGGCGAAGGGCCGGAAATTCGCTGTCGGCGTTGATTTTGTCCAGGGCGGCGCCGATCGCCTTGCGCACCACGGCGATGTTGCTGGCGGGATCCGAGCCGAGCTTGCCGGCGGTCGTCTCGACGAGGCCGGTGAAGAGATCGGGCCAGTGGCGGTTGAAATTGCCGCCGCTGCGCAGTTCATAGCGGCCGAGATGGGTACGGTTGATAACCTGATTGAGCCCGATCGGATTGGCGACCGGGACGACGATGATTTCGCCCGTGATCTCGCCGCGGCGATCGGCCTCGTCCAGGTAACGCAGCAAATGATGGGCCGCGATCATGCCGGGCGTTTCGTCCGCATGCAGCGAGGCATGCAGATAGGCCTTGGGTCGGGCGCCAGCCTCGCCATAGCGGTGGACCTTGAGATAGCGATCGGTGCCGGGGCTCATGCTGGGCAGGTCGATGCGGTCGATGCGTTTACTCATGATTGTTGCTAGCGTCCGTTGAACATTTGTATAGAAAGCGCTGAAGGTGGCTGGGGATGCGGAACCTGTCAATGACGCAACATATGCTCGATACGGACTTGCAGCACTTATTCGGCGAAATCGCCGAGCTGCTTTCGCCCGATTTATCCGTCGGCGGACCGTTCCTCGCCGCCTTTCCCGCCAGGCCTTTTCGCCATCAGGCGGCGGCGGGAGAAGACAGTCTGCCGATGCTCCGCTTCTGGCCGGCTTGCTTGCGCGACATGGAATCAGCCGGTTCCCATCTGGTCTCTCTCGGCCCGCTGTTGCGGCGGCTCAGTCCCGCCTTCCGCTGGCGGCAGAATCCGAACTATCGCCAGAGCCCGCCGGATCCCGCCTTCCTTGACAATTACGGCTATGCCGAAATCTGCGGCGAATATGGGCTGATAGAGGCCGAGATTCGCTGCGGCATCCTCATCCTTGGCCCTGCCACCTGCTATCCGCCGCATCGCCATCCAGCCGAAGAGATTTACATCCCCTTGACCTTGGGTGCGTGGCAACGTGGCGAGGCCGAGGTTGACAGGCAGCAATGGATCGAACGGCTTCCCGGCTCGGTCATTCATCACCCGCCGGAAGTGCCGCATGCGACCCGCGCCCTCGATCGACCGCTGGCGGCGCTCTATCTCTGGCGCGGCGATCTCAAGACCGAGGCGCGGCTCGATCCGTGTGTCGCAGGTCATCAATCAGGCTCATAAATATCGCCCTGACACCTGAAAATCACCGGCGACCCGGCTGGTGCCATCGGTCGGTCGCAGTGCTATAAGTCGGTCCATGACTGAGCTCTTTCCCGAATCGCGGCCCGCCGTAACGCCACCCTACATGCAGGGTCTCAATGACCGCCAGGTCGAGGCTGTCCTCGCCTTGGATGGTCCTGTTCTGGTGCTGGCCGGCGCCGGCACGGGCAAGACACGGGTCTTGACCACGCGCCTTGTTCATCTGCTGGCGACCGGCCGCGCCCGACCGGGCGAGATCCTGGCCGTCACCTTTACCAACAAGGCCGCGGCGGAGATGAAGCACCGCATTGGCCAGATGATCGGTCGGCCGGTCGAAGGCTGGTGGCTTGGCACCTTTCATGCGCTGGCGGCCCGGATCCTGCGCGCCCATGCCGAACTGGTGGGGCTGACGCCGAATTTCACCATCCTCGATACCGACGACCAGATCCGCCTGGTCAAGCAATTGATGCAGGCGGAGAACATCGACAGCCAGAAATGGCCGGCCCGCATGATTCTCGGTGTCATCGAGCGCTGGAAGGATCGCGGCCTGACGCCGGACAAAGTGAGCCGCGCCGAACAGGCCGAGCTGGGCGGCGGCCGCCTGCTGGGGCTTTACCGCGATTACCAGCAGCGCCTCGCGACCTTGAACGCCTGCGATTTCGGCGACCTGCTGCTGCACAACATCACCATCTTCACCAGCCAGCCGGAGGTCCTTGCTAGCTATCAGCAGCGCTTCCGCTACATGTTGGTCGATGAATATCAGGACAGCAACGTGGCGCAGTATCTGTGGCTGCGGCTGCTCGCCCAGACCCATCGCAATATCTGCGTCGTCGGCGATGACGATCAGTCGATCTATGGCTGGCGCGGCGCAGAGGTCGAAAACATCCTGAAATTCGAAAAGGATTTCCCTGGCGCGAAGGTCATCCGCCTGGAGCAGAACTATCGCTCGACACCGCATATCCTGGCAGCCGCGTCTGGTCTGATCGCCCACAATGCCGATCGTCACGGCAAGACCCTGTGGACCGATAAGAGCGAGGGCGAGAAGGTTATCATCACCGCCGCCTGGGACGGCGCGGAGGAGGCGCGGCAGATCGGCGAGGAGATCGAAAATCTGCAGCGGCGTCAGGTCGGCCTCGGCGATATCGCCATCCTGGTGCGCGCCGGTTTCCAGACCCGTGAATTCGAAGAACGCTTCATCACGCTCGGTATTCCCTACCGCGTGATCGGCGGGCCGCGTTTCTATGAGCGTCAGGAAATCCGCGACGCGCTCGCCTATCTGCGGCTGATCAACCAACCGGATGATGCCCTGGCTTTCGAGCGCATTGTCAATGTGCCCCGCCGCGGCATCGGCGAGAGCACGCTGAAGCAGTTGAACGAGCTGGCGCGCCGCCTGTCGGTCTCGCTGCCGGAAGCGGCCCGGCGCATCGTCGAAACCGATGAATTGAAACCGGCGGCACGCCGGGCGCTCACCACCCTGGTGCAGAATTTCGGGCGCTGGCGGCAATTGGCGGAAACCCTGCCGCAGGGCGAGCTCTGCCAGCAGGTGCTGGATGAGGCTGGCTATACCGATATGTGGCGCCTGGACAAATCCATCGAGGCGCCGGGACGGCTGGAAAACCTCAAGGAACTCGTCCACGCCATGGAAGAGTTCGACAGCCTTGGCAGCTTCCTGGAACACGTTGCCCTGGTCATGGAAAATAGCGGCGGCGAGCCGGGCGATATGGTGACCCTGATGACGCTCCACGGCGCCAAGGGGCTGGAATTCGACGTCGTCTTCCTGCCCGGATGGGAGGAGGGGTTGTTCCCGCATCAGCGGGCGCTCGACGAGAACGGCATGAAGGGGCTCGAGGAAGAGCGGCGCCTCGCTTATGTCGGCATCACCCGGGCACGCAAGCAGGCGATCATTTCCTATGCCGCCAACCGGCGCATTCATAATCAATGGCAGACCGCCTTGCCGTCGCGGTTCCTGGCGGAATTGCCGCAGGCGAATCTCGATCGGCGCGACGGCAATCTCTTGCAGCAAGGCCGCGCGGGCGGCGATGTCGACTGGCAGAGCGGCTGGGGCGGCAGCAATTGGAACGGCAGCGGCGGCTATGTGAACAGCCGCAATTCCGGCTTGCGCAGCGGCGGCTCCGCCTGGTCCGGCGGTGCGCGCCGGCGCGACAGCGTCATCGATGTGGAACCGGATGCGGTTATGCTGGTGAAAAAGGGGTTGACGCACCAGGCCGGCGATCGTGTCTTTCATCAGAAATTCGGCTACGGCCGGGTTGTCACGGCCGATGGCGACAAGCTCGAGATCAGCTTTGACAAGGCCGGACTGAAAAAGGTCATGGCCGGTTTCGTGGTCCGTGCCGACCAGGCATAAACACGACAGATATAGAAATAGAACGGATTGAAACGGGGATGACTGAGATGGCCGGTGGAATGCTCACGGCGGGATTGTGGTCGATCACTTTGCTGCTGCCCTATAAGCCTGCCGAGGCCGATCGCCAGCAATTGGAATTGGCGCTGGAGCCTTTCGGCGAAGCCTTGTCCAGCTTTGAGATCGATGACGGCAAGGCATGGAAGATCGAGGTGTTCGGTGAAAGCGAGCCGGATGCCGCAGCCGTGCAAGCCGCCTTGCAGATACTCGGCGACTTCAAGGCCGAGATCGCAGCCGTACCGGAAAAGGACTGGGTGGCGGAGAGCCAGCGCGGCCTGCCATCGCTGACCGCCGGCCCGTTCTTCATTCACGGGTCGCATCATCAGGGCAAGCTGCCTAAGGAGAAGATCGTCTTCGAGATCGATGCCGGCATGGCCTTCGGCACCGGTCGCCACGAGACCACACGGGGCTGTCTGCTGGCCCTGGCACGTCTTGCGAAGTCCGGCTTCAAGGCCAAGAAGCCGTTGGATGTCGGGACGGGCACCGGCATTCTCGCCTTCGCCATGGCGCGGCTCTTCAAGGTGCCGGTGATCGGCGGTGATAACGACAAGGATTCGGTCCGTGTCGCCCGCGAAAACGCCAGCCTCAACGGTCTCAAGCGCGAGGTGAAGATCGTCAATTCAAACGGCTATCGCGCGGCGGCGATCCGCGGCGCGGCACCGTTCGATCTGGTCTGCGCCAATATCCTCGCCAATCCGCTGATCGAGCTCGCCCCGGCCCTGGCGGGCGTCTTGGCGCGTAACGGGCGTGCCGTGCTGTCCGGCCTGCTGCAGACCCAGGAGAAGGATGTTCTCGCCGCCCATCGGGCGCTGGGGCTGGAGCTTGATTTCCGGCTGCGGCTCAAGGACTGGTCGGTACTGGTATTGAAATGGGCGGCGAAGCCGGCTGCCAGGAAGGCAGCCAAAAAGCCGGCCGCGAAGGTGAAACAGACTGGTAAAAAGGCTGCCGCCAAGAAGGCGCCGCGGAAACAGCCGGCGGCGAAGAAACCAGCGGCGGCGAAGTCGGCCGACAAGCGCAAGGTTGCGCGTCAGCCAGCGGGCCGGAAGCTCGCAACAAAGAAAGTCGGAAGCCGTCAGGTTGCGGCGAAGGGGAAGACGGTCCGCGGGAAATAGCGGCGGTTCCGGGCGGCACAGGGGTGGTCCGGGTCGGTCGGCTCGGGTAACAAAAAACGGCGGTCCGGATGGGCCGCCGTTTTTCGTTTACGCATATTCTGGGCTATCGCGATACTTAGTACTCTTACGCGGTACGCATACTCTGAGGCTACGCTTACTAGGGACTTATACGCAGGTACTCAGGACTTCTCGGTTGTGGCGGCAAGGCGATGCCCTGCCGCCACCAATTCTTAAGCCGCGCGCGGCTCGCTCGGCTGATTGCCGTTGGCGGCGACCACGGTGCGGCGGGCGATTTCGCCGGCCAGCCAGTCGATGTCGCCGCGGACCACGCCGATATCCACCAACATCCGGTCGTCAAGCTTGGCAAGCTGACGGGCCGTCAGGCGGGCACGGTTCCAGGCGCGCAGCGGCGCGACGAGATCCTGCTGGGTGGCGGCGAGCAGGCTCTGGGCCGACTCGTTGCTGTGATCCAAAGTGCGGACATAATCCGCGATGTCGTAACGATTGAGGCCGATATCGGCCAGCATGCGGTCGTCGAGCGCCATCAGCATGTTGTAAACCTGACGGCGATGCACATGGCGCAGCACCGGCTGCACGACCACGGCAAAGACCATGCGGCTGAAAGCCTGGAACAGGGTCGGCTCGCCGGCCACCGCGATCGCCTTGTCGGCAACCCGACCGATCTCGGTGCGATTGACACCGATATCCGCCAGCATGCGGTCATCCAGCAGCGACAGCTCGTGTGCCACAGCAGCGCGCGTCAGTGCCCGACGCGCCGAGTTTACAACCGTCCGCGCAAAATCAGCGATCGCGCTGGCGCCGGCTACCCGGGTGGTCACAGTCGGCGCCAAAGCCACCGAACCAGCCACCTTCTCGTTTGTCATCATCCGATACATGATATCTATCCAATCCGAATTATCGTCTCGGCTGGCCCGATTGCCGCCGACATTCGATGCGTTTTATATAGAGGAAATCGGGTAATTCTTGCAGAGGGGGATGCTGCATCGCAGTAATGCACCCACTGCATGGTAAACCATGCGTAAACGTGATTTAGGTCATAAAAATGCCCCTTGCGGGTACCTCGGCGGCCTTTCAGTGTCGGTTCTAGGAGAAATCATGTCGGTCTGTAGAGAAACCTATCAAGGTGATGAGGTTCTGCAATCTTTGTTAAAAAAAGGTCAATCTTTCTTATCGTTAGATGAATTAGCTCAAGTAATACCCGGGATTGCCGCGGCGCCGGCAGGCGAAAAAGCCGACGAATGGACCGGTCTCGTCATGACCGATCCGAGCCCTGCGACAAAAGCGCAGCTCACTGCATACCTCGACCGGTGGGTTACCGCAAATAACGGTATGCATTCTACCAAAACGGCGGATCGCCTTGCTGCACTGCAGCAAGAATTGAAGCGTCGGGGCTTAGCCGGCTTCGTGGTTCCGCGGGCGGACGAGCACCAGGGCGAATATGTGCCGAAGCGAGCGGAGCGCCTCGCCTGGATCAGCAATTTCACCGGATCGGCCGGTCTCGTCATCGTGCTGCAGGACCGTGCCGCCATCTGGGTCGATGGCCGCTATACGCTGCAGGTGCGCGAGCAGGTGGATAGCAGCCTGTTCGAGATTCTGCACATCACGAATTCGCCAGCGGAAGCCTGGATTGCCAAGCACCTTTCCAAGGGGGCCAAGCTCGGCTTCGATCCCTGGCTGCTGACCGCCGACACCGCCCAGCGCTTCCGGCTGGCCGCGGAGCAGGTCGGAGCCGAACTGGTTGCCGTCGACAGCAACCCGCTGGACGCCGTCTGGCAGGATCAACCGGCCGCGCCGATCGCCCCCGTCTGGCCGCAGGATATCCGCTATGCCGGCCGCTCTTCTGCCGAGAAGCGCCAGCAAATGGCGGAAAAGCTGGTGGCCCAGGGCCGCGATGCGGCAGTAATTTCGGCGCCGGATTCGATCTGCTGGCTCCTCAATATCCGCGGCGGCGACGTTCCCTGCACGCCTTTCGCCCTCGGCTATGCCGTGCTGCATAAGGACGGTCAGGTCGATCTCTTCATGGACCGGCGCAAGTTTCCGCCAGAGACCCTCGCGCATCTCGGCAATCAGGTAAGGCTGCAGCAGCCGGAGGCCTTTCTCGGCGCGCTGGATCGCTTAGGTATGCAAAAAGCGCGGGTCAATGTCGATATCGCCACGGCGGGCATTGCCATTTCCGAACGCCTGCGATCGGCCGGAGCAACGGTGATCATTGCCGAAGACCCCTGTGCCTTGCCGAAGGCGACGAAGAACGCCGCAGAGATCGAAGGCACCCGCAAGGCGCACCGCCGCGATGGTGCAGCCGTGGCGCAGTTCCTGTCCTGGCTCAGCACCGAGGCGCCGAAAGGCCACCTGACGGAACTCGATGCCGTCGAGAAACTGGCGGCCTGCCGCCGCCGCAACGATCTTTTCCGCGGCTTCAGCTTCGACACCATCTCGGGTGCCGGTCCCAATGCGGCCGTCGTCCACTACCGGGTGACGCCGAAGACCAATCGCAAGCTGGAAATGGATGCCATTTATCTGGTCGATTCCGGTGGCCAGTATCTCGATGGTACGACGGATATCACGCGCACCGTGGTGGTGGGCCAGCCGACGGCGGAAATGAAGGATCGTTTTACGCGTGTCCTCCGCGGTCACATCGCCCTTGCTACGGCCAAGTTTCCCCGCGGGACGACGGGCAGCCAGTTGGATGTCCTGGCGCGCCGTCCCCTCTGGGATGCCGGTCTCGATTTCGATCATGGCACCGGGCACGGTGTCGGCAGCTATCTCTCCGTGCATGAGGGGCCGCAGCGCATCTCCAAGGTGCCGAACCGCGTGGCGCTCGAACCCGGCATGATCATTTCCAACGAACCCGGCTATTACAAGGACGGCGAATACGGCATCCGCATCGAGAATCTGGTGGTGGTGCAGCCGGTCGAGGGCAATCCGAACATGCTGCAATTCGAGACCATCACCTTTGCGCCGATCGATCTCAACCTCGTCGACACCGGCATCATGACCAGGGCGGATATCGAGTGGCTGAACGGCTATCACGCCAGGGTGCGCGAGATGCTGCTGCCTCAGCTCGATGGCGCAGATGCCGAATGGCTGAAGGCGGCGACGCGGCAAATCTGAGCGCGGATACGATTGTTCGCATTGGCATAACTATCTAGAGTTGAAACCGGCGCTTCCCATCGAAGCGCCGGTTTCTATTGGAAGGTTAGCAATGGCCCGCCCGCCCGTTTTCTCACCCTCGGATCGCCTGGGTTCGAACCGTCCGAGTTCCGCCCGCCCGAACATCGTCCTCGTCATGTTCGATCAGATGGCGGCCCTGTCCCTGTCGGCCTATGGCCATCCCCTCGTCAAGACACCGAACCTGGACCGGCTGGCGGCGCGGGGCACGGTCTTCGACCAGGCCTATTGTGCGGCACCGCTCTGTTCGCCGGCGCGCTTTGCCCTGATGAGCGGCCGACTTCCTTCCAAGATCGGTGCTTTCGACAACGCCGCCGAGTTTCCTTCCGCCGTGCCGACCCTGCCGCATTACCTGCGCGCCGCCGGCTATCGCACCTGTCTCTCCGGCAAGATGGATTTCACCGGCGCCGATCAGCTGCACGGCTATGAGGAACGCCTGACCACCGATCTCTCGCCGTCGGATTTCGGCTGGGTGCCCGATTGGGACCAGCCGCAGCAGGTGCAGAACTGGTACCACACCCTGCAGAGTCCGGCTGAGGCCGGCCCCTGCGATTATTCGCTCTCGATGCAATATGACGAGGACGCGCTTTTCAAGGCGGAGCAGTGGCTGCACCAGGCGGCCGGCAGCCCAGACGAACGCCCCTTCATGCTGACGCTTTCGGTCATGCATCCGCATGACCCCTACCAGGCGCCACGGCGTTTCTGGGATATGTATGAAGGTGTCGATATCGATCCGCCGGCGATCCCCAATCTGCCTTCAGCTGAGCGCGATCCCATGGGGCAGCGCATGTACCAGCTCTATGATCGCGGCGATATCCTGCTTTCGGCTGACCAGGTCATGCGGGCGCGGCGCGCTTATTACGGCATGCTGAGCTATTGCGACGATCTCCTGGGACGCCTGCTGGCGCGGCTCGACCTCCTTGGCCTCAGCGACAATACGATCATCGTCGTCACCTCCGACCACGGCGACATGCTGGGTGAGCGTGGGCTCTGGTACAAGATGGTGTTCTTCGACCGCGCCATCCGCGTGCCGTTGATCGTCGCCGGCCCCGGCATCCGCGGCGGCAAGCGGATCGCCGCACCGGTCTCGCATCTCGATTTGCTGCCGACCCTGGCCGGCATCGCCCAAGGCGGCACGACATTCATACCGGTATCGCCGGTCGATGGCCGCGATCTTCGGTCGGCACTGAGCTTCGGCAGCGAACCGCAAGGCGAGGTGCGGGCCGAATATATGGGCGAGGGCTATCAGGCGCCCGTCATCATGATCCGGCGCAATGGTCGCAAATTCATCTATGCGCGCGATCTGGGACCGATCCTCTATGACCTGGAAAAGGATCCGCTGGAGCTTGTCAATCTGGCCGGCTCGGAAAGCGAAGCGGTTGCGGCCTGGAAGTGCGCGGTCGAAGAGGACTATGATCTTGAGGCCCTGCGTGCAACCGTCATCGACAGCCAGCGTCGGCGCCGGTTCATCCACCAGGCTTTGACGCAAGGGACCGTTGCCGCCTGGGACTACGCGCCGCGTAGCGACGCCGCCATGCAATATTATCGTAATTGGGGTGCCGAACTGCCGGATCCCGATCGCGCGCTGCGCTGGCCGCCGAAAGCTTGAGGTTCAAGTCCGTTTGAAAGACCGCAAGATCTGTCGCTGCACGGCCAGATAGCCTGGCGCCGTGGTTTTCAGCTTGCCGGCGATCAATGCGTTCAGTTGCGGCAGGGCATGGAACGGCACCGAAGGAAAAGCGTGATGCTCGATGTGGTAGGGCATGTTCCAGGCAAGAAAGCGGATGATGCCGGTCGTGTAGGTTGTGCGGCTGTTTTCCAGCATGTCATTCGTCTCGGGGCAGAGCGCATGCTCCGCCAGCAGATACAGCCGCAGGAAAGGCTGGCCAAGCACCGCCGGCAATACCCAATAGATCAGCACCGCATCGCTGCGTAACAGCAGCGAGGCAGCCAGGACGGCGGCGTAGATCGCCAGAATGAGACGGGCTTCGCGCACCGCGTCCCGGCGCTGGCGGTCGCTGCCGTAGAAGCTGCCCTCGGCCTTGCCTCGCGCCAGATCGATCAACAGCCGGCTCTCACCGATCCAATAGGGCAGGCCGCTGACATGCCACAGCCATTGCCGCAGGCTGTGCGGTTTGGGGAAGGCCAGTTCCGGATCGCGCGCCGGGTCCTGGGTGAAGCGATGATGGGCAAAATGAAAAGCGCGAAAATATTCGCGCGGCAACAGGATGAGGCAACCGAGAACGAAGCCGACGGCATCGTTGAGGCGGCGGCTGGCAAAAGCCGTGCGATGGATGCATTCGTGCAGCGGCGTGAAGAAAAAAATCAATACCACGCCATGCAGGATCATCGCCGGCAATAGCCAGAGCGTATCGCGGCTGTGATAGACGAGGAGGCCGGTCGCCAGCAGCAAAGCGACATGGCCGGCAAGTTGCGTCAGGCCCAATTTGTCCGAACGTTCGGATAAGCGGCGCAGGCTTGCGCCGTCAATGATCTCGCTGCGGTTGGTCTTCTCGGCCATACGGGTCCTGTCGCCATCGCGTCGTGGTTCATCCGCATGATGGGCTGGCGGCCGGCTTCTGTCCAGCAAGCAGAACTTGCCGTCTTTCATTCGGCGTGACCAGGGCCAGAAGGATCTGCAGCAGGGCGGCAGCAAACACGAGGCCATAGACCGGCGCGAAGCTGCCCGTCAGGCTCTTCGCATAACCGCCACTGAAATTACCAAGCAAGCTGCCCAGGCCAAGGGCGATATTGCCGAGGCCAAACAACAGCGTGGCAGCATCGCCCCTGAACCAGGCGCTGATATAGGCCGGCACCAGTCCGAAGATCGCATAGAAGGCCAGGCCGAAACTGAGCCCGGCGAGGTCCATCAGCCGTGCCCCTGTGGCCGGGGGTAGATATGGCAGGGCGAGCGGGATGGCCGTCGCCAGACTTAGCAGCAGATAGGTGACGAGCATGGCCCATTTGATCGAAATGCGGTCGGCCAGCCAGCCGAGTACAAAGCCGCCCACCATGCCGATGCCGCCGATCAGGCTCCAGAGACGCGTGGCCTCGCCGGCCTGCCAGCCGAAATCCTCGCGCAGCAGCGGCACCAGGTAGGTCTGGAAGGGCATGCAGGACAGGCCATTGAGAAACATCGTTGCGATCATCA
The DNA here is from genome assembly GCA_035539215.1 of Dongiaceae bacterium. Classification (GTDB taxonomy): domain Bacteria; phylum Pseudomonadota; class Alphaproteobacteria; order Dongiales; family Dongiaceae; genus Dongia_B. The sequence goes on along the minus strand of DATLIX010000069.1, from coordinate 9,287 downwards.
GCAGACCCAGCGGTCGCAGGACGAGGCGCAGGCGCCGGCGCAAGGGCAGTGTCGTTTCCGACGCGCGGTCGCGCGCCTTGGCCATTTCCTCGTCTCCGGCGCCCAACCCACGCAGCCGCCAGATCGCCGCCAGCAGCAGGAACAAGGTGACAGCGCCGGCGGCAAGCCAGGCACTCGGCCATCCGTAGGAAGCCAGCAAAGGCGGCACGATCAAACCGTTGATAAAGACGCCGTAGCTGGTGCCGCTCGACATCAGGCCCAGCGCCTTGCCGTGATGCCGCACGGGAATCACCCGCTGACAGACCCCGACCATCGGTACCCAGACGCTCGCGGCCGCCGCACCCATGAAGGTCAGGAGCAGGGTCATCTCCGCGGCGCTGCCAAATCGATCGCTCCCCAGCCGGCCCATCAATAGCAGGCAGGCAGCGGTCAGGACGACCGAAGCGAAAATCAACCGCGTCGCGCCGATGACGGGCGCCAGCAAGCCGCTCGCCAGCGAGGCGATGAGGAAGCCCGCCTGCGCGGTGCCGGTAGCAAGACCGGCCGCCGCATAATCGAAGTGGAGGCTCTGGCGCATGTCCGGCACCAATGCCGCGAAGAGATAGATGCCAAAACCGAAGGTAACGGCGACGAAAGCGGTGAAGAAGAGCGTCACCTCGAGAGGCGATTTGTCGGCGGGAAGGGCTGCGGAAGGCTTATGCATGGTCTGGTCCCGGAAAAGACGGTTCGCCTTACTTCCAATATCGAAAAAGGCGCCATGCCGGACAAACGAGTTCAGTCCGGATTTCACACGAGTTAAGCTCGTCCGAGGTTTGTCACGGTGGCGGGTGATACGATAGATTGGCTGTCATCGGATGACGTGATGTGGAGAAAGCCGATGGCGATTCCTGCTGCGAACGGACGCCGCCTGCCGGGCAAATCCCGTGCCGGCGCCGCGCTGATGCAGGCCGGCTTTCCCAGCAGCACCGCCTTGCGGGCCTTCGAGGCGGCCGGACGCCTGCTCAGCTTCAAGAAGGCAGCGCAGGAATTGAAGGTGACGGAATCGGCGGTCAGTTTTCAGATCCGCCAGTTGGAAGGCGATCTCGGCCTCGACCTCTTCGAGCGCGGCCATCGCCAGATTAAACTCACGCCGGCGGCGCGCGCTTATCTGGCTGTGGTGCAGCAGGCGCATCGCGACATTGCCGATGCGACCTTGAGCCTCGCCTTACAGGAGAAGCATCTGGTACGGATCAGCCTGGTGCCGGCTCTGGCAGAACATTGGCTGGTGCCGCAACTGGGGGCCTTGCGGGACGCTTTGCCGGATATCGCCATCGCCGTGATGACTTCCAGCGATCTCGCCGATCTCGATCGCGATGAGATCGATATTGCCGTTCGCTATGGTGCCGGTTCCTGGCCGCGAGCACGGATCGAACCCCTGTTGGAGGAGGTTGTCGTGCCCGTGGCGCATCCTGAGATCGCCCGGCGGCTCGGCGCGAGATCGATCACCGCCGCCACCGATATCCCCCTGATCGTCAATCTGCAGCATCCAGATGAATGGTTGCCTTGGCTCAACGCAAAGCGGCAGCGTGGCGGGCTCGTCCTTGGCCGCGAGATGCTGCGGCTGGAGACTTCCGGTCTCGTCTTGCAGGCAGCCATGGAAAGGCTTGGCATCGCCGTCGGCAGGCGGCCCTTCATCGACCGCTTCCTCGCACAGGGTGATCTCGTAACCCTGTCAAGGCAAGAGCACCGGAGCGGTAAGGGCTATTTCATCCTGACGCCAATGGGGCGCCGCGGGCTGCGGCCGGAAATTGCCGCCGTCGCCGGCTTCCTGCGTGAACGTGCCTCAGCTGCTGGCACTGCTGTAGCGCGATAGGCCAAAGCGCCAGAACAAATTGCCGAGGACCAGCGCGACGGCGGCCGCGCAGAACCCCAGCATGGCACCCAGCCAATCCAGCCGGCCCATGGCGGCCTCCGCCGGCACGTTGGTGATGAAGGCGATGGGCAGGATATAGGTCAGGGTGAAACGTGCCCAGGCCGGATAGGCAGTGACCGGAAAGCGCCCTGTTTCCATCAGCGTATAGGCAATGATCGAGACCTCGCCGACCTTGGTGAACCAGAAGGCGAGGGTCGCCGCCGCCAGCCAGATCGAATAGAGGACGGCAACGCCGGCGGCGATCAGCAAGAAGCTGAGGGCCAGATGACCGAAGGTGAGGACATGCTGGACCTGCATGCCATAGAGAATGGCGATAATGCCGAGCACGATGTTGCCGGCGAACCAGATGCGTATATTGCGGAAGCTCACCATCAGCTGGCTGTTGATTGGCCTGATCAACAGCAGATCCAATTCGCCCTGGCGGACATATTCGGTGATGGCATTGAGGCTGGGATAGAGCCAGCAGTCGATCAGGCCCTCGATGATCATCGAGACGCCCACCAGCGTGATCATGCGCGGCAGATCCCAGCCGCCGATTTCCGTCGTGCGGGCGAAGATGCCCAGCAGCGTCAGGATTGCCAGTGCAGCGCTGAAGACGGCCGTCAGGAGGCTCGCCAGCAGATTGGCACGGTATTCCATTTCGACCTGAAGGGAATTGCGCAGAAAGAGCAGGATCAATCGCAGGCTGCGCATGTCAGGCTCCGACTGCCGAGAAGCGCTTCAATCCCGCCCGCCAGATGTTCCGGCGCAGCAGGGCGAGGACAAGGATCCAGCCGATCTGCTTGGCAATGCCGAGCAGCAAGGCGGTATCATCGATCTTGCCGAGCAGAATCTGGCCCGGGAAATCCATCATCGAAGCAAAAGGCAGCCAGGTGAGAATATCCCGGATCAAGGCGGGGAAAAGATCAACGGGAACGGCGCCGCCGCCCAGAATGACGCTGAAATACCAGATCAACGGCTCCAGCGAGAGAGCCCCTTCCATCCAGAAGGCCAGCAGGCCGACGCAATAATGGATGTTGAAGAAGATCAGCCAGGAGCCGATCAGGGAGAGCGTGAATAGCATCGTGTTCGCGAGCGTCAATTGACCGAGTGTGCCGGTCAGAAACAACCCCAGCACGAATACCGCTATCAGGATGGGGAGGCGCATGATGATCTCGCCCAGATGCTCGGCCATATGCGCCCAGATTGGCGGCATCGGCCGCAGCAGCAGCGGCGCCAGTTCGCCGCGGCGGATGCCGCGATCGAGGATCAGCACGCTCCACATCACGGTTGCCTGGCGCACCAGGTACATGGCCATGAAGTAGACGGCGAAATCGTTACGGTCATAGCTGGCACCATTGCCGCTGATCGGCCCCTTGGCCGCCAGCTCAACCCAGATCAGCATGATGGCGATGGGCATAAGGCCGCCCAGCATCCAGATCGCCGACTGCGCCCGATAGGTCAAGGCAACGGTACAGTATTGCACCAGCAATTGCCGCCAGACGCGGATGACATATAGGAGGCGCTTGCCCGTCATGAGGCGGCATTCGTCGTCAATCCGGCGGCTGCGGCCGGCTTGCCGGGGCTATTCTTGAAGAGGGCGCCGATCACGTCTTCGATCGGCTGTTCTTCAATGGCGATATCCGCGATCGGCAGATCGGCCAGCAGCCGCGAAGCGGTATCCGGGACCCGATGCCGCTCGACCAGCAATTCGGCTTCGAGATCGTCAAGCCGGCGCAATTCCGCATATTGCCTGAGCCGCTCGGCTGGCTGGGCGGTGGCAAGTTTGAGACGCAGCACTTTCTTCGGTGTCTGCTCGGCGATCAGCCGGTTGAGATCGCCGTCAAAGGCGATGCGGCCGCCGTCGATCACCATCACCCGCCGCGCCAGCGCCTCGACATCATCCATGTAATGCGACGTCAGCATGATGGTGGCCCGATAGCGATCGTTATAGGCGGCGATGAAATCGCGCACCGCCCGCTGCATATTGACGTCGAGGCCGATGGTCGGCTCGTCGAGGAACAGCACCTTCGGCTGATGCAGCAGCGCGAGCGCCAGTTCGCATTTCATGCGCTCACCGAGCGAAAGCTTGCGAACCGGCTTGTTCAAGACTGGTTGCAGAGACAACATTTCGCTCAATTCGCCGAGGCGGCGGCGATAAACATCTTCCGGTATCTCGTAGATGACGCGATTGAGCAGGAAGGAATCAACGGCCGCCAGATCCCAGGCTAGTTGCTGCTTCTGCCCCATGACGAGCGTGATCGAGCGCAGAAAAGCCGATTGCCGTTGCTTCGGTTCGAAGTTCAGTACGGAGACGTCGCCGCCACTGGGATGCAGCAGGCCGGACAGCATCTTCAAGGTCGTGGTCTTGCCCGCGCCATTGGGGCCGAGAAAGCCGACGATCTCACCTTCCGCGATCTCGAAGCTCACATCGTCGACCGCCGTCACCGTCGCATAGCGCCGATTGACCAGCGATTTCAGGCTGCCGAGAAAGCCGCCTTCCTTGTGATGGACCTTGTATTCCTTGCGCAAGCCGCGCACGGCGATGACGGCAGACATGACGGCGCTCGATTGGCTGGGACAATAATCCGCCTAGCAGTACCCGAAAGCGAGGTCACCCGTAAAGGGACTGCAACGGCCAGAACGTGCCACTATGCGTGCCGCGGGATCGACCAAAGCGGCGGGAGATTACGCGCCGATGCGCGGCGTTCAGCCGCCGATCAGTTCAAGCCATTCGTCTTCGCTCAGCGTTTGAACGCCGAGTTCGGTGGCCTTCGCAGCCTTCGAACCGGCATCGGCGCCGACCACCAGGTAATCGGTTTTCTTGGAGACCGATCCGGCCACCTTGGCGCCCAGGCTCTCGGCGCGGGCCTTGGCCTCGTTGCGGGTCATCTTCACGAGGGTCCCGGTGAAGACCACCGTCTTGCCGGCGATGGCGCTGTCGCTGACGGCGATCGGCACGAAATCTTCCACCGTCAGTTCGCGCTGCAGGTCGTCCAGCACCTGTAAATTATGGGCTTCGTCGAAGAAGGCGGTCAGGTCTTCGACCATCGACGGGCCGATACCATTGATTTCATCCAGCACCTGGCGCTCTTCGCTGCCGATTGTCCGGGCGGCGATCATCGCATCGCGCCAGGCGGCGAGCGAGAGATAGTGCTTGGCGAGGAGCTTCGCCGTCACCTCGCCGACCTGGGGGATGCCGAGTGCATAGATGAAGCGATGCAGGGGAATCTGCCGCCGGGATTCGATGGCGCCCAGCAGGTTGTCGACCGAGGTCGAACCCCAGCCTTCGCGTTCCATGAGCGCGCGGCGATGGTGATGCAGCCGGAAGATGTCCCCCGGACCCTTCAGCAAACCATCCTGATGAAAGGCCTCGATATGCTTGTCGCCCAGCCCTTCGATGTCGAAGGCACCGCGCGAGACGAAATGCTTCAAACGTTCAACCGCCTGGGCGGCACAGGTGAGGCCGCCGATGCAGCGCCGGGCGACCTCGCCTTCTTCGCGGATCGCGTGGCTGCCGCAGACCGGACAGATATCCGGGAACTTGTAAGGCCGATGGCGATGCGGCCGATCGGCGTCCACCACCTCGACGATCTGCGGAATGACGTCGCCGGCGCGCTGCACCACGACCTTGTCGCCGATGCGGATATCCTTGCGGGCGATCTCATCCTCGTTGTGCAAGGTCGCACGGGCGACCACGACGCCACCGACGGTGATCGGCTCGAGATCGGCAACCGGCGTCAACACACCGGTGCGGCCGACCTGGATGATGATGTTGTTCAGCGTTGTGATGGCGCGTTCGGCGGGGAATTTATGGGCGATCGCCCAGCGTGGCGCCCGGCCGATGAAGCCGAGCCGCGTCTGCCAATCGCGCCGGTCGACCTTGTAGACGGCGCCGTCGATGTCATAGGGCAGGTCCGCGCGATCCTTGCCGAGCTTGTCGTAGAATTCCATCGCCCCGTCGAGATCGCCGGTCACGGCACTTCGGGGGTTGACGGTGAAGCCCCAGGCATCGAGCTGTTCGAGAAATTCGTGATGGGTCTTGGGCTGATGATCCCAGCCGTCGATTTCGCCATAGGCATAGGCAAAGAAATGCAGCGGCCGCTGCTTGGTGATGTTGGGGTCGAGCTGGCGCACACTGCCGGCTGCGGCATTGCGGGGATTGGCAAAGACCGGCTCGCCGGCCTCTTGCCGCGCCTGGTTTAACTTGGTGAAGCCGACATGGGACATGTAGACTTCGCCGCGGATCTCGATCAAGGCCGGATGCGACCTGCCTTTCAGCTTCTCCGGGATATCGGCGACATGCCGCAGGTTCGCCGTGATGTCCTCGCCGATCGCGCCGTCGCCGCGTGTTGCGCCCTGCACGAAGACACCGTTCTCATAGCGCAGATTGGCACTGAGCCCGTCGATCTTCGGCTCGACCGCCAACGGAATGGCGTCTTCCGCCTTGAGCCCGAGGAAGCGGCGAATGCGTTGCAGGAAATCGGCGACATCCTCGCGGCTGAAAGCATTATCGAGCGATAGCATGGGCTGGCGATGGGCGATCTTCGCAAAGCCTTCCGCGGGTGCCGCGCCCACCCGGCGGCTCGGCGAATCCTTGCGCTGCAATTCCGGGAAGCGCGCCTCGATCGCCCGGTTGCGGCGGACGAGGGCGTCATATTCCGCGTCGCTGATCTCCGGTGCGTCCTTTTGGTGATAGAGCGCATCATGGCGGGCGATTTCCCGGGCGAGGCGGCGGAGCTCGGTCGTTGCCGTCTTCTCGGTCAGGTCCTCGACGGCGATCGTGGCGACATCTTCGCGTGGCGCTTTGCTCATGACGCTTCTTCCCGTAATCGGCACAAGGTGAAAGATCAGCCGGCGCTGGCCAGCAGGGTCTTGGCGGCGGCGCGGGCTTCGTCGGTGATGGTGGCGCCGGAGAGCATGCGGGCGATCTCTTCGCGGCGTTCAGCAGGGCTCAGCGGCCGTACCGTCGTCGTGGTTTCCTTTTTGCCGCCGCTCTTTTCCACCCGCCAATGCTGATGGCCGAGAGCGGCGACCTGCGGTGAATGGGTGATGACGAGAAGCTGCACCGCCTCCGCCAGACGTTTCAGCCTTTCGCCGACTGCCGCCGCGGTGGCGCCGCCGATCCCGGCATCCACTTCGTCAAAGACCAGGGTCGGAACCGGCTGGTTGGCTGCCAGCGTCACTTTCAAGGCCAGCATGAAGCGCGCAAGCTCGCCACCGGAAGCGATGCGATTGATCGGACCGGGTGCCGCACCCGGATTGGTCGCCACCTCGAAGGTGACGCGGTCCCAGCCGCCGGCCGACCAGTGATTCTCATCCAGCGTTTCGATCCGGGTGGCGAAGCGGGCCTTCTCGAGCTTCAGCGGCGCAAGCTCTCCGTTGACGGCGGCGTCCATGGCTTTGGCCGCCTTCTGCCGCTGTTTGGCAAGAGCCGTAGCCGCATCGACATAGGCCTGCTGGGTGCGTGTGACTGCGGTTTCCAGTTTGGTCATGTTCTGGCCGCGGTCATCGAGATTGGCGAGGCGCTGTTGCAGGCGTTGCAACAGATCCGGCAGCCCTTCGACCGCGACCTGATGCTTGCGGCCGAGATCGCGCAGCAAATAAAGGCGTTCTTCGATCTTATCCAGGCGCTTCGGATCGGCATCGAGATCGGCTGCCATATGTTGCAAGGCGCCGATCGCTTCACTGAGCTCGATACTGGCCCGGTCGAGAGCGGTGACGACCGGCTGCAGCTGCGCCGCGGCCTGATCGCCCAGGCGGTCACCCAGGCGGTCAAGGCGGCGCTGGGCATTGGCGATTGCCCGGTCGGCGCCCCGGTCGCCGGTCAACTCGGTATTGACCGCATCGATCGCTTCGATCAACTGGGCGCGGTTGGAGAGAAGGGCGCGTTCGGCGACGAGTTCGGTTTCCTCGGCCGGCTGCGGTGCCGCGAGTTCCAGTTCTTCGACCGCATGGCGCAGCCAGTCCTCGTCGGCCCTGGCGCGGGCCAGTTCCTCTTGCGCCTGGCGCCAGGTTGTCACCGCCTCATGCCACTGGCGATATGCGGCGGCGCAAGCGGCGAGCTTGGTCTCGTGCAGGCCATAGCCGTCGAGATGATCGCGATGAGTGGCCGGATCGAGCAGGCCCTGCGCCTCGAACTGGCCTTCGATCTCAACCAGGCTGTCGCCGAGCTTGCGCAGGAGACCGATACTGACCGGCTGGTCATTGACGAAAGCGCGCGATCGACCGTCGCCGGCCAGCTGCCGGCGCAGAATCAGGCTGCCTTCAGCCTCGATGCCCTGTTCCTGCAGCAATGCATGCGCGGGATGCTTTGCCGGCAGCGAGAATTCGGCGGTAACGGTCGCCTGCGTCGCACCTTGCCGCACCAGACCGGCTTCCGCGCGGGCGCCCAAAGCGAGGCCCAAGGCATCGAGCAGAATGGATTTGCCCGCACCCGTCTCGCCGGTCAGCACGGTGAGACCGGTATCGAAGGCGAGATCCAGCTTCTCGATCAGGACCACGTTCTGGATGGTGAGCGCGACCAGCATCTCGGTTCGGCGCCGGCGGAACTCAGAAGACGCCGTTCAACCAGGAGCCCGGCTTCTTCTCCGGCTTCAGGTCCTTGGCCTTCAGAAGATTATAGGCGTCCTCATACCATTGGCTGCCGGGGTAGTTGTAGCCCAGCACGGCCCCCGCGGTTTGCGCCTCGTCGGTGACGCCGAGCGACAGATAGGCCTCGACCAGACGTTCCAGCGCCTCCGGCACATGGGTGGTGGTCTGATATTTCTCGATCACCGTGCGGAAGCGGTTGATGGCGGCCAGGAACTGATCGCGGGTCAGGTAATAACGGCCGATTTCCATTTCCTTGCCGGCCAGATGGTCGCGGACCAGGTCAAGCTTCAGCGCAGCGTCGCGGGCGTAATCGGTATTGGGGAAGCGGGCCACGACGTCGGACAAAGCGCGCAGCGCCTGTTCGGTATTGCCCTGGTCGCGCTTCACGTCGGCAATCTGCTCATAATAGCAGAGCGCCCGCAGATAATAGGCATAGGCGGCGCTCCGATTGCCCGGATGCAATTCGATGAAGCTGTCCAGCGCCGGAATGGCGTCGTCATATTCGTCGATCGAATAATGGGCATAGGCCGACATGATCTGCGCCTGGGTCGCCCATTGCGAATAAGGATGCTGACGCTCGACCTCGTCGAAAAGGCTCGCTGCCTTTTTCGGCTGATTGGTCTCCATGGCGTCCATGGCGCTGTTGTAAAGCTGCTCGGCGGGCTGATCGGGGATATCAGGTTCCGGACTGGAACAGGCGGTGATCAGGGCAATGCAGGCGCATGCCGGAAGAAGCCGCCACAGATACCGAGAAGACATTACCGATTCCGCCATTTTGTTGATCTTTGGTCGGCCGGAACTA
>DATLIX010000068.1:0-9711 GCA_035539215.1 Dongiaceae bacterium | reverse complement strand
AGATATCGAGCCGCGCGCCTTTGGCGCAACCGCCAAGTGGCTGCCCGATAGCAAAAGCCGCCGGGCGGAGCCTCGGCGGCCTCGAGTTTCGGTTTTTATAGACGGTCAGCCGACGGAGAAGGAACTGCCGCAGCCGCAGGAGGAGACGGCATTGGGGTTGCGCACCTGGAAGGCGGCTCCCACCAGATCCTCGACGAAATCGATTTCTGCACCGGCCAGGAGATCGAGCGAGGTGTCGTCGACCACAACCTTGACCCCGTCACGCTCGAACAGGTGATCATCGACCTGATGCGACTTGTCGAAGGAGAAGCCGTATTGGAAGCCGGAACAGCCGCCGCCGGAAACGCTGAGGCGCAGCATCAGCGCCGCATCGCCTTCCTGCTGCATCAGCCAGGCAATCCGCTTGGCGGCGCTTTCGGTGATACCGACCTGACGGGCAGCACCGGTCGAACTGGGCGACATATCGTTCATCGGTTATTCCCAATGGCAAAGGTCAACTATTCAAGTGTTAATGTAGGGTGTTGTGGCCAAGAGTCAAACCCGCAAGTCGCATGCGGGGCCTGCAATTGCCGGACAGCCGGGGCCGCAGTGATAGCCGGAATCCGGCGGAAAGGCTCAGTTTTCCGGTTTCCCGTGGCGCGGCAGGTGATCGTCGAACTGTAGCCAGGGAATCTGTTCGTCCACATGATAGTGATGCGCCGGCGGAAGTGCCGCCGGATTATCCATGCTGCCGACAAGGATATGTGTCTCATCCGGCCAGCGGGTGCTGCGATAGGCGATCGGTGTGCCGCAATGCGGGCAGAAGCTGCGGGTCACGCCCGGCGAGGAAGCGTATTCCGCCACCGGCCCCTCGATCTCCACGAGATCCTGGACGAAACCGGCATAGACGACGCCGACCGAGCCGGTCGCCCGCCGGCAGCTTTCGCAATGGCAATAGCCGGTCCAGCGCGGCGGTCCCAGCAGCCGGTAATGCACCTTGCCGCACAGGCAATGGCCGGCGAGGGGGAAGCTGGCTGTTGCGTCCTGATTTTCCGTCATTCCGGCATTCTGCGTTCGGCCGCCGCTCCTGGCAATGCCGGGGACAAGTGTCTGCAATAAAACCGACCATCAAACCTGCGTGCGGTGCGGGGACAGCTTTGCAATCGGGCGGTGCGGGACAAGGTGCAAGCTGTTAATCTGCGCCGCATGGAAGCCTTTGCCAGTGATCCGCATCAGTCGCGCGGCCGCCTTGTGGCCGAACCGGAAAGTCCCAGCCGCTCGCTGTTCCAGCGCGACCGCGACCGCATCATCCACAGTGCCGCCTTTCGCCGCCTGAAGCATAAGACCCAGGTCTTCGTCTATCACGAGGGCGATCACTATCGCACGCGGCTGACCCACAGTATCGAAGTGGCGCAGATCGCCCGCTCGCTGGCGCGTGCGCTGGGCCTCAACGAAGATCTCGCCGAAGCGGTGGCTTTGGCGCATGACCTCGGCCATCCGCCTTTCGGCCATGCCGGCGAGGACGCGCTGGATCACTGCCTGCCGCATCACGGCGGCTTCGATCATAACGAACAGACGTTTCGCGTGCTCACGCATCTGGAGCGGCGCTACGCGGCTTTCGACGGGCTCAACCTCTGCTGGGAGACGCTGGAAGGCATCGTCAAGCATAACGGGCCGCTGATCGGGCCGCATGCCGATGCCAAGGCGCTGGCGAAACGCGTGCCTTATACGATCGCGGCGTATAATGAGCAGCGCGATCTCGACCTCGCCGGCTTTGCCAGCGCCGAGGCGCAGGTGGCGGCGCTGAGCGACGACATCGCCTATAACAATCACGATATCGATGACGGTTTGCGGGCCGGTCTCTTCACCATCGAAGACCTGCATGACGTGCCGCTGGCGGGACCGATCTTTGCCGCCGTGTCGCGCGAATATCCGGGGCTGGAGCAGAGCCGGCTGATCGGCGAATCGATCCGCCGCATGATCGACCAGATGGTGACCGACGTGCTGGCGGAAACGCGGCGGCGCCTGGCCGCGGCGAAGATTCGCAGTCTCGATGACATCCGCCGGCTAGACCGGCCGGTGGTCGCCTTCTCGGCGGAGATGCGGGCCAATGATCTCGGTCTGCGGCAGTTCCTGTTCCGGCGCATGTACCGCCACCATCGCGTGGTACAGATGACGCAGAAGGCGAAACGCGTGGTGGTCGATCTCTACAGCCTGCTGGTCGCCCAGCCGACCTGCCTGCCGTCGGAATGGCAGCAGGACGTCGATGCGCCCAGCACCGCGGCGACGGCCCGTCTGGTGGCCGATTACATCGCCGGCATGACTGACAAATATGCGCTGGAGATGCACCGGCGGCTTTTCGACCCTTATGAGCGCATGTAGCGCGCGGGCAGGAATGCCTGCCCGCGCGGGACCCAGGCCGGCGGCGGTCACAAAAATGCCTGAAAAACGCTGTCAAATCCGCCTGTTAACGGATTCAACACGGGTCTTCATGCTTGACCGACTCGGGCGATTCTTGGTCTGATAGGCAAATTTCTCAAACATTCCCGATGCTTGCTGGCGACTCGAGAGGTTTCTGGTGAACTGGGCGGGAAGGAAGGTAGCTCCTCATGTCGTCTGACAACCCCAATCCCGAACAGGCCCAGGCCAAGATCGCCACAGCCCTCGGCCGCCTGCGGGGCGATGTCATGCCGCCGATCACCTCCCAGGCAGCGCCCCGCCTGCCCGAGCAGCGTCTTCCGGAACAGCGTCTCGCCGACCAGATCGGGAACGCGCCGCTGCCGACCGCCTCGGCGCTGCGGGCCGAGCCGACGCTGGGATCAGCCGCCGGCAACGCGCCTTTCGGTCAGGCCGGCACGGCGCCCGCCAATGCCAATCCGGCCGCCGGTAATCCGATGAGCAGTAATCCCCTGGGTAATCCTCCCCTGGGTAATCCTCCCCTGGGTAATAATCCGATGAGCAGCGGACCCGCCGGTTTCGGCAATGCCGCCGGCGTAACGCCGCCGAGCCCGATTTCCGCGGGCAGCCTCGGCAACAATGCCAGCGGCACCGCCAGCAGCTATCTCGGCAGCGCCCCGGCGGCGGCCACGAGCCAGCCCGATCTCCTCGCCGGCGTCGATATGGGGCCGCCGCCGCTTGGCAGCGACTATCCGCGCGTCGAAGAGGATGACGGCCGGCGCAAGCGCAACCGCCGCATGGTGCTGATCGCCGGCGCGGTCGCGGCCATCGTCATCGTCGGCTTCTGGATCGGCACCCGTCACAGCGGCGACGTGCCGGTCATTGCCGCCGATTCAACGCCGGAAAAGGTCAAGCCGACCGACCAGGGTGGCCTGCAGGTGCCCAATCAGAACGTCCAGGTGCTGGAGAACATGAACGGCCAGCCGAAGACGCAAGGGGGCGAAACCGTGCTGCCGCCGCCGGAACAGCCGGTGGCACCGCCGGCACCCGCCGCGGAAGGAACGCCGGCGGCGAACGGCCAGGCGACGAATGAAGCGGGCCAGGGCACGCAGCAGCCCAGCGGCCAGGAAGCAGCGAGTACCGCTGCGCCAGCCGTCCCCGCGCCAGCCGTGCCGGCACCGGCAACCGCGACCGGCACTGCGACGACGACACCCGCCGCGCCGGCGGTGCCTGCCGTTCCCGCCGTGCCCAATGCCGGCTCCAGTGCCATGAGCGCTAGCCCGGCGGTTCCCGCCGCGCCGGCCACGACATCATCGACGGCGACATCACCGACGATAACGGCGTCGGCCGCCACCAGCCCGTCGGCCCCTGCCGCGACGCCGGGCACGGCTGCCGCAACCGCGCAGCCGGCGGCAAAATCGGCAACGACAACGCCTGCCGCCGCGCCGAGCGGCAAGCTCCGCGTCCAGCTGGCGGCGGTGAAGACTGAGGCGGCGGCGAAGGCGACCTGGGCCAAGCTGCAAAAGGCCCATCCGAGCCAGCTCGGCAATCTCAGCCTGATGGTGGAAAAGGTCGACAAGGGTGCCGAAGGCGTTTTCTATCGCGTCCAGGCGGGGCCTTTCGCCGACAAGGCAGCGGCCAAATCGGTCTGCACCGCGCTGGCGGCGCAGGGCCAGGCCTGTATCCTCGCGCACTGAGCCTCTGCCCGAGCGCCGATGACACCTGATTGCCGATGACCCCGGATCGCTGATGACGAATGCCGTCATTTTTGGCTGTGCCGGGCCACAGCTTGAGGCCGCCGAGGCTGCGTTCTTCCGCGCGACGCAGCCGCTGGGCTTCATCCTGTTTGCCCGCAATGTCGTCGATCCCGCGCAGCTGCGCCGCCTGACGACTGATCTGCGCGCCGCGATCGGCAAGCCGGATGCGCCGGTGCTGATCGACCAAGAAGGCGGGCGCGTAAGGCGCTTGAAGCCGCCGCATTGGCGCGACGTGCCGGCGCCGGGCGTGTTCGGCGCATTGGCGCAGCGCGACCGCGCGGCGGCGGAGCGTGCGGTCCATCTCAATCACCGCCTGGTGGCGGCCGAGCTGATCGATCTTGGCATCACGGTGGATTGCGCACCTTTGCTCGATCTGCGTTTTCCCGGCGCGCATGACGTGGTCGGCGACCGTTCGTTCGGCGGCGATCCTGATCTGGTTGCCGATCTCGGCCGCATCGCCGCGGAGGCGCTGCTGGCCGGCGGCGTCATGCCGGTGATCAAGCACATTCCCGGCCATGGCCGCGCTCTGGTCGACAGTCATCTCGCTCTGCCGCGTGTGGCGGCCGATCGGGCGACGCTGGCGGCTGCCGATTTCCGCCCCTTCGTCGCGCTCAAAGACCTGCCCTGGGGCATGACGGCGCATCTCGTCTATGAGGCGATCGATGCCACGCATCCGGCGACGCTCTCCAAGGCCGTGATCGGCGAGGCCATCCGCGGCGAGATCGGCTTCGACGGCCTGCTGCTCACCGATGACCTCAGCATGAAGGCGCTGGGCGGCAGTTTTACCGATCGCGCGGCCGGGTCCCTGGCGGCCGGCTGCGACATCGTTTTGCATTGTAATGGCGATATGGACGAGATGCGTCAGGTGGCTGCCGGGCTCAGCCCCTTGTCGCCGGCGGCAAAAGCCCGATATGAACGGGGGCAGGCGCGGTTGCGCACTGCGGCCGGTTCCGCTATCGATCCGGTCGAAACGCGTGCGGAGCTGGACCGGTTGATCGGCTGAGTCGCTCGCTGCGCAGTGACAGGAGCGAATTTTGGGCGGTCACGACATTTCGGCAACGATCCAAGCTGCGACCACCTGGGTCCTGCCGATCCTCTTCGCCATTCCGCTGCATGAGGCGGCGCATGGCTTCGTCGCCTTTCTGTGCGGCGACCGCACCGCCTATATGCTGGGCCGGGTCACGGCCAATCCGCTGAAGCATATCGACCCGATGGGCACCATCCTGCTGCCGGCTATCATGTGGCTGGCGGGCGGATTCCTGTTTGGCTATGCCAAGCCGGTTCCGGTCAACTACCGCAATCTGCGGCATCCGCGGCGCGACAGCGTCCTGGTCGCCGCTGCCGGTCCCGGCGCCAATTTCATCATCGCCACAATTTCCGCGCTACTGTTCCATCTGGCCATCTTCCTGCCCGGCGCCTATCAGGATTTCGCGGTGCTGACCTTGTGGAATTCGATGCAGCTCAATGTCTGGCTGGCTTTGTTCAATCTGATCCCGATTCCGCCGCTCGACGGCGGCCGCGTGGCGGTCGGGATTCTGCCGAGATCCCTGGCGATGCCCCTGGCGCGCCTGGAACGTCACGGCATGTTGATCCTGATGGGCCTCATTTTCCTCGGCATCGCCGTGCCGCAGCTCAGCATTTTAGGCTGGATTCTCCGTCCGGCTTCCAGCTATGTGCTGACAGGGATCGCCCATCTGACCGGAATCGCGTCATATCTCGGATTCTAGGCAGTAGCCGTTCCATTTCTGTTCCAGCTGCCAGGTAGTAACCGACCGCATGACCGCTATGGATGATCAGGACGAAATCGGCAGCACGCCGGCCGACCCCGTTTCCGCCGCGCCGGAAGCGGGCGAGGGCGGCCCTGCCGAGCCAGCCCAGACCGGCCCAGCGCAAGTCGAACCCGGAGAGATCGAGCCCGGAGAGATCGAGCCGGGAGAGGTCGAACCAGGGCAGGCGGTGGCCGAAGACAGCGACGCCGAGGCGGCGGCCGAGAGTGGTCCGGCAGCAGACGAAGCGGCGACCGAGCCGACCGAGCGCACCGCTGAAGCAGAGCCGGCCGAAGCAAAGCCGGCAGACGCCGCGGCGGGCTTCGATGAACCGGTCAAGAAATCGCCCGACGACAATGGCGATCTGGTGCTCGATCTCGACGGCTATGAAGGCCCGATCGACGTTCTGCTGACCCTGGCCCGCGATCAGAAGGTCGATCTGAAGAAGATCTCGATCCTGGAACTGGCCGATCAGTATCTCGCTTTCGTGGCGCGCGCCCGGCGCCTGCGCCTGGAACTCGCCGCCGATTATCTCGTCATGGCGGCGTGGCTCGCCTATTTGAAGTCGCGCCTGCTGCTGCCCGAACCGCCCAAGGATGGCGAACCGTCGGGCGCCGAAATGGCGGCGGCTCTTGCCTTCCAGCTGCAGCGCCTGGCGGCGATGCAGAAGGCGGGGCAGGCCCTGCTGGCCTTGCCGCAGCTCAACCGCGACTTCTTCCGCCGCGGCGAACCCGAGCCGGTGCGCCTCATCCAGGTGCCGGTCTACAACCTGACGCTCTATGAGCTGCTGAAAGCCTATGGCACCCATCCGGGGCGCAAGCGCGAAGGCATTCTGCATATCGAGCCGCTGCGCCTGTTCTCGATGGATGACGCGCTGCATCGCATCGGCGATCTGATCGGCCAGAAGCTGGATTGGACCATCCTGCGCGACTTCCTGCCGGAGGACCTGCTGCTCAATCCGCTGCAGCGGCGCGCGGCCCTGGCGGCCACCTTCGCCGCCTCGCTGGAGCTCGCGCGTTCCGGCCGCGTGCAACTGCGCCAGGACGGCACCTTCGGCCCGATCTATCTCAAGCCCGGCATCCCGCGCGACTGGGACAAGCTTGAGGACACCGATGGTTCGGACGATGGCGGGGACGATTCCGGCGGCGGCGGGCCGGGCAGTAGCGGGCCGGATATGAGCGGCTCAGGCGACAATGGCCCCAACGGCAACCTGCCCGGGCAAGATACTGCCGCAGCGGACGTCTTCGATGACGAAGCGGATCGCGGCACCGATGGTGGTGCAGCCGATAGCGACAGCGAACAGAGCCAGGATTTCAATCAAGGCAACCATGCGTGATGAGTGACGATCGCTTTCAATTGCAGCGCCTCCTGGAGGCCATTCTCTTCGCTTCTTCGGAGCCGCTCAGCGTCGATGCGCTGAAGGCGCGCATGCCGGAGGATGCCGATATTCCCGGCCTGTTGCAGGAATTGCGGGATATCTATGCCAATCGCGGCGTGCAGCTTTCGATGGTCGAAGACCGCTGGTGCTTCCGCACGGCGGGCGATCTCAGCTCGAAATTCCATATCGAGCAGAAGGTCGAACGCAAATTGACCCGCGCCGCCGTCGAGACCATGGCGATCGTGGCCTATCACCAGCCGGTGACGCGGGCGGAGATCGAAGAGATCCGCGGTGTCGCCATCTCCAAGGGCACGCTCGATAATCTGCTGGAGGCGGGCTGGATCAAGCCTAAGGGCCGCCGCCAGACGCCGGGCCGCCCGGTGACCTGGGTGACGACCGAGGCCTTCCTGGAACATTTCGGCCTGGAAAGCTGCGACGCGCTGCCGGGCGTCGAGGAACTGCGCGCGGCCGGCCTCCTCGATACCCGCACCAATGTGGCGACGCTGGGCGTGCAGGGCACCTTGCCGCCGAATGGCGACGTGGGCGACGAGGACGAGGCGGATGAGCACGACGAGGTCGACGACGACCGCTCACCCGCCCCTGGCGAAGCCGCCGATGACGCCTATGAGGCGAGCGTTCTGGCGCGGCTGGAAGGTGCCGAGGCCGAGGAGGACGTGCCTGCCGGAGATACCGAGGGCGATGTCGCACTCGACGATGCGCTGACCGGCGAGGAACTGCCGGAAGCCGACCAGGCCGCCCGGGCGGAAGCCGCGGCCGATCTGGCGGAAGAACTGGAAGATCCGGACCTGGCCGATATCGAGACCGAAAGCCTGCCCGACGAATTGCTGGACGATCCGGCGGTGTTCGAGGAAGGCCTCGACGAGGAACGCACCGACCAGCAGCGTTCCGATGGCGGCCCGGCCGCGGAACCGGAAGAAGACGAGGATGAGGCCGAACGCAAAGGCGACTGACAGCGCCAAAGCGACGATGCTTCCTGATAGCTGCACGACTGCCGGCACTTGCGCGTGATGGTCGCTAAATTAAGGCGGCGCCGGGACAACGAATTAACCAAGGTGCTGCAAAAAGCGGTTGTCGACAGCCTTTGACCCCACCAGATGAGGGTTAGGCTGGGACTGCAGATTCATTTGCAGGGGCGCAGTGATTTTGCCATAGTCCCGGCAACGGCTTAACGAACAGAATAACAGGGAGTATCCCGTAATGGGCAGTTTTAGCATTTGGCATTGGCTGATCGTCTTGGCGATCGTGCTGATTTTCTTCGGCGGCCGTGGCAAGATTCCCAATCTGATGAAGGATCTGGGCCAGGGCGTCACGGCCTTCAAGAAGGGCCTGAAGGAAGAGAAGCCGGCCGAAGGCCAGGCGAACACCAGCGACGACAAACAAGGCATGATCGATCGCTCCTAAGCGACGATTGCGGGAAGCGGCCGCCGGAGGGGTCCGGTTGCGCCGCCGCCTGATAGAAGGATCACAGGATGTTCGATCTTGGCTGGGACGAGATGGCGCTCATCGCCGTTGTCGCCTTGGTGGTGCTTGGCCCCAAGGAACTCCCGAACGCCCTGCGGACGGTTTCCGGCCTGATGCGACAGGCGCGCAAGCTGGCCAATGAATTTCAGAGCGGCGTGCATCAAATCATTCGCGAAGCCGAACTCGAAGACGCCAAGAAGGCGATCGCCGATCTCAACAAGGGCACCATCTCCGATGCCATCGAGAAGCATCTCGACGCCGATGGCGAGATCAAGTCGGCGCTGACGCCGCCCGTCGACGAGCCGGTCAATCCGGCGGCGATCAATGAAAAGCCAGCGGCCGAGATCGCCGGCCCCGCTCTTCCCGAAACCCCCGCGCTCCCCACAACCGAAATCAATCCCGCCGTGGCTGCCTTTGCGCCGGGCGGTTCGGCGACACGGCTGCCGGGAGTGGACGAGGCGGGTGTTGCGCCGGTTGCCGAACTGATCGGCGAGGCTGCGCCGCTGATCGAGGGGGACCCGCGCGAGACACCGGTAGAGGGTGGGCCGGGAAACCGGCACGATGACGATCTGCGCCAGGCGGCGGCCTCGACCCTCGCGGTCGAAGGCGATGAGGCAATCAAGAAAATCAAGCTCGATCAGGAAGTGAGTAAGACCTCGTGACTGGCGCCGAAGAAGACAAGAAGATGCCGCTGATGGCGCATCTGATCGAATTGCGGACGCGCCTGCTCTGGTCCCTGGTTGGCTTCGTCATCGCCTTTCTGATCTGCTTCTATTTCGCCCAGCCGATTTTCGATTTCCTGGCGGCACCTTTGGCCAAGGCCTTGAAGGAGAATCAGGTTTCCGACCAGCAGGTGCTGCGCGTCATCTATACCGATGTGACCGAGGTGTTCTTCACCCAGGTCAAGGTGGCGGCCTTCGGCGCCCTCTGCATCGCCTTCCCGATCATTGCC
>DATLIX010000067.1:0-13594 GCA_035539215.1 Dongiaceae bacterium | reverse complement strand
AGCGGCAAGCTTTCCCGCCGATCTCAACAAAGGAGCCCAAACCATGAGCACGATCACCACCAAGGACGGCGTCCAGATCTTCTATAAGGACTGGGGCCAGGGCCAACCCATCGTCTTCCACCATGGCTGGCCCCTCAGCTCAGACGATTGGGACACCCAGATGCTGTTCTTCGTCCAGCACGGCTATCGGGTCGTCGGTATCGATCGCCGCGGCCATGGGCGGTCGAGCCAGGTCGGGGACGGGCATGATATGGATCATTACGCCGCCGACGCGGCGGCCGTGGTCGAACATCTGGATCTGCGCAACACTGTTCATGTCGGTCACTCGACCGGCGGCGGCGAAGTGACCCGCTATGTCGCCCGGCACGGCAAGGGCCGGGTCGCCAAGGCGGTGCTGATGTCGGCCGTACCGCCGATCATGGTGAAGACGCCCGGCAACCCTGATGGCCTGCCCATCGAGGTATTCGACGGGCTCCGTAGCGCCCTGGCAGCCAACCGCGCTCAGTTCTACCGTGATGTGCCAGCAGGTCCGTTCTACGGCTTCAATCGGCCGGGCGCCAAGCCGCTGGAAGGCGTCATCCAGAATTGGTGGCGCCAGGGCATGATGGGTGGTGCGAAGGCGCATTACGACGGCATCAAGGTATTCTCCGAAACGGACTTCACTGAGGACCTTAAGAGCATCGACGTGCCGACGCTGGTGATGCACGGGGATGATGACCAGATCGTTCCGTATAAGGACGCGGCGCTGCTCTCGGCCAAGCTCCTCAAGAACAGCACGCTGAAAATCTATCCGGGCTTCCCCCACGGCATGCTGACCACTCATGCCGAGGTGATCAACCAGGACCTCCTGGCCTTCGTGCGGAGCTAGGATCGGGCAGCCCCCGATGGGCCTGCTCGATGGCCCGTCGGGGATGGCTCCGTGCAAAGCGTGGAGCTGCCTCTGGGTAAACGCCCGGCATCACCCGCCGGCTTGCCGTTATTGCTTGGCCGCATTTGCGAAGGCGAGCAGGCACTTTGCTGCTTCGCCATCGGCTTCGACGTCAATCGCGATGGCGCGGTAAAGCCGGGCGATTTCCTCATAGATGTCGGCGCCGGCTGCGGGATCGCCGATGAAAGCGGCGATCTCCGACATCTCGCCGTCGAAGCGATAGGCCTTCGGCAGCATCGCGGGAACAGTGCGGACGAGCCACTGCAGCAGCTGCGGCTGGCTGGCATTGAGTTCAGCGATCAAATGTGAAGCCGCACCTGCGCGCGTTGCCGCCAATATCATTGCCGCACCCAATCCCGTCAGGCCCTTCGTGATGCCGGCATAGGACATCTTCAGCGCCGACGCCGCGCCGATCGGACCCTCGATCGCGCGAAGATCGAGACCGCGATCCTTCAATACCGAGAGCTGCTGCGCGCCGGGACCGCAGGCATAGATCGCAGGATCGTATCCGTCTTTCGGCGGGGCGCCGATGATACCCGCATCGACCACCTGATCGGCGGTGCCGGCGAAAAGCGCGGCGACCGATTGCATCGTCTGCGGACTGATGGCATTGCAGTCGGCAAATATCCGCCCGCGTTTGGCGCCGGCAATGGCGGCGACGGCGGCGGCAACGGACATCGCCTGCGACGGCGGCACGATCGACAGGACGATATCCACTGCCGCGAGATCGGGCCATGCGCCAGTGCGCACGCCCATCGCCGCCGCGCGCTTACGGCTGGCCTCGCTGCGTCCTTCCAGGACCGTTAGAACATCGACGCCGGAGGCGACGAGCCGCCCGGCCACGGCGCTTCCCATGGCACCCAGGCCGAGAATCGCGACACGGAAATGCTTGTTGTCCATGGCATCCCCAATATTTCAAGTGGTTGAAGGCGCTGTGACGTCTTCCGCAGGCGCCCTATAGGACAGGACCGGATGGCCGCGCCGGCCGATCGCTCGACGCAGCGGGAGAGGCAAACGACTACAGCATATCTGGCGATGGAATTTAACAGCTTATTGCGGCTCCCGGTCCGCCGGTCCACGACCGGCCGCGCCATCCTTTCAGGTTAACCGGCCCTCAGGGCAGCGGGCCGGTCAGGAACAGCGTCACGCGGATCCCGCCATGCGAGACCGGACCGGCCGGCGGCGCGAAGGGCAGGCCGGTTGCGCCGGCGAGGGACGCCTCATTGGTGATGATGCCGACGCGCCAACCGCTAAACCGCGCGAGCAGCGTCTGGCCGAGCGCATTGTAGAGCGCATAGAGCGGCTTCTTGTCGCCAATGCGCGTGCCATAGGGCGGGTTGACGATGACGAGGCCAGGCTTGCCGCTCGGCGCCACCAGGTCGCTGATCGCGTGCTGCTGAAACTCGGTCATCTCGGTGACGCCCGCACGTGTGGCATTAGCGCGGCTCATATCGATCGCACCGGCATCCCGGTCGCTGCCGTAAAACCGGATATCAGGGTCCCGGCTCGCCGATTTTCCGCCTTCCTTTTCCCGCAGGCGCTTCCAGGCTGCCGCGTCAAAATTCGCGAGCTGCTCGAAAGCGAAGTGCCGTGACCGGCCCGGCTTCAGCCCGGCGGCGATTTCCGCCGCCTCGATGACGAAGGTGCCAGAGCCGCACATCGGATCGACCACGGGCTCCGTGCCGTCATAGCCGCATTGGCGCAGGAAGAGGGACGCCAGGTTCTCCCGCATCGGCGCCTTGCTGACGGCCTCTTTATGGCCGCGCTTATGAAGAGATTCGCCTGACGTATCGATGCTGATGGTGCACAGGTCGTCGTCGATGCGCGCCTTGATGCAGAGCTCGGCATCGGCGGAGACCGGCGCGCCAAGCTCATCCTTGATCGCCTTCTCGATCCGCTGCGCCGCTGCGCCCTGGTGGTAGATGCGCGAGGCCTTGCAGGAGGCTTCGACGCGGAACGGCACGTCCGGCCGCAGGATTTCGCCCCAGGCCACCCGGCGCGCCCGCTTGTCGAGCTGTGCGAGATGGAGCGCCCGGAATTCACCGATACGGGCGAGAACGCGGCTGGCGCCGCGAATCTCGAGATTGGCGCGCCAGACCTCGGGCCAGCCGCCCCTAATGTTGACGCCGCCCTTGACCGGCTTTGGCGCGCGGAATCCCTTGGCCTGTATCTCCGCGCAAAGCGCGGCCTCCAGGCCAGGAGCCGTCACGACGAAAATCTCGAAATCGGTATTTGTGTCCATCCCGCTTACATATCGCGGCGACCGCCGGTTATCGACATTTTTCTCGCCGCTCCTCATCTCGCAAACATATGCCCGTCGCGCACGCGAACCTCGCTGGGGCGCTCGGCCAGAAGGAGGGGAGGTTATCCAAACCGGTCACGGGCAGCGTCGCAGGGCATGTCCGGTGAGGCGACAACCACAATCCACCAGCCGGCGGCTATCCCAAGAGTATCCACCATTAGTTGTTTTCCCCGTTGCGGTTGGACCGGTCGTTTGCAAGAACTCGCCGACAGGTACGGGTAATCGCGCCGCCAACGCTGTTCCTCCGCGCGGGAAGCCAGACCGCTCAATGATCCGAAAACAGGGGGCCGGTTGAAGAACCTCTTTGGCGCATCGGCTTGTGCCTCGCACCGCTCGGACGAAAAATTTCCTCGCGCCGTGCGAGAGAAATCCTCCGTTGCGCCTGCCATACGCGGCGGTTCATATCTCTACGAAACAGGTAGTGAATAGAAGTGAGAGCGTAAATAGCTGAGACGCGTCACGTCGGCAAACTAAGGCGAAAACAGGTGGAGTGAATCGTCCTGCGATTTGCTCGCGGGTGATCGTTCTTCGTTGGTGCCGCGTCGCGCTCCACGATGAGCCGCATCATCAACCCGCGACGCGAAGCAGAAGTAGTCATGTCAGACAGTATTACGCCTTATCTTGATGAGCCTGTTCGTTTTGCCTATTGGGTCTCCAATCTGAGCGGTGGCCAGGTCGTCAGCAAGATCGAGCAACGAACCGGTTGGGATTTTGATTACAACGCCAAGCTGGCGCGCATGGCGGAGAACGCGGGTTTCGATTTTGCATTGACGGCGACGCGTTTTGTCGGTGGCTACCGTGCTGATGGTCAGCATGAGGCGAGCGCATTCGCCATGTCGCTTCTCAATGTGACAGAACGCCTAAATGTTATCGTCGCTTGCATGACGGGATTCTGGCATCCCGCAGTGGTGGCAAAACTCGGCGCCACCGCCGATCACATTTCCAAGGGCCGCTGGCACATCAATATTGTCAGCGGCTGGTTCAAGAACGAATTCGATGTCCTCGGCATGCCGTGGCTCAGCCACGACGACCGCTATCGGCGCTCGACCGAGTTCATCAAGGTGCTGAAGGGCATCTGGACGGAAGAGGAATTCAGCTTCAAGGGCGATTTCTATAAGATCGACAAGTATCATTTGAACCCGAAGCCGAGCTTCAAGCCGCATCCATTGATTTTCCAGGGCGGGTCATCGACTGCCGCACGCGTCATGGCGGCCGAGAACTCCGATTGGTACTTCACCAATGGCGGTTCCATCGACGAGCTTTCGGCGCAGGCACGGCAGGTAAAGGATCTGGCTGCCGAGCGGGGCCGTCAGCTGCGTGTCGGGGCGAACGCCTTCATCATTGCCAGGGATAGCGAGGCCGAAGCCCGCGAGGTTCATGCTGAAATCATCGCCAAAGCCGATCCGGCTGCGATTGCCGGTTTTGCCGAAGCCGTGAAGCAGGCAGGTCAATCCACCGGCGATGGGGTCGGCAATTGGGCCAAATCAAAAGCTGCGGACCTCGTGCAGCCGAATGACGGCTTCAAAACCAACCTCATCGGTACGCCGGAGCAGATTGCACGTCGCATCGTTGCGCTTAAGGCAGCCGGAATCGATCTCATTCTCGCAGGCTTCCTCCATTTCCAGGAGGAAATCGAGTATTTCGGCCGCCACGTCTATCCGCTGGTCCGCGAACTCGAAGCCGAAAATGCGCGCCGCCAGATTGCCCACGCCGCTGCGGGATGAATGATCGGTGGCTACGGCCACCGATCGCACGAAACACCAAAAGCAAACAATTGACGCCGGGGCCCACCATCGCCCGCGGAGAGCTATGGAATTCAAATGACTCAGATTGATCAGGCTTGGGGTGCCGGACCCAGCGCGCATTACGAAAAAATGGCGGAGACGTTCCGGCCAATCTTTCAAAAGATTGAAAGTCAGGCGATTGACCGCGAGGTGAAGCGGATCCTGCCGCATGATGAAATCAAATGGTTGAAGGAAGCGCGCTTCGGCGCCCTTCGCGTCCCCCGGGACAAGGGTGGTTTCGGGGCGACGCTGCCCGAGCTCTTCGCCCTGCTGATCGAACTCTCGGCCGCCGACTCAAATATCACGCAGGCGCTGCGCGGGCATTTTGGATTTGCGGAGGATATCGTCAATTCCCGGAATCCGGGACTTCGCGAGGCGTGGTTTGCGCGGCTTGCCGGCGGCGACATAACGGGGAACGCCTGGACCGAGATCGGCAACGCCAAGCAGGCGGAGTTTTCGACCCGCGTGACCCGTAGCGGCGATGGCTGGAAGCTGACCGGCAAGAAATTCTACACCACCGGCTCATTATTCGCCGACTGGATCGATGTCGGTGTCCAAGACGAAGAAGGCAATTCAGCCGGCGCCTTTGTCCGCCGCGGCGCGCCGGGTGTGGAGATCGTCGACGACTGGGACGGGTTCGGTCAGATTCTGACCGCGAGCGGAACGACGACGTTCGTCGACGTACCGGTCGAAGCCGGCAATGTCGTGCCGGATGATGACCGTTTCAAATACTCTGCGGCCTTTTACCAGCTCGTTCACCTGGCAACATTGGCCGGAATTGGGCGTGCGGCGACACGCGAACTGGCGGCGGCCGTCGCAGCCCGCACACGAAACTACAGCAATGCGGCAGGTCCTCGTTCCAGCCAGGATCCGCAGGTTCTGCAGGTCGTCGGGCGCGTTCGAAGTGCGGCCTATTCGGCGGGTGCGATCGTGCTAAAGGTCGCGGAATCGCTCCAGCGCGCCTTCGATACGCGCTTTACCAACGATGCGGCGGCCGATGAAAAGGCCAATGCCATCGCGGAACTGGAAGCCGCGCAGGCGCAGACCGTGATCACCAACCTCATCCTCGATGCAACCACCATTCTTTTTGATGCCCTGGGAGCGTCGTCCACGATCCGCACCAAAGGGCTGGACCGCTTCTGGCGCAATGCGCGCACGCTGAGCTCGCATAATCCCCGAATCTATAAGGACAGGATCGTGGGCGATTACGCCGTCAACGGAACGCCCCCGCCCTATCAATGGCGGATCGGGCAGGTGTGACGACAGCCCAATCGATGTCCAGTAGGCGGAAAGAGCAAAGTCGGTGAACAAGAGCAACGATCATAGCCGGATCCAGGCCGGAGGGCCGCGCCTCTCTGAAACGGTATTCGAGCGGGTCCGAGATATCAGCCGTGAGCGGCCCGATGCACCGGCGCTCATTCACAAGCGGCGCGGTCGCTGGACGGTGTTGCGCTGGGCTGATGCCTTTCACACGCTTGAAAAGCTCCGGGCAAGGCTGCAGGCCCTCGGCCTGGGGAGCGGAGCGCGGGTCGCTGTCAGCGGCGCCTATGAACCGGATCTCCTCCTCTTTGCGCTGGCGGCGAGCTCGGCCGGCGCGGCCATAACGCCGGTCGCCCGAGATCTTCACGGTGAAGAACTCAGGCATCTGTTCGGCGAAGCATTGCCGACTCATGCCTTTGTTGCGCATCGGGGGGATATTGCTCACTGGGTTTCCATCGCAGACGCTCGGGGGGCTAAGCGATGGCTTGTTGCCCGGCAGACGCCCAGCTACCGCGCCGACCCCTGGGAAGTCGTTTCCCTGGATGATCTGCTCGGCGAGACGCATGGCAGCGTGGACGCCGGGAATATCACCCGGTATCTCAGGAAACAGCGTACCATCTGGGTCGACGAAGGCACGGAGTGGCAAGACGGCCTGTCGATTATCGTCAGCGGATGGCTATCCGACGCCACCGCCATCGCCTTCCCGGAGACCGCCGGATCGGCTACCCGCGATCGAAAGACCATACAGCCGACATCGATCTTATGTTCGGAAGCGCGGCGCCAGCTTCTGGAAAACGAGATCGAGGCACGGTTGCCCGCCGGGCGAAGCTGGCGAAGAAGAATCTACAGTCTGTCGGAGTCGGAAGAGGCGGGGCCGTTCGGCCGCCTCGTCGGCGCCCGCGTGCATAAGATCTTCGGCTTGAGCCGGATATCATCTCGGAAAGTACGGGAGGAAAATCCCGGTCTGTTCAAGCCGCAGGCATTGCCGGGCAGCGCTGGAGCCGGGCAATGAACGCGCCAATAACCGGCGGCGGCGAACCTCTGCTCGACGTTCGCAATATCTCCCTCTCCTTCAAAGGCGTGTCTGCAATCGCCGATCTTTCGTTTTCGGTTCGGCGCGGCGAGATTTGCGCACTGATCGGTCCCAACGGCGCCGGGAAGAGTTCCCTTCTCAATATCCTGAATGGCGTCTACTTGCCGGATGCCGGTGAAGTCGTGTTCGATGGCGAGCATTTTCGTCACATCAAGCCGATCCAGGTGGCACGCCGGGGCATTGCCCGGACCTTCCAGAACAACGCGCTGTTTAAGAAAATGACGGTCAAAGAGAACATCTTGACCGGCCTCGCGCGGCATTCGGCTGTCACCTTCGTCGAGCAAGCCTTGCGTCTCCCCCGGGCGCGCCGCGAAGAGGCTGCGTTCAGCGATCGGGCTGAATCCATCCTCGAATTCCTGGAGTTGCAGGCATATCGCGACCTGGCAGTCGGGACTCTGGCATATGGGATTCAAAAGAGAGTCGAACTCGGCAGGGCACTGGTTTCCGCACCCCAGCTGCTGCTGCTGGATGAACCGCTCGCCGGCATGAACGCCGAAGAGAAGGAGGAGATCAGCGATTTCGTCGTAGACCTCAATCGGCATCTCGATGTCACGGTTGTCCTGATTGAACATGATATCGGCATCGTGATGAACATGTCGCACCATGTGGTGGTGCTCGACTATGGCAGGAAGATCGGCGACGGGACACCGGCGGAGATACAGGCCAATCCCGAAGTGATCTCTGCCTATCTCGGCACTGTACACTGAGAGGGCCGCGATATGAGCACATTCATCGAGACATTCGTCGGCGGCCTCCTCGCCGGGACCATGTACTCACTGGTCGCGATCGGCTTCGTGTTGATTTACAAGGCGAGCGGCGTCTTCAATTTTGCACAGGGCTCCATCCTGCTGTTTGCGGCGCTGACCTTCGTTACCCTGAAGGAGGCCGGAATTCCCTTTGCTGCGGCCCTGGTGATGACGATCCTTATCCTGATCGCCGGCTCCGTTGCCATAGAGCGCTTGATTCTGCGTCCATTGGCCAATCGGAGCCCGATGACGCTCTTCATGGCGACGCTGGGCCTGTCTTACATTGTCGAAGGCGGCGCCCAGGGACTGATGGGTGCGCAGGTGCATCAGCTCGATCTCGGGATCGACGATGTCCCGTTATTCATCGGCGACGTGCTGATCAGCCAGTTTGATCTCGTCGCCGCCGTGACCGCCGTCGTCCTGGTCGGCATTCTGGCGTTGTTCTTCAATAAGACACGTATCGGCATATCGTTGCGCGCGATCGCCGACGATACGCGCGCCGCTCTTTCCATCGGCATCAATCAAAACAGAATCCTGCAGATTGTCTGGTCTGTCGCCGGCATTGTCGGGCTGGTTGCAGGCATGCTGTGGGGCGCGCGTCAGGGCGTCCAGTTTTCGTTGTCCCTGGTCGTGCTGAAGGCCCTCCCTGTCCTTATCATCGGCGGCTTCACTTCGATCGGCGGGGCGATTGCGGGCGGTTTGATCGTGGGCGCTGCCGAGAATCTGGCCGAGACATATATCGGCCCCTTGATCGGCGGCGGCACGACGTCCTGGTTCGCTTACTTCCTCGCACTGGTATTCCTCTATATCCGACCGGCCGGCCTCTTTGGCGAACGCGTGATCGAGAGAGTCTGATGGCCGTATCAAGTGTCGCGACCAATACCAAAGCGCAGCTGTTGTCGTTCTCCGAACGGCGTCCCCGCTGGGGCATTGCGCTGCTGCTGGTGACGCTGCTGGTGATCGTGCCCTATTTCGGCAGCGAATACTGGCTGGACGCCATCATCGTGCCGTTGCTGATCCTCTCCCTGGCGGGACTGGGGCTGAACCTGCTCACGGGATATACCGGCCAGACCTCATTGGGCTCGGGCGGCTTCATGGCGGTCGGCGCCTTCTCGACGTTTCTGTTCGGCATCCACGCGCCTTTCATACCGCTGCCGCTGGCGCTGGTCGGCGCCGGCCTGATTGCCGCCGTGGTCGGATTGCTGTTCGGTCTGCCCAGTTCGAGGATCAAAGGCTTCTACTTGATGGTCACCAGCCTGGCGGCGCAGTTCTTTCTCGAATGGGTGTTTCTGAATTTCCCCTGGTTCTACAACTATAGCTCTTCCGGCACCGTTTCTCTGCCGCATCTCGCGCTCTTCAGCCTCGACATCGGCTCGACCGCGGGCCGGTACTACCTGACGGTGACCATCGTTATCGTCCTTACCTGGGTTGCGAAGAACCTGCTGCAGAGCCATGTCGGGCGAAGCTGGATGGCGATCCGCGACATGGACACCGCTGCGGCGGTCATCGGTATCCCGGTGCACCGCTACAAGAATCTCGCCTTCGCGATCAGCTCGTTCTACCTGGGCATTGCCGGCGCGTTATGGGCTTTCGCCTATCTCGGCTCGGCAGGCATTCAGAGCTTCGGCATCAACCGGTCGTTTCAGATCTTGTTCATCATCATCATCGGCGGCATGGGCAGCATCGAGGGCAACTTCATCGGTGCGGCCTTTATCAGTCTCTTGCCCCTGGCGCTTGATTATGTGGTGCAGTCGGTCTTTGCCGGTCATGTGGATGCGGGGCTCCTGCAAAATGTGCAGAAGGCGATCTTCGGGTTCCTGATCATCTGGTTCCTGATCAAAGAGCCGGATGGCATCGCGCGCCTTATTCGAAACGCCAAGGAGCGCATCGCGGTATGGCCTCTGCGGTTCTGAATCAGCGGCACGGCAAGGAGGCCGGTGCAGCTCACGAATACCTCTTCATCCATCGATCAGTCTCAACAGGAGAAGACTATGAGTAGAACGTTACGAAGGGCAATCTTTGCCGCGCTGCTGGCCGGCTCGGCTGCGATAGCATCGCCGGTCGCCCAGGCAGGGCCGGGGGAACAGTATGTCCCGCTCCCGACCTATCGCGTCGGAGCATATGCGTCGAGCGGCACGCTCTGGTGGGCGGGGGAACTGGACTACTTCCGCTATATCAACGACGTCGAGGGCGGGATCGACGGCGTGAAGCTTGCCTATGAGGAGTTCGAGACCGAATGGAGCCCGGACCGCACTGTCGAAGTCTATGAGCGCGTGAAGGACGGCAAAGACGGTTCGCCGATCGCCTTCTTCTTTACCCATGGAACGCCGGCAACCTATGCGCTGATCGAGAAGGCGGCGGCGGACAAGATCCCGCTCATCGACCCGGCCGGCGGCCGGACCGAATCGACCGATGGAACGGTGTTCCCCTATGCCTTTCCGCTGCTGTTCAACTACTATAGCCAGGCATCGGTCGGCATTAATTTCATTGCGCAGAAAGAAGGGGGCTTCGACAAGCTCAAGGGCAAGAAGATCGTGACCGTCTATCACGACTCTGCCTATGGCCGCGAGACGCAGCCCGCGATCCAGCTTCTGGCCAAGAAGTACGGTTTTGAAAACATCCAGATCCCCGTGGCCGATCCGGGCAGCGAACAATCGGCGCAGTGGCGCAAGGTGCGCGAGATCAAGCCCGACTGGGTGTTTTTGCGGACCTGGGGCGTCTCCACGCCGGTTGCGATCAAGACCGCGGCGCGATTTGGCATTCCGGCGGACCATATTATCGGTGATGTCTGGGCTGGCTCCGAGGCAGACGTGATCCCCGCCGGCACGGCGGCCAAAGGTTACCAGGCTCTGGCTCCCTATCCAGGCGGTCCGAATTTCGATATTCACGCCCGCTTGCGCAAAGACATCCTCGATGCGGGGAAGAGCAATCTGCAGGATCCGAAGTTCTTCGGCTCGGTGTATTACAACATAGGACTCGTGAACGCGGTCCTCGCTGTTGAAGCGCTGCGCACCGGCCATGCCAAGTTCGGAAACCGTCCCTTGAATGGCGAGGAAGGGCGCTGGGCCTTCGAGCATCTGGTGATCGACGAGGCACGGTTGAAGAAGATCGGCTTCCTCGGGCTCCTGCAGCCGATCAAGCTTTCGCCATACGACCACGAAGGCGGCGGCGCCGCCCGTATCCAGCAGTGGGACGGGACGAAATGGGTTCTGGAGACCGACTGGATCCAGGCCGACCGGGAAACGCTGAGGCCGCTGATTGAAGCTAAAT
This sequence comes from Dongiaceae bacterium, assembly GCA_035539215.1. GTDB lineage: Bacteria > Pseudomonadota > Alphaproteobacteria > Dongiales > Dongiaceae > Dongia_B. The sequence goes on along the minus strand of DATLIX010000067.1, from coordinate 2,211 downwards.
CCGCGGCCTATGCGAAGGAACACGGCATCACGCCGCGGGATCCTTCGAAAGAGAACTGAGCTGGCCTGGTGGTAGGCTGCACGAGGCAGCCTACCACCAGCTCGACGACGAAACGTGGGTGCGGCATGACCAACACGGCTTCAATCCCGGCGGCTGAAAGCAAGTTGCTTTCCGTCGAAAACATCGAAGTCATCTATGACGGTTCAATTCTGGCGGTTGCCGACATCTCGCTGGATGTCGGGCGCGGCCAAATCGTCGCGCTGTTGGGGGCCAATGGTGCGGGAAAAAGCACCACTTTGAAGGCAATCTCCGGGCTGGTGCAAGCCGACCGGGCCCGCGTCAGTCGCGGGCAGATCTATTTTGCCGGGAATAATATCGTCGGTTCGGCGCCCCATATCCTGGCGCGAGCAGGTATCGTTCAGGTTCTCGAGGGACGGCACGTTTTTGCACATTTGACCGTCGAGGAGAATCTTCAAAGCGGGGCCTTCTTACGGCGATTGAGCCGTCGCGATCTCAACGCGGATATCGAACAGATCTACGGCTGGTTTCCGCGACTGAAGGTCAAGCGGAAGATTCTTGCCGGCCTAACCTCCGGCGGCGAGCAGCAAATGCTGGCGATCGCAAGGGCGCTCTTGACACGTCCCGAACTCGTCCTGCTTGACGAACCGTCAATGGGTCTGGCGCCGACCATCGTGCAGGAAATATTTGAGATCATTTCCCAGCTCAATCGGCAAAAGCAGATGTCATTCCTCATTGCCGAGCAGAATACCAATATCTCATTGCGGCATGCTCACAGGGCCGCGGTGATCGACAGCGGTCGCGTGGTCCTTCATGGCACGGCCGATGAGCTGCTTGCGAGAGGGGACCTGCACCAGATCTATTTGGGGATCAAGTAATCGTCTGATTGCGATCGCTTCCCCGGCTGTCTTCCCGTAACACCGTCAAGCTAGATGATGGCCGTGTCACGGGACCAGGCTCGCCCGCCGGTTCCAGGCTTACAGGCGCCGCAGGTGGTCGAGGGCGATTGCGGTCGCCGAGGCGCGGTTCTCCACGCCCAGCTTTTCGTAGACCTGTTCCAGGTGCTTGTTCACCGTGCGCGGGCTGATCGAAAGAATCTCGCTGATATCCTTGTTGGCCTTGCCGCGCGCCAGCCAGATCAGGACCTCCGCCTCGCGGGCGGTCAAGGCCAGTTGCCGACGCAGCCGGTCGATTTCGCTTGCCGGCTCAATCATGCTAAGGCGCAAAAGCGTTTCGCTTTGCCGGATGCGGCCGAGATAGGCGAATTCGAGCTGCGCCTCGCCGACCGTCAGGTTGAAACTCGGCGCATCGCGCCGGCCGCCGGTCGGATGCAACAGCCACTCGCACACCGCCGGCGGAAGGACGCCGCCGTCGCCGTGTGAGAAGAAGCGCTGCAACAGCTTGGTCGCCTGCGGCGTGGACCAGCCGATCCGTCCGTCATCGCCGACCGAGAGGAGGAAGCGGCCGGCGGCATCCAGCGCCACCTGGGCTGTCTGTCCGCGTCTGGCATTCACCAGATGCACCCGCATCCGTGCCATCAGCTCCTCGACCATTACCGGCTTGGTCAGGTAGTCGACACCGCCGGCTTCGAGGCCGCGCACGATATGCTCGGTCTCGCTGAGGCCGGTCATGAAGATCACGGGCACATGCATGAGATCGGCGCGCTGCTTCAGCTGCCGGCAGGTCTCGAACCCGCCCAGGCCCGGCATCACCGCGTCGAGCAGGATGAGATCGGGGGTAATCCGCTGTGTCAGTTCCAGCGCATTCTCGCCGTTCACCGCGACCAGGACCGTCAGGCCGGCTCCTTCAAGCGCTTCGCTGAGAAAACCCAACGTGTCTGGTGAATCGTCGACGATCAGGACGATATCGCGGGACCCGGCCAGACCTGCCGCCGTCGCATCTGCTGCCGGCCCGGCCGGCCCGACAGGCTGGCCCGTGACAGGCTGGCCCGCGACAGGCTTGCGCGCGTGCGGGTTGCGGGAGTCAGGATCGGCGCTCACGACACGCCTCCAGGACCGTCATATATTGCTTCAGGTCGAATTCGCGCACCAGTTTGCGCAAGGCGGCGGCGAAGTCACCGTGGGTCGCCATGAGCTCGTCCAGCTTGATCTCGATCCCGCGTACATAGCCGATCAGGCCAAGCTGGTGAAGATCGTCGATATGTTGCAAGGGCGGCAGGGACGTCATGTCGAC
>DATLIX010000066.1:0-49390 GCA_035539215.1 Dongiaceae bacterium | reverse complement strand
TCCGATCGATTGTGCGGTCACTGGTTCCACGCTGCGGACCAGAGTCTCGGGAAGCAGTAACCGTGCCAAGGCGTCGGCGCCAACAATCTGCAAACCGTCACCAATGCCGGGGGCAACCCCCATTTCTGCAAAAGCCAGTTTCCCGGCATCGGCGGCCGCCAGAATACCACCATAGCGCCGCGCCGTATCAAGTCGTGTTGAGATCAGCCGGCTGGCGCCGATCTCGGCATAGAGGGCGGCCAGTTCGGCCGCCTCGGCAATGTCGCTGCCGGCGGCATGCACCACCACCATCTCCGCATCGACTGCCTGGGCCAGTTCACGCAATTGCTCCAGGTCGCCGGAGATGAGCGGATTGCTCCCCACCGTGTCGATCAAGATCATGCCGGGACCGCTTTCCGGCCCCGTCTCATGGGTGGCGAGCTGGTCCTTGGAGCGTTCCACCGCCCGCTGCAGGGCCAGGGCCGTGCGGGCCCGATAGGCCTGGATCTGCAGCGCCTTGCTGTAGGTCGCCAATTGCTCGACGGCGCCGGCTTTCAGCAGGTCGCAGGTGATGGCGGTTACCGGCCAGTTTTTGCTGCGCGCGCAGGCGGCAAGTTTTGCCAGGGTGGAAGTTTTGCCGGCCCCCGGCAGGCCGACCAGCATGATGGGACGTTCCGGCAGGCGCTCGGTCAGCGGCATGACCGGGAAGCGGGTACGCAAGGCACCGCCCAGCGCCTGATGCGGACTATCGAGCAGGAAGTTCTCGGCGCTGGCCAGAAGCCGCTCCGCGAGAGAACTCGGTACGCGATGGAAATCCAGTGCATGGGCGATGGCATCCAGCGGATTCTCCGCTTCGGTTGCGGCCTCGGACTTCCATTGGCTGAGAATGGCCTGGTGATCGACGCCGACCGTCAACTTCACCGCCTGGCCAATTTGCTCGGTCGCCAGGATGACGACATCCGGGCCGAACTCGGCCTTTGCCATACGAAGGGCTTCGGCTGCGGAGGTGGCTGAGAAGCTGCGGAGGCGCATCGCTCAGGTCACCTCAGATCTGTCCAAGCGTGCGAATCTTTGCCTTGGCATGAATCTCGTTTTGCGACATCACGGTCGTCAAAGGCCGAAAACGTTCAATAATCGATCTCACATAGGGCCGAATCCCGGGACTGGTCAAGAGCACAGGGGATTCACCCAGAAGCGTAAATCGTTCAAAGGTCTGTCGGACGGTTTGAATGAACTGCTGCAATTGTGTGGGCGCCATGATCAGCTGTTTATCGTCGCCTTCGCCATGCAGGGCATTGGCGAAAGCCTGTTCCCAGTCCGGCGACAGGGTGACCAGGGGAATGACGCCGCTTTGATCGGTGACTGCGTCACTGATCTGACGCGCAAGCCGCACCCGCACATGCTCGGTGATGGCGGTGATATTGCGTGAATAACCGCAGGCTTCGGAAATGCCTTCGAGGATATTTGGTAAATCGCGGATCGAGACGCGTTCCGACAACAGGCTCTGCAGAACGCGCTGCGTGCCGCCGACGGAGATCTGCGATGGAATGAGATCGGCGATCAGCTTCTGGTTTTCCTTCGGCAGGTCGTCCAGCAACTTCTGCGTCTCGGCATGCGACAGCAGCTCGGACATGTTGTCTTTGACGATCTCGGTCAGATGCGTGGTGATGACCGTCGAGGGGTCGACCACGGTATAGCCGCGGAACAGGGCTTCCTCCCGGGCGCCGGCATCGACCCACATGGCCGGCAGGCCGAAGGTCGGCTCGGTGGTTTCCTCGCCGGCCATATTGATTCGGTCGCCGCGCGGGTCCATCACCAGCACCATATTGGGCCGCAGATCGCCACGCCCCGCTTCGATTTCCTTGATGCGGACGATATAGGAGTTGGCGCTGATCTGCAGGTTGTCCTGGATGCGCACGGCAGGAAGGACATAGCCCATTTCGCTTGCCAACTGCCGGCGCAGGCCCTTGACCTGGTCCGTCAGGCGGTGACCCTGCTCGGTATTGATCAGACCGAGCAGGCCATAGCCCAGCTCGATGCGAATGGCGTCGATCTGCAGGGCGGTGCTGATCGGCTCTTCCATCACCGGCGTGGCGGCGGCCTTTTCGGTCTTTTCGACCACGGCTGCGGCGGCCACCTCTTTATGCTGGCGGGTGACGAAATAGGCCGCACCGCCAGTCAGGCCGGCCAACAACAGGAAGGGGATTTTTGGGATGCCGGGCAGGATCGCCATGGTCAGCATCAGGAATGACGCCATGCCAAGGGCGGCCGGATAACCGGAAAGCTGCTTGAAAAGGGCCTTGTCGGTCGAGCCCGCAATGCCCGCCTTGGTCACCAGCATGCCGGCGCCGGTCGAAACGATGAGGGCAGGGATCTGCGACACCAGGCCGTCACCGACGGTCAGCAGCGTATAGGACTTGGCGGCGTCGGCCATGCTGAGGCCCTGCTGGGCCACGCCGATGATCATGCCGCCGATGACGTTGATGAAGGTAATGACCAGGCCGGCGATGGCGTCACCGCGGACGAATTTCGCCGCACCGTCCATGGCGCCGAAGAAGTTGCTTTCGTCTTCCAGGGTTTTGCGGCGCTTCTTGGCCTCGGTCTCGTCGATCAGGCCGGCCGACAGATCGGCATCGACCGCCATCTGCTTGCCGGGCATGGCATCCAGGCTGAAGCGCGCCGAGACTTCGGCGATACGGCCGGAACCCTTGGTGATGACGACGAAATTGACCAGGACCAGGATGGCGAAGACGATGATGCCGATGACATAGTTGCCGCCCATGATGAAGCCGCCGAAGGCTTCGATGACATGACCTGCCGCTGCCGTGCCTTCATGACCATGGGTCAGAATGAGGCGGGTGGAGGCAAGGTTCAGCGACAGCCGCAGCATCGTCACGATCAGCAGGACCGTGGGGAAGGTGCTGAAATCGAGCGGCTTCTCGATGAACAGCACCACCATCAGAATTAGCACGGAAAGGGTGATCGACAGCGCCAAGCTGATGTCGAGCATCCAAGGCGGCATCGGGATGATCAGCACCGTCAGGATGGCGATCAATCCCAAAGCCAGCGCGATCTCGCCGCGCCGCAGCAGCTTGCTCAGGCCCTGGACGCGCCCGAACAATGCGTTCGAGGCGCCTGCACCGCCATTGCCGCCAGCGCCGCTTCCCGCTGCTTCAGCCATAATGCCTTCCGTCGATCCCCATCATGTGGCTTCCGGCAACTTAGAGCGTTGCCTGATCGCCTTCGCCTGCAGGTGGAACTGCGAATCCCTCTTCGTTGTATTGCTTCAGCTTGTTGCGCAAGGTGCGGATCGAAATGCCGAGAATATTGGCCGCATGGGTACGGTTGCCCAGGCAATGCTGCAGCGTATCGATGATCAGGTCGCGTTCGACGGCTGCAACGGTCTTGCCGACGAGGCCTGCGGTCGCCGCCGCGGCGGATGAACTGGCCGTCGCCTTCGGCAAGCCGGCCACACCGCCGGATGCCGCCGGCTCGGCCACCGGTTGGATGGCGGAAACCGGAATGCCCCGGCCGCCGGTAAGCAGAATGGCATCCCGCCCCAGAACGTCGCTCTGGGTCAGCAGGACGGCGCGATGCATGGTGTTTTCCAGCTCGCGCACATTGCCGCGCCACTCATGGGCGCGCAGGATGTCATAGACTTCCGGCAACACCGAGCTGATCTTGACGCCATTGGCTTCGGCATATTTCTTGATGAAATGGTCCGCCAGCGCGGCGATATCGCCGGGGCGATCGCGCAGCGGCGGCAATTCCAGCGACATGACATTGAGGCGGAAATAGAGGTCTTCACGGAAGGTGCCCTTGCGCACCTCATCCTGCATGTCGCGGTTCGAGGTGGCGATCAGGCGGATATCGACCTTCACCGGCTGCGAGCCGCCGACCCGGTCGATGATGCGCTCCTGAATGGCGCGCAGCAGCTTGGCCTGCAGGCGCGGATGCATTTCGCTGATTTCATCGAGCAGCAGCGTGCCGCCGTTGGCTTCCTCGAATTTGCCGATCCGGCGCGCGACGGCGCCGGTGAAAGCGCCCTTTTCATGGCCGAACAGCTCGGATTCCAGCAGGTTTTCGGGAATGGCCGCGCAATTGACTGAGATGAAGTTTTTACCCGCCCGCTTGGAATGGGTGTGGATATAGCGCGCCATCACTTCCTTGCCGGTACCGGATTCACCCGTAATCAGAATGCTGGCATCGGAGGGGGCCACCTGATCAGCCAGGCGCAGCACGGCTTTCATATTCGGATCATTGAAAATGAAGGCGGAGCTTTCCTCGGCGACGGCGGCCAGCACGGCGGCGATCAATTCGGCATCGGGCGGCAGGGGGACATATTCCTTGGCGCCTGCCTTGATGGCCTTGACCGCTGTTTCGGCGCTGGTGCCGATGCCGCAGGCGACGACCGGCAGATTGATGCGCTCCAGTTTCAGGCTTTCGATCATGCGTTGGATGTCGAGATTGACATCGAACATGACCAGATCGGCACCCTGGCCGTTGCGCAAGGCGGTCATCGCCTGATCGACGTCATCGACATGGGCCACCTTGGCGCCGCGCGACAGCGCGATCTTGCCGGCGGCGCTGATATGGCCGTTCAATGAACCCACAATGAGCAATCGCATGCTACTCTCCTAGTCCATATGACTGTACGAACACCGGCCAAGCGGCTCTGGCATCCGAGGATCGGGATTGGCGGCTGGTGCCGCTTCACCGCGATCAGTTGAAATATTTGATCTGCTGGCCTGCCGGCAGCAGGGTGTTCAGCAGCATTTCCAGCCGCCGGGGATTTTCCTGCCGGCCGATCGATTGCACGCCCAGCATGCAGATCTGATGCAGCAGGAGGTCGCCGGAAGCGTTGCGCTCAAGCTTGCTGGCAAGCGGCAGAAAGATGACATTGGCGAGAACCGCGCCATAGAAGGTCGCCAGCAGCGCCACCGCCATCGACGGGCCGATCCGCTCCGGGCTGTTAAGGTTGCCCAGCATCTGCACCAGACCCACGAGCGTGCCGATCAGACCCATGGCCGGCGCCACTTCGGCGGCACGCCGCAGCATGCCGACAGCGCGCTGATAGTCCTGCGAGGCGGCATGAATTTCGAAGGTCAGATTACGTTCCACCTCGTCGACGGGAATGCCGTCGATCAGCATCGCCATGGCGCGTTGCAGAAACGGGTCGCCGCGCAAGCCGTAAACCTCGCCCTGCAACTGCAGCAGGCCGCGGCGGCGGGTCCGCTCCGCCAGTTGCAGCAGCCGAATGCCGGTATTATTGGGATCGCGCGGGCGGCGCCACAGGAGCTGACCTATCAGCGGCATGGCAAGACGCAGTTCCTTTCCGCTGAAGGAAACGGCGGTGATCGCCAAGGTGCCCAGGATGACCATCAGGATCGACGGGATATCGAGGAAGGCAAAGCCGGTGCCGCCCAGAAAGACGGCTATGGCGATCAGCCCCAGCGCACAGAGCAGGCCGAAGACGGTCGACCGCTCAAGCACCAGGCCTTGCGGTTCGATGCGGACCGGCAGATCGCTATGCCGCGTGTAGTCAGTATGCTCGGTTCCGGTCGTTTCAGCCATATTCTGCGCCCATCCGGCTTGAGCCGTGCTTGATGCCCCGCCTTAGCTGCGGTCTGCCTTGATGATTTCGGTCATGGTGACGCCCAGGCGGTCTTCCACGACGACAACTTCGCCGCGCGCGACGAGGCGGTTGTTGACGTAGATATCGACCGCTTCGCCAACCTTGCGATCCAGCTCCACAACGGCGCCGCGTCCCAGCTTGAGGAGCTGGCTCACCTGCATCGAGGTCTTGCCGAGAACGGCAGAGACCTGCACCGGGATGTCGTAGACGGCATCGAGGTCCTTGGCATTGGCGGGGGTTCTGGCACCGCTGTCTGCAACCGGCTCGGCCGGCATTTCCATCGGACTGTCGAATTCCGCCAGTTCCAGATTGTCCTCGTCACCCATCTCAATCTCCTTCGCCGGCCACTACGGCCAAATCACGCATTTATCTCGTTCCGCGGCACGCGCTAGGTCGTTGGCGCGTCCTTAGTCGCATGCGTCTCATCCGCATGCATCTCGTCGTGCTGGCCGAGGCAGCGATCCAGCGCCGCCTCGATATCGGACCACAGCCGCCGGGTGTCTCGTTCCAGGCCGCCATCCGCCCATTCGATCCGGCAATCGCTATCGGCCAAATCCGGATCGCCGATCAAGACGATGCGGCCTTCAAATCCGCGCGCTGCCGAAATCGACGCGACCCGCTCGTTGAGCGGATCCAGCAGATGGTTCGGCACATAGGCAACCAGTCGCGGCTCGTTTTTCAACTGATCGAGGCAAGTCGCAAGGACACCCTCAACCTCATCAAGACCGCGTTTGGCCGACAGGGCAGGGTGCATCTTACGCAGAATTGCCAAAGCCAGATCCGTCGCCGCCTGGGTAATCTCGACCGGCGCCTCGGTGGCCGCCCGCACCGCCAGGGTCAGCTGCGCCGAGATGGTCGATAGCGCCGCCGCTACCTGCGCTTCCAAACGCTGCTGGCCTTCCACAATACCGCGCTTATGGCCGTCCTGTTCGCCCTGTTTGCGCGCCTCCGCGCAGGCAGCGGCCAGCTCTTCCTCGCTGAAGGTCGGCGCCGGCGGAACGACCGGTTCCGGAACGCTGACCGGCGCCGGTTTGCTGACGACCGGCGCCACCGCTGCCTTTTCCCGGATCGGCATCGGATCGTCGAAATCGTTCTCAAACAGGAATTTCTTTGCCACGATCATATCCTGGTCCGACATCCGCCTCAGGTTAGTAGATCAACTCGTCTTCGCCCTTCTTGTCGGACAGGACGATTTCACCCTTGGCCGCCAATTCCTTGGCGACGACAACCATCGCCGTCTGCGCTTCCTCAACCTCGCGCAGCCGGACCGGTCCCATTGCCGCCATGTCTTCACGCAGCATCTTGCTGGCGCGTTCCGACATATTGGAGAGGAACAGGTCGCGCACGCCTTCCGAAGCACCCTTGAGGGCGAGGGGCAGCTTGTCCTTTTCGACGTTGCGCAACAGAGTCTGCACGCCACCCGGATCGAGTTTGCCGAGGTCGTCGAAGGTGAACATGAGCGCCTTGACCTTCTCGGCCGAATCCCGGTTGCGCTCTTCGAGAGCGGTCATGAAGCGAGCTTCGGTGGAGCGATCGAGGTTGTTGAAGATGTCGGCGATCACCTCATGCGCGTCACGGCGCGTCGAGCGTGTCAGGTTGGTGAGGAATTCGTTGCGCAAGGTACGCTCGACGTCGTCCAGCACGTCCTTCTGCACCGCTTCCATGCGCAGCATGCGCATGATGACTTCCATGGCGAAGGCTTCCGGCAACAGGCCGAGCACGCGCGAGGCATGGTCGGGCTTCACTTTCGACAATACGACGGCCACGGTCTGCGGGTATTCGTTCTTCAGATAATTGGCGAGCACGGCCTCGTTGACGTTGCCGAGCTTGTCCCACATGGTCCGACCCGCGGGGCCGCGGATCTCGTCCATGATGGCCTCGACCTTCGACTTGTCGAGCACCTTGAGCAGCAGACGCTCGGTCGATTCGAAGGTGCCGGTGAGGGTGCCTGTCGAGGAAATCTGGTCGGCGAACTCGACGAACAGCCGCTCCACCACCGTGGCGCTCACGGTGCCGAGATTGGCCATCGTCTGCGAGATTTCGCGGATCTCGTCATCATGCATCAAGCCGAATAGCCTGGAGGCGCTCTCTTCGCCGACCGACATCAGCAAAAGAGCCGCCTTTTGCGTGCCGCTCAGCGATCTGAAGTCATCCTTAACGCGCATCGGTCATTTCACCATGTCACTAACGATTTCATGCATCCTGGTAAATCCACTGGCGCATGATATTCACCGCCTGTTCCGGATGCTGTTCCACCAGTTCCGATATCTTCTTCAGGGAAGAGGCCCGGACACGGCCTTCGACCTGGTTGATGTCGATCATCTGATCGATTTCGTTGGCGATATTCTCGGCCGCCATCAGGCCTTGCTGCATACTCTCGCTGGGACCGCTGAGGGCCAGCGCGGCGGCGGCACCCGGCGGCAGGGCGGCTGCGGCTTCGGCTGAAAGACCTGGCAACAGTCCCTGCTCGGCTTGCACCGACCCCGGCATCGCCAAGAGACGGTTGAGCAGGGGACGCACGACCAGAAGCAGGACCAGCACTGCGACCGCCGCCAGTACGACCAGCTCGACGATCCGCATCAGGTCCTGTTTGTCGAGCCCCATGAAAATGGTGCCGTCGCTGATCGTCTCCTGGTTCTGCGCGAAGGGCATATTGACGACCTGGACGACATCGCCCCGCTTCTCGTCATAGCCGATCGCGGATTTGACCAAGGTGGCGATCTTGTCCAGTTCTTCCTGGGAACGCGGCGCATAGGCCTGGGCACCATTGGCGCCCGGCGTAAAGGCGCCGTCGACCAGGACGGCAGCCGAAATCCGCTTCACGGTGCCGTTGGTTTTGACCTGCGTTTCGCTGCGCTTCGAGATCTCGTAATTGACCGTTTCCTCGTTGCGTTCGTTCTGCGAGTTCGAAGTGTCCCCGTTGTTGTTACCCTGCGACGGCGGGTTGGGGACGTTATTGGCGACGCTGACCGAATTGCTGCCGGATTTCTCCTGGGTATTGCCCTTGTCTTCGACGGTCTGGGTCGAGCGCACGACCTGACCATTCGGGTCGAAGTTTTCGGTATTGGTGGTGACGCGGTTGAAATCGATATCGGCCGTCACTTCGGCGCGGACCTTGCCGGCGCCCAGGGTCTGGGCCAGCAACTCCTCGATCGATTGCGCCATGCGCGCTTCGTAGCCCTGGCGCATCTCTTCGCTATTCGACGAATCGAATTCCTCGCCGGCTTCCTGGCCTTTCGCCAGCAGATTGCCGCGATTGTCGATGACCGAGACATTGGTGGACTTCATGCCCGGCACGGCGGAGGCCACCAGGTGCTGGATCGATTGAACCTGTTCCTTGTCCAGACTTCCCTGCAGCACCAGAACCACGGAAGCGGTGGGATCATTGCGGTCGCGCGAGAACAGTTCGCGCTTCGGCAGCACCAGATGCACGCGGGCCGCCTTCACCTGGCGGAGCGAGCGGATGGTCCGCGACAACTCGCCCTCCAGCGCACGCAGTTGATTGATCTGCTGGACGAAATTGGTTGTACCCAAGGCGTCGGCGCGATCGAAGATCTCATAACCGACCGATCCGCCGGTCGGAATGCCTTCGCCGGCCATGGCCAGGCGCAGGCGCGCGACCTGATCTTCCGGCACATAAATCTGATCGCCGCTGCCGCGCAGTTCATAGGGGATTTGCTGGGTTTCCAGCCGCTGCACAATCTGCTCGGAATCAGCGGCATCGAGGCCGCTGTAAAGCAAGCTCATTCCCGGCGATGTCAGTCGTGCTGCAAGAAAGACGAAGAAGGCAATGAGGCCAAGAGCGACGGCGCCTAAAGCGGCAAGCTTCATCGGCCCTAGGTTGCGCAAGGTCTGCATCAATGGATTCACAGCATTACCCTTAATCGATCGAACCAAGTCGCTAAGACCACCTGACTGAGTGGCATCGGTGACTTCACGGTTAAGTTGCCAACAAGACGCAGCCGGACCAGGGCTCGCCGACCGGAGGCAAGCCTAAGCGGTAGCGGTTAACAACCAATTAAGGAAGGAAAAAATTGCCTAGTCGTCACTTCGTTGTATCCCGAAGCGATTCTGAAGGCGGCAGGGTGCTGTGAGGTGCGAACGAATCGACGCCGTCTTGGTTCCACAGCGTCGACATATTTTGTTCATATGCGAATCGACGCATCAGTCGTCGTGCGAATCGGCTTCATCGGGTCGACGCGGAGTCGCGCGATAATCCTGCAGCCGCGTGGTCCGCAGGCCGCGCATGCCATGGCGATCGATCGAGCGCTGCCAGGAGAGGAATTCCTCCACCGACAGCGTATAGCGCGCACAGGCTTCTTCCAGGCTGATCAGCCCGGCCCGCACGCCAGCAACCACTTCGGCCTTGCGCCGGATGACCCAGCGTTTCGTGCCTGGCGGTGGCAGATCCTCCAAGCGCAACCGCTGGCCGTCGAGGATCGCGCTGATAGCTCGTTTTTGGTCCAGCTCCAATGCCATTGAGCTGCTCCGTCACCCTGAGAATTCGTAGCTCCCGAGCCCGAAGCCTATCCAGGGGGGATTAAAGATTCGCTAAATCGGCCCGGTGTGAGCACTCTGGGTGAAATAAATTAGATAAAATTTTCGATATATTTTATCTGGTTAGGGTACTTGATGGCGGCGGAGCAGGTCTCCCGCCCACGTTACGCGGCGGCTGGCGTCGATGCAGGCGGCGTCGACGACGACGGTGTTTCCGTTTGCACGATCTTCAGGATCTGAGACATCGGATAGTTGACCGCGCCGATATTCACGCTGACCTCGCCATCCTTTACATCGGCGGAATCCACGACGCCATACACTGTGATCGGCGCGCTGTAGTCCTTGCCCGCCGCATCTTCGTATTGCACCGAAACCTGGTACTGGCCATCCGGCAGCTGGTTGCCGGTGGCGTCCTTGCCGTTCCAATTCACCTGATACGTGCCCACGCCGGAATTGGCTTCCTGAATTGCCACCAGATTTCCCTTAGCGTCGGCAATGCGCAGCAGGGCCTTGGCGCCCTGATTCTCGATGGTGTACTGGAACGAAGCCTTGCCGTCCTTCAACGCCAGCTGATCGCTGTTCACCGCCACGGTATGGCCGAGGAAATTGGCGGCGGCATAGGTATTGGTCGAGGATTGCAGATTGATCAGCTGATCCAGCCGCTTGTTCTGGTTGATCATCTGCTCGACCGAGCTGAACTGCACCAACTGGTTGGTGAACTGGGCGGTATCCATCGGATTCAGCGGATCCTGGTTTTGCAGCTGTTTGGTCAGCAGCAGCAGGAACTGGTTGTACTGATCGTTGAGGTTGGACACGTCACTGGCGGTGCCGCTCTGCGAACTGGAATTTGCCCCCGAAGCGGCAGCGGCATTCTTGTTCAGAATGTCCGCCACATTCGTACCCGAACCGGATGAGACTGGGCTGGTCGTCATGTCAAATTCCTTTCCGCCGCGCGCCGCTTGATGCCGTCAAATTACCTAGACTTGCGCTCAACCGGTTCCATTCCACCTTACCAGGAAGGGCGTCTCGCTATTCCGGCGGTTCTGAGCCGATCAGCGCGACGACCTTCTAGACCGCAACATTGACCAGGCCATTGGCAGTATCCACTTCGTTACCGGCCGTGGCGGAAGAAACTTCCGCCGAGGTGGCACTATTTTCCTGCCCGGATGACCCGATCTGCCGCCCATTTCCCTGGTTCCAGCCTGGCGTATCCGAGGAATCCCCCTGATTTCCGCGCTGGAGCGAGAAAGATAGGCTGCCGCTATCAGTCTTCAGTCCGGCATCTTGCAAGGCGCGTTCCAACGCCTTGGTATCGCGCTGCAGCAAATCCAAAGTCGAGGCGCGTTCGACGGTAATGCTCGCCGTCACGTTCTTGTCGTCATCGACATTCATTTTGACATGGATGCGGCCAAGTTCGGTTGGCGACAGCTGGATGCTGATTTTATCGACACTGTCCTTGATCGCCCGCTGCATGTGGATAGCGACCTGGTCCTGGACCGAGGCCCCCGCCAACTGCTGACGGAGTGCCGTCAAGGCATCTGCCTGCTTACCGCCCACCGCCAGGCTGCTCCCCGAAAGAAGCGGCGAATAGCTGCTGAAAGTCCGGAGATCGCTGCTGCTGTAGTCGTCGGCATCAAAACTGGTATCGAGGCCAACCGTTGCGCTCTCCGGCGCAGGCTCGGCCGGCACACTCTCTGCAGGTTCGGTTGTCGCGAGCGCGGCGTGATCGCTATCGATCTTGACCAGCGGCTTCGGCATTTGCGGGCTGGTATCGGTTTTTGCAATGGAAATCCGGCCATTGTCAGTGTTCGGCGCGGCCGACTGCGCGTTCTTGGCGACGATGGTCGCGAAAGTCGAAGCCAGTTCCTGAGCCGCGGCCTTGTTTTGTGCATTGGCGGCAGCGGCCTGCGGAAGCGGGGCCGCCGCAGCATCGTCCAGGCCGGCGGCAGGCGTCGGAGCAGCGGCTGCGATCGCGCCGGTCGCCGGCAGGCTCGTGCCAAGCGCCGCAGCCGCCTGCGTCGCTGCGTCGGTGACGGTGTTGCCCTGTGCCGCTATCTGCCCGGCAATCGCGGCACCGGCGGTGCCACCGCCTACGGCATTGACGCCGGCTGCCTGCTGAGCGGTTCCCGTCATTGGTGCCGCTGTCGCGCTATTGCCGACAGGTGCCTGTCCCATCATGAGACCGGCCAGGATTGTTCCTTCGACGCTGTCGGCAAGCCCTGTGGCATTGGTGTTGCCGGCCTGCTGTTGGGCTTGCTGGCTATCGTCTTGCGGGTTTTGGCCTTGCCCCTGTCCTTGACCATTACCCGACGTGCCATCGTCTGCAGACTGATCGGCCTGGGACGAATGCTTGCCCTCGCCGGCGTTATTCGCATTGGCCGGAGCGGACTGACCATTGGAAACCTGGGAAGCGTCGCCGTCTGTCGGGCTATCTTTCGATTTTGTCGTCTTGCGGGATGAGGTCGGCTCGCTGCTATCCTTCGTCGCCGATGTGTCTCGTGCCGAACCGTTCTGCGTCGAAGCGCGTTGCTGTGTCGACTGCGAACCAGCGCCGTCGTTTTGCCCATTGACCTTGCGCGGCGTCTTGTCGCCGTCATTATTGCCGGTGCTGCGGGGTGTATCGGTAGAGGATGGGGCCGTCGGTGCCGTGCTGGGCGTCCGGCTGGGGGTGTAACTCGACGGCTGGCTGCGCCAGTTCTGGCGATCAAGCTCGATCTGGCGCTGCAACTCGGCCTGTTCCAGGGCGCGCTTCTTCAGAAGATCGGCGAAGGAGGTATCGGCTCCGGTCGCATCATCGCCGAGCTGCAGGCTCGATTTCGCGCTGCTCTGGAACCGAGCGGTGAAGAGGAGAGAGAGCTGTGTCGCGTCCATCTATATATCTACCGATGTCCCAGGCCGAAATCAGGCCAGAAAGTTGATGAGCGAGATCTTGGACGTCGTGGCGAAGGCACCGAAAGCCGATTGCAGCTGTACTTGCGCCTGCTGGATCTTGGCGGCGACTTCGTTCGGGTCGACCCCTTCGATCTTGTCGGTCGAATTGGTCAGCAGATTGACCGATGTCTGATGCGACAGCGTCGCGGCCGACATGACGGTGTCATTGATCGTGTTGTCGGTGTGCATGGTCCGGATACCGACTAGCGCATCTCGTGCCAACTGCTTGGCGGTATCCATCTTGGACTGATAGTTGGCGGGGTCCTGCACCGCCGACTGCGCATAGCGCAGCGAAAGGATCAGCTTCTGCAGCGAAGGATCGTTGGCGCTGAAGGTATATTTCAGCGTCGTCTGGTCGGCGATCGTGATGTTCGAGCGGCTCCAGGCCAAGGATGAATCGCTCGACTGCTGATGAATATTGTAGTCGGTCGGCGTCGGATTGGGCACGGTGGTGGGCTTCGTGATCGTGATTTTGCTATCGAGCGGTACGCCCGGCGTCCCGGTCAGAATCAACTGTCCGCTGCCGGTCACGCCGGGCACGGCCGAAGCCGGGAAGGGCGGCGTCGCTGCATTGATCAGGGCCGTCAGCTTGATGGCGATGGCATCCATGTCACGTTCCGTTCCGTCGGTCGTATAATCGATCGTCCGGCCATTCACCGACACCTCGTAGATATCGCCCTTGCGGCCGGCGGGGCCGCTCAGCGATATGGTGTCCATCTGCGGCAGCGGGCCCCCCGGGATATTGGCGACTACATTTGTTTGTACGGGTGCGGCCGTGGAAGTAGGCGGTGCATCTACGGTCAACGCGGACGTCATCGTAAACGGCGTACCGGGCGTATTGGACGTGACCGACAGATGGCCGCTCTTGACCACGGCGGTCATGCCGATATTGGCCGCATTGATCTGGCTCGCCATCTGCTGCGCGACCGTGGCCTCGGTGTCGGAGGGCGTGGTCGTGACGGTGAAGGGGCCGGCGGCAGGGGCCGTGAAATTGATCGTGTAGACGTCGCCGATATCGCCGAACGGACCGGGGAAGCTGACTTGGTCTTCCTGGGCGACGGGGGCGACCGTCCGCTGCGTGGTTGCGACGTTTGCACCTTCGCCCACCGCCGCATTGGAAATGAAGCTATTGGTCGAACTCAGCTGCAGGGTGCCATTGCCGGTATTGGTCGCGGTGACGGAGAAGGGCGGCTGGTAGCTGTTGACGAGACCGACCAGTTTGCCGGCAATCGCATTCATATCCTTCTCGGTGCCGTCGGTGCGATAGCTGATCGTGACGGGCAGGGTATGGGCCGGCGGGTCGGTGATGGTGACGCTATAGGTTTCGCCGATCACGCCGACCGGACCGGACAGCGCAATGCTGTCGGTCTGGCTTGCGCCGAGCGGGATGTTCGGCTGCACCGTCGTGACCGTGCTGGGCGTCGGGTCGTTGCTGGCGATGGAAATCGTTACAGGCGTGCCGGGTGTCGTCGACTTGATAGTGAAGCCGGTCGCATCGACATCCTGTACGGTCACGCCGGGTACCGGCAAACCGGTGATCGCCGCCGACATCTGTGCTGCCAGCTGCTGCTCTGTCAGCGGACCGGTAAAGGTGAAGGGGTTGCCGTTGACCGTAATCGTCGTGTTCTGGCCGTTGCCGAGATAATCGGTGGTGATACGCGACGTCTGGACGGTCGTACCCGGCGCGATCTGCTGCGTGGTGGCGTCGGTCGCAACGTTCTTGCTGCCGCTCGGATCTGGCAACCGCGTCAGGTCGACAACAGGCAATAGGTCGTTGCCGTTCAGCCCGCCGAACAGATAGTGGTCGCCGACCTGTTCGTTCAGCAAAGCCTGGATCTGGATCAGGGCGTTGTTGACCTGGGCAACGATGGGCGAGATGTTGCCTTGCTGGGACAGGCTCGCGGTAATGCCGTTCTGGTTGCCGTTGGGAACATCGATGACGGAGGCCGAAACATTGAAGTTGGGGCCTGCAGTCTTGCCGGTAATGGTGATGGTCGAGCCGTTGACGGCGGCCGAAGCCTGCAGTGGCGGGGTGTAGCTGTTGATCTGGTTGGCCAGGTTGCCGGCAATTTCGTCAAAGCTGCCTTCATTGCCATTGGTCACGTAGCTGAAGACAACCCCGTCGACGGTAACTTTGTAGGTATCGCCGACATCGCCGATATCGCCGCTGAAGGTGACCTTGTTGATCTGCGCTGTCGGCGGATCCGTGTCAGGCGCCGTGAACGCCTGCTGCATTTGCGAGGTAACCTGCTCAAGCGTCGTGAAGACATTGTCATAGGCCTTCACATCGGTCGAAGCCGTATTAATCGTGTCGACGTAGCCCTGGCGCTTGCTGACCTCGGCACGCAGGCTGGTCAAGCGCGTGGTGTCGGAACCATAGAAGGTCAGATCGCTCGACTTCTTGCCCGTATTGAGCTGTTGGGTCAGCGTCGTCAGCGAGTTCTGGATGCTCTGGATGCCGCCGATATTCGCGAGGTAGGCGGCGTAGCTGCTATAGGCATTAATGGCCATGGCTATCTTTCTCCGCCTAGTGCGAAACCGCTTGTTGCAGCGTATCGAACATTGTCTGAATGACAGTCAGCAACCGCGCCGAGGCCGAATAGGCGTTCTGCAGGACCTGCAGATTGGCGATTTCCTCGTCGAGATTGACACCGGTCGCCGACTGGTACTGCTGCTGGGTCATAGTGAGCGTGTCGGTATTCAGTTTCGCCTGGTCGCTGACGGTCTTGGCATTCGTGCTGGCCGTGCCGATCACGTTTGAAACCAGCCCCGAATATGAGACGTTGGTCACCGAAAGACCCGTAGCGACGAAATTCCGGCTGCTGTTGTTCAGCGAGTTGACGACATCGGAAGCGGCGTTCCGCTTCAATTGCTGACTGCCGTCGAGCAGGCTCGCGTTGATCGAAAAGGTATAGCGATCGGTGCCGCTGAAGAAGCCAGATGTCAGTTCCGGTATCTGCCCGTTGACCGTGGTGCTGACGTCGAACGGGACGTTGTTGTTGCTGGATTGCAGCTGCAACGAGCCGACGCCGGGAACGGCCGTGACGCCTAACGTCGTGTCCGCGTTGATTTTTGCCGATAGCTGGCTGGCGATCTGGTCGAGACTGGTATCGCTGGCAGTCGCCGTATAGCTATAGGTCTTGCCATTGACGGTGACAGCGAAGACATCGCCCTGCTGCAAGGTGCCGGAGAGGCTGATCGTGCTCGACTGCGCGGTCGTGGCACCGGCCTTGACCGTCGTTGCAAAAGTCGAAACCACGCGTTGCGAGGCGGTCGCGTTGTTATAGGCCCCGGCGAAAGTTGCCGGGTTTCCGGCCGTCGCGGTGAAGGCCGAGGCGATGAGGTCAAGCTGGGACTTCAGCTTGCGAATGACCTCGGTCGCGGGATTGCTGCTCGCCGGCTGGTTGAGGCTGGAATTGTCCATCCGGAAATCCAGCTGCGCCCGCAGCTTGCCGTCGCGGATCTGGCTGCTGACAGCCTGGTTCGATTCGACGTCGATGACATTGTTGCCATCGAAGGAGAACTTTCGCGGCGCACCGTCGAGCAGCGACATGCCGCCGGTGGTGAACAGGCTGACGGTTCCGTCACCACGCTCGATGGTCCGGACATCGACCAATTGCGCGACCTGTCGCACCAGGGCATCCCGCTGGTCGATCAGATCGCCATAGCCGGCGTCACTGGGGTTCGTTCCCTTGAGCTGAACGTTGACGTTGTAGACCTGCTCGAGGAGATCATTGAGATTCTTGACGCTGGTGTCGGTATCGTTCCGCACCTGCAAGTCGAGCTGATCAATCTGCGAGGCGGCGTCATTGACCGACCCGGCAAAGCGCTGTCCCAGGCTGATGACCTGCTGCTGGGCGGTCGCACTGTCCGGATTGGCCTGATATTGCTGCCACGCGGCGGTAAAATCCGAGAGCAAGGAGGGAAGCGACGCGGAATCCGAGCTGCTGCCCAGAATGTTCTGGACTTGTGCCAGATAATCGCTGGCCGTGCTCGTCGTGCTGTCCTGGGCCGTCAGGGCCTCGTACTGCTTGCGCATCGCCTCGTTGACGGCGCTGGAATAGCCGGCGACGACGACCCCGCCCGGTTGATCGGGGCCGTTGTAAAGGGTTTGCGTCGCCAACGTCTTCTTCGTGTAGTTGGGATCGTTGGCGTGCGCGACGTTCGACGACAGCAGCTGAATGGCCGTTTGATTGACCTTCAGTGAAGCGACGGCGGTATTGAGGGCGCTTGTCAGAGACATGCTTATCTTCCGGGCCCGTTATACGTGTTAGCGCTTGATCGCGAGAATGTCCTGGAGCATTTCGTCAGCGGTGGTAATGATCCGGGTGTTCGCCGAATAGGCCCGCTGCGTGACGATCATCTTCGAGAATTCCTCGGCGATATCGACATTGGAGTCTTCGAGTGAGCTGCCGCGGATCGTGCCGGAGCCGTTATCACCCGCTTCGGAGAGGCGAGCCGCACCGCTGTCGAAGGTTTCGACGAAAGCCTGGCCATCCTCGCGCTTCAGAGAGGAAACGTCCGAGAACTGGGCGATCGGGACCTTGAAAAAGGTCTTCGTGTTGCCGTTGTCGTAGGTGATCTGGACGCCGCCGTCTTGGCCGATATTGACATCCTTCAGCAGGCCCTGTGCCACACCGTCCTGGTAGAACTTCTGCACGTCGATACTGGGCGTGCCGGTGGGGCTGCTGTCGTACTGGGTCAGGCCGTCATTGGTCTGGAAGCTGCCAAGATTGAGCTTCACCGTCTGCGGCCCCGTGCCGTAGTCAACCGTAAAGGTAATGACGGCCGGATCGTCGGCATTTTGCGACGTGGGAATCTGGGCGTTGCCGGAGAGATTGTAGGCATTGCTGATCTGGGCCAGCTTACCGGCCGTTGTCGCGGTGGCACCGAACTGCACGTCGACAAATCCGGCCGTGGTGCCGTTCGTGGCGCTCGACGCAGCGGCGAAGGGCGTGCCAGCCTTGCGGGCGATCAGGTTGATGGTACCGCCGCTCACCGTCGCATCGACGCCGATCGAAGGATTGGCGTTGATCAGGGCGGCGAGGCCGTTGGCGACATCGGTCAGCGTCGTTTCCGTCCCGTTGTTGACATAGCTGATCTGGGTCGTGCCGACGGTGATGGACCAGGTATCGCCGACTTCCTGCGGGCCGACGGTTCCGGTGAGCGTCATCGCATCAACCTGGGCGACCGGCGAGATATTGGGGGTGGTGGTCGCGGAAGTGGCACCCGCCGTGCCGCCGACGGTGGCGGAGAAGGGGGTGCCTGCCGTATCCGACGTCACCTGGAAGGTGCCATTGCCGGCCACGTTGGGCGTGGTGACGGCAATGGTTGCGCCGCCGGTACCGCCAACGGTGGCGACGAAAGGATTGCCCGCCGTATTCGCGGTCAGGGTGACGCTACCGACGGTATCGGCAGCGGTGACGGCCGCCGATACCGTCGGATTGGCAGCGATCGCGGCCTGCAGGCCCGCTGAGACCTGTGCCGCGGTTTCCACACCGGCTGCGGTATAAGTAACGGTAGTGCCGTTGACGGTAACGCTCACGGTTTGGCCAGCGGTGAGACCGCCGCCGGGGATGGTGACGGTATCGACCTCGGCGGTGCCGCCGACGCTGCTGATATTGCCGGCCGTGACCAGTGAGGACAGTGTCGGGTCGCCATTGATGGCGGCAACGACGGCCGCGGCTGCCTGGGCGCTGCTATAGCCGCCGGCGGGCGCCGTGACGACGATCGGCGTGGCGCCGATCGTATAGGTGACCGTCTGTCCGGCGGCCATGGCCGGGACCGTGACGGTATCAGCCTGGGCGCCCGCAGGCGTGTTGGGGGTGACCACGGCAGGGGCAGTAATTGCCTGGTCGTTGACGCCGACAATGGTGCCGCCGACCGGGTCGAGGGTGCTGCCGGGGGCCTGGATGTCCAGCTTCCAGGCGTTGTCGGCGCGCTTTGACCAGACAAGCGAAACGGTATGGGGATTGCCAAGGGAATCGTAGATGGCAATGTTGTTGGGCGCCAGGGGCGGTGTCGGATTGACGGTCGAATTGGCCGGCAAATTGCCGACAAAATCGATCTCCTTGGTCGCCGTCGGCGGGTCGATCAACTGCGTAATCTGAATGGGCGCGAGGGTTGCCGTATTGGCCGCACCGGTGGTCTGGTCGACCGACCAGCCATCGAGATAATAGCCGCTGGCATTGACCAGATACCCGTCGCGGTTCACTTCGAAGTCGCCGGCGCGGGTGTAGTAGCTCAGCGGATTGAAGCTGGTGCCGGTCGCGGTGACGCTTACCGGCTTGCTGACGACGAAGAAACCGTTGCCGCTGATCGCCAGGTTGGTGTTGTCCTGCGTCTGGGTGATATTGCCCTGCAGGCCGTTGGCATAAAAGGGCGATGACACCACGCCGCCCGGCTGGTGGGTATTGGCGTTGGAGACCGTGATCAGGTTTTCGAAGCGAGTATCGACCTTCTTATAACCGGTCGTCTGCGAGTTCGCGATGTTGTCGGAGATGGCTCCCATCGCATTTGATTGAGCGTTGAGGCCGCTGACTGCCGTGTACATCGCTCCAAGAATGCTCATTCTGTCCTCGCGCTGGATAGAGGGTTGTCGAGGACTGGTTAAGCAAATGTCGGGCCAAAGCGGAGTGTTAAAAATAATATATATATATCAATGAGTTGAATTGTCTTTTCTTGTCCCAGCAGGGAGTGGGAGCGGCGTGTGGCAAGTTTTGCCGGGCATTTAATTTAGAGGTTTGGCCTCTGACGGAAGGGCATGTGGATTTGGCTGTGGCGCGCTTTGGTTAATTTGCGCAAGAGTTGGCGCGGAATGTGCTTGAGCAGCAGCAGCCACTTACGAGGGTCTTAAAATTGATGCGCGGCGGGAATGGATAAGCAATCGGTCGGCCCCAGGGGCGGCGCAGCAGAGTCGGGGATGGCTGTGTGATGGGCGATCCGGTTTCGGCCCCGGCTTTAACGCGCCAGCAGGCAATCACGGCGATATTGCAGCATGTCCATGCCGCGCCGCTTGATGAGCGCCGGCTCAATGAGATTCTGCAATTCTATCGGGCTCACTCACATCAGCTGTCTGGTCCTGCGGGTGCGATCTCTGCCGCCGACCGGCAGCGAACCTTTCGCCGGCTATCGGGTGATAAGACCGGTCAACGTATTCCGGCCACGAAGCTGGCGCTCTTTATATTGGACAGCTGCGCGCATGGCGAAGACGACGCATTGCGTCTTGCCGTCTCCGATCTCATGTCAGCCGAGATGGGAGGGGCGCGTTTCGCACCGGCGCTGCGGGACCTGCTCAATCAGGCGGGGCTAGGCACGACGCCGCGCCAGCAGACGCTTGATGGAATCAAGGATCGACTTTGCGAAATGGCGCAAACGATCGAT
Source organism: Dongiaceae bacterium (assembly GCA_035539215.1). Taxonomy (GTDB): domain Bacteria; phylum Pseudomonadota; class Alphaproteobacteria; order Dongiales; family Dongiaceae; genus Dongia_B. Next base: position 28,965 of record DATLIX010000066.1, on the reverse strand, counting down.
CAATTCATCGGCGGCTGCACGCTTGCCGGGCTCTCGGCCGGCGCTCCGCAGGCGACGCGAGCGTCCGTTTTCCAGCGGCTGGCTCTGCCGATCATGCAGCGTCTCGCCATCGGCTCCGGAACAGATGCGATGCTGATGCTGGAGCGGATGATTTACAATCAATATATCAAGATCCAGGAAGAGCCCGAGCATCACAAGCAAGCCTTCGCTGCCATCGAGCCGATCATGAAAGAGGTGGCGCGGCACCAAGGGCGGCGCGACAGGCCGACCTTGCCAGCGCGAAGCGCGGCGCGGCCAAAGGTGGCCTTTATCCTTCATAACGGTTACCGCCTGGCACATGTCGAGGTTCTGCTTTCCGTTTTGAACGGCATGGCGCAACTGCGGGACAACCCTATCGAACCGTCGGTTTATCTCCTCTGGAATGCCGGCCATGACGAGTTAAAGGCCGCCTGCCAGCCGTTGAATGTGGCTGTCTATGCTGATGCAGGTCCGCAGGAAGATGTCGGCATCGTGTCGCACTTCGATCGCTGCCGCACGTTTCTTGCCGAGCACGGCGTTTCTGCCGCGGTTTTCGTCTCGGTGCCGATGCATCTGGCCTATCTCAGCGAAGCGCCTTTGGCACCGGTACAGATCTGGTGGTCGATGAAGTTCGCCTTGCCGAATTTCCCCGGCCTTGATGGCCGCGTCTATAATTTGTCCCTGCTGGATCGCACCTTTGAGGTCGACGGCGCGGTCTGGCATGGCGGCCCGCCCGGCTTGCTGCCGCCTCCGCCAGTTGCCGAAGATGTGGTTGCCGGGATCAGGGCGAAGTATCCTTACCGCAAGATTCTGGGGACGATCGCCCGCGAAGAGAAGATTCGCGAGCCATCGTTCTTGGCAGCGATCGTTCGTGTTTTGCAGCGTTACCCGGATGTCTGCTTTCTCTGGACGGGACGCAATCGGCTGCCCGAAATCGACGCAGCCTTCAGGGCGGGCGGGGTTGCCGACCGTTGTTATTTCGTCGGCTGGATCGATGCGGCCGTCTATTGCCGCGTCTACGATATTTTCGTCGAGCCTTATCCGGTGACGGGTTTGATGGTCACCTGGGCGATGCATATGAAAACGCCTGTTGCTTCGATCGGTCGACTAGGCATCTTGGGCGCCTACCTGCACGGTGTTTTCGATGGCTCCGCCCCGCTGACGGCTTCGGAACGCGACGATCTTTATCAGATTTTCGGTGGCGTCCTGCAGCGGCTGCCGGCGTTGTCGGCGGACACGCCGGCGGATATCGACCCGATCATCAATCGACTGATCGAGGACGACGTGCTGGCGGCCGAACTCGCCGAGGCCCAGCAGAGTTTCGTGCGCCGCTATCTCAGCGATCCCGTAAAGTTCGCCCGCCGCCAGGCTGAACGGTTTGCCGAGATCATAGAAGAAAAGAGTCGCGGCGCCGACATGCCGGGAAAGCCCGAGGCCGCATCGGCGACGGGCGAGGGTTGATAGAGGGAAGTGAAGATCAATGGCAAATTTTAAGATCAGGCTGACACCGCACAATCTGAGCCGGCTGGTCTGGGATCAGTGGATTTCGAACATCGAACCAGAGCTTGACGCGGCCAAGACGACCCTGAAATCGATGTCGGATGCCTGCGAATCGATCCGCGGCCGCATGGATTACAATACCGGGTCGATCTCCTTTGCCTCTTCCCTGTTGCTCTACATTGCGACGCGCAATCTGCAGCCGAAGGTCGTCTTCGAAGTCGGTACCTTCATCGGCAAATCGATTCTGTCGATTGCGCTGGCGACGGATCGCAACGACAACAATGCGGAAATCTTCACCTGCGACGGCAGCAATGATTTTGCCGTTCCGACCTTAAGCAAGACGCGCATAAACGGCTTTCCCAAGACCACCAGTACCGATGCCCTGCTGCAACTCGCCGCAGCCGGGAAGAAGCTTGATTTCGTACATTTGGACGGACGCCTGGCGGCAGAGGATCTCGGCTTGCTGCAGCGCATCTGCGATCCCCGCGCGGTCCTGGCAATCGATGACTTCGAGGGGATGGAAAAGGGCGTCGCCAATCTGTCCGTCCTCCGTTCCGGGCAGGCTCCGTTCTTCAGCCAGCATATCCTGGTCTATCCGGCCATGGACGAGGTATTGCAGCGCCTGGGCGTTCTATCCCGCACGACAACGGCATTTTTCCTGCCTTTCGCCGCGCTCACCTACACCAATCAATAGCCCCCGCCAAAGCCCGGCCATGCAGGGGGCCGGGCCGGGCCTTCATCGCGCCCGGCACGGCGGAAAATTATGATTAGCAATTTGTAAAGAGCGTCGCGGCTAAAATCGGTTCAACGACAATTTTTGTGACCGATCCGCTCCGGCCGGAGGCCGTATCTGATCGTGGCCGATGGGAATATTGCATTGCAGCATTTTGGCGCTCTGGCATTTCAACGAATAGTCGTAACGGGAGGCGCCGGTTTCATTGGCTCGGCGCTGGTCCGGATGCTCCTCAAGGAAACGGCCGCCCAGGTTCTGGTCATTGACAAGCTGACCTATGCCGGCGGCTTGTCCTCGCTCGACGATGTCAGGGAAAAAGCGGCTTTCTCGTTTGAGCAGGCCGACATTTGCGATGCCGCACGTATGGCCCGCATCCTGACTGCATTTCAGCCGGATGCGATCATGCATCTCGCCGCGGAATCGCATGTCGACCGGTCGATCGACGGACCGGCTGCCTTCGTGCAGACCAACCTGGTCGGCACCTTTACGTTGCTGAACGAGGCGCGCCGCTACTGGGCCGAACTCCCGCCGGCCGCCGCAAAGCGATTTCGCTTCCTGCATGTCTCGACCGATGAGGTTTATGGGAGCCTGAAGGATATCGGCAGCTTCGACGAGGCGGCACCCTATCGTCCGAATTCACCTTATGCCGCCACCAAAGCCGGCTCGGACCATCTCGCCCGGGCTTGGCACGTCACCTTTGGCTTGCCGGTCATCGTCACCAATTGCTCCAACAACTATGGTCCCTACCAGTTTCCCGAGAAGCTGATCCCCACCATGATCATCAATGCGATGGAGGGGCGCGCTTTGCCCATCTACGGTGCGGGTAAAAATATCCGAGACTGGCTTTACGTCGAGGACCATGCGGCTGCCTTGCTGGCGGTGTTGAACAAGGGAAGGGCGGGAGAAACCTACAACATCGGCGGCGGAGCCGAGCGTCGGAATATCGATCTGGTGCGCCAGATCTGTACGATTCTTGACGAGATATCGCCACGTCCGGGGGCGCAGTCCTATGCGCAACTGATCGATTTCGTCGCCGATCGTCCCGGCCATGACTACCGGTATGCGATCGACGACGGCAAGCTGCGGGCGGAAATCGGCTGGCAGCCGCGCATGACGTTCGATGAGGGCCTGCGGCAAACCGTCAGCTGGTATCTGGAGCGGGATGACTGGTGGCAAAGCATCCGCAGCCAGCGCTATGACGGCCGGCGGCAGGGGCTGTCTCTGCATGCGGGCGGCCAAACCGCGGATTATGCCGAGAGGAAGCAAGAGGCATGACGCAGCGGAGCCCACGCCCCTGGAAGGGGATCATACTTGCCGGCGGCACCGGCAGCCGTCTCTATCCGATGACCCTGAGCGTCAATAAACAGCTCCTGCCGATCTATGACAAGCCGATGATCTATTATCCGCTTGCCACGTTGATGCTGGCAGGTATCGAGGATTTTGTCGTCGTTTCCAGCCCGGCGGCCTTGCCGCAGTTTGAATCGGCCTTGGGCAGCGGCAGCCGCTGGGGCATTAGCCTGGAATATGTTGCTCAGCCTTCGCCCGATGGCATCGCCCAAGCGATCACCGTTGCTGCTGATCACTTGGCCGGATGCTCGGTGGCACTGATCCTGGGTGACAATCTGTTCTACGGCACCGGCCTACCGAAGCAGCTTCGGCGCGCCACGGAACGACAGCAGGGCGCCACCATCTTCGCCTACCCGGTATCCGATCCAAGCGCCTTCGGCGTCGTTACCGTCGACGCCGAAGAGCGGGTGCTGACTCTCGAGGAGAAGCCGAAAAACCCCCGCAGCAATCTCGCCGTTCCCGGAATCTATTTCTACGACGATCATGCGGTCGAATTTGCCCGGTCGCTGCGTCCGTCGCCGCGCGGCGAGATCGAAATCACCGATCTCAATCGCATCTACATGGAACGCGGAGAACTACGCGCCGAGCTGCTGGGGCGCGGTACCGCTTGGTTGGACGGCGGCACGCCGGACGCCATGTTTGACGCCGGGCAGTTCGTGAAGGTCATGGAAGAGCGTACCGGCCTGAAGATCGCTTGTCTCGAGGAAGTGGCTTACCGCATGAACCGCCTGTCGCTGCAACAACTGAGCGATCTTGCGCGCGCCATGCCGAACGGTCGTTATCGGGACTATGTCGAGCGATTGGCGGCCAGCGAGCGGGCGGTACGAACCGGACGCGCCGGCTGATGGCGCAGCCCTTACACGGTAGATGAGGCCGAAACGGCAATGGCGATCAAATTCTCTCAACCGAAAATCTCAGGGTCGGAACTGACCTATGTCCAGCAATGCCTGCAGGGAACGCAATGGTCCGGGGACGGTTCGTTTACCGAGCGGTGCCACGCCTTGCTGAGTGAGCGTCTTGGCAGTCCGACGCTCCTGACCCATTCCTGCACGGCAGCACTTGAGATGGCGGCAATATTGTCGCGGGTGGAACCCGGCGATGAAGTCATCATGCCGTCCTACACCTTCGTCTCCACCGCCAATGCCTTTGTCCTGCGCGGGGCGGTTCCGGTCTTCGTTGATATCAGGCCCGATACCCAAAATCTCGATGAGACGCTGCTGGAACAGGCCGTGACGCCCCGTACCAAGGCGATTGTCGTGGTGCACTATGCCGGCGTCGCCTGCGCGATGGACGAGATTCTGCAGATCGCGGACCGTCACGGGCTGATGGTCATCGAGGATGCGGCGCAAGCCTATTGTGCAACCTATAAGCGGCGGCCGCTCGGCGCGCTGGGCGCCTTGGGGGCGCTGAGCTTCCATGATACGAAAAACGTCGTGTCCGGGGAGGGCGGTGCGCTGATCATCAACCAGCCGGCGCTGCTCGAACGGGCTCAGTTCATTCGCGAAAAGGGTACGAACCGGCTGCAGTTCATGCGGCGCGAGGTCAGCAAATATGAGTGGCTCGATATCGGGTCGTCCTATTTGCCAAGCGAGATCGTCGCTGCGGTCCTGCTGGCCCAATTGGAAAAGGCGGAAGCGATCACCACCAGCCGCCTTGTTTTCTGGAACAGATATCACCAAGCCTTCGCGGAACTTGCCGATCAAGAACTGCTCGGGCGACCGGTCATTCCGGCCGAAGCAGGCCATAACGGCCATATCTATTATCTGATGTTGCCTGATGGCGAACGCGCGCAGTCTCTGCGCAACACCTTGTCGCGGTGCGGCATTGGCGCGACCTCCCATTACGTTCCGCTGCACTCCTCGCCGGCCGGCCGTCGATATGGCCGGGTGGCGGGGCCGATGACGGCGACGGATCGGGCGGCGGCATGTCTGGTGCGGTTGCCGCTCCATGGCCTGCTGACCCCCGAGGATTGCGACCGGATCATCGATGCAGTTTTCGATGGGGTCAAAGCCGGTTTTGGAGCCAGACGGGCGGTAAGCTTGTGACTCAATTGATTCTATTGGCACCGAATTTGCGTAGCTCAAATGAGTATCGGATCAGCCGATTTGCGGTCGCCGCGGCGACCTGTTGGGCGAAGGATCGCCTTAATCCCGCGAAAAAGGGTGGGACCTTGATATGAAAACGTCGGCAATAGACCTTCTGGAATGCACCCTGAGAGATGGCAGCTATCAGGTCGGCTTCGGCTTCACGGCACAGGATACGGCGGCGATCGCCGCCAGCCTCGACCAGGCCGGCTTTCCTGAGATCGAGGTGGCCCATGGTCTCGGTCTGGGGGGCGGTCAGCAGCCGGGTTGCGCGGCGGCGGAAAGCGATGCCGGCTATATTGACGCTGCGCGTCAGGCGGTCAAGCGTGCACGTCTCGGAGTCTTCGCCATACCCAGCATGGCATCGCCGGCGATGGTCACCGATGCGGCGCGGCGCGGCGTCGACTATATCCGCATCGGCGTCGAAGCCGGCAACCCCGCTCGTGCCGAAGAATTGGTCAAAGTGTGCCTTGATGAGGGGGTCGACCCCTATGTCTTCTTTATGCAATCCGGCCTGGTCGGTCCCGATGTCCTGGGCGAGAATGCGGCAGTCGCTGCAAGCTTCGGCGCCAAGACGGTCTATGTCGTCGATTCCGCTGGCTTCATGCTGCCGCAGGACGTGACCGCTTATATTCAAGCCGTCAGGAGCCGCGCCGACCTGCGCGTTGGATTCCATGGCCATAATAACCTGCAGCTGGTGATGGCCAATGCCATCGCCGCGGTCGAGGCCGGCGCAACACTGATCGATTGTACCCTGCGCGGCCTCGGGCGCAGTTCGGGAAATCCGCAGACGGAAGTCCTGACGCTGGTCCTGACACGCCTCGGTTATAAAACCGGGGTGGATACGGCCGCAGCCATGCAGGCTGCGGATCGCTTCATCGCTCCGCTGGAGAATGCGGGTGGCAACGAGAGCATCGATATCGCGCTCGGTTACGCCGGGCTCCATTCCCGCTTCGTGCCGAAGCTGAGCGAGATTGCCGAAAAGCAGGGGATGACGACGATCGACCTGTTGCTGGCAGCCGGTCATTTCGGCAAGCCGACGAGCCGGATGGAAGACCTGCTCGATATCGCCTATCAGTTCAGCGCCAAGCGTCGCGCGCATTCTTGATCACGATCGGACACGATGTCTGGCTGTTTGGTATGAGTGGCTTAAAGGAAGGCTGATGACCCGTGTCCTGATCATTGGCGGCAATCGATCGACGGTGGGATCGATCAAGGCGGTACGCGCGGCCGGTTTCGAGGTGGTGGTGGCAGAGAAGCTGCCGCGCCAAGACGCATTGGCGGCGGCGGATATCGGCCTGGAAATTCCGTCAAATGATGTTGAAGGCCTCGATACGGCGATTCGCCGGCTTGGACATATCGACGGCATTATCGGCATCAACGAGCAGGCGATGCAGACCGCGACAGAGCTGCAGCATCGGTTCGGCCTGATCGGTCTGTCGGAAGCGGTGATAGACCGGACCCTCAGCAAATTGGAACAGCGCAAGTGCTGGTCCAGGAGCGCCGACCTTGCTGTCGACTACAGAATCGCCGAAGGTCCCGGCGATGTCAGGGATGCCGTCGAGGCCTGGCGGCGACCAGTTATCGTGAAACCCGACAGAAGTCTCGGTGGCTCACGCGGCGTCAGTCTCGTCTCGAACCCCGATGACAGCGCACGCGCATTCGATTACGCGCGCGAGCAGGGACTGCCGGGAACGACGATCCTGGTGGAAACAGCGTTGAAGGGGCCGCAATTCAGTGCCGAATTGATCGTGCGGGACGGCGTCACCAGCGTCTTGGCGATTGGCCGCAAGGTGAAATCGCCGGAACCTTATCGCGTCGATCTTGCGATATCCTATCCCGGCGTGGAGGATGCGGCTGATATTGCCGCGATCGAGCGGATGTGCAGCCAGGCAACGGCGCTGCTGGGAATCAGCCGGGGACCCGGACATATCGAGTTTGCGCTGACGGAGCTTGGACCGCGGCCGATCGAACTCGCGGCGCGCTGCGGCGGCAGTATTACGGCTGATCTCGCTGCCCATGTGAGTGGCGTGCATCCCATGGTCGAGGCCTGCAAACTGGCATGCGGCGTATCGGGCGATCTGCCGTCACCTCGAAAAGCTGGTGGCGCGGTATTGATGTTTCTGGCCTTTCCGCCGGGTTCAGGCACGACCTTGTCGATTCCCGATTGGGTTCGGCGTCATCCCGCACTTTTGGACATCGACGCGCGCTTGCCGGATGACGGACGGATTCTGCCGGTACGCTGGACCTCCCAGCGCAGCGGCTATCTTGGTATCCTGGCGGACGATGGAGCAACGGCAAGGGAACTGGCGGCAGCGTTTGCCCGAGCCATACATGTCATATATCAGAACGGCGAGGAGCATTCGGCCATTGGCTTGGAAGATGTCAGCCAGAACTGACATTCGTCGGCGCGGAGGTCGGATGCGGAATGCTGGGGCGAATAAATCATGTCTTTTGATTCCGATACATTGTTGACAGGCTGGAAGGCGCGGGGATCGATCTTCAAGCCAGATACCGGTATCTGGTGGCTGGGCGGAGGTGCCGGTGCCTTCTGTCTGCAACAGGGTGAGGGCGATCTGGTCCGCATGTTCCTCACAGGGCGTGACCGGACCGTGCGCACGCGGATCGGCGCGGTCACGTTGCGATGGAACGAGCGGCCGGAGGTCGTCGACGTGACCCCGGAGCCGATTTTCGACCTCGGTGAGCTCGGCAGCTTCGATATGGACGGCGTCAGCTATCCTTGGGTGGTGGAGAACGACGGCGCATTGTTCATGTACTATGTCGGCTGGCTGCGCTTGGGTGGCCATATTCCGTTTCAAAATCAGATCGGGCTAGCCGCCAGTACGGATGGGGGGCGAACCTTCAAGCGCGTGACGAGGCGCCCGCTACTGCCGCAGAGCAATGAGGAGTATATTGGCAACGGCTCATGTTACGTCGAACGCGTACCGGGCGGCTGGCGCATGTATTATACAAGCTTCTTGCGCTGGGAGCTGCGTGATGACGGTCCACGTCACTACTACCATATCAAGGAAGCCTATTCGAAAGACGGCATTGATTGGGAACGGCCGAGAACCGTGATTGTCGACCTGATCCCGCCTGAGGAATATGCGCTCGGCGCGCCCGATATCCTGGATATGCCGGACGGAAAGGCGTTGCTTTTCACGGCGCGCGGCCATCGCTACCGGCTCTTCGTTTCGGTTGAAGATGCGGCGGGAAAATGGCGCCGGCTGCCTGATTCCATCGACCTGCCGCGCAGCGATTTCGATGCGGAAATGCAGTGCTATCCGCGCACCTTTCGTCAGCAAGGGCGTACCTATCTGTTCTATTCCGGCGATGGCTATGGCCGGGCCGGTATCGGGTATGCGGAATGGCAGCCCGCGCAAAATGAGGCTGCAACGTGAACGAGACCGAAAAACTGGAAACTATCGCCAGGTACAATGAGCGCCTTGAGCGTTTCGGCTACGATCCGCGTGCGCTTGGTTGGGCGAAGCTCCAGCATCTTTTGCGCTACGACGTGCTGCTCTCTTATTGGAAGCTGACCGATGAGAGTGTGCTCGATTTCGGCTGCGGATTTGGTGACATGTTCGGTTATTGCCGGAAGATCGGTCTCGATAAGGTCGGCTATCACGGCATCGAGTTGAATTCCCGCCTTGTCGAAGAGGGCCGCCGCCGCTATCCGGAAGCTGATTTCATTGTGCGAGATGTGCTCGCGCAGGGAATGCCTGGGACCTACGATGTCGTCTTGAGTTCCGGTGTCTTCAATTTCCGGCTCGCCGACAACTGGGGTTTCATCGAAGATATGTTCCGTCTCTTCCATGAATCCAGTCGGCGCGGCTTCGCCGCAAATTTCATAACCGATCGCGTGGACTATCGAGAGCCCAATCTTTTCTACGCGGATCCTTGCCGGGTCTTGGATCTCGCCTACAGATATTCGCGTCGCGTGGTGTTGCGCCAAGACTACATGCCCTTCGAGTTCACGATCTTCGTCGACAAGAAGGACGATTTCATCAGCGAGTATTCCGTGTTTCCAGACTATCTGGCCTTCATTCCGGGCGCCGCCGAGGAGGAGTCATGACAGAGATCGTCGATACGCCGCCGATCGCTACCTTGTTGTCCGATCTCGGGGCGCGGGACGGGCTCAATCTGCAGCTTGAGAAGCATCACGTCTGCCTTATTCGCAATGTAATTGCGGCCGAGGAGCTGCGCAGCATGATCGCTTATCTGGCAGGAATCGGTCGGGGTTCCTTGCCGAATTGGCAGCCCATATTGCCCAAATGTCCGAATTTTCATCGCGTCAATCAGTGGGATGAGCGGTCTTATGTCAAGGCCTGCTTCCATCAGTTTTCGTTCTTTCCTTGGAACCAGGATCTGTTCAATTTCTTTTCGCGCTTTCGCGATATCTTTGTGTTGCGCAATTTGCTGTCCGGCGCATCGGAAGATGCCTATCTCGGCAGCGAGCCGTATGACGAATGCATTGCCCGCTTGTCCTTTCAGTTCTATCCAAAGGGAATCGGTGCCATGAACATGCATCGGGATCCAGAAGGACCGCATCAGGCGGTGGTCCCCATCCTGGTGATGTCGGAACGTGGCCGCGACTTCAAAGAGGGCGGCGTCTTCGTACAGACGGAGCAGGGGGAGCGCATCTTTATCGAAGAATATGCGAAACCCGGCGATGTCGTTCTCTTCGATCCGCAGATGCTGCATGGCGTCGCTACCATTGATCCGATCGCTGCGCCGGACTGGCCGTCCTTCGAGGGGCGGTGGATGAGCATTTTTGCGGTCAATAAACTCGCGACCAATACACGAGTTGCCGAGGCGGTCGATGTCCAGGCTGGGCAATGATTCCGCTATTTGATGCCAATGCCCATCCCACGCTCAGCGGTCGAACCCACGGCCAGGACACGACATTCGCGCGGCTATCGCGTGATCTGAAGCAGAACGGCTTTGCCGGTGCTTGCGCTGTCGGATTGCATGGGACGGGTGACTATGACGATCAGCGCTTCATGACGGCTTGTCGTCCCTGGCCCGAGCTCATTCCGGTCGCGGCCTGGGGTGACGTGGCTGAGCGCGACATTGAGCGGCGGATCGAGGCGCTATGTGGCCTCGGCTATCGGGCTATCAAAATACATCCGCGGCTGACCGGCTTGTCGGTATCGGATGCCAGGTTTCGCCGGGTGGTCCAGCATGCCGCGGCCGCCGGCCTGGTCATTTTCCATTGCAGCTATCAATTTTCCAACACCCCGAGCATTCATCCGGTAGATCCCTTGCCGGTACTGCTGGAAATTTTCGCCTCGGTGGATAGCGCGCGTATTGTCCTGTTGCATGGCGGGACCGTGGAGCTTATGCGATATGCCGAGGCCGTTCGCCCATTCAAAAATCTCCTGTTGGATTTGTCGTTCACGATCAATCGATTTGCAGGAAGCTCCCTGGACCAGGACATCGCCTACCTGTTCCGCAGCTTTGATCAGCGGATCTGTATCGGCAGCGACTTTCCTGATTATGGTTGCGATCAGCTGCGGCAGCGCTTCGACGCTTTTGCGGAAGGCCTGCCGCCCGAGAAGCAGCACAATATAGGTTGGCGTAATATCACGGCCTTCCTTGGCTATCCGGCTTGGCCTGCCGATGGCGCGAAGGCCGATTGAAGTTTGGTTCCGATTGACGATGCGAGGTCCGCCGTGACGAACGATAAACCATCCTTGGACTGCGAGCTGATCGACGCGAGCCTCAAGAAGCAGGGGTATTACATCATCCATGATGCTGCATTCGCATCGCTCTGCGAGCAGGCCAGGGCAGAATATGTCAAGTGCGTCACCGCTCTCCCGATCCATGCACCGAAGGAGAAATTCCATCCCAGCGTCTTGGCGGTATCGCCGTGGCGGAAACTGGCCATCGGCTCATCCAACGCGCTGAACGAGGGATATGCGCAGCTGCTGCAGACGACCTATTTCCATGTCGAGCAAGGCGACACGAATCCGTTGGCGCGGTTGTTTCTTCGGCTCATCGAGGTCCGCAATACATTGATGGGGGTCGCGCCGGATTTCGGCTTCGACCCGTCGCGGGACAAGTTCTGGAATGCTTGCCGGACGCACCACTATCCGCGCGGCGGGGGCTTCATGGGGAGTCACCGGGACGCCTATTTCCCGTTGAAGCTGGGTGACAGGCCCTTTTACCAGGTGATGGCGCTGTTGAGCAGGAAAGGGACCGACTTCCAGGCTGGCGGCGGATACGTGGTGTCCCGTGACACCGAGCAACGGATCGACGTGGAGACGGCGGGCGGCTTTGGTGCCATTGTGGTTTTCGACGGCAAGACAGTGCACGGCGTGGAAGACGTCGATTTGGACCAGGTGCTCAACTTCAATGCGACTGACGGAAGAGTCGCGGCCTTTGCAAACGTCTACCTGTATAATCCTTGATTTCGACGCTGCGGTGTTTTGTCGCCAGGCGTCTTGTGCAGGGGCCCGGACGCCTAGCATGCGCATCTCCGGCGCGAAAATAAAGAAATCAATATGAAACAGTATGTTAGGTGATTTTACACCGAAATATGACCTATTATCTGCCGTTTAAATCACTTGAATTTTTGGTGAAAATGGAGCTTTTTGCCACTCCGAGGGGGTCGGAAGCCTTAACGGCTTGATGTTACCTCTAGACATCGGGTCGCGACCTGATTACCTGCACCGCAGCATTCAGCAGCGACCATTCCAGTTATCGAGCCAACGAGATCATGAGCAACCTCAACCACGAACGCGTTTTGGAGGTCCATCACTGGACCGATAGCCTGTTTACCTTTAAGGCCACCCGTGACCCTTCTTTCCGTTTCCAGAACGGTCAGTTCACGATGATCGGGCTTGAAGTGAACGGTAAGCCGCTGCTGCGTGCCTACAGCATGGCGAGCGCGAATTATGAGGAAAATCTGGAATTCTTCTCGATCAAGGTGCAGGACGGGCCGCTGACGTCGCGCCTGCAGCACCTGAAAGTGGGCGACACCATTCTGGTCGGCCGCAAGCCGACCGGCACGCTGCTGACGGCCAATCTGCTGCCCGGCAAGCACCTCTATCTCTTGGCGACCGGCACCGGTCTCGCACCGTTCATGAGCCTGATCAAGGATCCCGAGGTCTATGACCTCTATGAAAAGGTGATCCTCGTCCATGGCTGCCGCGGCGTCGCCGAGCTCGCCTACCAGGACATCATCACCAAGGAATTGCCGAATAACGAATTCTTCGGCGACGGTGTCCGTAACAAGCTGATCTACTATCCGACGGTGACCCGTGAGCCCTTCCGCAATCGCGGTCGCCTGACGGACCTCATCGAGGGCGGCAAGTTGTTCCAGGATATCGGCCTCCCGGACTTGAGCATCGAGGACGATCGCCTGATGCTATGCGGCAGCCCGGCCATGCTGAAGGATATGCGGGCGATGTTCGATCGCCGCGGCTTCAAGGAAGGCAGCCATGCCGAACCGGCGCATTACGTGATCGAGAAGGCTTTCGTCGAGCAATAAGCGCATATGTGCGTCGAACGTCTGATGAATTCAGGAAACGCCCGGGCATTGACCCGGGCGTTTTCTTTTGCCGTGACCTGATCAATCCGGTGGCGTCACGCGGGGATAATCCGCAACCATGGCCAGCGCTGGCGGTAGCTGGCGGCCTTGCGGGCGAAGGCGCCGGGATCGACACAGCTTGGGTTGGAACGCAGCACGCCCGCGATCAAATCATCCCAGCCATAGGGGGCGATTGCCGTGATGCTGCCGTCGCTGCGCCCGATCAGGCCGAGGCAGGTGCCGAGGACCGGGAAGCGGCCGATTGCCTCGGCCGCCGAGCTCATTTCCGGGCAGGCAACGCCAAAACGCTGCGGATACCAGAGATGGATGCGCGCTTGGTTGCGCAGCTCGATCACGGCATCGATATCCTGGAACAGGACCGCCGCCTGCTTGATGACGGTATCTTCGGCCGCGAAACTGAGATCGCTTCGATCAAAGTAGAAGACATCGTAATCGTTGATCTGATCAGTCAGGCTGCGGTCACTGCGATGATTGAGGTAAGGCTGCCAGACGCAGCCAGCCACCAGGCAGGCTTCCGGTAGGCCGAGCATGGGGAGGCGTTCGAGGATCCGTCGGTTGGTCGGATTGGCGAGGGCGGCAGCGATCGGGCTCATCGGCGCAGTCTGGCGCCTGGCATGCGCGACGGCAACCCGGCTGGGGGCCTGACTTGCGCGATCTTGAAAGCTGCCGCCGGCGGCATGGCCGCCAAGCCGCTTTTCCTGATCCCGAACGCATTCTAGGATGGGAGCTTGGTAAGCCGACCGGAGCCATGCGGCGCGGCAAGCAGGGCGTGAGGGATCAAGATGAATGATGGGCGTGAGATTTTCCAGCGAGTCAACTCGGCAGAGGAGGCCCTGGAGCGCCTGCAGCATCTGCATAAAACCGCAATCAACTGCCTCCGTGCGGCGCTGGAGCGTTTCCTGGATTCCGGTACACCGCCAAGCGAGCAGGAAAGCGAGACGTTTCGCTATCCGGAGCTGCGTATCACCTACCAGCCGGATGGCGTGATGCCGATTTCGGCGCGGGCCTATGCTAAATTCCAGGGACCGGGCGTTTACAGCACCACCATCACCCAGCCGGATCATTTCGCCGGATATCTGCGCGAGCAGATCGGTCTCCTGATGTCCGATTTCGACGCCGTGGTCGAAGTCGGCCTCAGCAATCAGCAGATACCTTATCCATATGTGGTGGATAGCGGCGATGAACTGGGCGGCCGGGGTGTTACCGCAGCCGAGCTGGCGCGCTTCTTTCCAGTGCCGCGGCTCGCCATGGTTGGCGATGAAATCGCTGACGGCCAGTGGGACTTTCGCGATGGCGAGCCGCGCCCCCTGGCGCTGTTCGATGCCATGCGCGTCGACTTTTCCCTGAAGCGCCTGACGCATTATACCGGCACCGACTGGCGGGCGATCCAGCCCTGGATCCTGCTCACCAACTACCATCGTTATGTCGATCAGTTCGTTCGCTGGGGTTTGCAGCAGCTGCAGACCGGTGACCGTTTCCTGCGCATGATCCTGCCGGAAAACACGGTCATCGAACGTGACATGCCGGCCGATGCGGCACTGGCGAAGGCGATGGGAATAGCCTGGCACCGTTTCCAGATGCCGGCCTATCATCTGATCGCCCGGGATGGACACGGTATTTCGCTGGTCAATATCGGTGTCGGTCCGGCCAATGCCAAGAATATCACGGACCATCTTGCCGTGTTGCGCCCGCATTGCTGGCTGATGATCGGCCATTGCGGCGGCCTGCGGCAGTCACAGACGATCGGCGACTATGTCCTGGCCCATGGCTATCTGCGGCAGGATCGCATTCTCGACGACGTGGTGCCGCCGGATGTGCCGATCCCGGCCCTTGCCGAGGTGCAGGTCGCATTACAGGAAGCGGCGGCGGAAGTAACGGGCGATCACGGCGAAGCGCTCAAGCGCCGCCTGCGCACCGGCACGGTGATGACCAATGACGACCGCAACTGGGAATTCCGCTGGCAGCAGGAGAGGAAGCGCATCAACCTGTCGCGTGCCATCGCCGTCGACATGGAATCCGGCACGGTCGCCGCGCAAGGCTACCGTCTGCGCGTGCCATACGGCACCTTGCTTTGCGTCTCCGACAAGCCCCTGCATGGCGAGATCAAGTTGCCGGGCGCCGCCAACGCCTTTTACGAACGGGCTGTCGGCGAGCACCTGGAAATCGGTCTCGCGGCGCTTGAGCTGCTGCGGACCCAGCGCCTTTCCCTGCATTCGCGCAAGCTGCGCAGCTTCGACGAGCCGCCCTTCCGCTGAGCCGGGTTGAAAAAAGAAAGGCCCTCTCGCCGTGAAGCGAGAGGGCAAGTGCGCCATATGGCGCTGTCAGGAACTGTTTGCCTGTTCGCGTGCGGTGGCGGCGCAGGCCGCCCTCCATCAGAACGGGAACAGGATGTCGAAGACCTGCTGACCGACCCGCGGCTGCTGCATATCGCTGACGGTACCCTTGCCGCCATAGGCGATGCGCGCTTCGGCGATCTTGTCGTAGCTGATCTCGTTCAATTGGCTGATATCTTCCGGCCGGATGACGCCAGTAACCTGCAGGTCGCGCAATTCGTAATTCACGCGGACCTGCTGGGAGCCTTGCAGAACGAAATTGCCATTGGGCAGCAGCTGGGTGACCAGGGCTGCGACGCGCAACTGGATGTCTTCCGTACGGTTAACTGAGCCGGATCCGGTGGTCGAACTGGCGCTATCGGTCTTCACCAGGGCGTTGGGGTCGACATTGTTCGGGAAGATCTTATGCAGCATCGTTTCATAACCAAGGAAGTTCGGCATATCGGCGCTGTTGGTGCCATCCCGCGCGTTGGTGGTGGCATTGTTCAGCTTTGCCTGGTCCTTGATGGTGATCACCACGGTCAGGATGTCGCCGACCCGGGATGCCCGCTGATCCTTGAAGAAGGCGCGGCTGCCCTGGCGCCACAGCGAGGCCGGCTGGCGCACGTCGGAGCTCAGCGATGGCATCGGCAGGCTGACCGGCTTGTACCCGGCCTGGGCCGTGGGGTTCTGGATGTCATTCATGGTGGGCTCCTCGCCAACGCGAGAGATGCGGTCCAGGGTATTGCCGCAGCCGCTCAGCACCAAGGCAGAGGTGAGACTTCCGGCCAGCAATGTAAACTTCAAGCTGATGGGTTTCGATTGCATGATGACGTCCTCAGTTCAGGGCGAGAGGGCCGGTCGGTTGGATCAGCACGGTGGCGGCGTCTTTCACCACACCGAGCAGCTGCTTCTTGGTATTGACGTTGACGACCCGGATGGTCTGGCCGATAGCACCGTCTTCCATCGCCTTGCCGCGCACCGTCAGGCTCATATTGCTGGTCTGGACGGCGATGGTGATCAGATCGTTCTTATGGACCGTGGGGTCATTGATCAGGTCAGAGGTGCGCAGCACTTGGCCGGGGCGCAGGGGGCGCTTGGCAATGCGGCCGATCATCTGCTGCGCGTCGGTCACCGTGTTGCCGGCCAGTTGATCGACCCGGCTTGAGGCCCAATCGATGTCATCCGCCTGGACCGTCTCGCCCGCACTGATTAGGCGCTTCAGCACTGGCACCTGGGTCTTTTCATAGACGGTGCCGATCACCTGCTGGGTATACAGGGTCGGACCCGTCGCCGGTACCGTCAGGATGGCGAGAAAGCGGTTATTGTTGGGATCGAAATTGAGACCCTGGATACCGACCGTCGCCGGTACGTTGGTCGGCAGGGTGAACTGCACCTCGCCGGTGTCGAAGGTGATATCCATATTGTTGGATTGTCCGGTGCGGTCGCTGATCGCCTGGACGAGTGCCGCCGTCACATCTTCCGACTTGATCATCTGACTCTTGCGGGCGACCAGGATGTGGTCGAAGGTTTCGCCGCTGCTGACGTCCAGATGATAGGCGCGCACCAGCTGGCGCAGGAAACGGGCATCCAGGTTGATCGTCTGGCCCGGCCTGGGCGCCTGGGCGATGGGAGTGTCGCCACCGGTGACCGGCCGGTCGAACAGATCGCCGAGCTTGATGACGGCGGAATCGACCATGATGTTCTGCTTGATCTGCAGTGTGGTCGAAGCCTGCTCCATATCGGCCGCGGCGGCATCGGCCTGCGCCGGCGCGAAGATCAGGCCATTGCTGGCGGCCGCCTGCCGATTGAGGCCAGCCGCGGCAGTGCCCGTCGTCGTTGCGCTTGCTGCCGTCGCAGCGGCCGGTGTGGCTTCCGTCAACCGTGTCAAGGCGTCGATGCTGGGCCAAGCATTGGCGACCATTTCGTCGGCCCGGGCCATCGCCGTGAACATCAGCGTGGCGGGCACGATGAGCGAGAGGGCGGCCAAGCGCGACCGCCGGCTATGCTTGCTCTGATAGCGCACCATCTCAGTTTCTCCTGCGGCTTGCATCACGGCTCATCCAGTCTCAAGCGGTCATCAGGTCTTCATGCTGACGACGGTGCTCATCATGTCGTCGGAGGCCTGCACGACCTTGGAATTCATTTCGTAGTTGCGCTGGGCGGTGATGAGATCGGTCATCTCCGTCACCATGTTGACGTTCGAGCTTTCCAGGAAGTTCTGTTGCAACTGGCCGAAGCCGACATCGCCTGGATTGCCGGTCGTCGGGGCACCGGAGGCCTGGGTTTCCGTTAGCAGGTTGTCGCCGATCGCGTCGAGGCCCGCCGGATTGATGAAATTCGCCAGCTGGATGGTGCCGACCAACTGCGTGTTGACCTGGCCGGGGATGGTGGCCTCGACATCGCCGGTGGGGCTGATGCTGAGATCGGTCGCCGTCGCCGGCACGGTCAGGCCGGGGACGATCGGGAAGCCGTCAGCGGTGGTGATCTGGCCGGTATCGTCCAGCTTCAGCGAACCGTCGCGGGTATAGGCGGTGGTGCCGTCCGGCATGGTCACCTGCAGATAGCCTCGGCCCTTGATGGCGATATCGAGCGGGTTCGAGGTCTGGATCAGGTTGCCTTGTTCGTTGATGCGATAGACCGATACGGACTTCACGCCGACGCCGATCTGAATGCCAGCCGGGACGATGGTGCCGGTATTCGAGGTCTGCGTGCCGACGCGCCGCTGATCCTGGTACAGCAGGTCGGCAAATTCCGCGCGCTGCCGCTTGAAGCCCGTCGTCGACGAGTTCGCGATATTGTTCGAGATGACCTCGACGCTGAGCTGCTGTGCCTGCATGCCAAGCGCGGCGGTGGTGAGAGATCTCATGCTCATTCTCCCGGGCGATCAAACCGATCGCCGTTGTTCAGGTGCTCGAGGTGATGCTGCTGATAGCGTTCGACTGACGCTGATGCTCTTCGTCCAGGAACTTCTGCACCGCCTGATAGTTGCGGGTGACCTGGATCATGCTGGTCATCTGCACGATGGTCTGGACGTTCGAATCTTCCAGCACGCCGCTCAGTACCTTGGTCGCACTGCCATTGGTCGCCGTACCGGCGATGGGCAGGCCGACATTGGCGGTGCCAAGATCGGTATTGGTCGGACGCGGTGTCTGGCCGCCGGCGCTGAACACATTGTCCTGTTCCGGCACCAGGGCATTGCGGTCGGCGAAGCTGACTACGTCGAGGCGCCCCACGACCTGCTGCTGCGTGCCGTTCTTGGCACGGTCGGTCGAGATCGTCCCGTCCTCGGCCACATTGATCGGGCCGTCATCCGGGGTGATGGTGATCGGCGCACCGCCGGCAAGGACCGGGTAGCCCTGGCTAGTGACGATCTGGCCGTTGTTGTCGAGCTGGAACCGCCCAACCCGGGTGTAACGATTGCCCTGCGGGGTCTGGACGACGAAGAAGCCGTCACCTTGCAAAGCGAGGTCGAGATCGTTCCCTGTGGTGCGCAACGGACCATCGCGAAAATCGCGGGCAGTGGCAAAATCCTGCACATAGGACAGTTTTACCGGCCGCTCGGCGCGAATCTTGTACTCCGACATCACCACTTCCTCGGCCTTGAAGCCGGGGGTCGAAGCATTCGCTATGTTGTTCGCCACCACATCCATCTGTCGCTGCAGCACAACCTGCCGCGACAAGGCGATATATGTTGGTGTTTCCATGACAGCGCCCTTCTTGGCATTTTCTAGCGGATCTTTGTCCGTTGCCGATATGAATGCACAGTGCGTGCCAGGATAAAAATATGATAAATCAACAAGATATGCCCGGCCCGCATGGGACACCGGGCGGGCAATTGTCGTCAGGCCGGGCCGGTCTCTGGCACATTTTGCCCATCTCGGCGGTGCCGAAGGAGGCATCGACAGCGGGCCGGAGGCGGCGGTCGCAATAGCCGAAAGCCTGGCATATCGGCCGGCGCGCCATGGCCTGCGGCAGCGAAATTGGTCAGGGTCGTTTCACGAGATGTTAACCATCATTCACTTATTTTGATGCGTCTTTTTACAGGGCCAGCGCGGGACACGGGCAGGCTGCGGGCGGATCACATAGGAATCTCGAATGGCAGAGACAGAAGGCGCTGAAGCCGCACCGATCGCACGGAAAAAAATGAGCGGCAAAAAGCTGGTCTTGTTCATCATCCTGCCGTTACTGCTGCTGGGCGGCGCCGGCGCTGCGGCATATATCTTGCTTTTCTCTCACGGCGATAAGACCCAGCAACAGCAGGAAGCTGCCCAGGCGCCAGGCAACGAGAGCGAAGACGCCGCCGCTGTCGATGACGGCAAGCCGCCGGTTTATGTCGATATGGACGACATTCTGGTCAATCTCGTCAGCACCAGCACCAAGGGCAATTTCCTCAAGCTTAAGCTGGCACTGGAACTCACGACGCCGGAAGACCAGGACAAGGTCAAGTCGGTCATGCCGCGAATCGTCGATCAGTTTCTCGTCTATCTGCGCGGCCTCAGGGTCGACGATCTGCAGGGATCGGAAGGGCTGCAGCGGTTGCGAGAGGAATTGCTGATGCGCGCGCGGATGGCCGGCAAGCCCATCAAGATCAAGGACGTGCTGTTCAAAATGGTGCAAGTCCAATAGCCTGAAACGATCTTGGCCTGTAAAATATCGGCTTGGCGTTTGATTCCTGTGTTCATGGCCCCGGCTTTTGTCCCGGGCGGGATTGGCAACATCGATGATCGATGATGAAGAACTAAGCGAAGAGGAAAAAGCTGCCGCGGCGGCTTGGGAAGCGATGGACGATTCCGGTGCGGACGATGCGGCCTCCGGGCCGATGTCCAACCGGGTCCTCGACCAGGACGAGATCGACAGCCTGCTCGGCATTGCCGGCGGCGGCGAGGGCGGCAAGGATCGCCCCTCCGGCATCCAGGCAATTCTCAACAGCGCGTTGGTCTCCTACGAACGCCTGCCGATGCTGGAGATCGTCTTCGATCGTCTGGTGCGCATGCTGTCGACCTCGTTGCGTAACTTCACCTCCGACAACGTCGAGGTCTCGCTCGACAACATCACCGCCATCCGCTTCGGTGACTATCTCAATTCGATTCCGCTGCCGGCCATGCTCGGCGTCTTCAAGGCGGAGGAATGGGACAATTTCGGCCTGCTGATGGTCGACAGTACCTTGACCTATTCCATTGTCGACGTGCTGCTCGGTGGTCGTCGCGGGACTGCCGCGATGCGAATCGAAGGCCGGCCCTATACGACGATCGAGCGCAACCTGGTCGAGCGCCTGATCAGCGTCGTGCTGAACGACCTCACCTCAACCTTCGATCCGTTGTCGCCGGTGACGTTCCGCTTCGAGCGCCTGGAGACCAATCCACGCTTCGCGGCGATCGCGCGGCCGGCCAATGCGGCGGTCCTGGCCCGTCTGCGGGTCGACATGGAGGATCGCGGCGGCCGCATGGAATTGCTGTTGCCCTATGCCACCTTGGAACCGGTGCGCGAGCTGCTGCTGCAGATGTTCATGGGCGAGAAATTCGGCCGTGACTCGATCTGGGAAACTCATCTCTCCGGCGAGCTCTGGCAGACCGATGTCGAGATCAATGCCGTGCTCGATGAATTCCCGATGACGCTCGGCGACGTGCTGGCCTGGAAGCCGGGGACCAAGCTCGATCTCGATTGCACACCGCAATCCATGGTCGAACTGCGCTGCGGCGAGGTTCAGCTGTTCCGCGGCCCTATGGGCCGGCGCGGCGGGCATATCGCCGTCAAGATTCAAGATCGCCTGATGAAATAGGCCCGTATCGGAGATGTCTGCAGCCCTGTCGATGATCAGCGACGCCATCCTCATCGTCTTGCTGGCGGTGACGTTGGGGGCTATCTATCGCTTCAATCGCAAGCTGGCGGAGCTGCGGCAGGGGCGGGAAGCCTTTGAGCGCCTGATCACTGAGTTCCGCCAGGCGACCGGCCAGGCCGATGCCAGCCTGCAGCAATTGCGGCAGCTGGCGGAAACCCGCGGCCGTGACTTGCAGCAGCAGACCGAGGCCGCGACGCATGTGCTGGGGGATGTCGATCAGGCGAGCGCGGATCTGCGGCTGCTGGTCGAGCGGGCCGACCGGGCCAGCGACCGGCTGGAAGAGTCGGTCGCGGAAAGCCGCCGTCTCAGCCAGGCAGCGGCACCCGTGCAGGCCCGCGAAAGTACCGGTCTCTTCGCCCGCACACCGCTGGTAACACCGGCGCAGGGCGACGACCCGGCAGCCGGTGAGCCGGCGCCGATTGCGGCATCTCCTGCCGAGACGAGCCCGAAAACGTCACCTCTTGATCCGTCGAAGCGCAGTTCGGTGCTGTCGACTCTGGCGGGCATACGATGAGCGCGATGCAGCAACTTCCGAACGGTAAACCCAGTGGGCAGAAACCGGGCACCCGCCGGTCGATGCTCGGCCGCTTTCGCCTCACTCCCATCATCATGATTGTCGTCCTGGCGACGATCAGCGTCAAAGCCAACCATTTGTGGCAGGGGCTGAGCGTCTCCTTCGGCCGGTCGTCCGAAGCTCAGGCTGCCAACAATAGCCAGGCCGGTACCAACCAGCCGGGGCAACAGCCGGCCAATGCGGCCGGGGCGCCGACGCAACTTGGCAATACGCCGGCGCCAACCGCGCCCAATGCCCAGCCGCCGTCACAACAGACAGCCCAGGTCCAGCCACCGCCGCCGGCCAATCCGGCAACGAGCCCGCAGGCTAATACGCCGCCGGCCGGCAGCCAGCCTGCTGCCGGGGCTGGCACTGCTGGAAACGCGGGTGCGGGAAGCAGCGTCGGGACGAGCGACGCCACCAATAGTGATGGGCAGGGCCAGGATCTGTTGGCCCAGGAGCAGCAGCGCAGACTCGCCCGTGACCCTTTCAATTACACCGACGAGGAAGTCGACGTTCTGCAGCAACTGGCGAAGCGCCGCGCCGAGCTTGATCAGCGTGCCCGCCAGCTTGATGAACGCGAGGCACTGGTCAAGGCTGCCGAGCAGCGCATGGAACAAAAAATGGCTGAATTGAAAGCCTTGCAGGCGACGGTTCAGGATTTGCTGAAACAACGTAATGCGGCAGATGAACAGCAGCTGCAAAGCCTCGTCAAGATCTACGAAAATATGAAACCGAAGGCAGCCGCCCAGATCTTCGAAGAGATGGATATGGACGTGTTGCTGGATGTCGTCGCGCGGATGAACGAGCGCAAGGTGGCACCGATTTTGGCGCTGGTTTCGCCGACCCGGGCCAAGGAGCTGACCTACGAACTCGCGCAGCGCCGACAGATGCCGATACCGCAGTGAGACGCGGCGGAACGGGGAGGCGACAGTTGCCACTTGGTGGTCTGGGTAAACCGGCTTGCCAAGACACAGCCGAACGATTTCGGCTATTTACGGCAGCTTAACGAATTACGGGTTTAAGTACGGGCGTATGGCACGATAGGCAGTGCCTAGCGTGGCGGGAGAGGAAGAGGTTACCCCGATGTCTGTAGACATGAACATGAGCATCCTGATCGTCGACGACTACAAGACGATGTTGCGGATCATCCGCAATCTGCTGAAGCAATTGGGCTTCAATAATGTCGACGAGGCGACTGATGGCAGTATGGCGCTGCAGAAGTTGCGCGACAAGGATTACGGCCTCGTTATCTCCGACTGGAACATGGAGCCGATGACGGGCATCCAGCTGCTGCGTGAGGTGCGCGCCGATTCCAAGTTGAAGGCGCTCCCGTTCATCATGATCACGGCCGAAAGCAAGACGGAAAACGTGATCGCTGCCAAGGAAGCCGGCGTCAACAATTACATCGTCAAGCCTTTCAATGCGGCGACGCTGAAGACCAAGTTGTCAACGGTTCTCGGAAACTTCTGAGCCGTCGGCCGGGGAGAGGTTCATGACTATTGCAGTTCCTCCGGAACTTGTCGCGCGTCTGGGTGCGTTGCGATCGCGTGGCCAATCCTACAGCCGCGAGGAAATCACCGAGATCGTCACCGGCCTGCTGGCGACGCTGGACGGCGATCTATCCGACGTCAACCTGAAGCTCTATTCCGAACTCGAGGATCTCGCCCAGTACATTTTGGCGGCGAAGAAGGAAATCGCTTCGCTGCTGCCGGATGACATCACCTCCGAGCACCTGCCGACGGCCACCGACGAGCTCGATGCCATTGTCGGCGCGACGGAAGAGGCAACCAACGGCATCCTGCAGGCGGTCGAGGTCATCGAAGGTCTCACGGGTGAGATCGATCCGGCGATTGCCGAGAAGATCACCGAAGCGGTGACGCAGGTTTACGAATCATGTAACTTCCAGGATATTACTGGACAGCGCATCACCAAGGTCGTCAAGGCGTTGAAGCATATCGAGACCAAGGTGGATGCTTTGGTCGCCGCTTTTGGCGACGAGATTCAGAAATATCGCGAGCTGCATCCGGAAACGTCGGAAGAGAAAGAGCAGCCGAGCACCGATGCAGCCTTGCTCAATGGACCGCAAATGCCTGATGATGCTGCGAAACAGGCGGAGATTGACGCCTTGCTCGCGAGCTTCGACTAGACCAGGGATTCGTCGATGAATGCCACCGGCCCTTCGACCGGCATAGCTGTCGCGTCGGGTGCCGGCGCTTCTTCTGGCGGCCATCCGGCGGCACCGGTCGCGAACGCGTTAGAGTCACGCATCGGTCATCTGCCCAAGATGACCT
Organism: Dongiaceae bacterium; assembly: GCA_035539215.1. Classification (GTDB taxonomy): domain Bacteria; phylum Pseudomonadota; class Alphaproteobacteria; order Dongiales; family Dongiaceae; genus Dongia_B. The sequence goes on along the minus strand of DATLIX010000066.1, from coordinate 4,727 downwards.
TCCGGCAGGCCGGTATTCGTAATCCCAGCCTGCCGACGCTGCTTAGCCTGTTCTTTCTGTTGCTGGCCTTTTTCATCGTGCTCAACAGCCTGTCGCAACGCGATACCGGCAAGCAAAGTACCGTTACCGCCAGTATCGATCAGGCGTTTGGCGGTGTGAGTAATTCTGATTCTGTATCGGCGGCACAAAATGCGCAGCAGGTCACGACCGGCATCCTGCGGGGCCTCGCGAGTTATTTCGGCGTGCTGTTGCCCGCCGACCGTCAGAAGATTCTGATTTCCGCTAATCAGCTGACCATGCAGCTGCCGGTCGACCTCTTCTTCAAGCGCGATGGGGCCGGCAATTCTTCCAGCGAGCAGACCAGCCAGGTCCCTGCGATCCTGCGGCAAATAGGCGAGGCCTTGGACAAACGGCCGGCTGATTGGGGCTGCGAGGTGCATATCGAACTGGCAGCGCCGACACCGGGGCAACTCGACGTGGAGCGGGCCGGCCAGTTGGCGGTCATCCTCAGCCATACGTCATCGCAGCGGGGCAATGATCTTTCGGTCGGCTTCAACAGTGGCGATCCGAAATGGCTCACCATTGCCATTCGCCTGCGGCCGCCTGAGATGCCCGATCTGCCCGGGCAGGCGCGCGCCAGGCAGACCGGGGCAAATCAAGGCGGGACAAATCAGGGCGGATCGAACCCAAGCGGCCGGGGCGATCCGTCTGGCGCTGCGCGGCGAGTTGCGCCATGATCAAAATTGTTAAGGTTAATACTGAGCAACCGCAATCGATGGATGGCCATCAGCCGCTCTGGCTGATCACCTTCGCCGATCTGATCGGTCTGCTTCTGGTGTTTTTCGTGCTGCTGTTTTCAATGTCGAGCTTGCAAACGTCGAAGCTGCAGAAGATTGCCGAAGGGGTGCCGGGCATTCATGTCGCGGCGCGGTCGGATGCCGATGCCCTCAATCAGGCGATGCCCGATCCCAATGTGGAGGAGGGGCGCGATCCTGGCTATCTCGCCTCGCTGCTGAAAGCGAAGTTCGACAATGTGCCTAGCCTGAAGAACCTGCCGATTACCGGATTTGGTGATCGTGCCATCATACCCTTGTCGCTGACTGACCTGCAGGGCTCGGTCGGCGCGGATGCGACGGGCGGCAAGGACAACTTGCTGCATGCCTTGGCAGACGTGCTTCGCGTCCTTCCCAATCAGATCATCGTCGATAGCCGCCTGGCGCCGATGGGGAGCGTGGCAGGTCCGGACGACGAGAGCCGGTGGCAGAAGTCGTTACAGGCAGCACTTGCCGTCAGCAACGCCTTGAGCCAGGGCGGGGTGACGGCGCCGATCCTGACACGGGGGCATGTGGTCGATCCCGGTGCCGCACCCATGGTCGATATCATCGTCATGTCGAACACGGCGCCGGCAGCGTCTGGGGCGACGCCGTGAGCGGCCGGAAAAATCGCCGCTGGAGGAGTTTCCGCCGCAAGAATCACCTGTGGGTGAGCGCCTCGCTGCTTGCGATGGCGTCGCTGCTAGTTGTCACGGCCAAAGCGGATGACACCATCCTGGCGCGCGGCTGGACGCATGAGACCTATGGCCGCCTGGTGCTCGATACCGGCACCGCCGAATTAAGCAATATCAAGACCAGCGGCGACGTCATGGTCATCACCTTCAAACGGCCGGTTGCGGTCGATATGGCGGCGGCGATCAGCAATCTGCAACCCTATATCGGTGGCGCCACGCCATCGGCCGACAACCGGCAGATCGTGCTCCGCCTGAAGCAGGCCGTCAGCTTCCGCCAGTTCGACGACAACGGAAATCTGGTGATCGATCTTGGCGTTCCGGCGCCGGCATTGAATAAACAGGCGGCACAGGCGGCCGCTCTGCCGACGGCTGCCTCGGGCAAGCCGGCACCGCTCGTCCCGATCCAGCCGCGCGCGGGCGAGCATAGCACCTACGGGCGCATCGCTTTCGATCTGCCGGAGACGGTCGGCTTCTCCATGCGCCAGGACGGCAACCGCCTGACCCTGCAATTCACCGGCGGCAATCTCGATCTGGCAAAGTTGCAGCGCGACCTGCCGCCACGCTTGCAGACCGCTCTGGCGCAATCGGATCCCAGCGGACAACGCGTGACCTTCGCCTTGCAACCGGGGATCGAGCTGCGCAATCAGCAGCAAGGCCGGACCGTCATTCTCGATCTCTATGACCAGGGCAAGGCGCCCAAGTCGGGTAAAGCGACGCCGCTGGCCGTGGCCGCGAGCAAGGGCGCCGCGGCAGCGGCAGGCGCAGCAACGGTGGGCGCCGCGACGGCGACGGATGCTGCGACGGCGCCAAAATCCGCCGATGCGTCGCTCTTCCAGGGGCTAGTGCCGATCCCGGCATTGCCCGGCCGCTCGCCTGGCACCCAGCCCGTCGCGGGCAGCAATCCGCCGGCATCGGCGACACAACAGGCAGCGGCACCCATGGCTGCTGCCTCAGTCGCCGCGGCGCAGCCCGCGTCATCTGTTGCCGCAACGCCGGTGCCGAGCCAACCCGTTGCTCAAGCCGAGCAACCAGCTTCGCCACCCAGTCCGGTCGATGTACCGGTGATCGTGGCACCGCAAGCCGGCGGTGGTGCCATCGTCACGTTCCAATGGCCGAAGCCGGTCGAACTGGCGGCCTTCAAGCGCGGCGATTCGCTCTGGCTGGTCTTCGATGCGCCGGCTGGCTTCGGATCGCAAGCCTTCAGCAGTCCCTTGCTCGGGGCCCTGGGGCGGGTCGATCTGGTGACCGACAGATTTGCCTCCGGCCTGCGGTTGAGCGGTGGCTCCCTGCTGGTGCCGACGATCCATAACAGCGGCAACACCTGGGTCATCGATCTGAAGACGGCGCAGCAGGGTGGTGCTGCCAAGACGATCCAGCAACGTCGCGAAACCTTGGCCCAGGGCGGCGCCAGCTTGCTTCTGGAAACCACCAGTCCCGGTTCGGTCCTGACCTTGACCGATCCGACTGTCGGCGACCAACTCAAGATCGTCGGTGTGCGCGATGCCGGGCTTGGTGTGGCAGAGCAGGCGGTATGGCCGGAATTCAAGCTGCTGCCCAGCTATCAGGGTATCGTCGTATCGCCGCTGGCCGACAATGTCGCCGTGGAGCCGTTGCCCAATGGCGTCGTCGTAACGACCGCACCCGCGGCCAAGCCGCCGGTCGTGGCAACCGGCACAGACAGCAATGGTGCCACGGCCGCGCCGGCGACCACCCAGCCGACATCGACTGGCACGACGGCACCGGCCAATGTCAATGCTGCCTCGGCCGCTGTTGCCGGTCTCTTCGATCTGCCGACCTGGCGCCGCGGCGGCCAGGCGACCTTCCTGAAGGATCGCGATGTCCTCGAAGAGGAAATCACGAAATCCTCGCCATCGGGGCGCAACGCGGCACGCTTGGATCTGGCGGAATTTCTGTTTGCCAACGGCCTTGTGCCGGAGGCGGCCGGTATGCTCGACCTGATCGCCAGCGATACCGGTCCGTTGCCGATCGGCAATAAAGGTTTCCTGACATTACGGGCGGCGGCCCATGCCTTGAAGGGCGATGACGATCTCGCCGCCAAATTGCTGGCCGATCCCCAGGTCGGCAATTCGCCGGAAGCCAGTTTGTTCCGCGGTGTTCTCGCCGCGCGCAAGGGCGATGCCGCCGGCGCGGCTGCGCTCTTCGACGAACCCTTGCCGGTGCTGAAAGACTATCCCAAATCGCGGCGGACCGATCTCGGCTTGCTGATCGCCCGGGCGTTGATCGAGGGCGGCAATCCGATGCAGGCGCAGGTCTATACCGACGCCATTCGCCGTGACATGCCGGATTCGCAAACCACCGACCGCATCGCCTATCTCGAAGGTTTGCGCCAGCTCAAGATGGGACAGCAGGATGCGGCATTCCAGACCTGGGCGGGCCTGAAGAACAGTGCCGTCGAGGATGTGCGGGCGGATTCGCAATACACCGTCGTCATGGAGAAGCTGCGCACCAAGCAGATGACCCAGGCGGATGCCATCGGTCCCTTGGAGGAGCTGCGCTTCCTGGCGCGCGGCGGCGATTTCGAATTCCGTCTGCTCCGCAGCCTGGGCGAGGCCTATCTCGCCGCAGGCCAGCCGCGCAAGGGCCTGTTGACACTGCGCCAGGCGGTGACGAATTTCCCCAGCCGGTCCGATATCAAGGATGTCGCGCAGGAGATGGGCGATGCCTTCGAGCATCTTTATCTCGGCGGCGGTGCCGATGCGCTGAGCCCGATGACGGCGGTCGCACTTTACGATGAATTCCGTGAATTGACGCCGAGCGGCGAAGCTGGCGATCGGATGATCGCGGCGCTTGCCGATCGTCTGGTCAAGGTCGATCTGCTGGACGGTGCCGCGAAGCTGCTCGACGGGCAGGTCAAGCATCGCCTGAGCGGTATCGACAAGTCGCGGGCCGGCACGCGGCTGGCGGCAATCTATCTCCTGGACAACAAGCCCGACATGGCGGCCCAGGCGCTCAAGGACAGCCAGGTGAGCGACCAGTTGCCGAATGATCTCGACGCCTTGCGCGGCCGGTTGCAATCGCAGGCCGATTTCGGTTCGGGACAGACGCTGAAGGCGCTCGACGAAATCAAGAACGATGACAGCTTGCCGGCGCGCTGGCAGCGGGCGGATATGCTGTGGCAGCTGCAGGAATGGCCGGCAGCGGCGGATGCGCTGGGTAATGTGATCGACGGCGAGGAACAGGCCCTGGCCCAGCAGGCGGC
>DATLIX010000065.1:0-59142 GCA_035539215.1 Dongiaceae bacterium | reverse complement strand
GTCTTCGCTGGAAGGCGATCACGGCTGGATCGCCTTCGACTTCGGACGGTGCCATCTGGCCGCCACTGAAGACGAACTCAGCCTGCACAACACCGCGATGACCGCCGAAGCGCTGGCCCGCCTCGAGCAGGTGATCGCCAGCCATCTCGAGCGCTTCGCCTTCCGCGAAACGCTCGCCATCGCCTGGCAGCGCGAAGACTGAGGTAACCAGGTTCAGAGACGGCGATCTGCCGCGATGCGGTCGTCGTCCATGCGCCAGGCGAGGCTCATCAGAACACTGGCCGCCACGGCCACGCCGATATAGATCGCCCTGAGCCCGCCGGTCATATCCTGGCTATAGCCCGCCAGCAGATTGCCGAGGATGCCGCCGATCCCCACCATCACATTGCTGAAGCCGAAGATCGTGCTGCCGTATTCCAGCGGCAGCATCTTCGCGACATAGGCCGGTGTCAGGCCATAGATGGCGCCGTAGCTGACGCCGAAACATCCGGCGGCCACGAAAGGCAACCCCGCGACCGGCGTAAAAGCCATGATGGCGCCGGCTGCAAACAGCAGAATCAGCGTCAGCATCATGGCCCGGCGAATACCGATGCGGCCGGCCAGCATGCCGAAGGCGGCACCACCGGCCGCGGCCGTCGCGCCGAACACGGTCCAAAGATGGCCGGTCGCCACCACGCTGTAGCCCAGCTCGGCACGCAGATAGGCGGCGAGATAGGTCTGGAACGGCAGATAGCCGAAACTGATGCAGAAATTGAAAACCCAGAACAGCAGCACCCGGCGCGAGCGCAGCAGCGCGGTCATCGCCCCCCGTTTGAAGATCGACGGGGCGCGGCCCGTCGCGGCCGCAACCTTGCGCGTCATGCCGAGCCGGTACATCAGCAGATAGCCGAGCGCCATCAGGGCCAGGGTGACGAGGCCGAGATCGAGCCAGACATGGCGCCAGCCGATCGACAGCAGCAGCGGCGGTACGACGAGGCCGTTGATCAGCGCGCCATAGCCGCCGGCGCTGGAGAAGATGCCGAAGACCGTGGCGCGGCGGGCTTCCGGGATAAAGCGGCTGACCACGTCGACCATCGGCACCCAGATCGACGCGGCGGCGGCGGCAAGCACCATCAGGCCGAGGCCCAGCAGCCAGGTCGACTGCACCGCCGAGATCGCCGCCAGGGTCAGGCCGGAGACGAGGATCGAGAGAAAGACGAGACGCGTGCCGCCGAGCCGCGGCGTCAGCGGTCCGGCGATCAGCGCGGCGACGAGATAGCCGGCCTGGGCCGCGCCCGACATCAGCCCGACGGCGCGATAGTCGAAGCCGAGTTCGCCGCGCATATCCGGCAGCAGCACGGCAAAGAGATAGAGGCCAAGCCCATAGGCCGCCGCCAGATAGCAGGTGAAGAAAAAGGTGACGGCAAGGCTGCGCGTGGCGGTCGGGTGATCGCTCATGATGAAATCGACGGACGCCTTTGCCAAGCCCTCGGGACGGAGGTCCATATCATAGAGGGTGAGGGCGGGGCCATGGCTGATGCAGGACCGACATAAAGCCGTCCGTTGCCGCTGGCGGTTGCCGCTGATGAACGCCTCTTTCCTGTCACCCTGCGGACTTGATCCGAGGGTCCATGTCCGACATGGGCGCCAATATCACCATGGATGCCCGGATCAAGTCGGGGCATGACAATTGGAAGGCTTGGGCCGGCCCCGATACGGCGGCGTTACAACATTATCCCAGCCGCTTGCCGCTTTCCGGATCGAACAGGCTGGCGCGGGCGATTTCGGCGCGGAAGCGGGCGACGCCGCCGGCCTGCGTGAGATCGCTGGGGCGCAGCCGTGCGGTGATCTCATCGCCGCCCAGCTTCAGGCTCGCCAAGGTGTCGGCGCCGGTCGGTTCCAGCACTTCCACCAGCGCATCGAGATCGGCATGGCGCGCATCCGGCGTCGTGCCGGCGGGGGCGAGGGCGATGGTTTCGGGGCGGATACCGAGCACCACCTTCTGCCCCGCCTGCGCCGCGCCGATGATCTCGGCGGGCAGGGGGATGAAGGCCGGTTTGCCCTGGCCATCGGCGGCGAGCTGCAGGCCGAGGCGGTCGCCTTCCCGCGTCAGCGCGCCGTGGACGAAATTCATGCCGGGCGAGCCGATGAAAGCGGCGACATAGAGATTGGCCGGCCGCTCATAGATTTCCTGCGGGGCGGCGAACTGCTGCACCACGCCGTCGCGCATGATGGCGATGCGCGAGGCCAAGGTCATCGCCTCGATCTGGTCATGCGTCACATAGACGATGGTGGTGCCGAGGCGCTGATGCAGCTTCTTCAACTCGGTGCGCATCTCAACGCGCAATTTCGCATCGAGATTGGACAAGGGCTCGTCGAACAGAAACACCTTGGGATCGCGCACCATGGCGCGGCCGATGGCGACACGCTGGCGCTGGCCGCCGGAAAGAGCCGCCGGCTTGCGTTCCATCAGGTGATCGATCTGCAGGATACCGGCGACTTTCTCGATCGCCGCCTGGCGCGCCTTCTTGTCGATGCCGCGCATCTCCAGGCCGAAGCCCAGGTTGCGCGCCACCGTCATGTTGGGATAGAGCGCATAGGACTGGAACACCATGGCGATGTTGCGGTCCTTGGGATGCACGCGTGTGATCGACTGCCCGTCGATCAATATGTCGCCCTCGCTGGGCTCGAGCAGCCCGGCGATGATATTGAGCAGGGTCGACTTGCCGCAGCCGGAAGATCCCAGCAGCACCAGGAATTCGCCGTCGGCGAGGTCGAGATCGATACCTTTCAGCGTATCGACCGCACCGTAGCGCTTCTTGATCCCACTAATCGTCAACGTTGCCATCAGCCTGATCCTGCCCGGGCGGCCCTAGCGGACCGCCATGTCCCTGAGAGAGTTATGCCGCCGCGACATCATAACGTCGCGGCAGAGTCGATACCGCCCGCGAGGCGATCTGCACGCCCGCGGCAACGCAGCTCCTGAGGTCGAGCCCGCGCGCCGTCGCCGCCAGGTAGCCGGCATTGAAGACATCGCCGGCGCCGATCGTATCGACCGGCGTCACCTGCGGCGCCGCCACCGCCACAGCTTCGACCGATCCGTCCGCCCTCCGCCGCCGGCCGATGGCGCCCGCCGGCCCCTGCTTGGCGATGATACTGGCCTGCGCCGGCAAGATATTGCCAAGCGCGTTCATCGCCTGCTCAACCGTTTCCGTCTCCGTCAGCGAGGTGATCTCGACTTCGTTCAGCAGCAGATGATCGCAAGCCGGCAGCCAGTCGCGGGTGCGGCGGCGGATTGCATCGGTCCAGCCGCTCGGCGGCCAGCCGGTATCGAGCGCGATCTCGACCTCGTGCCGCTTCAGCCAGGCGAAGAGGGCAGGGTAATCCGCCACCAGGCGATCGGTCAGATAGCAACCGCAGATGAGGGCGATGCCGCCGCGCAGCGCGCCGATATCCAGCGAGCGCTGCACCGTCTTCAGATCCAGGAGCGGCATATGGCCGGGGATGGTGAAGAAGGTGCGCTCGCCATCGGGATGGGTGACGCCGACGGAGAAAGTGGTCGCCGTCTCTTCCACCGGCCAGCGGTCGCAATGACCGGGAAAGCTCTGCCGCAGCCAGTCGCCGAACTGGTCGCGGCCGGTATTGCCGGCGATCTGATAGGGAACGTCCATCGCCTGCCAGGCGAGCGCGGCATTGCCGGCGGCACCGCCGACCCGCACCTCGCCATGCTCGACGAGGATCTCCGTGCCCGGCTGCGGCCAGGGATCGGCGGCACCGATGATGATGTCGACATTGACATTGCCGATCACCGCCAGCGGCTTCATTCCCGCTTGTCGCTTTGCCCCGTCTTGCTTTATCCCGGTCATCGACGGCCGAACCTCACGCGATCCACCCGCTCATTCCACCCGTGTCACCTTGCCGCTGCGCACCGGCGTGCCGACATCGGCAACGCGCTGGCCGGCAAGTTCGATCACCAGGCGCTGCGCGGCCGGCAGCATGGCGAGGCTGGCGGCAAGGCCGCCGGCGGTCTTGAAAGGCACACGCAAGGCGCCGGCCTTTTCCGCCTTGCTGGCGGCACCGCTGGCATCAAACAGCACGGTGGGCGAACCGGCTGCCACCGCCTGGGCAGCGAGATCGTCGCCCAGCGCCGCCGGCGCTTCATCGGCGCGGAAGATGACGACGCCGATCTTGGGACCGAGGATTTCCATCGGCCCGTGACGGAACTGGCCGCCTTCCAGCGCATAGGCCGGCATGCGGCCAAGCTCCATGGCGCCGAGCGCCGCCGCTTCGGCGAGGCCGCGCAGGTTGCGGCCGGAGAAGACCACCGTCGTGCAATCCTTGAGGCGGTCGGCAGCGGCGGCGATATCGGGCTCTTCCGGATGCTCGAGCACGGCAAGCGCCGCCTTGCTGTCGACGCCGAGTTCGCTCAGCACCAGCTGATGCAAGGTCAGGCTGATCAGCAGGCTGCGGGTGGCGCAGAAGGCCTTCTCCGATCCGCCGCGGCCGATCAGCGAGACGCAGGTCTTGGCGAGAGTCGAGCCCTCTTCCATGGTGAGACCGAAGGTATCGGCAGTGGGCTTGAAGCTTTCGAACAGGCGATGCACTTCCGCCGATTCACCCGACTGCGAAGTGACGATCACCGTCGCATCTTCCAGCGGCAGCGGCGAATAGAGCTGCTCGGAAAGCGAGACGGCGAGGGCCTTCAGGCCCTGGGCGCGATAATCCGGCTCGGCCATGCGGTTGACCGTCTGCGAACCGCCCATGCCGAGCAGGATGAGGCGGCCGGTACGGCGCAAGGAGGCAGCGATCTTCTGCGCCACCGCGGCATTGCTGCGATAGGAATCCAGCGAGTCCTGATGCTGCTTCGCCATTTCGAAGCGCAGAGCGGCGAGGCCGGGGCCCACCTTGGCCGCGGAAGACGTATTGATCATCTCGATTATCCTTTGACACCGCCGGCGGTGAGGCCGGCGATCAGCGAACGTTGCAGGAAGAAGCCGATCAGCACCGGCGGCACCGCCGCCAGCACGCCGGCGGTGGCGATGAGGCCGTAATCGGAAACCCGTCCGCCGGCGAGGGCGGCGATTTCCACCGGCAGGGTCTGTGCCCGCTGATCGGAGGTGAAGAGCAGGGCATAGAAGAATTCGTCCCAGGCCAGCAGGAAGGCGAAGAGGCCGGCGGTCGCCAGCGACGGGCCCGCCAGCGGCAGGGTGATGCGGCGCAGGATCTGGTCGAGGCGAGCACCGTCGATCATCGCCGCAAGCTCGATCTCGACCGGGATATTGTCGAAGCTGCTTTTCATCAGCCAGGTGGTGAAGGGGGCGAGGATGCTGAGATAGACCACCGCCAGGCTGAAGACCGAGTTGAGGGCGCCGAGGGCGCTCAAGGCGAAATAGATCGGCACCACCAAAGCGACGGGCGGCAGCATATAGGTGGCGACCACGGCATAGAGCGCCAGCTTCTGTTGCCCGGGTGAGCGCGACACCGACCAGGCGGCTGGGATCGCCACCAGCAGGGCGCCGATCGTTCCCATCCCTGCCACCAGCAGGCTGTTGCGCAGGGCGGCGAGAAAGGCCTGGCCGATGGTGTTCTCGGCCAGGGTCAGCAGATCGCCGTAGCGATGGAAATCGATTACCTGGGGCAGCCATTTCAGCGGCTTGGTGGTAAGATCATTGGTGCTGCTCACACTCATGATCAGCATCCACAGGATCGGCAACAGGATGAAGACCGCCAGCAGGGCGGCGGCGATATAAAGGAAGGCCTTGAACCAGGGTGATTGGCGTTCCATCGTCGGATCCTATTTCAGCTCGCCGTGCTTGCGCAGCAGCGTGACATAGGCGGCGATCAGCATCGCGCTGATCAGCACCATGAGCAAGGCGATCGAGCCGCCGAGACCGGCATTCTGGAATTTGAAGGCCTGCTCATAGACCAGGATGGCGACGGTCTTGGTGCTGTTGGCGGGGCCGCCCTGGGTCATCACCCAGATGATGTCGAAGACCTTGAAGGCCTCGATGATGCGCAGCACCACCGCCACGGTGAGCGGGCCGATGAGATAAGGCAGCACCACAGCGCGGAAACGCGACCAGGGACCGGCACCGTCGATCAGCGCGGCGGCCTTCAATTCGCGCGGCACCGACTGCAAGGCGGCCAGCGCGATCAGCGCCACCAGCGGGAAATTCTTCCACACATCGGCAAAGCAGACGGCGAGCAAGGCGCTCTGCGGTTCACCCAGCCACGAGCGATAGGCATCGATCAGGCCGAGCTGGGTCAGCAGCGCATTGAGGGCGCCGAAATCGGGATTGTAGATGAGACGCCACATGGTGGCATTGACCACGGTGGGCAGCGCCCAGGGCAGAATGATCAGGCCGCGCAGCAGATTGCGGCCGTGGAAATTCTGGTCGAGCAGGAGGGCGACGCCAAGGCCCAGCAGGAATTCGGCGCCGACCGAATAGAGCACGAAGCGGATGGTGGTCCAGACCACCGAATAAAATGCGGGGGCCGCCAGCACCCGCTGGTAATTGGCAAGGCCCAGCCAATGCACGTCGCCGCCCAGCAGCTGCGCATCGGTGAAGCTGACGGCGACTGTCTTGGCCATCGGCCAGCCGATGATGAAGGTCATGATGGCGAGAAGTGGCGCCAGCAACAGCCAGCTCCGCAAACTCATCCAGTTTCCATTCATCATCGGCCGCCCAGTGGAACTCTAAATCAAAGGTTCGGCTTACAGACCGCCGCCGGCCGCATCCGCCGCCGATTGCAGCGCCGCATCCGGCTTCGCCTGCTTCAGCAGGGCGTTGTGGATGGCGAGCTGCAGACCGGTGGAGAGCTGGGTGTAGGTCGGCGTGGTCGGCCGCGGATACATGATGCCAAGCGAGGTCTTCGCCGCCTTCACCAGTTCTTCCTGGCCCTTGGTGACGCTGGCGTCGCTGTAGGACGAGCCCCAGATCGGCAGGCTGAGCTTGGCATATTTGTTCTGCACCGCCTGCGAGGTCATGAAGGTAATGTACTTCCAGGCCTCATCCTGATGCTGGCTGGTCGAGGGAATGCCGAGGCCCATGGAGCCGTTGACGGCCGCCGCCTTGCTCTTGCCATCGACACCCGGGGCGGGCTCGACGCCGACCTTGCCGACGATCTTCGATTCCTTCGGATCGCCATTGGCCATGGCGTACATATAGGTCCAGTTGAGCGCGAAGGCCGCATCGCCGGCCGAGAAGACGCGGCGCACGTCTTCTTCGAGATATTCCTTGGAATGCGGATTGGTGAGGCCCTTGTCCATGGAATCGACCATGTAGTTCAAGGCATCGAGGCCGCCGCCGGTCTGGAAGGCCGGCTTGCCGCTGTCGTCGAGGAACTTGCCGTCATAGGCGGCAACCAAGGTCGTGTAGTCGCAGATCACCGCTTCCTGCTGCGCCCAGCTCCAGACGATCGGGAATTCCACGATCTTCTTCTGCTTCAGGATCGCGGCGTCCTTCTCCAGCTCCGCCCAGGTCTTCGGCGGATTGGCGATGCCGGCTTTCTTCAGCATTTCCTTGTTGTAGAAGAGATACTTGGTATCGAGAATCCAGGGCATGCCATAGGCCTTGCCCTTATAGTCGACCGTGGTCCAGGCGCCCGGCAGCACGCCGCCCTTCATGTCGGCGGTGATCTTGTCGCTGACATCGGTGAGCACCTTGTGCTCGGCGAACTCGGCCGGCCAGATCACGTCGAACAGCACCACGTCATAGCCGCTGCCGGCACCCTGGGCCAAGGTGATCTTGTCGTGCAGGCCTTCATAGGGGACGAATTCGGCCTTCACCTTGATGCCGGGATTGGCGGCCTCGAAATCCTTCGTCATGGCGCGGACATCGTCCTCGCTATACGCAGCCTGGCTCATGAAGAGCGCGTTGATGGTGGTATCGGCCAGGGCCATATGCGCGGCAAAGCCCTGCAGCGCCGTCATCGCGGTGCCGGCCAGCATTGCCCGCACCATCATTCCACGCAGTTTGTGTGACATCCGTTCCTCCCAAGGTAAACCGGGCGATTGGCCGCTCCGGCGGATTGCTGGTCTTCGGCATTCCGGTCGGCACGAAAGACTTGCATCGCCCGACGAATTAAATCAATTTGTTTGACTTAATAAGTTTCCGGCAATTTGTCCACCCTGTCAATGGCCGTTCGGCGCCGGAAAGGCCCGTCAGCCGGCGACAGGAACGGAATGAGCGGGGGGAATCATGCGCGGGGAAAGCGGCCAGTGAAGCGTCCGATCGTCGCCACGGCCGGCACCAATCTCGGCGGCGCCAGCGCCCATAACCGGCGCGTCGTCTTCGACGCCCTGCGCCTGAACGGCGCCCTGTCGCGGGCCGAGATCGCCCGGGCGACCCAGCTCACGGCGCAGACCGTCAGCAATATCATCGACCAGTTCACCGAGACCGGCCTGGTTGCCGCCGATGCGCCGGTGCGCGGCGGACGCGGCCAGCCGGCCACGCCCTATCGCATCGTCGCCACCGGCGCCTATTCGATCGGCATCCAGATCGACCGCCATCAGGTGCTCGGTATCGGCGCCGATCTCGCCGGGCAGACGCTCAGCCGCCAGCAGCACCGCCTGCCGAAGGGCGGACCGAAACGCGGCCTCGCCGTGGTGCTCAACCTGATCGCCGCCATCCGCCGCGATCTCGCCGCCGCCGATTCCCGCGCCCAGGAACGCACGCTCGGCCTCGGCATCGCCATGCCGGGTCCCTTCGGCCAGCGCCTCGATCCGCAGCACCCGCCGGAAGATCCCCTGGTCGATCCCTGGGTGATGCAGGAATGGCACGACTTCCCGCTGCTGGCGCGGCTCGAGAGCGAGACCGGCCTGGAGGCCGGGTTGCAGAACGACGCCGGCGCCGCCGCCATCGCCGAGAAGATGTACGGCGTCGCCAGCGGCCTCGACAATTTCGTCTATCTGTTCCTCGGCTACGGCCTCGGCGCCGGCCTCATCATCCAGGGCGAGCTTTATGCCGGCGCGGTCGGCAATGCCGGCGAAATCGGCCAGCTGCCGGCGATCGGCAATGCCGGCAACGGGGTGGGCGGCAACGGGGTGGGCGGCAACGGGACCGGCGGCAACGGAGCGCGCAAGGCCGAACCGCAAACGCTGGAGCATTATGTCTCCATGCTGGCGGCCTGCCGCAGCCTCGGCCTCGATCCCGGCATGTCGGGCCTGTTCGCGAAGCTCGATCACCTGCTGGCGGCGCGCGACCCGGTGCTGCTGCGCTGGAGCGCCGATGCGGGATTCTATCTGCGCCAGGCGGTCCAGATCGTCGAGGCAATGTTCGATCCGCAGACCGTGGTGCTGGGCGGGCAACTGCCGCCGGCCCTGCTGCTCGATATCGCCCGCCATGTCGAGCCGCTGCTGCCCTCGGTCGCCGATCGCGCCGCCCGCAACCTGCCGCGCCTCACTTTGGGAGCGGCCGATCTCTGGGCGGTGGCGCAGGGCGCCGCCATGGCGCCGATCTCACGCACCTTCGATCCGCAGTTCCGGGCGATTTTGAAATCGGGCTAACCGCTGATCCGCGATGGTGGCGGCTACTTCGGCTTCGGAACGCCAGCGGCGGTGGCGCAAAGCGCGCTGCAGGCGATCAGCGCCAGGCGAGTTCGCCGAAGCAAGCGTGCCTGACGGGTCGTGATTGCCGGACATGGCTCAGGCTTTCGCCGCGACGGCATCTTTGCCGCTCGCATCGGTCGCGGCGGCAGCGGGTTCGCGGGCAGCGGGTTCGCGGTTGGAGAAGTTCTGGCGAATCTTGATCAGCATGGAGATCATCGCCTCGCGCTCCGGCTCGCTGATGCCGATCAGCGCCTGGTCGCGGGTTTGCAGCGAGAGGGCGAACATCTGCTCGAGAATGGGATGCGCCTTTTCGGTCAGAAACAGCAGTCGCGCCCGCCGGTCATTGGGATCGGCGCGGCGCTCGACCCAGCCGGCCGCTTCCAGCCGGTCGAGCAGACGAACCAGGGTGATGGGTTCGATTTCCAGCACATCCGCTGCCGCCGCCTGATTGGTGCCCTCGTTGCGGGCGAGATGCGCCAGCACCGACCATTGGGCCCGCGTCAGGCCGAGCTGCTTGGCGCGACGCTCGAAATCGCGCCGCAACATGCGGGCGGCGTCATAAAGAAGGAACCCAAAGGACTTTTCCGGAGGCTGCATGGGTTTGATCCCTGATAAGATAAGCTACCTTATTTTAAGCTAGCACGAAGGCAAGAAAATCAAGGCTGGGTTCCGTGTCTGCGACAAAAGCTATCACCAAGGGGTGATTTTTCTTATTTTTAGAATTTGTTAAGCTTTTCCCTTAATATCGTCGCAAAGGCATCTCAACTGTCGGCTGGTCTAGGCCGCGGATTTAGCGAGGAGAGGCCGACGGCCCCCAGCTGCCATCCGTCGGCATGACTGTCGCCGGCATGCAAGCACCGGCCAGATTACGGAAGGATGGGCGCCGCGCCGCCCGCAGGTCCATTCATGTTCAAACTGATCGACTTCGATCATGTGCAGTCACAACGCATTCGCCGGTTCGCTGCCTATTGGCACAGCAAAATTTCAAACGGGCCGGTCCCGCACCGGCGCGACATCGACCCCGTCGACCTGAAACCGATCCTGCCGTTCATGATGGTGGTGGAGATCGAAGCCGAGCCTTTCCGGGTGCTGTACCGGCTGGCCGGCACCAAGGTGGTCGAGATGAACAGCATCGAACTGACCGGCCGCTATCTCGATTCATTGGATGAGGACGGCATCAACTATACGCGGGAGGGTATCGCGGCCTACCGCCTGGCCTGGACCAGCCAGCAGCCGGTCTTCGGCGCCTATCGCTGGCCGACCCCTTCCGGCGCCGAATATCAGGTGGAATTCGCCATCTTTCCGGTAAGCGAAGCTGGCTGCGACGGACAATGCATCGCCCTCGAGGATTGGGAGATCGACCCGGTGATCGCCGCGCGCCATGAGCCGCCTCTGCCCTATGTGAAGGCGCCGCCCGTCAAGCCGCGCAAATAGGCCCGGCGCGGACGAGCCGAGCCCGGTAGCCCCGGCATGGTGCATCCGGCGTGGCGGACCCTGCATGGTGGGCCCTGCATGGTGGGCCCTGCATGGTGGATCCAGGCGGCGGGCGATTTCCGGTTCTCGCTGTCGCCTCTACGATCGGTTAGGTAATCTGCCGACAGGCACGGCAAGGCCGCCGGCGCCGATTTCATTTTGCAGGTCAACCGATGACGGACCAGACAGCACCGGCTCCAATACCAGCGGCCGTACGGCTCAACGAATTCGGTCAGCCGATTGGCTTTCCGGTCGACGGCTGGACGGCGCGGCCCCGCCCGCCGCGCAGCGCCATCGCCGGCCGCTTCGCCGGCATCGAGATCCTGTCGGAAGCCCATGCCGCCGACCTGCATGCTGCCAATCTCCGCGACAGCGAGGGCCGCAACTGGACCTATCTTCCTTACGGCCCCTTCGCCAAGCTGGAGGACTACAAGGCCTGGATGCGCCAGACCTGCAGCGGCGAAGATCCGCTGTTTCACGCCATCATCGATCGCGCCACGGGCAAGGCCGTCGGCGTCGCCTCCTATCTGCGCATCGATCCCGCGAACGGCGTGATCGAGGTCGGCCATATCAATCTCTCGCCCTTGGCGCAGCGCAGGCCGGTTGCCACCGAAGCGATGTATCTGCTGATGCGCCGCGTCTTCGACGAGCTTGGCTATCGCCGCTATGAATGGAAATGCGATGCGCTGAACGAACCGTCACGCAAGGCCGCCTTGCGCCTCGGCTTCAGATACGAAGGCATCTTCCGCCAGGCGACGATCTATCGGGGCCGCAACCGCGACACTGCCTGGTATTCCATTACCGACAAGGAATGGCCGGCGATCAAGGCAGCCTTTGAAACCTGGCTGGCGCCGGCGAATTTCGATGCCGGCGGCCGGCAGAAGCGCAAGCTCAGCGAGCTGATGCCGCGCGATTGAGCCTCATCGGCGGCGCGTCTCGGCGCGCCAGGGTATGGAGGTGGCGCTTCACCGCGCCACCAATGCCCCTTCCTCCAGCGCCGCCACCGGCCGGTCGCCGAGATGGCGCATCAGGCGGCGTTCCCAGAGATTGAACAGCCAGATGATGCCGTAAGTAACGGCGAGATACATCGCGGCGATGGTGAGGAAGAGTTCATAGGGCGCGAAGCTCTTGGCGATGATGACGCGGGCGACACCGGTCAGATCCATCACCGTGACCAGGCTGGCGATCGAGGTCGCCTGCAGCATCAGCACCACTTCGTTGGAATAGGCCGGCAGCATGATGCGGAAGGCCTGCGGCAGCACCACGCGGCGCAGCACCAGACCGCGCGACATGCCGATCGCCCGCGCCGCCTCTACCTCGCCGAAGGAAACGTTCTGGATGGCGCCGCGCACGATCTCCGTCGTATAGGCCGCTGTGTTCAGAACGAAAGCGAGCAGCGAGCACCAATAGCCTTCGCGCAGGAAGACCCAGAAGAAGCTGCTCTTGACCAGGCTGAACTGCGCCAGACCGTAATAGATCATATAGAGCTGGATCAGCAGCGGGGTGCCGCGAAAGAGATAGGTATAGCAATAGATGGCGCGCGAAGCCCAGGAATTGCCCGCGGCACGGATGATGCCGAGCGGCAGTGCGAGGCAGAGGCCGATCGGTACCGAGATAACCGTCAGCTGCAAGGTCATCATCAGGCCATTGAGCAGCGACGGCAGGCTTTGCCAGATGAGCGCGAAATCGAATGTCATGACATTCCCCTCATGCCCGCCGGATGCCAAGCCCGGCGCGGCGCTCCAGCGTATGCCAGAAGGTATTCAGCACCAGCGTCATGGCGAGATAGGCCAGAAGCGCCAGAAAAAAAACTGTGAAAGGCAGATGCGTCGGCTGCTTGATGACATCGGCCTGGCGCGTGAGTTCGGTGAAGCCGATGGCGGAGATGATCGCCGTCGCCTTCACCTCGACGAGGCTGACATTGCCGAGGCCGGGGATGGCGAAGCGCCAGACCTGAGGCAGCTTGATGCGCCAGAAGACCTGGATCCGGCTCATGCCGCAGGCCATGGCCGCCTCGATCTGGCCTTTCGGGATGGATTGAAACGCACCGCGAAAGACTTCCGTGGCAAAGGCGCCGTAGACGAAACCGACCACCAGCACGCCAGCGGCGAAATTATTGATATCGATCCGCACGTCCTGGCCGGAGATCGCGCCGGCAATACCCTGCAGGAGGACCGTGCCGCCGTAGTAGATCAGCAGCAGCAGGACCAGCTCCGGCACGCCGCGAATGATGACCGTGTAGGCATTGGCAAGGCCACGGGCAAGGCGGTTCTTCGACAGCTTGCCGGCCGAGCCGATCAGGCCCAGCGCGATCGACACCAGGAAGGCGCAGACCGAGACTTCGACCGTGGCGATGATGCCGTCGACGAGGAGATGTCCGTAGCCTTTGAGGTCGAAGAGAGATTGCATGCCGGATCCCCTGTTCCGCGATGCTATCGGCCGCAGCCATAGCTCAGCAAAATGGCCGCCGGCTGTCCCAGGAACCGGCGGCCATCATGGTCAGACGATGTTAGGACGTCGGGCCGCCATAGACATCGAAGGTGAAATATTTGTCGTTGATCTTCTTGTAGGTGCCGTCTTCAAGGATCGCCTTGATGGCGGCGTTGAACTCTTCCTTCAGCTTGGTATCTTCCTTGCGCAAGCCAACGCCGACACCCTTGCCGAGCTCGCCGCCGACATAGCCTTTGCCCCAAACCTGGTACTGGTCGCCGCCGGCGGCCTTGATGACGCCTTCCTGCAGCGCCAGGATGTCATCCATGCGGGCGTCGATGCGGCCATTGGTGAGATCGAGATTGGCGTTGTCGGCGGTGTCGTAGACGACGATCTCGGCGCCGGTGAAATGCGCCCGGGCATAGTTCTCATGAATGGTCGAACGCTGCACGCCGACCCGCAGGCCCTTGAAGGAATCCGGCGTCGGATTGCCGTCGGCGCCCAGCGTGATCTTGGCGTCCTTGCGGGCGACGATCACTGCCGGCGTGTTGTAATACTTGTCGGAGAAGGCGATCTTCTCTTCGCGCGCCGGGGTGATCGACATCGAGGCGGCGATGGCATCGAACTTCTTCGCCAGGAGTGCCGGGATCATGCCGTCCCAGTCCTGCTTCACGATGGTGCAATCGGCTTTCATCTTCTCGCACAGCGCCTTGGCGATATCGACGTCGAAGCCCTGCAGGCTGCCGTCGCTGGCGACGAAATTGAACGGCGCATAGGCGCCTTCGGTAGCGATGACGATCTTTTCACCGGCATTGGCGATACCGGCGGTAAGAGCGAGAATTGCTGCCGACATGAGAATGGAAAGTTTTTTCACGTGATGCCTCCTTGCAATAAGCGATCGGATGGAATCGGACGGCCGGCGGCGATCGCCAGGCGCGCCGACCAATAAGACGCAAGCGGCTGTGCTCCAGCCGCTGATGCGTCGGTGAGATGGCAACATGAGGAAGCGATCGCCGTGACATCTGGCGATTGCGGAATCTGCGAATCCGGCCCAACGACCGGTGACGACAAATCGGTCTTCCCGATCATCGACTGGCAAGTCCCTCCCGCTTGGCCGGCTCCGGTTTACCGGATACCAAGCCTCCCCATAACCGGAATCCTGTCGCGGATCTTTCTCGGTTCACGCCTTGCGTTCTTCCGCCAAGGCGCTGTGCAAGTTATGCAACTCCCGGCCAGGATTTGCCAAGTCAAATCGGCGCCTTAACGGCAAGCGGCGGGCGATCCGGCGAAACGACAGTTCTATGCCGACGATCCGCATGTTATCGGTCGCAAGCTGACATCGCCTTCTAGCGGGTCGCCAAGCGGGGCCGGCTTTGCTAGAAGGCAGGCGGGAATGGCGCGGTCCGGATCGCGCTGACACGACGCTAATGGGTTAACGAGGGGATCGATCGATGCAGATTGCGGGTCAGGCAGCTTTGGTGACGGGCGGCGGTTCGGGGATCGGCGCCGATGTGGCGCGCCATCTCGCCGCCTTGGGCGCCAAAGTCGCCGTGCTGGACGTGAATCTCGAGGGCGCCGAGGCCATCGCCAAGGAAATCGGCGGCATCGCCGTTGCCTGCGACATCAGCAAGGCGGAGGCGGCGGAAAAGGCTCTGGCGACGGCGCGGGCGGCGCATGGCCCGGCCCGCATCCTGGTCAATGTCGCCGGCATCCTCATTCCCGGCCGTATCCTCGGCAAGGAAGGCCCGCTCGCGCTGGAGAAGTTCTCCAAGGTGATCGAGGTCAATCTGATCGGCACCTTCAACATGATGCGTCTCGCCGCCGCCGATATGGCGACCATGGAGCCCATGGCCGACGGCGAACGCGGCGTCATCGTCAATACCAGTTCGGTCGCCGCCTATGAGGGACAGATCGGGCAGATCGCCTATTCCGCCTCCAAGGCCGGCATCGTCGGCATGACCCTGCCGGCCGCGCGCGATCTTGCCCGCAGCGGCATCCGCGTGCTGGCGGTGGCGCCCGGCCTGGTGGCAACGCCGATGATGCTCAACCTGCCGCCGGATATCCAGAAGGCGCTGAGCGAATCCGTGCCCTTCCCGCAGCGTCTTGCCGAAGCGCACGAATTCTCCCGCCTGGTGCAGCATATGATCGAGAACGTCATGCTGAACGGCGAAGTGGTGCGGCTCGACGGCGCGCTGCGCCTCGCGCCGAAATAAGGACGCCTCGCGGCGAGACAGCTTGCCGCTTACGCCGGGATAGGCTGGGCCGTCGCGATATCAGGCGACGCCCATCTCGGCCAGTATCCTGTCGATATCGCCCGCCAGCTTGACATCGCGCTGGCTGAGCCCGCTGCAGTCATGCGTGGTCAGCAGGATCTCGACCCGATTATAGACATTCGACCATTCGGGATGGTGGTCCTGCTTTTCCGCCAGCAGCGCAACCCGCGACATGAAACCCCAGGCGGCGTTGAAATCGGTGAACTTGATCTTGCGCTGAAGGGCATCGCGGCCGGCAACCTCTTGCCAGCCGGACAGCGCGCCGAGCGCCGAGCGCCGTTCTTCCGCCGAAAGTTTCGCGATCATGGCAACCTCATTCATCCGGGAACCTGCCGCCACTAGAAGAGCGGCCGGCGGCGCGGTCAAGCGATCATCGCGCTGCGCCGCATGACGTGATCGGAAGCGCCTGTGGTCGCGGCCGGGATCACCGGCGGGCATATCTATTTTGCAAATGAGAATGAGTTGCAATAATGAAAACGTGGTGCTAGTCTCCCTCTCGGTCGCGAGATGGTGGCCACCACAACATCGCGGTCGGCGTGTTCGGCCCACGCCGGGTTGGCCACCATCTCGCACCAACTGATGCAGGCGCAGTGAAGCCGGCCGGCAGAGGCACGGCAGCATCCCCGCCGTCCTTCCGTCCCGGCACGGACCGTTCGACACACCCCTTGTCGCGAACGGTTCCACAGCACAGCAGCAGCGAGGTATCCGCATGGCCCGATCGGCCAACGACAATCAATCACCGGCAGCGGCGCCGACACCTGAAACGGGTGCCGCATTCCAGGACCTGCCCTTCGCCGGGCAGTTGCTGGTCTGGGGCATGCGGCACTGGGTCATGGCCCTGAAGCGCCAACAGGATTTCGCGGCCATGACCGGCGAGGGCTTCGCCCAGTTCGGCCTGGCTGCGGCCGGTCAGTCGCTGGATGACCTGTTTCAGGTGGTTGCCGTTTCCGCCACCCGGCAGATCGATATCCGCTGCATCAAATGCCGCCAGACCAGCGAAGACGAGATGCTGCTGCTGGATTGCCTCGAGGCCGCGCAGAACGATCGGCTCAATCTCGCTTATGCCGGCTTGCTGGAGATCCTGCCGCCGGCTGCGGCGCGCCATGCCATGCCGAGCCTGATCTCGCTGGCGAAGATCACCGCCCATGCCGGACTCTTCCTGCGCAGCGATAAGTCGCCCGGCGAGAAATCGCCGACGGTGGCGACGGATGCCCGGGCGGCGGCGGATCGCGGTCCCGCATCTCACCGCGGCAAGGCGCCGGCGATCGGATCGCGTCTGCTCGACCGCGCAGCGACCAGGCTGGAGCAATTGGAAATCCCGGCGCTGGTTCACTGAGCGGGCCGCCCGCACACGATACACCGGCGAGCGATACACCGGCGGGCGATGCGGGGAGCGGCCGTGAAGAGACGGCGTTGCCCAGGAAAGGCATTCCAGATGATCGTCGCGACAGGCAATGTGGGCACAGGCAATGAGAGGGCGGGCAAGCCAAGACCGGCCGGTGGCGGTGAACCCGAACCGCATGCGGCAGCCCTGCCGATCCACGAACTCGGCACCGCTTTCGTGCTGACGCAGCTGCTCTCGACGAGCTTGCCGAGCGACACCGCCATCGAGGCCTTGCTGGCGGCGGCACGACGCATCGGCTGGCAACCGGTCGGCGATGTCCTGCGCAGCGCCGTCGAACGCAGCCTCGCGCGCAAGCATCTGTGCCTCGACGCGGAGCAACAGCTGGCGGTGACGACAGCCGGGCGGCGCTGGCTGGCCGCGTTGATGGCGCAGAACTTTACCACCGGCCCGGCGCACTGCGCCGATGTGCTGCTGGCCTGTCAGCTGAGTTCAGCGGCGCAGCTGCCGGAAGCCGAACGCCCGCCCATTCTGCAAGCCGTGGAATTGGAACAGCGCGACCAGCGCCGGCATCGGCGCTTGTGCAATCGCCTCCACACCAACGCGCTGCGCTCCTGAGCCTTGCGTTACGGACGTCACCAGCTAGCTGGCAGCCGCCACGTAAGGCTTCGAGAGGGAATAGTATCTCTCCGCCGAATAGATCGCCTGTTCGCCGCCGGTAAAGCTGGAGAACAGGGTGAAATGCGTCACCTCGAACCGCTCGCTGCGGAAAAGATTATGCGAGGCCAGATATTGCTGCAGCTTGGGGATCGACGGATCCTTGGGATAGCTCAGCGTGACATGCGGGGTGTATTTCTGCCCTTCCGGCGTCAGCCCGGCCCGCACCACCGCCGATTCGATCTTATCGTGCAGATGCTGCAGCGCCGGTTCCTTCTCCACCCCGGCCCAGATGGCGCGGATCTTCGAGCCGCTGCCGAAATGCCCGACGCCGGCCAGGCGCAATGAAAAGGCCGGAACCCGGATTCCGGCCAGAGCGGCATCGACATAATCCATCTCGCGGCCGTCAAGCTCGCCGAGGAAGCGCAAGGTGATATGAAAGTTTTCCGGCGGAACCCACCGCGTCCCTGGAATGCCGCCGCAGAGCAGCCGCAGCTGCCAGCGAATCGATTCCGGTACGGTCAGAGCGACAAATAAACGCATAATGCCCTCGCTTAATCCAAGGGCGCGACTCGAGTATCGCGGCAGAATCGATCATAACAGGCAGATCGCCCCACGGCCAGAAATCTGGCTCGCCTCCCCTTAAATTGAGCGCCGAACGCAAAATTTGCGTCAGTTTTGCGACAAAACGGCATTCAGCCGCCCACCTGTCCAAAGGACAACGGGGTGGAAAGTGTCGCCGGACGAGACCCGGGCGGGTACGGATGCGATAGCCGCAATTCTTAACAGCGGCCGATTGTCATGCGTCTTGTCATTCGTCCGGCAGCCAATTGAAGAATTCGCGCACGAAGCGGCCATCTTCATCCTGCAGGAAGAGGCTGTAGCCGGCGCAGCGGATCACGGCCAATCGCAGGGCCTGCAGGGCTTCGGCGCGATCCGGATAGCACGCGCCCTCGCGCTCGCCTTCCCGGTGGACATGCCAGTTGTCGTCCTCGCCGCGATAGAGCCAATAGATCGCCGGTTCGCCGACGGCGATGGCACCCAGCGCGTCGCGGATGATTTGCATCTCCGCGCGTTCCCGGTTCATCAGCCGGCCGGTGCCGTTCGGCGTGGCGCCATCTCGAAATAGCCGTTCAATCATGATTCTTGCATCCTTCGCCGTGTCGATTACAGCGCAGCCGCGAGACGCGTGTAGAGCTCTCCGACCAGCGCGATGCCGAGACAGACCAGCAGCACCAGAGCAATCTCGAACGCAACGACCCGTAACAGCATCGCGTCCACGCGCGGCCTTGTCGCCGTGACCTGATTTCGCGGCGGAATATCGGTATGTGAATAGAAGGGATACATAAACTGTCCTCCGCACGGCGCGGGCCGGACTTGTGCCAAATGCACGCGTGCCTGCCCCGCTCGAACGATCCGCAAAGCGGTGCAGCTAACATTGGCGGGAAGCGATAAGGGCACGAGAGGGAACTGCAGAGAGACGAATAAAAGGGCCGTAATGAAATCGCGATGGGGCGCCCGGAATATTCGCTCCCGATATTCGCTCTCGAGCCGGATTCCGGCCTTCTTTATGCCCGCCATATACGGCCGGTTTCACTTTGCCCTCGACCCCTTACGGGAGTCCGCTCAGATAATCCGGGTGATTGCCGCGCTTCGTTATCAATGCGGCAAGTTCAACGATGCATGAGTAAGCAAGAGCACATGATGAAACTCATCACGTCCGGCTTTCTGATCAAACCCGAGCCCGCGGGTTTTGCGGGTGCCGTCGAGCAGCTTTACACCACGGTCTTCGGTGCGGCACGGTTTCAAAAGACATCGCATCAATTCCGTATCGGCGTCGCCCCCGTGCGGCCGCTGAGCTGGGTGGCAATGGAGGGTGATCGTCTGGCGGGTGTCATCCGCTATTGGCCGATCGAGGTCGGCCCATCACGGCATCCGGCTTTGCTGCTGGGTCCGCTGGCGATCGTAGCGGATCGCAAAGGACGCGGGATCGGCAGCGCGCTGGTGCATAAGACATTGGCGCTGGCGCGGCAATCCCTCACCCGACAATCCGCGCGACAATTCCTGGGCCGGCAATCGCCGGACGCGGCGGCCAGCCCCGATCTCGTGTTCCTGGTGGGTGACGTCGCCTATTACGAGCGCTTCGGATTTATTCCAGCCACACCGCATGGCTTCGTCATGCCGGGCGAGCGCCGACCGGATCGCTTGCAGG
This sequence comes from Dongiaceae bacterium, assembly GCA_035539215.1. Taxonomy (GTDB): domain Bacteria; phylum Pseudomonadota; class Alphaproteobacteria; order Dongiales; family Dongiaceae; genus Dongia_B. The sequence continues at coordinate 39,226 of DATLIX010000065.1, read as the reverse complement.
TTTTCGCCTTGAAAAACGGCGTGCTCGGGCACGTCGCAGGCGACTTGCTGCGCCACTGCGAAACACGGGTGCCGGCCGCCGCATCGGTTGCCCGCATGCCGGCCATATTGGCGCCGGCTAGGCTGGCCTGATCGGATGGCCGTGATCAGCTTCGTCCGGGCTTTTGCGCGCGGTCATCGGCCGCGATTGCGGCTGGCCGCCACCGACGACGCCAAACTGCGCGTCCGCTGCCGTCCGCTCGCGCCGGGGAGCGAAGATTGGAATCGCGGCTTATCCGCCCTGAAGCCGCCGCGCCTCTGCCTGGCGCGCATCTGCCGTCACGCCGATGGCAGCCTCGGTCTCAGCGATCTGCCCTGTGAAGAGCTGCTGCTGAGCCAGGACCAGGTTAACCGGGCCCTGGACAGCGGATTGCGGATCACCTTGAAGTCTCTCGAGCTTGATATCGACGCCGCCGATATGCGGTCCGCGTTGCCGCCGCGCCTCGGCGGCGACGTCATCGTCTTCAGGCAACGCAATCGCTAGAGACGGCTAAACCCGGCTCTCTCCGAAACGATGGAGCGCGGTCACGCGCCTCTCACGACATATGCATAGATGGTGGCGAGCAGCGCCAGACCGAGGGCGATTGCGACGCACAAGCCGATCTCGCGCATGACATCGCCGATCCGCGGCGTGCCTTGCAGCGACATCTCTTCCGGAGCCGGCAGATGATGGTTACGTGCAGGAATCTGCGGCGATGGCGCGTGCTGGTCTGAATTGCGGGGAGGCATGGTATCGTTCCTATCGTTCCCGCCCGCGACGCGGCGAAACCGCGACGATTTGCGAAGCGATCGTGGAACAATGATCGTTTCAGACGTAAGGAAACGAGAGGGAACCGATGCCGGGTAAATAAAGCCGGCATAAAGAAAACCGCCGCGCCGGACAGGCGCTGGCCGACATCGACTTCAAAGCGGGCCGCGCGGGAATTACGGGCAGGGAATCGTATGGAGGCGATGCAGCTCATCGATCTCCGCCACCAGCTCTGCCGACAGCGTGATATCGGCGCTGGCAATATTGCTCTTCAGCTGTTGCATGGTCGTGGCGCCGACGATGGTGCTGGTCACGAAGGGCCGGCCGGTGACGAAAGCCAGCGCCATCTGCGCCGGATCGAGATTGTAGCGGCGGGCGAGATCGACATAGGCCCGGGTAGCGGCCTGGGCCCGTTCGCCGACATAGCGGTCGAAGAGACGATAGAGGGTGAGCCGCGCGCCGTCCGGCCGCCGGCCGTCGAGATATTTGCCGGACAGGGTGCCCATCGCCAAAGGCGAGAAAGCGAGCAGGCCGCATTGCTCGCGTATGGCGACCTCGGCGAGGCCCACTTCGAACATGCGGTTCATTAGGTGATAGCAGTTCTGGATGCTGACCATGCGCGGGCCACGGCCCACGTCGGCCAGCTTCAGCCAGGACATGGCGCCCCAGGCGGTCTCATTGCTGAGACCGACGTGACGGATCTTGCCGGCCTTCACCTGTTCATCCAGCGCCTCCAGCGTCTCCTCGAATGGCGTCCAGACCTCATCGGCATTGTGCTGATACAGCAGGCGGCCGAAGACGTTCACCGAACGCTCCGGCCAGTGCAGCTGGTAGAGATCGATGTAATCGGTCTGCAACCGCTTCAGGCTGGCATCGACTGCGGCGCGAATATTCTTGCGATCGAAGCGCAGATCGCCGTCCCGCAGAAATGGGAACCGGCTGTCGGGACCGACGATCTTGCTGGCGAGAACGACCTTGTCGCGCTTGCCGCGCGATTTGAACCAGTTGCCGATGATCTCTTCGGTGCGGCCATAGGTCTCCTGTCGCGGCGGCACGGAATACATTTCCGCCGTATCCCAGAAATTGACGCCGTGATCGAGGGCGTAATCCATTTGCAGATGACCCTCGGTCTCGCTGTTCTGCGTGCCCCAGGTCATGGTGCCGAGACAAATGGCGCTGACGCGCAGATCGCTGCGCCCGAGACGGCGATATTCCATCCTTGATCCCCCCCTGCCTTGACCCCCAAGACATATACCGACACATATACCGGCCGGCAGCCGCGTTCAATCATGCGCCGCCATCCGCCGGCTGCATAAGCCGGAAAGCCAAAGGCGGTTCGGGGCCGGCTAACGCCCGGCCGCTATCCAGCCGGTTTCTGTACCTTGTCGAGCGCCTGCAGGATGCTGGGCATCATGCGGGTGACGATGATGCCGACCCCTTTGGCATTGGGATGGATGCCGTCGCCTTGCAGCAGATCGGGATTGGCCGCCACGCCGTCCAGCATGAAGGGGTAGAAGAGCAGGTTATGGGTCTTGGCCAGAGCCGGGTAGAGCCCGTCGAACTGCTTCTGGTAATCGGCGCCGAGATTGGGGGCCGCGCGCATGCCGACCAGCAGGATGGTGACCTGGGCCTGCTGCGCCTTGGCGATGATCTGGTCGAGATTGGTCTCGGTGATCTGCGGTGCGAGGCCGCGCAGCATGTCGTTGCCGCCGAGCTCCAGCAGCATCACCTGCGGCTGGTCCGCCAGCGCCCAGTCGATGCGCGCAAGCCCGCCCGACGTGGTGTCGCCGGACACGCCGCCATTGATCACCTGCACCTGACGCCCCATCTTCTGAAGGGCCGCGGCCAGTTGCGCCGTGAAACCCTCTGCCTCAGAAAGGCCATAACCGGCGGTCAGACTATCCCCGAAGGCCAGAAGCTTCACCGGTTGATCCGCCATTGCCGGTTTCAGCCGCCCTTCCCCGGCCAAAAGGAGACCGGCCAGAAAGAGAACCGACAGGCACGGCATTGCCCGCGGGAAAAGAAAGGTTGCTAAACGTCGCATGAAAATGAAGCTCCCGCCGTTACAATCCGGGCCGTCATCGGCCGATATGCCGGCCATTTCCGTCACTGACCTGCATCTCAGCCTGACGAGCGATGCCGGCATGGTCAATATCCTGCGTGGCATCGACCTCACCATCGCCGCCGGCGAGACCGTCGGCATCGTCGGCCCGTCGGGATCCGGCAAGACCAGCCTGATGCTGCTGCTGGCGGGATTGGAACAGGCGACCCGCGGCAGCCTGCGCGTCGCCGGCCACGACCTGACGACGATGACGGAAGACCAGCTGGCGCTGTGGCGCCGTCGCGATATCGGCATCGTCTTCCAGGCCTTCCACCTCATTCCCACCATGACCGCCGTGGAAAACGTCGCCGTGCCGCTGGAACTGGCGGGCCGGCGCGACGCTTTCGCCAGCGCCCGTCTTGCCTTGGAATCCGTCGGTCTCGGCCATCGCCTGCAGCATTATCCCGCGCAGCTCTCCGGCGGCGAGCAGCAGCGCGTCGCCTTGGCCCGCGCTCTGGTCGGACGGCCCAAGCTGCTGCTGGCCGACGAGCCGACCGGCAATCTCGACCACGATACCGGCCAGCGGGTCATGGAGCTGATCTTCGATCTTTCCCGGGCCCAGGGCTCGACGCTGGTGCTGATCACCCATGATCCCGCCCTGGCTGCACGCTGCGACCGCATCCTGCATCTCGCCGACGGCGAGATACGCAGCGATGAGCGGCGCAGCGCAGCTTATCCGGCGACGCCTGAAACCCGGGCAAGCGGGACCCAGGCAAGCGCCAGCAAGGCCGGATGACCTCATGCAGGCGATGACCATTCTGCGCTTTGCCGCCCGCGACCTGCGCAGCAGCCTGCGCGGCGGCCTGCGCGGCTTCCGCATCTTTCTCCTCTGCCTCGCACTCGGTGCCACGGTGATCGCCGCGGTCGGTTCGCTCTCGGCCGGCATCAATGCCGGCATCGCCGCCGACGGCAAGGCGATCCTCGGCGGCGATCTCGAATTCCGCCTGATCTATCGTACAACCACGCCGGAAGAGATGGCGGCTTTGCAGGCCGACGGTACTGTCTCCCACAGCCTGGAAATGCGGGCGATGCTGCGGCCGGCGACGCCGACCGCCGCGGGCCAAGCTGCCGCGGGCCAAGCTGTTGCGGGAAAGGCGCCGGATGCCGTGACGCCGACCCTGGTCGAGGTGAAAGCCGTCGACGGTCGCTATCCGCTCTACGGCGCGGTCGCGATCTCGCCGCCGCAGGATCTCGCAAGGGCGCTTGCCAGGGAACCGGATGACAGTTTCGGCGCCCTGGTCGAGCCCACTTTGCAGCAGCGTTTCAAGCTGAAGCCCGGCGACCAGTTGCAGCTTGGCGATGCGCGGCTGACGGTCAGCGGCGTACTCGACAAGGAGCCGGATCGCGGCGCCCAGATTTTCGGCCTCGGTCCGCGCCTGATGCTCTCGCCCGATGCGCTCGCCGCCAGCAATCTGCTGCAGCCGGGCAGCCTCGCCTATCACGTCTACCGGCTGAAATTGCGGCCCGGCATTGATGCCAACGCGCTCAAGACCGAGCTGACGGCGCAATTTCCCAGTGCCGGCTGGCGCATCCGCGGAATCGAGGACGCCGCCAGCGGCATGCGCGATTTCCTCACCCGCACCGCGCAATACATGAACCTGGTCGGCTTCTGCGCCCTGTTGATCGGCGGTCTCGGCATCGCCAATGCCGTGCGCGCCTTTCTCGAAGGCAAGGCGCGCAGCCTTGCCGTGCTGAAATGCCTCGGCGCCAGCACCGGCCAGATCTTCGGCCTCTATCTGCTGCTGGTCGGCATCATGTCGGCGGTCGGCATCGTCATCGGCCTCGCCCTCGGCAGCGCGTCGCCCTTCCTGCTCGGCGGCGCCTTGGCCGGATTCAACGTGCCGGTTCTCGCGGCGGTCTATCCGCTGCCGTTGCTGGTCGCCGCCGGGATCAGCGTGCTGACCGCCCTGGTCTTCGCCCTGGCGCCGCTATTGAAGGCGCGGCGGGTGAAACCGGCGCAGCTGTTTCGCGCCGGCCCGGTGGAACTGGGCGATCTCGGCCGCGGCGACCTCCTGCTGCTCACCCTTGCCGCCGCGGCGCTTGCCGGCAGCGCGATCCTCGCCGCCAGCAATCTCAAACTGGCGGTCGGCTTCGTGGCGGCGGCGGCGCTGACCCTGGTCGCCTTCAATGTCCTGGCGCTGCTGTTGAAAAAGCTGGCCGGCTGGGCCCGCCAGCGCGCCGTGGGCAGCGGTCGCGCCTTGCGCTTTGCCCTGGCCGATATCGCCCGGCGGCAGTCGCCGACCACCAGCATCGTGCTGTCGCTGGGTCTTGGCCTTACCGTGCTCGTCACCATCGCCCTTATCCAGCACAACATGCTGCGCGATCTGCAGCAGACGGTGCCGGACCAGGCGCCGAGCTTCTATTTCATCGATATCCAGCCGCAGCAGCTCGACGGCTTCGATCGCTTCGCGCGCGATTTCCCCGGCGCCGGCGCGTTGACGCAAGTGCCGATGCTGCGCGGCCGCATCGCCAAGGTGAAAGATATCCCGGCCGATGCGATCAAGCCGACGCCGGATATCGCCTGGGTGCTGAAAGGCGACCGCGGCATCACCTGGGCGGCCAATGCGCCCGCCAATGCCAAGATCACCGACGGCAAATGGTGGGCAGCCGATTACCAGGGCCCCACGCTGGTCTCCATCGATGCCAAGGCGGCGCAGGGGCTCGGCCTCAAGATCGGCGACCAGATCACCGTCAATGTGCTCGGTCGCGACATTCCCGCCACCATCGCCAATCTGCGTGAGATCGACTGGTCCTCGCTCGACATCAATTTCGTCATGGTGTTCTCGCCCGGCATCCTGCAGAAGGCGCCGCAGACCTATATCGCCACCCTGCGCGTGCCGCCCGAACACGAGGGCGATCTGGTGGCAGCAATGGCGCAGCAATTCCCCACCATTTCGGCGATCCGCGTGAAAGAGGCCCTGGCCAGCGCCATCGACATCCTGCAGGCGGTCGCCGGCGCCATTCGCGCCACCGCGGCCGTGACCCTTGCCGCCGGCATGCTGGTGCTGGCCGGCGCCATTGCGGCCGGCCGCGAGCGCCGCATCTATGAAGCCGTGCTTCTGAAGATGCTGGGCGGCACCAGCGGCGATGTGGCACGCGGCTATCTCTGGGAATATGGCATCGCCGCCGTTGTCAGCGCGCTGATCGCGCTCGGCATCGGCAGCCTCGCCGCCTATCTGTTCCTCACGCAGGTGCTCGATATCGGCTGGTCCTTCCCGCCGGGCCTTGCCGCGATCGTGATCGGGCTCAGCCTCGTCATCACCTTGTCGGTCGGGTTCCTCGGCAGTTGGCGCGCCTTGCGCGCCCGTACCGCACCTTACCTGCGCAACGAGTGATCCGGATCTGATCCGGCTGCCGGGTCGGTGACGCGCGCGATCGGCGGGTCAGGCGAGCCGGCGCGGACGCAGCATGTCGGTGACCTGCGGCGTCTCCGTCTCGCCTTCCAGCAGGACGGCCATCAGGCTCTCGCGGATCGCCTTCAGCCGGGTCTCGGCTTCCAGCTTCAGGCCGAACTGATCCTTGACATAGAAGGCGTCGATGGCGCGATGGCCGAAGGTGGAGATCTTGGCGTTGGAGATCTGCACGTTGAGCCCGGTCAAGGCGGCGGTCAGGGCATAGACCAGGCCGCGCCGGTCGCGGCCATTGATCTCGATCAGCGTATGCGTCGCGGAAGCGCGATTGTCGATCAGCACGCGCGGCACCACCGGGAAGGCCTGCACGGCGGGATTGGCGAGGCGGGGCAGCTTCGCCATTTCCACCGGGATCTGCTCCGGCAGGTCGAGCAGGCGGTTGATGGTGGTGGTCAACCGCGCCAGCCGCGCCGGCTGGTCGAATGAGCCGCCCTCGGAATCCTGGATGGTGAAGCTGTCGAGCACCATGCCGTTCGACAAGGTGAAGATGCGGGCATCGACGATGCTGGCGCCGGAGAGCGCGAAGGCCGCCGCCAGTTGCGACACCAGGCCCTTGCGGTCGGCGACATAGATGGTGACCTCGGTCATCGAGCGCCACTGATCGACGTGGTAGTCGATCGAGAGCGGGCGCTGTTCCAGTTCCGCCTCGCGGATCATGCGCGCCTGGCGCACCAGCACGCCGACCGGGAAAGAAAGCCAGTAGCCGCCATGGCCACGTTCGAGATGGGCGGCGATCTCTGCCGGCGTCCAGTCGCTGAGCTGCGCTTTCATCTCGGCAATGACGCGGCCGATCCGCGCTTCGCGGCCGGTGGTCAGCAGACCGCCCGAGAGATGCTCCTCGGCGCGGTTGTAGAGCTCGCGCAGGAGCTGCGCCTTCCAGCCGTTCCAGGTCTTCGGCCCGACCGCGCGGATATCGCAGACCGTCAGGACCAGCAACAGCCGCAGCCTTTCGATCGACTGCACCTGATCGGCAAAATTCACCACCGTCTGCGGATCGTCGATATCGCGCTTGAAGGCGGTGTTGCTCATCAGGAGATGCTTGCGCACCAGCCAGGCGACGGTTTCGGTTTCCTCCGCCGAGCAGCCGAGGCGCGGGCAGAGATGCTCCGCCACCTCGCCGCCCAGTTGCGAGTGATCGCCGCCGCGGCCCTTGGCGATGTCGTGCAGCAGCACTGCGAGATAAAGCACCCGGCGCGACAGCAGTTGGTGCACGACGGCGCTGGCGATCGGCGTGTCCTCCTTGAGGGCGCCCGATTCCACCTGGTGCAGCATGCCAATGGCGAAGATGGTGTGTTCGTCGACCGTGTAGTGATGATACATGTCGAACTGCATCTGCGCGACGATGCGGCCGAATTCCGGGATGAAGCGGCCGAAGACGCCGGCCTCGCTCATGCGCCGGAGATTCGCTTCCGGTCCCGGCTTGTCGGGACCTGCGGGCGCCAGCAGCACATCCATGAAATAACGATTGGCTTCCGCGTTGTCGCGCAGCTGCCGGTCGATCAGCCGCACCGATTGCGCCAGCCAGTTGAAAGTCTGCGGGTGGATGTCGACATCGTTCTTCTGCGCGACGGCAAAGAGCCGCAGCATGTCGACCGGATGGCGCTCGAAGTGATGCTCGTTCGGCACGGTCAGCCGCCCGCCGTCGAGGCCGAACCCGTCGAGGTCGCGGCGCCTGAGGCCGATCGCGGCAATCCCTGCCGGCAGGCGCAGGAACGGCTTGCGTACATTGCGCGCCTCGACCGCGGCGCAGAAGGCGCGGGTCAGGCTGCCGACCGATTTGGCGGTCAGGAAGTAGTGCTTCATCAGGCGCTCGACGCCGCTGGTGCCGGCGTGATCGCGATAGCCGAGCAGGCGCGCCATTTCCGGCTGGATGTCGAAATTGAGTTTCTCTTCCGGCCGGCCGCGCAGGTAATGCAGCTGGCAGCGCAGCGTCCAGTAGAAGCGCTCCGCCTTGTCGAAACGCTGGGCGTCGATATCGCTCAGCAGGCCCTGCGCCACCATATCCTCGGTCCGGCTGACGCCATAGAGGAACCGCCCGAACCAGCGCAGGGTCTGCAGGTCGCGCATGCCGCCCTTGCCGTCCTTGATGTTGGGCTCCAGCGCATAGCGCGATTTGCCGAAGCGCTGATGCCGCAGCCGGCGCTCGTCGAGCTTGTCGTGATAGAAGGCCTCGCCCTGACCGGCGACGATCTCCTTATGATAGAGCTTGTGGAAGTGCTGGAAGAGATCCTGTTCGCCCCAGATGTAGCGCGCTTCAAGCAGGGCGGTACGGATGGTGAGATCGGCTTTCGCCTGGCGCAGGCATTCCTCGACCGAGCGCACCGACTGGCCGACCTTGAGGCCGAGATCCCACAGGCGATAGAGCATGAACTCGATCACCTGCTCGCAATACGGCGTCTCTTTGTAGGGAATGAGAAACAGGAGATCGATATCGGAAAACGGTGCGAGTTCGCCGCGACCGTAACCGCCGACGGCGACGATGCAGATCCGCTCGCTGGCGGAAGGATTGGGGGCGGGATAAATCGCCCCGGTGGTGAGATCGAACAAGACGCGGATCAGCTGATCGATCAGAAAACTGGTGGCGCGGCCGACTTCGCGGCCGGCGAGGGGCGCACGCCGGTCGGCTTCGAAGCGCTGACGGATCACGGCTCTGCCGTCCTGCAGGGCCTCGCGCAAGAGCGCCGTCACGGCGGCGCTGGCCTGGGCCTCATCGCCGGCATGCTGCACCCAGGCCGCGCGGGCCGCCTCGCTCAAGGCGCGCCGGTCGACGATGTCTCTCTGGCGGGGAACGTCACTCATCGGCCCATGTTATCAGCTTATCGGCATCTGTCACGGCCGGCCTGGACACGGGGTTGCGCCAGGAACGCCGCCGGCCTGTTCTGATGGCCGTTGAACGGCGCGGGGCGACGCTAATTCGGCAGGTAGAGATACTTCAGCGCGGTATAGGCTTGATCGATATCGTTTTGCGAACAGGCGACGCCGACCATGATCTTCTTGTAGCCGCCCCATTCAGGATGGGCCAGCTTCTGGAAGGCGATGCAATGCGAGGGCAGGCCGCGCATCGTGGTCTTGAATTCCGCCGTCGATAGATTGCTGATGATGCGCCCCGATTTCCAGTCGCTGATCGACAAATGGCCGTAGAAATCCTGCAGGTTGTTGCGCAGGTCCGTATTGGTCAAGATAACCCGTCCGGCCAGCACGTAATGAAAGGCGTCGACGAATGCATCGCTGCTGGCCGCCGTCGCCTCGAGATGCTGGACCTCGAAGGAGTTGACGCCCTCAAATCCCGTGATCTGCTGGGTCGCCTCTTCGCATTGCAGCTCGTAGCCGGCCTTGGCGTCAAAGCTCATGGAAATATCCGCACAATCGACGGCGTCCTTCGTGGCGGCGCTGGCATGGCCTGGTGCGAGAGCGACGAGGACAATTGCCAGGGCGGCAAGGCAGGTGAGACGCAGCGATTCCCGGCATCGACGGGACCAGCGATCGGCTGCGCGACGCGCAGACGGAAAAAAGCGGCTATTCGTCAAGATAGGCCCCCAATTGACCAGCCAGGGAAGTTTGCTGAATTTCGACCTATCTGTCAAAAGAGTCCTCTGTTTCCCCTGGGACAAGCCGCCGGCTCACGCGACGCGTGCTACCGCAATCAATCGCGGCCTGGCATAAATCCGCCTTGGCAGGGGCAGCCAAAACCGGCATAACCAAACCCAATTGCATCGCCGTAAAATAATGAAAATCCAGGCGATGTCAGAAACTTGGTCTGGACAGGGAAGCAAAAGATGGCGGAAGCGGCGCTGGTCGTGGAGGATCTCCACAAGCGTTTCGGCGAGCTGGAAGTTCTCAAGGGCGTGTCCGTAACCGCCGAAACCGGCGACGTGATCGCCATGATCGGCAGCAGCGGTTCGGGCAAAAGCACGCTCTTACGCTGCATCAACCTGCTGGAAACACCTGATTCCGGCCATGTATACGTGAACGGCGAGCTTATTCGCATGAAAGCCGGCAAGGCCGGCAAAGCGGAGCCGGCCGATCACAAGCAGGTCGACCGCATCCGCGCTTCGCTCGGCATGGTGTTCCAGAGCTTCAATCTGTGGTCGCATATGACGATCCTGGAAAATGTCATCGAAGCCCCGATCCATGTCCTCAAGCTGCCGAAGAAGGACGCCATCGAACGGGCCGAGAAGCTGCTCGCCAAGGTCGGCATCGCCGACAAGCGCAACCATTATCCGAGCCATCTGTCCGGCGGTCAGCAGCAGCGGGCGGCGATTGCGCGCGCGCTCGCCATGGAACCCAAGGTGATGCTGTTCGACGAGCCGACCTCGGCGCTCGATCCCGAGCTGGTCGGCGAGGTCTTGCGCGTCATGCGCCAGCTGGCCGAGGAAGGCCGCACCATGATGGTGGTGACCCACGAGATGGGCTTTGCCCGCGAGGTCGCCAACAAGGTGATCTTCCTGCATCAGGGCCGCATCGAGGAGCAGGGCAATCCCAAGGAAGTCTTCGCCAATCCGAAATCGGACCGGCTGAAGCAGTTCCTCACCACGGCGCATCACAAATAACGGCCGATCATCTAGCGGCCCATCATCGTCACGCCACGCGACAGGATTGAATTGGCGGCGTCCGGCGGCTATCCCGCAGGGCGCCGTTTGCTTTTTGGCGCCGGAAGCGGCAACGTAATTTGCGTTTGCGTTGCTTGAAGGCGTGGTGTGTTTGGTTGAAAAGCGACAGGGGAACTGAATCGGAACGATTGCAGAATGCCGAACCAGAACGCGCTTGTGGGTCGGAAAATTAGCAAATACAATCCGTTGCGGCGCGTTGCTTAAGTAGTAAATGCGGTTTCTGTTTTGTACTCAGAAGAGGCGCCCGAGTCGCTGATTGGAATCTTTGAAGATTCCGCCCTCCGTTCTCCGCGACTCGGACGAAGGTAAGAATGGCCGTCGACCGACTCGAGTCGCTGATGAAGTTTCATCCCTTCACACGGCTCAATAAATTGCTGGAAAACGTCACCCCGGGCGGCGGCAATACGCCGTTTCTGTTATCGGTCGGCGAACCTCAATTCACCCCGCCGGCCATGGTGGCCGAGAAGGTGGCGGAAGCCGCCGGCAGCTGGGGCAAGTATCCGCTGGCGACCGGCAACGAGGCCTTCCGCCAAGCGGTGAAGACCTGGCTCGACCGGCGCTATGGCCTGCCGGCGGACATGCTGGATGCGGATCAGAACGTGCTGCCGGTGGCCGGCACCCGCGAGGCCCTGTTCCACATCGCGCTGTCGGTGGTGCCCGAATATCAGGGCGGCGAGCGCCCCGTCGTGCTGATGCCGAACCCGTTCTACCACGTCTATGCCGGGGCCGCCGCGACGGCCGGCGCCGAGCCCTATTTCCTGCCGGCCCGGGTGGAAAACAATTTCCTGCCGGTGATCGCCGATATCCCAGCCGATATCCTCAGGCGCACGGTGCTGGCCTATATCTGCTCGCCCAGCAACCCGCAGGGCACGGTCGCCGATGCCGGCTATCTCAAATCCTGGCTGGAACTGGCCCGCCGGCATGATTTCGTGCTCGCCAGCGACGAATGCTATGCCGAGATCTATCTCGACGCGCCGCCCGCCGGCGCCCTCGGCGCCGCCAGCGATCTCGGCGGCAGCCTCGACAAGCTGCTGGTTTTCCATTCTCTCTCCAAGCGCTCCAGCGGCGCCGGCCTGCGTTCCGGCTTCATCGCCGGCGATGCCGCGCTTATCAAGCGCCAGATCCAGCTGGTCAATTACGGCGGCGTCGCCCAGCCTTACCCGATCCTGGCGGCGGCGACGGCGCTGTGGGGCGACGAAGCGCATGTGATCGCCAATCGCGCCCGCTACCGGCAGAGTTTCGATCTCGCCCAGAAGATCCTCGGGCCGATCTTCGGCGAGGTGCGCAGCGGCGGCGGCTTCTTCCTGTGGCTCGATGTCGGCGACGGCGAACGCGCGACGGTGGAATTGTGGCGGCGGGCGGCGATCAAGGTGCTGCCCGGCGGCTATATGGCCCGGCCCGACGCAAACGGCGACAATCCCGGCCAGCGCTACATCCGCGTCGCCCTGGTCTATGAGCCGGCCGATATGGAGCCGGTGCTGAAACGGATGGCCGGCGTGCTGGCCGATTTTCTCGGCAAGCCGCTGGCATGAGGTATCCGGCGGCATCGCCGAACCGGACCGGGAACGGCCGGCCGCGCCGCAGGTTAGCATCTGCGGCCGCGCCGGCAGGAACGATCGCGGCGCGTAAAGGATCGGATGCGCGGGCCGGAGATAGTGGAATTGCAGAGGAGGGGGCTCTCCATGGTTGATCACGTGCAGTCGATGCCGGTCGGCGGCTTTCGCGGCTTCCTGCAGCGCCGTCTGGCAGAGGCGCTGGGTGCAGCGCTGATCATTCTCGGCCTCGCTTTGCTGTTGGCCTTCCTCAGTGCTTCCGGCGGCGACCCCAGCTTCAACCGCGCGGTCGATCAGCCGACCCGCAATCTGATGGGACCGATCGGCGCCTATATCGCCGATTTCGCCCTGCAGGGTCTCGGGCTCGGCGTCTTCGTGCTGTTCGCGGCACCGATCGCCTGGGGCTGGCGCCTGGTCCGGCAGCGCAGCCTCGCCTTGTGGTGGCTGCGCCTGACCCTGGTGCCGGTGGCGGCGATTCTGCTGGCGATGGCGGCGGCGGGCCTGCCGGCCGAGGATGCGAAACCCGTCGCCACCGCGGCCGGAACCACGGTCATGGCGCCGGCTTGGCCCTGGAAGGCAGGACTTGGCGGCTTTGCCGGCCATCTGCTGATCGACGGCACCGCCGGGCTCAATAGCGGCCTCGCCGCCGGCGATGCGACCGCCGCCGCCCAGACGGCAACGCCTGCCGCCGCCGTTCGCCAACCTACAACAGGAGGCCTGAGCGGCCTGCTGCTGGCCGTCGGCGTGCCGAGCCTGTTCGGATCGCCGAGTCTGCTGCCGGCGAGCCTGGCGGGACTGCTGGCGCTCATTGCCCTCTATTTCGCGCTGGGCATCGGCCTGCATTCGTATCTGCGCTTCGGCCGCAATGTCGCCAGCGCCGGCCGCAAGGTCAGCCTGGTCATCGAAAGGCGGGGACGCGGCCTGATCGCCACCACACCCGATCGTCCCGGACCCGATCGCTCCGGCTCCGATCGCTCCGGCTACGACGACGCGACCGACGCCGCATCCGCGCCCTGGCACCGCCGGCTCTTCGCCTTGGGCGGTCGCCTCGTTGGCGGCGGCGATGGCAGCCGGCGCGAACCGCATTTCGATGACGACGGTGAAGCGCAGAGCGGACGCAGCTTCAATACCCGTGTTGCCGCGCGGGCCGACGACGACGAGCCCGCTTTCGAGCAACCTTCGCTGCAGCAGCCTTCGGTCCGCACCCGCAATCTGGTGGCACCCCCTGCCGCCCGCGAGAAGCCGGCCAAACCCGCCAAAAGGGCGACGGTGCAGCCGAGCCTCGCGCTCGAGGAAAGCAGCTTCGAACTGCCGCCGCATGATCTGCTGGCGCGGCCGAGCGCCAATGCCGCCGTGCAGAAGATCAATGAGGAAAGCCTGGAAAAGAACGCCCGCCTGCTGGAGACCGTGCTCGATGATTTCGGCGTCAAGGGCGAGATCGTCAAAGTGCGCCCGGGCCCGGTCGTCACCCTCTACGAATTGGAGCCCGCACCCGGCACCAAGACCAGCCGCGTGGTCAGCCTCGCCGACGACGTCGCCCGCTCGATGAGCGCGGTTTCGGTGCGCATCGCCGTGGTCCCCGGCCGCTCGGTGATCGGCATCGAGTTGCCGAACCGCCAGCGCGAGAGCGTGGCGCTTCGCGAACTGCTCGAAGACGACAGCTATCAATCGACCCAGAGCAAGCTGGCCCTGACCCTCGGCAAGGATATCGGCGGCGCGCCGATCGTGGTCGACCTTGCCCGCATGCCGCATCTGCTGATCGCCGGCACCACCGGCTCCGGCAAATCGGTCGCCATCAACACCATGATCCTGTCGCTGCTCTACCGGCTCACCCCCGACCAGTGCAAGTTCATCATGATCGATCCGAAGATGCTGGAGCTTTCCGTCTATGACGGCATCCCGCATCTGCTTTCGCCGGTGGTGACGGAACCCAGGAAGGCTGTGGTCGCCCTGAAATGGACCGTGCGCGAAATGGAGAACCGCTACCGCTCCATGTCGAAGCTCGGTGTGCGCAATATCGAGGGCTACAACCAGCGCCTGGAGCAGGCGCGCATCGCCGGCGAGAACTTGACCCGCCGGGTGCAGACCGGCTTCGACCCCGAGACCGGCAAGCCGATCTACGAGGAAGAGCCCTACGATCTCAATCCGCTGCCCTTCATCGTCGTCGTGGTCGACGAAATGGCCGACCTCATGCTGGTCGCCGGCAAGGATATCGAGGCCGCCATCCAGCGCCTGGCGCAGATGGCGCGCGCCGCCGGCATCCACATCATCATGGCGACGCAGCGGCCCTCCGTGGATGTCATCACCGGCACCATCAAGGCCAATTTCCCGACCCGGGTCAGCTTCCACGTCACCACCAAGATCGACAGCCGCACCATTCTCGGCGAGACCGGGGCCGAACAGCTGCTGGGCCAGGGCGACATGCTCTATATGGCCAATGGCGGCAGGGTGACTCGTGTTCATGGTCCGTTCGTTTCGGACAAGGAAGTCGAGACGATTGTCAGGTTCCTGAAGGAGCAGGGCGAGCCGGCCTATGTCGAGGAAGTGACCGAGGAAGAGGAAAGCCTTGATAGCGAAGATGTGACGCCGGGCGCTGGTGGCGGCTCGGGCGACGACCTATATGATCAGGCGGTGGCCCTGGTCTGCCGGGAGCGCAAGGCATCGACAAGTTTCGTGCAGCGCCATCTGCAGATCGGCTATAACCGTGCCGCCCGTCTGATCGAGCGGATGGAGAAGGAAGGCGTTGTCAGCAGTGCCAATCACGTCGGCAAGCGCGAGGTTCTCGCCCGCAATATCGACGCGGATTGAGCCGATCCCGACCCGGCCTTTCGCGGCGGCAACCCTCACGGCAGCACCCTTTGGCACCTGATGGCGCCCCGGCAACTGGTAGGCGCCGCCACCGCGCATATCGCCGGCGGCTTCGTATCGACAGCAGAATGGACTTATCTTGACCGCATCGACTTTTGACCGCCGTCGCTTCCTGCAGCTCTCGGCCGCTGCCACCTGCAGCCTGGCGGGAGGGGCCGCCTGGTTCGGCAGCACTGCGCCGGCCCTGGCCAAGGCGGCGCCCCAACAGGCCCAGCTCAGCCCGGAAGACCAGCAGGATGTCGACCGGATCGAGCAGTATCTGAACGACCTGAAATCGGTCGAGGCGCGCTTTCAGCAGTATTCCGCCAATCAGGGTCTGGTCTTCGGCAAGATCTACCTGCGCCGGCCGGGCCGCCTCAGGGTCGAATATGATCCCCCCAGCAAGGTGATCCTGGTCGCCGACGGCATCGCCCTCAGCTATTACGACGCGGAATTGAACAACCTCAACCAGGTGCCGCTCAACCTGTCGCCGATGTGGTTCCTGCTGCGCGACAAGGTCAAGCTGAACGGCAGCGACGTCACCCTGACGTCGTTCAAGCGGGCGCCGGGCGCTTTCCAGGTCGGGCTGGTGCAGACCGACGAGCCGGATGCCGGCAGCGTGGTGCTGGAATTCGGCGACCGGCCGCTGGAACTGCGGCAATGGACCATCACCGACAACAAGAACCAGCAGGTCCAGGTCGGGCTCTATGACGCCCGCTTCGGGGTCCAGCTCGCCAACGAGCTTTTCGCGACCCCGCAGAAGCGCAGCAAGAACCGGTGACGGCACAGACACCGCCGGTCAGCCGTTTGAGCGGACACAAGTTCTCTTGATAGTGGTAGAGCGTCGCGACGCAGCGCGGCTTTCAGGGATTGAGTCCTGACGGCACCGTGGCCGCCATCACGCATGGCGTTTTATTCCGATTTCGCCGATGCCGCCGCTTCCCCGTGGCCAGCCGCTTATTTCCGCTTGTATACTGGGATGGTTGGGGCTTAGGAGCGCGGGTGCCGATGGGCATGCGCGCCATGACGGCGGTGATATGACCGGCGAGACCACGTCTGCGGGTGGCTGGGCGCATAGCGCGGCCGCGGCGACATTGACATCGATCCAGCGCGACCTGCAGCAGCGCTTCAGTGCGGCCTATGAACGCCTGCGTTCGCCGATCTGGGTCTTCGACTTCGACCAGAAACGGGTGCTCTGGGGCAATGCCGCCGCACTGGAATTATGGCGGGCGCCGGATCTGGGCGAATTGCTGGCCCGCGATCTCGGTAGCGATATGTCGCCTTCGGTCGCCGCCCGCCTGCTGCAATATCGCGAGGATTTCGAGCGCCGGGACGCCAGCTTCTCGGAAGTGTGGACGCTTTATCCGCAAGGCCAGCCCCGCACCCTGCATGTCATCTATAGCGGGCTGCGCCTGCCGGACGGGCGCATGGCGCTGTTTTGCGAGGGCATCTCCGCGTTCAACGAGACACCGGAGACCCTGCGCAGCGCCGAGGCCTTGCTGCATACCTCGGTGATGATCACGCTCTACGATCTCGCCGGCCTGCCGCTCTATCGCAATCCGGCGGCCCGCAGCGCCGCGCCGCGCGCGGAGCTGGACCAGGGCATGCCGCTTGGCAGCCGTTTCGTCGACGCTCATGCCTATGGCCAGATGCTGGGTGAAATAAGCGCCCTGGGCGAGGCCAAACTGGTCGCCCGCATCCATACGGCGGCAGGAGAGCGCTGGCATGCCATCACCGCCCGCGATTGCCACGATGCCGCCACTGGCGCGCCGGCACGGCTGGTGACCGAGGTCGATGTCACCGACACCAAGCTCTATCAACGGCAGCTGGAAGAGAGCCAGGCGAAGCTGGAGCGCCAGACCAGCGACCTGCGGGCGGCCCAGCAGGAGGCGGAAGCGGCCAGTCGCGCCAAGTCTTCCTTCCTCGCCCATATGAGCCACGAGCTGCGCACGCCGCTCAACGCCATCATCGGCTTTTCCGACGTCATGCGCCGCGGCACGCTGGGCGAGATCGCCCCGCCGGTCTATGGCGAGTATGCACAGATCATCCATGAGAGCGGCGGCCATCTGCTGACCCTCATCAACGACATTCTCGATATTTCCAAGATCGAGGCCGGCAAGGTCGACTTGCAGCCGGAAGCGCTCGATCCGCAGGTACTGACCGATAGCAGCCGGCGCCTGGTGTCCGGCCTGGTCGAGGCCGCCGGCAGCTCGCTCACCGTGCGGGTGGACGATGACTTGCGGTCGGTGTTCGGCGATGAGCGGGCGCTGAAGCAGGTCATCATCAATCTGCTGTCCAATGCGGTGAAATTCACCCCGGCGGGCGGCGCCATCACGCTGGAGGCGCGGTGCCATGGTCACGGCGGCGGCAGCCGGCTGACGGTCAGCGATACCGGCATCGGCATGTCGGCCGCGGAGATCGCCACCGCCCTGGACCCCTTCGGCCAGGTCAACAGCGCCGTTTCCGGGCGGCATCGCGGCACCGGCCTCGGCCTCTCCCTGGCCAAAATGCTGACGGAACTGCATGGCGGGCAGCTGGAGATCGAAAGCACGCCCAATGCCGGCACCAGGGTCAGCGTCATCCTGCCTGGCCCGCTGCCGGGCGAAGCCGCGCGCGCGGAGCCCGGCCGAACCGAGCCGAGGCCGTTCGGCAAATAAAGCGTTAATCGGGGGTGCCAGCGGGGCGCCGCCGCTCCCTGCATTGCTGCAGGTCAGTCACGCAGCGCTGTCGCTTGGCGCTGGCGGGGCCGATTGCTACATATCCAGCATCGACAACTTAATGGCCGCCCATCATGCAGTTACCAAACGACGCCCCGATCATTGCCGTGCCGATGTGCATCAAGCATGTCGACGGCCAGGACTATCATACGGTCGGCGACAAGTACCTGCGGGCGGTGATCGAGGCCGCGGGTTGCTATCCGTTGTCCTTTCCGGCGCTTGGCGAAGCCATCGCACCGGCGGCGCTGCTGGATCATGTCGACGGCGTGCTCTTTACCGGCAGCCCGTCGAATATCGCCGTGCATCATTACAGCGGCGCGCCGGACCGGCCGGAAAGCCCGCAGGATCCTGGCCGCGATGCCATCACCCTGCCTTTGGTGCGCGCCGCCCTTGCCCGCGAGGTGCCGATTTTCAGCATCTGCCGGGGTTTCCAGGAATTGAACGTGGCGCTCGGCGGCAGCCTCTATACCCGCATCCATGAGGTGCCCGGACATCAGGATCACCGCGCCCCGGCCGGCGCGGATTACGAGACCGTTTATCAGCCCGCCCATCCGGTGGATTTCGCTCCCGAAGGCGTGTTCGCGCGGCTGCTTGGCAAGACCCGCACCCTGGTCAATTCCGTGCACTGGCAGGGTATCGACCGGCTGGCCGAGCGGCTGGTCGTGGAGGGCCGGGCGGAAGACGGCGTGGTCGAGGCGGTCAGCGTGAAGGATTACCCGGGTTTTGCCATCGGCACCCAGTGGCATCCCGAATACCGCGCGACGGAGAACGAAGATTCACTCAAGTTGTTCAAAGCATTCGGGCTGGCAGCTCGCAAATACGCTGAACAACGGCGGGGGACGACGCGTCGTCCCGCGGCCTGATCCCGCCGATACCGCGTCGATCACGATTATGCGAGAGCGGGATGAAATGGTCTCCGGCCGCAGTCTCGTCGAGGCCGAGAAGTGCCTGATTTGCAAGGGCCTGGCCGCTATGCAGTGATGTGCCGACAGCCATGCATAGAATTTCCCGATCACGCGTTGAAATGATCTCTGGCTGCACCAAATGAGTAAACAGTATGGCTGCAGCTGCAATGGCTGCAGTCGCCAACCAGCGGTCTCCCCCACCGCAGTTGGCCTCCGACTACGGAGAACTGGAACGCCCGGTCTTCCCCTGGCCGGGCGTTCTGCACATCTGGACTTTGCCTAAGCCGCAGCCCCTTTTCGTCCACCTGACACCGAGCTGACCGCTCTGCCACGGATTCGTCATATCCCGGTGCGGCACCGCGTCAGGCAGCGCGTACTGTTTTCAAGAACCGCTCCACCTGCTGGCGCAGAATCGCGAACTGGCCATCCAGTGAGACGAGGCTGGTGAGAACCTGGTCGGCGGTGCCGCCGGTCTCGTTGGCGCGCTGCTGCAGGATGGCGATGGAATGCGCGCTCTGCTCGGTTTGTGACGATACCTGCTGCGCCGTACGGGCAATTTCCTGGGTTGCCGCGGTTTGCTGATCGACCGCCTGGGCGATCGCGCCGGAGACGGCGCTGATCTCCCGGATGGTGGTTTCGATGGCGCCGATCGCCGCCACCGAATCCCGCGTCGCCGTCTGGATCGCGTTGATCTGCGCCGAGATATCTTCGGTGGCCCGCGCCGTCTGCGATGCCAGGCTCTTGACCTCGCCCGCCACCACGGCGAAGCCCTTGCCGGCCTCGCCGGCGCGCGCCGCTTCGATCGTGGCATTGAGGGCCAGCAGATTGGTCTGGCCGGCAATGTCGCTGATCAGCTTGATGACATCGCCGATCCGCAAGGCCGCCGCCGAAAGCTCGGCCACGGCGCCGTTGGTCCGGCTGGCTTCACTCACCGCCCGGTCGCTGATCGCGGCCGCCTGCGAGACCTGGCGGCTGATCTCATGCACCGAGGCGGAGAGCTGCTGGGCGGCGGCGGCGATGGTCTGGGCGTGGCCGGTGGTATTGGCGGCGATATTTGCGGCACTGTCGGATTCGCCTGCCGTCTGCTGTACCGCCTGGCGCATGCCGGCGGCCGATTGATTGAGGCTGGCGGTGGATTGCGACACATGCTGGACGACGCTGCCCACCGCCTGTTCGAAATCGACCGCCAGATCCTGCAGCACGCGCTTGCGCTCGGCTTCGGCCTGCGCCCGCCGATCGCCGTCACGCGCCGCCAAGGCCTGGATTTCGCGATTGGCTACTTCCACCTTGGTCAAGGCTTCGGCCGATTGCAGGAAGGCGCGGACCAGCTGCTGGCTGAGCCAGATCAGCGTGCCTGCCTCGGTCAGCAGGATGACGGCATGGAGAATGACGCGCAGCAGATTGCCGCCACCGGGAAAGACCGCCAGCGGCAAGGCGAAGTTGAGGATGAGGTGGTGCAAGGCCACCACCAGCGTGCCGGCGATAATGGCGCGCCAGTCGCAGAACGGCGTCAGCATGGCAAGGGCGGCGAAGAAATACATATGCATGTCGATCTGCCAAGCGCTGCCGGCAAGGCAGAAAACCAGCACCGCGACTTCCAGCATCAAAGCTGCCGAGATCAGCAGCCGGGCCGGCGCCATCGGCATCAGGAAATGCGCCGCGGTGGCGGTGCCGGCCAGGACCAGGGACAGGATCGCCGGCAGCAGCAGGCCGGTGCCGGCCAGCCAGGCGCTGACGATGGCGATCGGCAGGTGAAGCCAGAGGTAACACACCAGAAAGCGGGCCGTCTGGCTGCGGATCGACGTCAAGAGATCCATTGTCTCTTCTCTCCTTTGCTGGGCCGTCTGCGCCGCCGCCGGGGCCACGGACAGGCGCTTGGCGCAGCGGGTTCTGCTATCGAGCGCCAGCGCAGTTCACGCTGCGGTCGATGCGGTAGATCAGATTGGCACCGGCCCGGCGCAATCGATCGACGAAGCCGTCATCAGGCGCGCGGGCGACCACGCTGCCGGTCAGTTCGCCATCGCGCAGCACGAGGCCGCCGGCGGCGACAACCGCCGCCAAAGCGGCGTCATGCGAGCCGCCGATCGCCAGAACGCCGAGCGTTTCACCCGCCAGGTGACGCGGCTTCAGCGAGGCATAGGCGAGGCTGCCGAGCACGGCCAGCGCGAACGCCGCCATGATCAGCCAATCGGTCGGCCGCAAGGGGCGGTCATCCCGCCTGTGGATACGCTGATGGATACGCGGCCTGCGCCGGGTAGCGGCGGTGTCCGCGCCACCATCGGGGGCAATCGTTTCCGGATACGCCATTGATGCCATCAACCCAGCCCGGGCCATGCCCACTTGCGCGCTCATCGATCGCCGCCGCAGCGGTGCCGGAGGCAGCGCCGCCATCACGAATGATGCGGCAGATGATGGGGAAGAAATCGAAAGATTTCGTAAAAGCCGTTCAATTACAGGCTGGAATTGCGACCGCGGCAAATGTGAAAAAGCGATTTGGCGCTGCAAAACCGCTGCGCCGGGCAACCCGACGGGACCGGCATCGGTCGCGCATGGAAGGACGACAAATCGCGGCGGTCAGCCGATATGGAGCAGCAGCGCGGCGGCGAGGATCAGCAGCAGGCCGGTCACGGCCGGCAATAGCGGAACCTGGGTCGCGGTGGCGGCAACGGCGCGGGCGCGGCGGCGGGAAGCTGCTTGGGGATGGCGCATGATCAGATCCTCCATGATCCGGTCAATGTCCGGGCTGCTTTGGGGCAACCCCGGCATCGGAACCGTCTGCTTTGGGTAGCGGTCGCGTGCGACCGGCAGGCGGCGTTTCGTCTGCCTCAGTCTGCGATCGATTTACGAAGAAAGAATGAAGAGCGGCGATCACAAAACCGACCCCGGCGCCGCGCCGCCAGGACATGCAATCGGCGGCAGCGTTCGGCCGGAGGCTGCAAGGTGCCGCCGCGCCTCAATCGGGTTTTCCCGGCGCCGTTTTCCCGCTAAGAAGGCGCGGCTGCGACCGCCTGCCTGCGTCGGCGCGCACCGCTTTTGGGAGTCATCATGCGTCTCGTCACCTGGAACATCAATTCGCTTCGCCTGCGGCTCGATCTGTTGCGCCGCCTCGTTCAGGAGGAGGCGCCGGATGTCGTCTGCCTGCAGGAGATCAAGGTGCAGGACAGCGAATTTCCCATGGAGGATGTCCAGGCGCTGGGTTTCCCCCATGTGCTGCGCCATGGCATGAAGGGCTATAACGGCGTCGCCATCCTGTCCAAGCTGCCGTTCCAGGCACGCGATCCGCAGGACTGGTGCCGGAAGGCCGATTCCCGCCACGGCGTCGTGGTGCTGGGCGGCGACGTCGAATTGCACAATTTCTACATCCCCGCCGGCGGCGACATTCCCGACCCGGAATTGAACGTCAAATTTGCCCACAAGCTGCAGTTCCTCGACGAGATGAAGGACTGGTTCAGCGGACAGAAGAAGACCCGCAAGGCGGTGATGGTGGGGGACCTGAATGTCGCCCCGCTGGAGGACGACGTCTGGTCGCATAAGCAGCTCTTGAAGATCGTCAGCCATACGCCGATCGAGGTCGAGAAGCTGACGGCGATGCAGAAGGCCGGGCACTGGCAGGACGCGGTGCGGCATTTCACGCCGGCGCCGGAGAAGCTCTTTTCCTGGTGGAGCTATCGCTCGCCGGATTGGGAGAAGAACGACCGCGGCCGCCGGCTCGACCATGTCTGGACCACCCCCGCTTTGCAGCCGCGCCTGAAAGCCGCCAAAATCCTGCGGCCCATGCGCAGCTGGACCCAGCCCTCCGATCACGTCGCGGTCGTGGTCGACATCGATTGACCCGGTGGCCGGGTGGGGTGGGCTGCCGGGACGGGGGCGGTGACCGGTCCCGTAGCATCCCGGGGGCGATCCCAGGCGGGCGATCCCAGGCAGGCGATCCCGCGGGGACGGCCGCCGGTTGAAATAATTCATGCGGATTAACATCGTCAGGCGACCGATATGGTTTACGGCCGGCCGGGACAGGCTTATTCTCCAATGCGAGAGGGGTGCCGGGCCGGGGGAGACCGCCGGGAAAAGACCGCCGGGCGCTTCAACGATACACGCGAATTAGAGCCGGAATAAAACATGCAGATTGGCGTCTAGAGGGTATCGGCATCGGCGTTCGCCGGACCTATGCCTGCCCGCATGCCGGGCTGGCCATTGCTACTTCAAGCCCATGCGTTATTGAATCCCACGCGTCACTCAGAATCTTGCGTTTCACCAAATAGGGAGCAGAGGATTGGCAACCGATCCAGGGCCTTCCGCACGGTATCAATTGCCGTCGCCACGTGACAAGGCAGCGCTGCTGCGGCTGGCGGCGATCGGCATCATCGTGCTCGTCATTGCCGTCGTTTTCGCCGCCGTCGCTGGTTGGCTCTCGCCCCATGCGTTGACGCCGACCCGCATCGTCGATGCCTTCGAACAGGCGAACGGTCCCCATCCGGGCTTCCGCCGCAACCATTCCAAGGGCGTCTGCATCACCGGCAGCTTCGTCAGCAATGGCCAGGGCGTGCGTCTTTCCAAGGCGGTGATCTTCCAGGCCGGCAATGTGCCGGTGATCGGCCGCTTCGCCTTGGCGAGCGCCATGCCCGATACCCCCGACGGGCCGAAGGTCGTCCGCAGCATGGCGCTGAGTTTCCGCCCCGCCGATGGCGAGGAATGGCGCACCGGCATGAACGACATCCCGGTTTTTCCCTTCGCCATGCCGGAGGATCTGTATGACCTGCTGGTCGCCACCACGCCCGACCCGGCGACCGGCAAGCCGGACCCGGACAAGGTCAAAGCCTATTTCGGCAGCCATCCCAAGACCGCGCAGGCCCTGCAGACGATCGGCGCAAAGCCGTTTTCGTCCGGCTTCGCCAATGCCAGCTATAACGGCCTCGATGCCTTCCGTTTCGTGGCAGCCGATGGCACGGTAACGCCGGTGCGCTGGTCGATGGTGGCCGTCGACCCGTTCGTGGCGGAAGCCGAGCAGGCGCCCTCGGCCGATAAGAACTATCTGTTCGAGGCGCTGGGCCAGCGGCTCAGCCAGGGTCCGGTGCAGTGGCATCTGGTCGTCACCATCGGTCAGGCAGGTGACCCCACCAATGACGCGACCATCGTCTGGCCGGACAGCCGCGAAAAGGTCGATGTCGGTACGCTGACCATCGACCATATGGAGAGCGAAGGGCCGGGCAATTGCCGCGACATCAATTACGATCCGCTGGTGCTGCCGGCCGGCATCGAAGGCTCCGACGATCCGCTGCTGAGCGCCCGGTCGGCCGCCTATGCGCGGTCCTTCACCCGCCGTGCCGGCGAGGAGAAAGTACCGAGCGCCGTCCAGCTCAACGAAACCGCCAAGGCACCGTGATGGAGCGGGCATCATGATCGAACGGAGCGCCGCGATGACGCAGGACCCGACAATGCAGCATCAGCAATTCAGCGCCTTCTCGCGCCTGCTTCATTGGCTGATGGCGATCCTTATCCTCGCCATGCTGTTCATCGGCATCGGGATGGTCGCCTCTTTCGGCGATTATCACTGGCTGGTGAGCCTGCATAAGCCGCTGGGGATCGCCATCCTGGTGCTGGCGGCGATCCGCCTGATCAACAGGCTGCGCCATCCGGCGCCGCCCCTGCCGGCGGCCATGCCGGGCTGGCAGCGGACCGCCGCCCATGCCTCGCACGTTCTGCTCTATGTGCTGATGTTTGCCTTGCCGCTGGTGGGATGGGGCATGCTCTCGGCGGCGCGCGATCCCATCATTCTCTATGGCGCGCTGCAGCTGCCGCCGATCCTGCCGCATGACGTGGCGCTTTATGCGGTGCTACGGACGGCGCATACCGTGCTGGCATTGCTGCTCTTCGCCCTCTTCCTCGCCCATCTCGGCGCGGCGCTGATGCATGCGCTGATTTTCCGCGACGGCGTGTTCGAGAGCATGGCTTCGGTGGAAAGCGCCAAGAAATAAAGGCTGTCGGGAACGGGCCGCGAATCTGAAGACGCGTTCGCGGACGAGGCTTCCGAGAGCGTGATCGTTTTAAGTGGCAGCTGGTTGGCTTCCACTTAAAACGTGAATCGCCCTCTATCATATTGAATAGAGTCGGCTCAGAGCGGCGCCGCTACCGCATGGTCGCCGGTATCCCAACTTTCCGCGCTGGCGCCGGCCAGAGCGCGCACCCGCTCCTCGTCGGCGGCGAATTCGGCGGCCGGTCCTTCATAGACGATCTTGCCGTCATCGAGCACATAGGCGCGATCGGCGATGGCCACCGCAGCGCGCACATTCTGCTCGACCAGCAGCACGGAAATGCCTTCCGCGCGCATCGAGGCGACGATGTTGAAGACCTGCTGCACGATCAAGGGCGCGAGGCCCTGCGACGGCTCGTCGAGCAGCAGCACCTTCGGGTTGAGCAGCAGCGCCCTGCTGATCGCCAGCATCTCCTGCTCGCCGCCGGAGAGCTGCCGGCCCTTGTTGAGGCGGCGCTCCTGCAGGCGCGGGAAAAGCTGATAGACGCGCTCGATGGTCCAGGGGCCGGGACGGTCGATCGGCACCTTCAGATTCTCCTCGACCGTCAGGGTCGGGAAGATCTTGCGGCCCTCCGGCACATAGCCGAGCCCGGCCTGGGCGATGCGGAAGGGCGGCAGGCGCGTCACGTCCTGGCCGTCCAGCGCCACCGTGCCTTGGCGCGGCGGGGTGAGGCCGATCAGGCTGCGCAGGGTGGTGGTCTTGCCGGCGCCGTTGCGGCCGAGCAGAGTGACGATCTCGCCCTCGCGCACCATCAGGCTGACGCCCTGCAGGATATGGCTCTTGCCGTAATAGGTCTGCAGGCCGGCGGCCTCGAGAATGACCTTGTCGCTGCTCATGCTGCGGTCCCCAGATAGGCGGCCTGGACCCGCTCATTGGCGGCGATCTCGGCCGGCGTTCCTTCCGCCAGGGCGGCACCCTCGGCCAGCACCATGATGCGGTCGGCCAGATGGAAGACGACGCGCATGTCGTGCTCGATCAGGATGATCGACAGATTGCGATCGCGGTGCAGCTTGCGAATGAGGCGGGTGATGTCATAGGTCTCCTGGTCGCCCATGCCGGCGGTCGGCTCGTCGAGCAGCAGCAGGCGGGGCTTCAGGGCCAGCGACATCATGATCTCGGTGGCGCGCTGGTCGCCATGCGAGAGCTCGCCGACCAACCGGTCAGCCTTCTTGTCGAGGCCGCTCATCTCCAGCAATTCCTCGGTCTCGGCCTTCACGCGGGCAGCGGCGCTGCGCGACAGGAAGGGGCTGAGGCGATGGCCATCGGCGATCTCCACCGGGATGCGCAGATTCTCGCGCACCGTCAGTTCGGGGAAGATCTCGGTGATCTGGAACGTGCGGGCCATGCCCATGGCGACGCGGCGCTGCGGCGACAAGGCGGTGATGTCGCGCTCGTCGAGCATGATGCGGCCCTTGGTCGGCGGCAGGAAGCCGCTGATCAGGTTGAAGAAGGTGGTCTTGCCGGCGCCGTTGGGTCCGATCACGGCCCGCAATTCGCCGGGCTCGATGCGCAGCGACACCTGGTTGACGGCGATCAGGCTGCCGAAATGGCACGAGACATTGTCGACATGCAGCAGGCTCATGCGATGCTTTTCCGTTTCAACATGCCAAGAACGCCGCGCGGGAAAAACAGCACCACGGCCATGAAGAAGGCGCCGATGATCGACATCCAGTTCTCGGTATGGCTGGAAACGTAATCCTGCAGCACGACGAAGATGATGGCGCCGATCAGCGGTCCCCAGAACGAGCGCATGCCGCCCAGCACCGCCATGATGACGAAATTGCCGGACTGGTCCCAGCGCAGGGCGCGGGGATCGGTGAAGTTGTTGAGCAGCGCATAGAGCGTCCCCGCCAGGCTGACGAAGAAGCAGGAGATGACGAAGGAGAGCCAGATATGGCGTTCCACCGGAATGCCGAGGAAGCGGGCCCGTCTTTCATTCTCGCGGATCGCCAGCAAGGTGCGCCCGAACGGCGATTTCAGGATGAAGGCCATCGCCGCGGCGCTGATCGCGAAGCAGAACAGCACCAGGTAATAGAAGGCCTTGTCGTTGCCGAGGATGTCGATCTGGGTGAAGCCGAGATCGAGCGGCACGCGCTTCCAGCCGGTGAGGCCGTCATCGCCGCCGGTCACCGCGTTCCAGCGGAAGGCGATGAAATAGAAGACCTGGCCGAAGGCGATGGTCACCATGGCGAAATAGACGCCGCGCAGCTTGACGATCAAGGCGCCGATCAGCGCCGCCGCCACCGTGCCGATGAGGACCCCGACCACGATGCCGAGCCCGGTACTGGGCACCAGGTATTTGATGGTCATGCCCACACCGTAGGCGCCGAGGCCGAAATAAGCAGCATGGCCGAAGGAGAGCACGCCGGTGAAGCCGAGCAGGAAGTTCAGCGCCATGGCGGCCAGCGCCAGCACCACCACGCGGCTGGCAAGAGCGGTATAGCCGCCGGTCAGGGGCATCCAGTAGGGCATGGTCAGCAGCAGCAGCCAGACCACGGCATTCCAGATCAGCTTGTTGCGATCGCCAAGAGTTACGCCGCCGCTCACTGCAACCTCCCTTCGTCGCCGAGCAGGCCGCGCGGCCGCAACAGCAGGACGAGACCCATCATCACATACATGACCGCCTCGGTCGCCGAGGGGAAGACCACCGTGGTGAGACCGGAAGCAACACCGATCAGCAAACCGCCGAGCAGGGTGCCGGGCAGGCTGCCGAGGCCGCCGACGATGATGGCGACGAAGCTCGGCATGATCAGCGAATCGCCGATGGTCGGCTGCAGCCCCAGCATGCCGGCCGCCAGCACGCCGGCCAGGCCGGCGAGATAGATGCCGAGGGCGAAGTTCACATTGCGCAGCAGCCGCACATTGACGCCGAGCACCGACACGGTGTCGAGATCGAGCGTGCCGGCGCGGATGCGCATGCCGAGCCGGGTGCGGTTGAGGATCAGGAACAAGCCGACCACGGCGATGGCGACGATCGCAATCATGAAGAGCCGGTAGCCGGTCAGGAAGAAGAGCTGCGAGCTGAGCGGCGAGGCGAGCCAGGCGGGGATCTGATACGGCAGGCTCTGGGCGCCCCAGAAATAGCGCGTGGCATCCTGCAGCACGAAAGCCAAGCCAAAGGTCAGCAACAGGCCGTAGAGCGGATCGCGCCCGTAGACGCGGCGGATCAGCACCCGCTCGATCGCCAGGCCCAGCACGGCAACCAGCAGCGGCGCGAAGAGCAGGCCGCCCCAGAAGCCGATGAAGGGAATCAGCATATAGGCGAAATAGCCGCCGAGCGCCAGGAAGCCGCCATGGGCGAAGTTGATGACGCCGCTCAGATTGAGGATGAGCGACAGGCCGAGCGCCATCAGCGCATAGAAGGCGCCGACGATCAGGCCGTTGAAGACATTGAACAGAATGAGCTGTGTCATGCGCGCCCCCGACCTCCGGCGGCGCCTTCGGTGACGCTGACGCTCTCTTGACGACTTCTCACGGCGCCTCCCCGCTTCGCATTGATGCCTCAAGCAAAACGGGCGATCCCCCCTGGAACATTACGGGGAGATCGCCCGTCACGCATTCATCAGGCCGGCCAGGTCAGCTTGCAGCCGCTGCTGCCGGCGGGCGGCGCCACATCCTTGCCGACGACGACTTCGGAGACCTTGAAAAGATCCTCATCCACCGCGCCGCTGGCCTGGGCTTCGCCGACATAGAGCGAGCCGACCAGCTGGTGGTTCTCCGCCGCATAGGTCGGATCGTTCGGCATCAGGGCCACTTCCGGCGGCAGCTTGAAGCCTTCCAGGGCCTTGGCCAGCTTGACCGCGTCGAGGGTCTTTTCCTGGTTGGCGGCCAGGGCACAGGTCCAGGCGGCGACATAGCCGAACCAGGTGCGCGCCGTCGGCACCTTGCCGGTCTTCTTCTTGATGCCGGCGACGAACTCGTCGAGATGCGGCACGTTGTTCTGGCGCCAATACCATTCGAAGACCCAACTGCCGATCCGCGCTTCCGGCGGCAGGCCTTCCAGGGCTTCCAGTTCCTGTTGCGCACCGGCCAGGCGGAATTTCTGATTGAGGCCGAACTGCACCGCCTGCTTCAGGGCGTTGACCATATCGTCGCCGGCGAGATTGAAGATCACCACATCCGGCCCGGCGGCCTGGGCCTTGATCAGATAGGAGCTGAAATCGGTGGTGCCGAGCGGCGTCAGATCGGCGCCGAGCTTCTCGCCGCCGAGCTTCGACGAAGCGCTCTCGAAGCCGCTTTGCAGCGTATGTCCGAAGGCGTAGTCGGCGGTGATGTAATACCACTTCTTGCCGACATTCTTGATCAGCGAGGAGGCGATGGCGCCGGTTTCCATGGCCGTCGTGTTGCACACGCGAAACACGTTCCAATGGCAGTCCTTGCCGGTCACCGCATCGGTGTGGCCGCCGGTGACGATCAGCAGTCTCTTCAGCTCGTTGGTGGTCTGGCCGAGCGCCAGGGCCATGGCCGAGTTCACGTTGCCGAGAATGAAATCGCAGTTGTCGCGTTCGATCAGCTTGCGGGTCTTCTGCACCGCCGTGCCGACGTCGCCGCTGGTCGAATCCTCGACCAGGAGCTGGGCTTGGCGGCCGAGGATGCCGCCTTTGGTATTGATTTCTTCGACCGCATATTCGGCGCCCAGCTGCTCGTTCTTGCCGAGGGCCGCATAGGTGCCGGTGAGGGGATCGCAGAAGCCAAATTTAACCGGCTCATCGGCCCGCGCCTTGATGATGAAGGGCGACGCCACCTGCAGGGCGCCGACCGCGGCGATGCCCTGGAGCAGCTTGCGGCGGCGCAGGGAAAAGGAAGTTGGTTTGGTGCTCATGATTGCCTCCCAAATGAGCTATTCAGCCAAATCGCGCCCCCTATTGGGCGGCATTCTTCTTCATTGAGACGTCAATCCGGCCAAAGAACGCATATCCGGTCTGTCATCTGACGAGGTCGGGGCGCGTTCTGGCCGGATGCGGACGAGTCGACTTCTTCGACTTTCGTCTAATCCAGGCTACTGATTTGGAACTGGTACTCCCTGTGTGAGTCGATCCTATGTCAGGCTTGGCCGCGAGTCCATCACTGATGAAACGTCGCGGTTGCATTCTCACCCGGGACCACGCGCCTGCGTTCCATATAGCAGCCGGCTCCAAATAAAAACCGCCCCGGTCATGACGACCGGGGCGGCTTTGCTGAGACTAGGCGGCGCTCAATGGAAGCGCAGCGGGATGACGACATTCAGCAAGGGCGGCGCATAGACCACCGGAGCCGGCTGATAGTAGACCGGCGGGGGCGGCGCGACATAGACCGGCTGCGGCGCATAATAGACGGGGGCCTGACGCACGATCACCGGACGCGGCTGAACGTAAACGACCCGCGGGCCGCCGTAATAACCGCCACCGTGATAGCCATCACCGTAATAGCCGCCACCGCCATGTTCATAGTGACCGTGGCCGCGGTCCCAGCCATCCGCCATGGCCGGCGAGACGGCAGCAATTGCGAAACCTGCGGCGACCAGGCATCCGGCCGCAACGCGACCGAGCATTGAACGGCGAGTGGGTTTCGACTTGATCGATTCCATTTTCTGTCCTCACAGAGTAGGCCCGAGGGCCCTGTCGGTGCGTGGCACCTGCCTCGCATCCACGACACAGATATCAATATCGGTGTGATCTCGCTGTGATCAATCCGTACACACAATCAAAGCTTGTTGAGCGAAAACGCATGGATGCGCGGCGTCGGATTTTGCCGGCCGGCGCGTTCAATCCGCCTGCAACGCGGGCTTGGCCCCGGGACGCCGGAGAAACGACTTGGAACTCACGGTGCCGTGATGCGGCGGACACGCAGAGCAGGACATCCGGCTGGCCGCCCACGTGGCGACCAGGCGCAGAGTCAACACAGGGCCGGCGCGGGGGCCGCGTCAGAGCGGAAGGTATTCCAGGCTGTCGAACACGTAATTGACCGGATTCTCGGTGGCCAGAGCCGATAGATCGTAGGTCGTCGCGCCGAAGACCCCGTCGCCGTTTTGATGGTCGTCGGCCAGGGGCATGATGATCCGCTCGCCCACGCCGACGCCATCGACATGGCGAAACACGGCGCCGCTGTCGCGCGAGAAGCAGGGTTCGGTGACGACCCGATGATAGCGGGCAAAGACCATCGGCGAACGATCGCCGAAAAAGCTTTTCAGCTCGGCGCCGCGCAGGGAACGGCCGAAGGCGCGGGTGATGGCATCGCCGGCCAGGCGGCCGGTAAAGCGCTCGCTCTGCCGGTCATAGCGCCAGGACCAGACGATCGGCAGATAGGGGACGATCTTGAGCGGATCGATATCGCGCCAGGCCGGCATGCGTTGACCGGCGCGCGCCTCGCCCCAATGGCGGGCAACGGCAATCAAGGCCGGTGCCTGGATCCGCGCCAGGAAATCGTCGAAATGCCCGTCCCCAGTAGCCATCTTATTCGACCAGATTGATACCCGCTCCCCCCGCGGGCCTGCGCAAGGATATAGGTAGGGCGCAAATATTAATTTGATATCAATCAACCGACGCTGGCGGCGGAACGCCTGTTTCCACCTGTCGGCCGATAAAGCAGGGCCGCCGGTTGCTGAGGTTGGGCGCGGCGGCGATCGGAGCGCCCCGCCTTCCGCTCCTCACTGCGCCGCGATCGTGTTCACCTGCTCCTGTGCGGTCGGTTCCTGTGCGGCCCCTCCCCATGCGGCCTGTCCCCATGTGACCTGTCCCCCGGCCAGCTGGGGGAATGCCGCGCGTTGCGGCGGCGAGAAATGCAAGGGGAAATATCGGGTCGCGGTGCCCCCCAGCATGGCGCGGTATTTCTGGTAGAGCTGCGGCAAGTCACTGCTGCCGTCGAACGAGGCGGGCTGCAGGTGATAGGCGGTGGCGCCGATGATGCCATCGCCATGGATGCCGTCATCGGCAAGCGGCAGGATCAGGCGCTCGCCGAGCCCGCAGTGATCATCCCGGAAGAAAACCAGTCCACGTTCCACGGCAATCGCGGACTCGGCGACGACCCGCCTATGGCGCAGAAAGATCTGCTCGTAGTTCCAGCCGGCGAAATACTCGCTCATCGGCATCCCGGCGATCGGCCGCCCGATGATGCTGCGGATTTCATCGCCGGCAATCCGGCCGGTGAAACGATCCGTCGCCCGGTCATACTTCCAGGACCAGATGATCGACAGGGCTGGTGCGATCTCTGTCGCATCGATCTGCGGCCAGCCTGGCATGAGCCTTTGTCCGCGCGCCGCAGACCAATGATTGAGGAGGCACTGGAGACGCGGGGATTGAACCAGCTTGCCGACGGTTGCAACGGCATCTTCCGACTGGTCCAGGATGGCATTGGCAGAAGTCACGATCGTTTCCTCGGAACACGCGGGCCGCCGGATATCGGAACGGCACCGTTCAAGCTTCGAGAAAACATAGCGCGCAACCCCGCCGCGCGCCTTGCGCTGCGTCAGTCCAATTCTAAAGGGCCATTAACGATACCGCGCCCGGCTCACAGCGGCGTGGGAGATCGGCGCGATACCAACCATCGCGGCAGGAGCGGCGACCGGCGATGGTCGAGCAGCAGCCACAGGGCGATCGCCATATTGACGAAATTCCAGCCGATGCCATTGAGGAAGGCGGCGCGATACGATCCCGTCAGATCGAAGATGGCGCCCGACATCCAGCCGCCGAGCGCCATGCCCGCCACCGTCGACATCAGCACGAGACTGACGCGGATGCCGGCCTGATGCGGCGGGAAGTAATCGCGCACGATCAGCGCATAGCTCGGCACGATGCCGCCTTGCGACAGGCCGAACAGCCCCGAGACGATATAGAGCGACATCAGCCCGTCGAAGGGCAGATAGAAGATCAGCGCCACACATTGCAGCGTCGAGCCGAGAATCAGCGTCCCCACGCCGCCGATCTTGTCGGCGATCAGGCCGGAGATAAGCCGGCTGACCACCCCCATGAACAGCATGACCGACAGCATTTGGGCGCCCCGCGCCGGGCCATAGCCGAGATCGCCGCAATAGGCAATCAGATGCACCTGCGGCATCGACATGGCGACGCAGCAGGCGATGCCGGCGAACATCAGGACGCCTTGCAGATAGCGCGGTGCCTTGCCGGGCATTTCCGCGGCGTGAGTCATGCCGGCCTTGTCACCCGCACGGCTGCCCGCGCCATGACGCGTCACAACCGCGCGGCGGCGCAGCAGCAGGGCCAGGGGCAGCATGGTGACGAAACACAGCAGGCCGATGCCGGCATAGGCCTGGCGCCAGCCGAACTCGGCGATCGCTTCCTGCAGCAAAGGCGGCCACAGCGCGCCGGCGAGATAATTGCCGCTGGCGACAATGGCGACGGCGATGCCGCGCTGGCGCCGGAACCACAACGAGACATCGGCCACCAGCGGGCCGAAGGTCGCCGAACTGCCCAGCATGCCGATCAGCAGTGCCTGGGCCAGGATGAATTGCCAGTAGCTCTGCGCGGCGGCGGCGGCGGCGAAACCGATACTGAGGATCACGGTGCCCAGCAGCAGCGGGATCATGATGCCCCGCCGGTCTGCCAGCCGGCCCATCAAGACGCCGCCGGTGGCAAAGCCGATCATGGTCGCGGTATAGGGGAGCGAGGCGCCACCGCGCCCGACGCCGAATTCCTGTTCGATGGTGGGCAGGACGACCACGGCGGACCACAGGCCGATGCCGCCGATCGTGGCGATCACCAGCGCCGCTGCCAGCCGCGCCCAGGCATACCGGCTATCCGGCTGCAACGCCGCCGCCATTTCCCCCCGCATCAGAGTCCCCGCTTCTTGCTTGCCCTCATCCTTGTCCGCGTCCTCGGATACCGCAAGTGGCACGCCGACATGGCTGTCATGTCCGGCGCCGAATCAACGCCGGAAACCTGCCACGATCATGACGCTTTGCAGAGGAAGCTCTTCAGCAGCGGAATCAGCTGTGGCGCCAAGGGACGCGCGGGGTCGTTATAACTGGCAAGATTATCAGCTTGATCGGCGCCGACCGTTTTCAGCAGGTGATTCATCGCGGCGATGATTTCCAGGCGCGCCGCCGGTTGCGCCGCCGCCAGGCTGCGGGCATCGACCTCGCTGACCTGCAAATCGCGCTCGCCATGCACGATCAGCACCGGCACGGTGACGGCCGACAGCTCCTTGGCCGGATGGCGCTTGATCCACGACATCAAATACGGTTGCACGGCGGGCCGGCACAAAGGCGCCAGTTCGGGCGGCACCGACATCATCGCCTGGCCGGCCTCGAGGGCATCGAAGATGCGTTCGGCATCGCCCAGCAGGCCGGGCGGCAGGAAGGCGGCCGCCAATTGGCCACGTATGAGCTGGCCCGCCGGTCGGCCCGCCCCCGCCAGCAGCACAACGGCCGCGACCGGAGATGCCTGCGCCGCAAGACTGGCCATCTGCGCACCTTCACTATGGCCGATCAGGGCCACGGCGGCGATGCCGGGCTGCGCGCGCAGAAAAGACAACCAGGCAACGGCGTCGGCCACATAGGTGTCGAACCGCAAGGCGGATTCATCAAGCCCCGCCATGCTGCTGGCGCCGACGCCGCGCTTATCGATGCGCAGGCAGGTGATGCCCTGCGCCACCAGGCCCTCGGCCAGGAATTTCAAACTGTTGTTACGGGCGCCCGGAAAGTTGCCATCGCGGTCGACCGCGCCGGAGCCCGGCAGGATCAGCACGGCCAATCCGGACGGGTTTTCGGTCGGCCGCGCGAGGAGACCATGGAGCGTGCCGCCGGCAACGTCGATCGAGACCTCGGTCGCGTTCGTCATCGTCGAGGCTCGGTTACGTGGCGATGCGGTCAGTGCACTTTCCTGATGGCGTCCAGCACCAGCGGCTTCAGTCCTTCGCCGTTATGTTCGGCGAGATGTGCGAGGATCTTCTTGCGCATACGCGGGTCCCAGAATTTCTGGATATGGGTGGCGATCTGCGGCACGGCTTCTTCCGGCGGATAGGATTTGAAGAAATCGCCGATCTGGTTGGCCATCCGGATCAGGGTCGCCATATTGTCGCTCACCGCATCACTCCTGAATTCTCTATTAGCTATATTTCGGTTAGCTCAGGCGCCAGCCTTCGCTGACGATAATCAAACTGTCGCTGCGTGCCAAGCCGATCAGGGTCAGGCCATAGCGGTCGGCCAGTTCCTGGGCGAGGCCGGTCGGCGCCGAGACCGCCACCAGCATCGGCAGACCCATCGCCACCGCCTTCTGCACCATCTCGCTGGAACAGCGGCTGGTGATGACGCCGAAGCCGGCCGCCGGATCGATCCTGCCCTTGCGCAGGGCGCCGATCAGCTTGTCGAGCGCGTTATGCCGGCCGACATCTTCGCGCAGCGCCAGGACATTGCCGTCCGCGTCGCAGAAGGCCGCGGCATGCAGCGTGCGCGATTCGCGGTTCAGCACCTGCAGCGACGGCAGCTGGTCCAGCGCGCGGAAGATGCTCGCCGCGGCAAAGCGCCGGTCGTTCTCGACCGGCGGCAGATCGCGCACCGCCTGGTCGATGCTGTCGACGCCGCACAGCCCGCAGCCGGTCCGCCCGGTGAGGTTGCGGCGGCGCTCCTTGAGGCCGGCAAAGGCGCGGCCGGTGATCTGCAGCCGCACTTCGACGCCGTCGCCGACCCGCTCGGTCTCCACGTCGAGCAATTCGCCCGGCTCGGCGAGAATGCCTTCGGAGAGCGAAAAGCCGAGGGCGAAGTCCTCGAGATCGAGGGGCGTCGCCATCATGACGACATGGCTGATGCCGTTATAGACCAGCGCCACCGGCACCTCGTCCGGCACCACGCGCTCGATCTGGTGGCGGCTGCCGTCGCGATCGACGCGGATGAGATCGAGGCGCTGCAGGCCAGGCTGCAGCGCCTCTTGATCCGCCTCGGAAGCGCCGCGCAAGACCTCAGCCGGATGATCGGCGATATGGGCACTCACGCGGTCGCTCGCTTTCTTTCTCTCGGCCCGCTTACTCGGCCGCCGTCGTCTCGATGCGACGGGTCGCATCGCGCTGGCGGCTATAGGCCGATTGCCATTCCGAGGGATGGTTGGTCGGGCGCACCTGCACCGCCGTCACCTTGTATTCCGGACAATTGGTCGCCCAATCGGAGAAATCGGTGGTGACGACATTGGCGCCGGTGCCGACATGGTGGAAGGTGGTATAGACGACGCCCGGTTGCACGCGGTCGGAGATCCTGGCCCGCAGGCTGGTCTCGCCGACCCGGCTCATCAGGGAGACCGTGTCGCCATCACGGATGCCGCGATCCTCGGCATCATGGGCGTGAATTTCCAGGATATCTTCCGGATGCCAGGCGACGTTTTCGGTCCGCCTTGTCTGCGCGCCGACATTGTAATGGGCGAGGATACGGCCGGTGGTGAGCAGCAGCGGGAAGCGCGGCCCGACCTTTTCCTCGGTCGGCACGAATTCCGTGATCATGAACTTGCCCTTGCCGCGGACGAAGCCGGTGACATGCATCAGCGGCGTGCCATCCGGCGCCTTGTCGTTGCAGGGCCACTGCACCGAGCCCTTTTCCTCCAACAGCGCATAGGAAACGTTCTTGAAGGTCGGGGTCAGACGCGCGATCTCGTCCATGATCTCCGACGGGTCCTTGTAATTCATCGGATAGCCGAGCGCATTGGAAAGCATCATCGTCACTTCCCAATCGGCATAGCCGGCCTTCGGCTGCACCGCCTTGCGCACGCGGTTGATGCGGCGCTCGGCATTGGTGAAGGTGCCGTCCTTCTCGAGGAAGGTCGCACCCGGCAATAGCACATGGGCGTAGTTCGCGGTTTCGTTCAGGAAGATGTCCTGCACCACCACGCATTCCATCGCCGACAGGCCGGCAATGACGTGCTGAATATTCGGGTCGGACTGGGCGATATCTTCACCCTGGATATAAATGCCCTTGAAGGTGCCGTCGATCGCCGCATCCAGCATATTGGGGATACGCAAACCAGGCTCGGCCTCCAGGGTGACGCCCCAGGCCGCCTCGAACTGATGGCGCACATCTTCCATCGACAGGTGGCGATAGCCCGGCAATTCGTGCGGGAAGGAACCCATGTCGCAGGAACCCTGCACATTGTTCTGGCCGCGCAGCGGATTGATGCCGGCACCGTTGTGGCCGACATTGCCGGTCGCCATGGCGAGATTGGCGATGCCCATGACGGTGGTCGAGCCCTGGCTGTGCTCGGTGACGCCGAGACCGTAATAGATCGCCGCGTTCTTGACGCTGGCATAGAGGCGAGCGGCGGCGCGGACGTCTTCCGCCTTCACGCCGGTATATTTCTCCGACGCCTCAGGCGAGTTGCGCTCTTCCGCGACAAAGGCACGCCAGCGGTTGAATTCCTCGGTCTCGCAGCGCTCGCGCACATATTCCTCGTTCACCAGGCCTTCGGTGACGACGACATGGGCCAAAGCGTTGATCATGGCCACATTGGTGCCCGGCCGCAGCGGCAGATGGTAGTCTGCCTTGATATGCGCGGACTTGACCATGTCGATGCGGCGCGGATCGATGACGATCAGCTTGGCGCCCTCGCGCAGGCGCTTCTTCAGGCGGCTGGCGAAGACCGGATGGCCGTCGGTCGGATTGGCGCCCATCACCATAATGACATCGGCTTCCTCGACGGAATCGAAATCCTGGGTACCGGCCGAGGTGCCGAGCGTGGTGGCCAGGCCGTAGCCGGTCGGCGAATGGCAGACGCGGGCGCAGGTATCGACATTGTTGGTGCCGAAGCCGGCGCGGATCAGCTTCTGCACCAGATAGGCTTCCTCATTGGTGCAGCGCGAGGAGGTGATGCCGCCGACCGATTCACGGCCGTAGGTCTTCTGGATGCGCTTGAACTCGCCGGCGGCGTGATTGATCGCCTCTTCCCAGGAGACTTCCTTCCAGGGATCGGTGATCTTGGCGCGGATCATCGGCTTGGTGATGCGGTCCTTATGGGTCGCATAGCCCCAGGCGAAGCGGCCCTTGACGCAGGAATGGCCGTGATTGGCCTGGCCGTCCTTGTAGGGCACCATGCGCACGACTTCGTTGCCGCGCATTTCCGCCTTGAACGAACAGCCAACGCCGCAATAGGCGCAGGTGGTGACGACGCTGTGCTCCGGCTGGCCCATCTCGATGACGGTGTTTTCCATCAAGGTCGCGGTCGGGCAGGCCTGGACGCAGGCGCCGCAGGAAACGCATTCAGATTCCAGGAAGGGTTGTGCCTCGCCCGGCGAGACCATGGAAGCGAAACCGCGACCATCGATGGTCAGCGCAAAGGTGCCCTGCACTTCCTCACAGGCGCGCACACAGCGCGAGCAGACGATGCATTTGGTCGGGTCGAAGGTGAAATAGGGGTTGGACTGGTCCTTCGGCTTGTCGAAGTGATTGGCGCCGTCGAAGCCATAACGCACTTCCCGGAGGCCGACCGCACCGGCCATGTCCTGCAGCTCACAATCGCCATTGGCCGAACAGGTCAGGCAGTCCAGCGGGTGATCGGAGATATAGAGCTCCATCACGTTGCGGCGCAGCTTGGCAAGCTTGCCGGTCTGGGTCCAGACCTTGAGGCCGGGTTCGACCGGGGTGGTGCAGGAGGCCGGCGTACCGCGGCGGCCTTCGATCTCGACAACGCAGAGGCGGCAGGAACCGAAGGCATCGATGCTGTCGGTGGCGCAGAGCTTGGGGATCTGGGTGCCCATCTGCATCGCCGCGCGCATGATCGAGGTGCCCTGCGGCACGGTCACGCTATTGCCGTCGATCTCCAATGTCACCATCGGCGTATCGACATGGATCTCCTGCTGCACGCCGCCGGCGCAGCCGCAAGTGCCATTGCCGCAGATGCGGGGCTGTTGCGGCGCCGGAGTCCCGTAATCGGTTTCCTTGATCAGCATGGTCTCGCCTTTCGGTCCAAGGTCGCTCTGCATTCCCCGGCTTCGGCCTCGGGAAGGCAGAAATGTCTGTCGGAAAGTGACGCGCGGGGCCTATTCGGCCGCGCGCGGTACCGGTTGAAAATCGCCGGCGAAATGCTTCACCGCACTTTGCACCGGCATATGGGTCAGGCCGCCCAGCGCGCAGAGCGAGCCGTCGCGCATGGTCTCGCAGAGATCGTCGAGCAGCGTCAGGTTCTTCTGTACGTCTTTGCCGGCGCGGATGCGGTCGATTACTTCAACGCCACGCGTTGAGCCAATCCGGCAAGGTGTGCATTTGCCGCAGGATTCGACGGCACAGAATTCCATCGCGAAGCGCGCCTGGGCGCCCATATCGACGGTGTCGTCGAAGACGACGATGCCGCCATGGCCCAG
>DATLIX010000064.1:0-6296 GCA_035539215.1 Dongiaceae bacterium | reverse complement strand
CGGCCTCGGCAACGACACGCTGGATGGCGGCGGCGGTACCGGCGATACGGTCAGCTATGCCAATGCCTCCGGCGCGGTGACCGTCGATCTCGGTGCCGGCACTGCGACCGGCGCCGACGGAACGGATAGTCTCAGCAACTTTGAGAACATCACCGGCTCCGCTTCCGCCGATACGCTGACCGGCGATTCGGGCGCCAACGTCATCGATGGCTCCGGCGGCGGCGACACGATCAACGGCGGGCTCGGCAACGATACGCTCACCGGCGGCGGCGGGATCGCCACCTATATGTTCGATAGCCTCAATGATGGCGCCGACACGATCACTGACTTCAATACCAGTCAGGATATCCTGTCTTTCGCCGTGTCGGATACGGATCTCGACGGCAACATCGTGAACGAGCTGAACGCCGCCATTTCCAGCATCGTCGATGGCGGTGCCGGGGCCGATATCGTTATCTCCTTCTCCGCCGGCGGCTCGATCACGCTGCAGCATGCTGGCGTGGGGGGCGCGCCGACATCCATCACCGATGTGGTCGGCGTCGGCCAGTTGCAGTCACATTGACGACAAGCGTGATGGGAGAGCACGCGGGTGCTCTCCCATCACGGCTGGGTGCCGCTTCCCGGGCTATTCTGCGGCCACCGGTGCCGGTGTGATGCTATCGGATTGCATCTCCTTGCCCGCGAGCGCTGCCATCAGCCTCGGCTGATCAAGCTCGCGCTCCCATTTCGCGACGACGATGGTGGCCACGGCATTGCCGACCAGATTGGTCAAGGCGCGGCATTCCGACATGAAACGATCGATGCCGAGAATGAGCGCCATGCCGGCGACCGGAACCGAGGGGACGACGGAAAGTGTGGCGGCCAGGGTGATGAAGCCCGCACCGGTAATGCCGGCTGCACCCTTTGAACTCAGCATGGCAACCAGCAACAGCAGGATCTGATCGCCGAACGACAGATGCACGCCGGTTGCCTGGGCGATGAACAGCGAGGCCAGCGTCATATAGATGTTGGTGCCGTCGAGATTGAAGGAATAGCCGGTCGGGATGACAAGGCCGACGACCGAGGGGCGGCAGCCGGCACGTTCCATCTTCTCGATCAGGCTGGGCAGGGCCGCTTCGGAGGAACTCGTCCCCATGACCAGCAGCAACTCCTCCTTGATATAGCGGAGGAGCGCGAAGATCGAGAAGCCGTTGGCGAAGCAGACGGCGCCCAGAACCACCACCACGAAGAGGATCGAGGTCAGGTAGAAGGTGCCGATCAGGAAGGCGAGGTTGGCGACCGCGCCGATCCCGAATTTGCCGATGGTGAAGGCCATGGCGCCGAAGGCACCGACCGGCGCCAGCCGCATCAGCATGTCGACCATGCGGAACATCGCCTGCGACAGGGACTGCACCAGCTTCATCACCGGAGCCGCGCGCTCGCCGAGCATCGCCAAAGCGATGCCGAACAGGACCGAGAAGAACAGCACCTGCAGGATGTCGCCGGAAGCGAAGGCGCTGAACGGTGTGGCGGGAATGATGTTCATCAGGAACCCGACCACGCTCTGGTCATGGACCTTGCCGGTATATTCGGCCACCGCTTTGGGATCGAGCGTCGCCGGATCGATGTTCAACCCGGCGCCCGGCTGGATCACGTTGCCGACGATCAGGCCGACGATCAGGGCCAGGGTCGAGAAGACCAGGAAATAGGCCATCGCCTTCAGAAATACCCGGCCCACTTTCTTCAGATTGGTGACGCTGGCGATGCCGGTCACCACGGTCAGGAAGATCACCGGCGCGATCACCAGCTTGATGAGCTTGACGAAGGCATCGCCGAGCGGCTTCAGCGCCGTGCCGATATCGGGTGCGAAATGGCCGAG
The DNA here is from genome assembly GCA_035539215.1 of Dongiaceae bacterium. Taxonomy (GTDB): domain Bacteria; phylum Pseudomonadota; class Alphaproteobacteria; order Dongiales; family Dongiaceae; genus Dongia_B. Next base: position 4,438 of record DATLIX010000064.1, on the reverse strand, counting down.
AATGATGCCGAGGGTGATGGCGACAATAACCTGGAAATAAAGACTGGCATAAAGCGGCCGCTTTTGGCGGGTGGATGGAACAGGTTGGTTGACTGGTATTGTTTGCATGGCTTCCTCCGTTTCGTTGACACCCCGTCTGCGGCCCGTTTGGAGGCCATGGGGGCGCCACGGTTTTTGGTGGCGATTTTTTGAAAGCCGCGTTTTCGACTCCCCGCAGCTATAGGCCTGTTAGCAAGCTGGATGCCACGTAAGCTGATCGTCTATCCGTCTGATAAATAGAGGATAATTGAGAGATGCGCGGCAATTTCGGCTGTCACTTGGCGAAAATCCGCATAAAGCCTGTTGAGTTTGCGCGGATTTCCGCTCAATGCTGTCGGTGAAGGAAGAGGTGCGGGATGCCCGGGATGGCCGCAAGAAAATCGCTGGAATGGCTGATCTTTGCGGGTCTGGCCATTGCGGTGGCAGTGGTGGCGCTGTGGCTTGCCGGCGATTGGGGGCGCAGCGGCGCAGCGGAAACACTGCGCGTGCAGGCCGGACAGAATGCCGCCCTCGATACCGCCGTGTTGCGCAGCGAGCTGGAAAAGCAGCGGGTGGTGCCACTGGTGCTGGCCCAGGATCCCGATGTCAAAGCGGTGCTGAAGAGCCATGACACCGCGGCGATGGCGGCGATGAACGAAAAGCTGGAAAGCTTGAATACGGGTACCCGGTCGGCCGTGATCTATCTGATCGACGGCACGGCGACCACCATTGCCTCAAGCAATTGGCGTGAGCCCACCAGCTTCGTGGGACAGAACTATCAATTCCGCCCCTATTTCACGCTTGCCGTGGCGCATGGCAGCGCCGAGCACTTCGCGATGGGAACCGTCAGCCACCGGCCCGGCCTCTACATCTCGCGCCGCATCGACGAGGGCGGCAAGCTGTTGGGCGTGATCGTGGTGAAGGTCGAATTCGATCAGGTCGAGGCGGAATGGGCGCAATCGGGCGCCGTCGTCTATGTCACGGATGCCGATGGCATCGTGCTGATCAGCAGCGAGCCGACCTGGCGTTTCATGGCGCAAAGGCCGCTTTCGCCGGATGCCATCAAGGCGTTCCAGGCAAGCCAGCAATTCGGCGATGCCGAGTTGGCCCAGCTTCCCTTGCGCGATATCGATCCGCGTGACGCGCCGGGGGAGGGTTTCATCGGCTCCGGCGATGGCGGGCTATATCTGAAGACCGAACGCGATGTTGCTTCGACCGCCTGGCAACTCCACCTGCTGCTTCCGGCCCAGACGGCCCTCGACCTCGGTTCGCATGCGGCACGCGCGGCTGCCCTGGGCGGCTTGACGCCGATTGTTGCCCTTGCCGCTCTCCTGCTTTATCGCCGCCAGCGTGCGATCGCCCGGGCGGCCGGCGAAGTCGAAGCGCGCATCGAACTGGAGCGCCGGGTCGAGGAACGGACGCAGGACCTGCGGTCCACCAATGCCATGCTGACGGCGGAGATCGAGGAACGAAAGAAAGTGGAAGCCAAGCTGCAGGTGGCGCGGGACGAACTGGCCCAGGCGAACCGCCTCGCCATGCTCGGCCAGATCACCGCGGGGCTGGCCCATGAAGTCAACCAGCCGGTTGCCGCCATCCGCAGCTATGCCGACAACGCCGCAGCTTTTCTCGATCGGCTGGAGCCGGAAGCGGCCCGCCAGAATCTGACGGCGATCGCCGGGTTGACGGAGCGGATCGGCTCTATCATCGAGGAGCTGCGCGGCTATGCGCGCAAGGCGACCGGTGAAATTGCGCCGATCCCGGTCCTGGAGGCGATCGACGGCGCCTTGCTGCTGGTCGGGATTCGGGCGCGGCGGCAAGGGGCCCGGCTGCTGGCGGAAAGGCCGGATCCGATGCTGCTGGTGGTTGCCAATCGCGTGCGGCTGGAACAGGTGCTGGTCAACCTGCTGCAGAATGCGCTGGAGGCGATGGAGGGCCGTCCGGATCAGGTCCTGCGCCTCGATGCGGTCGTGGACGGCGAGAAGGTCTGCCTGACTGTCGCGGATAACGGCCCGGGCATTGCGGCGGAGGTGATGGCGGCGCTCTTTACGCCTTTTGTCACGACGAAACCACGGGGTCTGGGTCTGGGGCTGCTGATTTCAAAGGGCATCGTCGATGATTTCGGCGGCATGCTCGATGTCAGAAGCGAGCCCGGCCGTGGCACCGAATTCACGCTCACATTGCGGAGGGCCGCATGACGCCGGTCACGCCTGTGCCAGCTGCATCTCAGCCGGCGACGCCGGTGCCGGTCACGCAAATGACGGTGGCCTTCATCGACGATGACATCGATCTGCGGCAGGCCAATACGCAGACGCTGCAGCTTGCCGGTTTCCGGCCAGTGCCGCTGGCATCGGCGGCAGAGGCGCTGGACATCATCAACGCCGATTTCGACGGCGTGGTCGTCACGGATCTTCGCATGCCGCGTGTCGACGGCATGCAGCTGTTTCGGCAACTGCAGGCGCGCGATCCGGATCTGCCGGTGATCCTGATCACCGGCCATGGCGATATCGCGACGGCGGTCGAAGCCATGCGGGAGGGCGTCTACGATTTTCTCGCCAAGCCCTTTGCCGCCGAGCGATTGATCCAGAGTGTGCGCCGCGCCGCGGAAAAGCGCAGGCTGGTTCTGGAAAACCGCCGCCTGCGCGAGGCGGCCGCCTTGGCGGCGGCGGAATCGCCCCTGATTGGTGACGCGCCGGCAATCCGTCGCCTCCGCGAAACGATCAGGGCGGTCGGCGATGCCAATGTCGATATCCTCGTGATCGGCGAGACCGGCACCGGCAAGGAGGTTGTTGCCCGCGAGATCCACCGCCTGGGGCGGCGCGTGCAAGGCCATTTCGTCGCCCTCAATTGCGGCGCGCTGCCGGAGACGGTGATCGAGAGCGAGCTCTTCGGACACGAGCCGGGTGCCTTCACCGGCGCCCAGAAGAAGCGCATCGGCCTCATCGAACATTCCAGCGGCGGCACGCTGTTCCTTGATGAAATAGAGAGCATGCCGGTCGGCACGCAGGTCAAGCTGCTGCGCGTGCTCGAAGGCCGCGAGGTCATGCCGCTCGGGACGAATACCTCACGCGCGGTGGACCTGCGGGTGGTCGCCGCGGCGAAGTCAGATCTCGGCGAGCCGGCGCGGCGCGCGACGTTCCGCGAAGACCTGTTCCACCGGCTGAATGTCGTCACCCTGCGCATTCCGCCGCTCCGGGAACGGCGCCAGGATATCCCGCTGCTTTTCGCGTATTTCCTCGAGCGGGCGGCGCTTCGCTTCGGACGCGATCTGCCGGCGATGTCGGCTGCCGTGAAGCAGCAGCTGCAGGATCATGACTGGCCGGGAAACGTGCGCGAACTCATGCATTTCGCGGATCGGGTCGTCCTTGGCCTCGCTGAGCTCGCGGCTGCCCCTGGTGCCCCGGCCACCGAACCGATCATGACGCTGCCGCAGCGCATGGAGGCCTATGAAGCCCACCTTATTCGCGAGGCGCTGTCGGCTCATGGCGGCGATGTCCGCTCAACGCTCGGGGCACTGGGCATCCCCCGCAAGACGTTTTACGACAAGTTGCAGCGCTATGAGATCGACCGGGCCAGCTTCGAGAAAGAGGAGCCTAAATAGGCGCGATCCGTTCCGGTCGGGCAGGTTGCCGCAGGCAGATGCCGGAACCAGCAATTGACAGGAACGGCGTAATACCCGATGATTCCGCTCAGGATTGACTTTTTCCGCGACAATCGCCATCTAACGGGCAGAATTCGCTTCCGCGACGTAACATCCGCATTATTTGCCGCACCAAGGATTAGGCCATGAGCAACCCGGTTTTCGACCGCATCCGCGATGATATCACCAGCAACGACGTCGTCCTTTACATGAAGGGCACGCCGATTTTTCCGCAATGCGGCTTTTCCGCCGCCGTTGTCCAGGTGCTGACCCATGTCGGCGTCAAGTTCAAGGGCATCGATATCCTGACCGATCCCAGCCTGCGTCAGGGCATCAAGGAATACGCCAACTGGCCGACGATTCCCCAGCTCTATGTGAAGGGTGAATTCGTCGGCGGCTGCGACATCGTCCGTGAAATGTTCCAGACCGGCGAATTGCAGGAACTGCTCCAGTCGAAGGGCGTGGCCGTCAACCAGGCTGCCTGAGTCTGTCAGTTAGCTGCGTCTGTCAGTAAGCTGTCTTCTTTTAGAACCCGGGCGTTCATCGCCCGGGTTTTTTGTATGCGATGCAGATGCTTGCGCTGTCAGCTTGTCGCGCGCACTACAATAAAAACCTGTTATTAATCTGTAGCATATAGGCTGTCCCCAGAAGTCGGAAGTAATCGTTACCGCGTAACGGGTGCCGGGATGGCTATCCTATAAAGTAGTACTCACATCCTAGTTTTGCCGTTCGCGACCGATCATAGGAATGCTTCCGTCGATGTGAAATATCGTGGGGCAATCC
>DATLIX010000063.1:0-23941 GCA_035539215.1 Dongiaceae bacterium | reverse complement strand
GATGATGACCAGCGCATTGAAGATGATGGCCGAGAGGATGGCGCTCTGGGGCGACGCCAGATGCATGATGTTGAGCGCTCCCAGTTGCGGCAGGAAGGCCGCGAACATTGCCGGGATGATGGCGAAATACTTCGCCACGTCGTTGGCGATCGAGAAGGTCGTCAACGCACCGCGCGTCATCAGCAGCTGCTTGCCGATCATGACGATCTCGATCAGCTTGGTCGGATTGCTGTCGAGATCGACCATGTTGCCGGCCTCGCGGGCCGCCTGGGTGCCGGTCTGCATGGCGACGCCGACATCCGCCTGGGCCAGAGCCGGAGCGTCATTGGTGCCGTCGCCGCACATGGCAACCAGCTTGCCTTTGGCCTGTTCGTCGCGGATCAGTTTCAGCTTGGCTTCCGGCGTTGCCTGCGCCAGGAAGTCATCGACGCCGGATTCCGCGGCAATCGCCGCCGCCGTCAGCGGATTGTCGCCGGTGATCATCACGGTACGGATGCCCATGCGGCGCAATTCGTTGAAGCGTTCGCGGATGCCGCCCTTGACGACGTCCTTGAGGTGAATGACGCCCAGGATACGGTCATCCTTGACCACCGCCAGCGGGGTGCCGCCGGATTTGGCGATGGTCTCGACGATGCCGTTGAGTTCGGCGGGGGCGGCGAACTGCCCCCGCTTCAACTGCCGGACATATTCGATGATCGAATCGACGGCACCTTTGCGGATGCGTGATCCGTCGAGATTGATGCCGCTCATCCGGGTCTGCGCCGAGAACGGCACGAACTCGGCATGGATCGGCGCCATGTCGCGGCCGCGCAGGCCGTATTTCTCCTTGGCAAGCACGACGATCGAACGGCCTTCCGGCGTTTCGTCCGAGAGCGAGGAGAGCTGGGCCGCATCGGCCAGTTCCTGTTCGTTCACGCCCGGCAGCGGCAGGAAGGCCGAGGCCACGCGGTTGCCGAGGGTGATGGTGCCGGTCTTGTCGAGCAGCAAGGTATCCACGTCGCCGGCTGCTTCAACCGCGCGGCCGGACATGGCGAGCACGTTGAACTTCACCAGGCGGTCCATGCCGGCGATGCCGATCGCCGACAGCAGCGCGCCGATCGTCGTCGGGATCAGGGTGACGAACAAGGCGATCAGCACGACGATCGGCACTTCGCCGCCGGCATAATTGGCGAAGCTCGGAATGCTGGCGGTGGCCAGGATGAAGATCAGCGTCATGCCGGCGAGCAGGATGTTGAGGGCGATCTCGTTCGGCGTCTTCTGCCGCTTGGCGCCTTCAACCAGGCTGATCATGCGGTCGAGGAAGGTCGAGCCTTGCGCCGCGGTGATCTTCACCTTGACCCAGTCGGAGAGGACGCGGGTGCCGCCGGTGACCGCCGAGCGATCGCCGCCGCTCTCGCGGATGACGGGTGCGGATTCGCCGGTGATCGCCGATTCGTCGACCGAGGCGATGCCCTCGACAACTTCACCGTCGCCGGGGATCATGTCGCCGGCTTCGACCAGGACGAAGTCGCCCACCTTGAGGGTCAGGGCCGAGACATTCTCGGTCGTGCGACTGTCCAGGCGCGCGAGCTTCTTGGCAATGGTCTGGCTGCGGGTCTTGCGCAGGGCATCGGCCTGGGCCTTGCCGCGGCCTTCGGCAACCGCTTCGGCGAAATTGCCGAAGATCACCGTCAGCCACAGCCAGAAGACGATCTGCGCCGAGAACAGTACCGATTGGCCGATGCTGAGGTCACGCAGCACCAGGATGGTGGCGCCCAGCGCCACCACCTCGACCGCGAACATCACCGGGTTATGCACCATCTTGCGGGGATCGAGCTTTAAGACAGAGTCCCAGATGGCTGTCTTCAGGATCCCGCCATCAAGGATCGAGATCTGTTTGGTCTTAGACATGATTCACTCCAAGGATTGCCGCTGCGCGCTCAGAACTGCTGTCCGGCCAGCATCATCAGATGCTCGACGACAGGGCCGAGGGCGAGGGCGGGGAAGTAGGTGAGGCCGACGACGATGACGATCACGCCCAGCAACAAGCCGACGAACAGCGTGCCGTTGGTCGGGAAGGTGCCGGCGCTGGCCGGGGTCAGCTTCTTCGCCGCCAGCGAGCCGGCGATGGCCATGCTGGGGATGATGATGAAGAAGCGGCCGATGAACATCGTGATGGCGCCGGTGATGTTATAGAACATCGTATTGCCGGTGATGCCGCCGAAGGCGCTGCCGTTATTGCCGGCACTGGAGACATAGAGATACATGATCTCCGAGAAGCCGTGCGGACCGCTATTGGCAAGGCTTTTCAAGGCCGAGGGCAGGATGGTCGCGGTGGCGGCGAAGCCCAGCACCACGAGCGGCACGCAGAGCAAAGCCAGCATGGCGTATTTGACTTCCTTGGCCTCGATCTTCTTGCCGACATATTCCGGCGTGCGGCCTACCATCAGGCCGGCGATGAAGACGGCGATGATGGCGAAGATCAGCATGCCATAGAGACCCGAGCCGACACCGCCGACGATCACCTCGCCCAGCATGATGTTGACCAGCGGCACCATGCCGCCCAACGGCGTGAAGCTATCATGCATCGAGTTGACCGCACCGCAGGAGGCGTCGGTCGTCACGGTCGCAAAGAGTGCCGAATTGGCGATGCCGAAACGGACTTCCTTGCCTTCCATATTGCCGCCGCTCTGCATCGAGCTTGCCAGCTGATCGACCGGCAGGCTGGTATAGGCCGGATTGCCCTGGGCTTCCGCCCAATAGCAGACCAGCGTACCGACCAGGAACAGCACGCCCATCACCGCGAACAGGGCCCAGCCCTGACGCTGATCCTTGACCATGCGGCCGAACATGTTGGTCAGGCCGGCGCCGAGCGTGAAGATCAGGATCATCTGGATCAGGTTCGACAGCGCCGTCGGGTTCTCATAGGGATGCGCGGCATTGGCGTTGAAGAAGCCGCCGCCATTGGTGCCGAACATCTTGATGGCGATCTGCGATGCTACCGGACCCTGGGCGATGGTCTGCTGACCGCCTTCCAGCGTGGTTGCCGCGACATAATCGTGGAAGTTCTGCGGCATGCCCTGGAACACCAGGAACAGCGCCGCGATGAAGGAGATCGGCAACAGGATATAGAGGGTGCAGCGCACGGTATCGACCCAGAAATTGCCGATGCCCTGCGCCGACTTCCGCGAGAAGCCGCGGATGAAGGCGACGGCCAAGGCAATGCCCGTGGCGGCCGAGATGAAGTTGTGCACCGTCAGGCCGACCATCTGCGAGAAGTAGCTGAGCGTGCTCTCGCCGCCATAATTCTGCCAGTTGGTGTTGGTGACGAAGCTGATCGCCGTGTTGAAGGCCAGATCCGGCGCCATGCCGGCAAAACCGCGCGGGTTGAGCGGCAGATAGGCCTGCAAGCGCAGGATCGCATAGAGCGATGCGAATAGCACGAAGTTCAGGACCAGCATGCTGACCGCATAGACGATCCAATGCTGGTCGTCGTTTTCGCGGATGCCGCAGATCTTGTAGATGAGACGCTCGACCGGAACGAAGATGGGCGAGAGGAAGTTGCGTTGCCCCTCGAACACCTTGGTCATGTAACCGCCCATCGGTTTGACGAGCGCGATGATCAGAACGCTGAACACAGCGATCTGGAGAAGACCGTTGAATGTCATGATGAAGTTACCTTTTTATCGGGCCGGCTCTAATCAGCTGCGGCGCTCAGAGCTTTTCCGGCCACAGCATGGCGATGCCCATATAGATGAACAGGCCGACGGTGATGATGGCGCCGATGGCGATATCGAGTGTCATGGCTGCCTCACACCCGCTCGCAGGCGTAGACATAAATAATGCCAAGCAAAAAGAGGCCGATTCCGGCCCCCACAAGGATCGTATCCAACATTTCTAACCCCGATTTAAAGCGCCGATTGCGATCGGCTGTTCACGCACATAAAGCCTGAGCATAGGCACGTAAGGAATCGAGATGGATCACTGTAGGCTGAAATAAGGACAGCATAAAGACGGTGTTGCGGAACCCGTCTAATCCGTTGAAATGTTGTAATTTATTTCTTTATCATCTTGCAGTGCAACACAGCCATGCAGACGGCCGTTCAACCCTTGACACGATAAAATGGCTCGCCAAGTTCGCCTGTGAGGACATCGATACCGAGGCCGGCCGACGGGCCGATGGAGATGGTGCCGCCACGGGTCGCCGGGATGCCGGTGCCGTTCGGCGTGGTCACCCAGTTGTGGAAGTCAACCGTGTGCAGGCGATATTCGGCCGGTGTCGAAAGCGAGAGATGGATCATCGCCGCGGTATCGATCTCGGCGCCGCCGGTATCCTCGACGGTGACGGCCAGGCCCAGCTCCACGGCAACGTCGCGGATCTGGCTGGCGGGCGTGACGCCGCCCACGCGGGCGATCTTGATGGTGATGCCGTCGATCACGCGATCCTCGTTCGCCCGCAACAGCGCGCGCAGGCTGTCGATCGATTCATCGAGGATCAGCGGCCGGTCGCAATCGGGCCGCAGCGCGCGATTCTCTTCATAGCTGAAGCAGGGCTGTTCCATATAGTAATCGAGATGCCGCGTCGCACGCAGGAAACGGCGCGCCTGATGCGTGGACCAGCCGCCATTGGCATCGGCAAAAAGCACGATGTCGCTGCCGATCGCCTCGCGTACCGCCTCGATCCGCGCCACATCCTCGTCCGGGTCGAGGCCGACCTTCACCTGCAGCCGGCGATAGCCTTCGTCGCGATACTTGCGGGCGCGCTCGGCCATGCGCTCGGGCGACATCTGCGAGATCGAGCGATAGAGGTCGACGCTCTCGCCGTAGCGGCCGCCCAGCATCTCTGCCAGCGGCATGCCGGCGCTCTTGGCCAAAACGTCCCAGCAGGCCATGTCGATGGCCGATTTGATATAGGGATGGCCCTTGAGATGGAGATCCATCAGCCGCCGCACCTGGCCGACCGCGCGCGGATCGCTGCGCAGCACGATCGGCGCCAGTTCCGCAAAGCCGGCGCGCGCGGCAGCGGCGAAGGACGGATCGTAGAAAGCGCCGAGCGGCGCCATTTCACCCCAGCCGGTGAGGCCCTCCGCCGTATCGATGCGCACGATCAGGGAATCGAAGCCCTCGGCACTGCGGCCGCCTGAACAGGTATAGGTGCCGTCGCGGAACGGCTGCCATTGGCGATAGGCGGAAATCTCGCGAATTTTCATCATCACTCTCGAACGGCTGTCTTGGCTCGGTCGGGCGATTGCCCGCTGGGATTGGGGGCACCCTAACATGCCGGCGGAGACTTCGGAATCTCCCTGCCGCCGGTCGTGCGATCGGTCCTACGGCCCCAAAAATATGAAGGTAATCTTCAAAGATAGACTTTACAGTTTACCTTCATAGATGCTATAGCTCGGGTCATGACAAAAACGAAAGACACTTCTCCCGCATCCGCGGCTTCCATCTTAGCCGGCGATCTGCGCGCCCTGGTCAGCCAGCTCAAGCGCCGGCTACGCGAGCAGGCCAGCGCCGGCGATCTGACGCCCTCGCAGGCTTCAGTGCTGCTGCGTCTCGAAAAGGATGGTCCGGGAACGGTGTCGAGCCTGGCCCGTGCCGAGGGCATCAGGCCGCAGTCCATGGGGGCAATCGTCGGCCCGCTGGAGACCGCAGGCCTGGTGAGCGCGGCGCCGGATCCGCAGGACGGACGACAGACGATCTTTTCCCTCACGGATGCCTGCCGCGACTTGATCCGGGCCGGGCGCGCGGCCCGCCAGGACTGGCTATCGCGCACCATCGCGGCGAAACTCTCCGATCAGGAACAGGCACAGCTCGCATCTGCCCTGAAATTGCTCAAGCGTCTCGTCGACGACTGACCGCCGCACGGCGCGGAAATTCCATCCGGCGACAAATCGAAGCTCGAAAGGGGTCTCTCGTGGCGCCGATGGCGCTCGCCCGGAAACCCGCAAGATCCGATCTCACTCACTCATCCTCGGGAAGAACGACATGACAGTATTTCATCCGGTCGCGTATTTCTTCGGCGGCGCCTTCCTCGCCAATGCGGTTCCGCATTTCACCAGCGGTGTCATGGGGCGCCGGTTTCCGACGCCGTTTGCCAATCCGCCGGGCAGGGGGCTTTCCTCTCCGACGGCGAACGTGCTGTGGGGCGCGCTCAACATCGCCATCGGCTATCTGCTTGCATCATGCGTCGGCGATTTCCAGCCGAGCGCCCTCGGCGACACCGGCTCATTGGGCTTGGGCGCTCTTCTGATGGGCCTCTTTCTCGCGCGCCATTTCGGTGGTCTTCATGAGGACCAGGCACAAGGTCGGTCATGATGCCTGCCGTGGCTGGCGTCTTCCGATCGCTCAGGGTATTCAATTACCGGCTTTGGGCCGCCGGCGCATTGATCTCGAATATCGGCACCTGGATGCAGCGCACCGCCCAGGACTGGCTGGTCTATGCCGATCTCACGCACCATGACGCCGCGGCGGTGGGTACAGTCATGGCATTGCAATACGCGCCTCAATTCCTGTTGCTGCCTTGGACCGGTTACGCGGCCGACCGCCTGAACCAGCGCAAGCTCCTCCTCGTTACCCAAGCCGCAATGGGCGGCCTCGCCCTGGGTCTAGGCGCCATCACCGTCGCCGGCATCGCCCAGCTCTGGCATGTCTATGTCTTCGCCTTCCTCTCCGGCTGTGCCGCGGCATTCGATGCACCGGTCCGCCAGACCTTCGTCGCCGAACTGGTCGGCGATCAGGATCTGCCGAATGCCGTCGCCCTCAACTCGACCTCCTTCAACGCGTCGCGGATGATCGGGCCGGCGGTGGCCGGCATCGTCATCGCCGAAGTCGGGTCCGGCTGGGCCTTCTTGATAAACGGCGCGTCCTTCACGGCCGTATTGCTTTCCCTGTCGTTGTTGCGCGTCTCCGAACTTCGGCCGAACGCGCGGTCCGCCCGGACGAGGGGCGGGTTCGCGGAGGGGCTTCGCTACGTCTGGGCCCGCCGGGATCTGAAGGCGATCCTGCTCATGCTGTTTGTGATTGGAACTTTCGGCCTGAATTTCCCGATCTTCATCTCGACCATGGCGGTAAAGGTCTTCCACGCCGACGCCCGCGGATATGGCGTCCTGTCGTCGACGATGGCGATCGGGACCATGGCGGGGGCGCTGCTCGCCGCCGGCAGGGACCGCCCCGGTTTCCCCTCGCTGCTGACCGCGTCCGGCATATTCGGCGTCGCCTGCGCCCTGGCCGCGATCGCCCCGAGCTATTGGACGTTCGGCGCCATCCTCATCGTTGTCGGCGTCGCCGCCTTGTCCTTCACCAACGCGACCAACAGCCTGATGCAGCTATCGACCGATCCGGCGATGCGCGGGCGGGTGATGGCCTTCCGTATCGGCGTCGCCTTCGCGGGAACGCCGGTCGGCGCTCCCATCGTCGGCTGGGTGGCGGACCATGCGGGTCCACGTTGGTCGCTCGGCGTCGGTGCGCTATCGGGATTCGCCGCGGCTATCGTGGCGGCCTATGCCTTGTCGAAGAAGCTCCATCGCCTCCCGGGCGAACAGCAGGCGACTTAGGTTCACCCCGACGGACCTTGCCGCACCGTCTCCCGGGCCTGGCGGCCTGAAGGCCTCCTTGCAAGGAATGTCTGCTGCAGAAAGTGCAATTCAGCATGGGGTTGGCACGCCGGATCGTGCGGTCAATGCGTCTTCGCGCCAGGTGGCCAGAATAAGAGAAACTCGTTTGCCCCCGTATTTCTTCTCGTTTGATGCCAGGATAGAGGCGAGCTTACCGTCTGGGGAGCGAGGCGGTATGCGGTGACATCAGCAGGCTGTCCGAGCAGGTCACGATCGAGCAGAGGGCTTGCCGATGAGCGCAGTTGCAAAAGTCAAAAGTATCGCGGAAGTCGCCACCCCGCCATTTGCGGTAAGCAAGCATTGGGTGACGCTGCCGAATGAAAAACTCTATCGCTATGTCGCCGCCGGCGACCCGGCGCGGCCGACGCTGGTATTGCTGCACGGCTACACCGATTCCTGGCGCAGTTTCGAACAGATCATTCCGCTGCTGCAGGAGCATTTCCATGTGATCGCGCTCGACCAACGCGGCCATGGCGATACCGGTGCGGAGTTCTCGGCCTTTAATGTCGATGACTTTGCCGTCGATGCGATCTCCTTCATCGCGCAATTGTCCAATCTCCCGGTTCACCTGCTCGGGCATTCGCTGGGCAGTCTGGTGGCGCAGCGCGTCGCAGCCGCCCAGCCTGACCTCATCGGCCGGCTGGTCCTGATCGGTGCGGCAGATACGGCCCACGGCAATCCGGCGATCGCGGCTCTGCAGGCGGAACTGGCCGATCTCACCGATCCGGTTCCGGCCGTGTTCGCGCATGATTTCCAGAGCAGCACCCTCAGTCAGCCGATCGCACCACGACAGCTCGCCACCTTCGTTGCCGAAAGCCAGCGCGTACCGTTGAAAGTCTGGCGCGCCGTTGCGCGCAGCCTGCTCAATGACAGGCGCGTTGTCACGCCGGAGGTAGCGGCGGAGACTCTGATCCTCTGGGGTGACCGGGATAGCGTGTTTGATTCATCGCAGCAGCAGCGCCTGCTGGGCCGGTTGCGCAATGTCCGCCACCTGACCTATCATGGTGTCGGCCACGCGCCCCATTGGGAAAAACCGGAGGCGGTCGCCCAGGACGTCATCGACTTCCTGGGAACCGATCGGGAGCAGCAATGATGCCCTTGGATGTCATTGATCGATCGCCGGTCACCGTTGGCAAAGCCGGGAGCCGGCAGCAGCTCTCCACCGCATTGGAGCAGTATCTCGGCTGGGTCGGCGATCCGTTGGCGACCTTGACGGAAGCGGTCTCCGGTGATGCCGAATTCGCTCACGCGCAGACGCTGATCGGCGTGTTGCGCATCCTATCCGGCGAGCCGGGCACCAGCCCCGCCGTGCAGCAGGCGCTGGCAGCCGCCGAGGCCCACTGGGCCGCGCTGACGCCCTTCGAGCGCGGCCATCTCGAGGCCTTTCGCGCCTGGAGCCGCGAGGACAGCCGCGGTGCCGCCCGGCAGTGGGAAGCGATCCTGATCGAGCATCCTGACGATCTCTGGGCCCTGCGCTTCGCTCATGACACCTATTTTTATCTCGGCGACAGCGCCAATATCCGCGATTCCATCGCCCGGGTATTGCCGACCTGGCCCGCCGATCATCCGCTTTACGGCTTCCTGCTCGGCATGCACGCCTTCGGGCTTGAGGAGACGGGCGACTACAGCCGCGCTGAACTTGCCGGCCGGACGGCGGTGGAGCGCAATCCCGCCGACACCTGGGCGATCCATGCGGTGGCCCATGTGCTGGAGATGCAGGGACGCACGACCGAGGGGATCGGCTGGCTAACGGAGTTGAAGGCGCATTGGACGCCGGCTGTGGGTCTGGCGATCCATCAGTGGTGGCATCTGGCGCTCTATTTGATCGAGCAGCGCCGCTTCGAGGAAGCGCTGGACATCTATGACCAGCAGATCCGCGTCGGCAAATCCGGCGTTATTCTGGATCTGGTCGATGCGGCCGCCCTGCTGTGGCGCCTGAAACTGGTCGGCGTCGATATCGGCAACCGGTGGAGCGAGCTCTCGGCCTATTGGTATCCGCATCTCGACGAGCATGTGCTGCTGTTCAACGATCTCCATATCGCCTTGGTGGCGGCCGGAGTTGGCGACAAGGCGACGCTTGCGCAGCAGAGCAAATCGCTGGCCGGCTATATCCAGCATAAGACGGGCACCAACCGCGATATATCCGCCCAGTTGGCGCAGCCTTTGCAGCAGGCGATTGCCGCCTTTGCCGAGGGAGCCCATGACCGGGTCGTCGATCTGCTTCTGCCGATCCGTTATGACATACGGCGTATCGGCGGCAGTCACGCCCAGCGCGATCTCTTCACCCAGACGCTGATCGCAGCGGCAATCGGCTCCGGCCGCATCAAGCTTGCGCGGGCCCTCCTGGCGGAACGCCTCGCATTGAAGCCGAACAGCCGTTCGGCACAGCGTCTGGCGGCGCAATTGCCCTTGCAATGAGCCTGGGGCAGTCGTGCCCCAGGTCGGCCGGCGTGCGCGCCGGCATGTATCAGATGACAAAGAAGCCGTGGGTGCCGTCCCGTTCGAGCTGGGCGACCAGGCCGAATTCCCAATCGAGATAGGCCTGCATCGCCTCCCGCGGGTTATCGGTGCCCTCATAAGGACGGCGATAGCGATCGATGCGGGGCGAGGCGAGATTCTGCTCGCCCTGTTCCAGCGGCAGGCCAGCTGCCCGCCAGGCAGCCGTTCCACCTTCAAGGACATGGACCGGCTGCTGCGTCACGGCGGCGAGGTCGCCGGCGGCATATTTTGCGAGCAGGCTGGAGCCGCAGGTCAGCACATATCTTTTGGCAGGTGAGCGCGTGACGAAGGCAGGCAGATCTGCACGCAACGCGAAATGCGCGCCGGGGATATGGCCGGCGACATAGTTGGCGCTGGTCGTGATGTCGAAGAGCGAGGTATCGCCCGCTGCGAGCCAGTCCCGCAAGGTCGCCGGATCGATGGTCTTCACTTCCGGCTGGCGCGGCCGTTGCGGCTGCCAGTCGCCCTGGGTGGTGAGGTTGGCCCGGCTTACGCCATCGAGTACCGCCACATCCCAACCCATCTGTGCCAGCCACGAGCCCGTCATGTTGGCACGCACGCCATCATCGTCGACGAGAACAATGCGCGCCCCGCGCACTGTGGCATAGTGATCCGTCTCCTGGACCAGTTGACCGCCCGGAACGCTGCGGCTGCCAGGCAGATGGCCGACGGCATATTCTTCCGGCGTGCGGACATCGAAAATATAGGTGGTGCGGCGGAGATCCGCGGCCCAAGCCTGCAGTTCGTCCAAGGTGAGGCGGCGCACGCCCGCGCGGTCGGCAACGGCGCGCGCCCGGTTTGCCGCGTCGAGGCGGTGCTTTTCATCGGTCTCGGGAAAGCGGCGTGACTGGCCATGATCCAGGACTTGGCCGGCCAGAGTCCAGCCGATGGTGCCGTTACGCAGGGCCCAAACCCTGTTGGTAATGCCGGCATTGATCAGGGACTGCGTGCCGATGATGCTGCGGGTGCGGCCGGCGCAATTGACGATGACCTTGGTGCCGGAATCCGGCACGAGATTGCCGGCCCGCAGGACCAGTTCGCCCCCCGGCACGCTGATGCCGCGGGGAATACTCATCGTGTGGTACTCGTCGAAGCGGCGGGCGTCGAGGACGACGACATTCTCATCCGCTTCGATCAGCGCCTTGACCTCCTCGGCGGAGAGCGACGGCGTGTGGCGCTTGGATTCGACCAATTCACCGAATGCCTTGCTCGGCGCATTGACATCCTGAAAGATTTCGCCCCCATCCCGGCGCCAGCCGCCAAGACCGCCTTCCAGCAGAGCGACATCGGTATAGCCGAACTCCCTCAGCTTGGCCGCTGCGCGCTCGGCCAGTCCCTCGCCATCGTCGTAGACGGTGATCGGCGTATCCGGCCGCGGGATGCGCGCAAGGATATCGAGTTCCAGTCGCGATAGAGAAGCATTCGCGGCGAACAGCGGATGCGCCGCGGCAAACACGGCTTCCTCGCGAACGTCAAGCAAGGCGACTTCGCGCCGATCGAGCAAGGCGGCGCGGATATCCGCATAGCTGCGCGTCGGGAAACGGACCATCGGGCGGGTTACTCCTTGGAAAGATCCCAGATATTGGGCAAACAGGCATTGGAATAGCCGGAGATAAAATCCCGGCGGGTTCCGTCGCCGGCGAAGATGCTGCGACGGACGGCGCCAATATTGGCGCCATAGACATGGATGCTGATCGATGCACGATCGGGCAGCAGGTTAAAGACCTGGTGAATGTCACCGAGCCGGGGCGACACGGCCTCGACATCACCTTGGCCGAGATGCGTGACATCACCGGCCACCAGTTCCCCGTCTTCGTGCCACGTATAGTGCTGGGAGCGTTCGGCACCGCGCAGGACGCCGATCAGGCCCCAGACCGTGTGATCATGGATCGGCGTAAACTGGTTCGGACCCCAGACAAAACTTACCACGGAAAATCGGTCCCGCGGATCGGCATAGAGCAGATACTGCTGATAGCGATCGGGATGTGGCTTGGCGAACTGCTCGTCGAGCCAGTCATCGGTCGCGATCAGCTCTTTCAACAGCCCGGCGCCGCTGGAGAGGATCGCTGCTTCCTCATGCTCGCGATCGATAAGTTGCGCAAAGTCGCGCAGGAAGTTGCGGAGCCGATGTGCTTGGATTGTCTGCGGCATGGGTGCCTTCGCTCTCGCTGCGTTACCGGTTGGGGAGGGCCAGCCCGCCGGACATGTTAGCGCTATTCATAAACCTATCGGCGGATCCGGGCGAGCCATCTTTGCATACACGATATCCGGCGGGCGAAAAGTTACTTTCACGTTCGTGCAGTTGCGAACGAGAATTGTTTGGGGTTGCGCGAGCACCGCTTGTGCGGTGCGTCCCGGGGCCCGGATAATCGCAACCGATCCCAGGCATCGCGACTTTGACGCGCGAGAGGTAAAGGCGCCGCGTTCAGCATTGCCTTACTCAGCAAAACTTTCGGCGCGGCTGAGAAATCCTCGCACGGCATAGCGACCATCTGATGCTAACCGTAAGTGGTGTTTCCATCGGGTTCGAACCATCCCTCGTCGACCCATAGCCTGGAGAAACGCCATGAGCGGAACAGCAACCACGACATCTTCAGGCGCCAGCGATGCGCCGGCCTCGACCCGCGGTTTGCGGCGTAACTATCTTTCATTCCCGGATGTGCTCGCGCAATCGGTCGGCACCATTGCGCCGTCGGGCACGCCCGGCCTCGTGATCCCCGTCGTCTTCGCGACAGCCGCCAACGGCACCTGGCTTGCCTATGCCTTTGCAACGCTCGCCTTGTTGATTGTCGCCCTGCAGATCAATGTCTTCGCGAGCCGTGTCTCGACGCCGGGTTCGCTCTACGTCTATGCCGGCATCGGTCTCGGCCCGCTTGCCGGCGTCATTTCCGGCTGGTCTCTCTTGATCGGCTACGTGTTTACGGCGGGTGCCGTCATCCTCGGCACGGTCAACACCACGCTCGCCGTCTTCCATATCGCCGGTGTGACCGGTTCGGACGTGCTCCTCGCTTATGCCATCGCTGTCGTCGGAGCCGCCGTCTCCTGGTGGCTCGCTTATCGCGATATCAAGCTCTCGACGCGCACGTCACTGGTTTTCGAGTTCGTGACAGTTGCACTCATCGTTCTTGTGGTCCTCGGCTATTTCGTGGTCCATGGCGGCTATGCCGATCCGCAGCAGATCCATCTCGACGGCGTCAATCTTGAACAGCTACGCCTCGGCCTGGTGCTGGCCTTCTTCAGCTTCGTCGGTTTCGAAAGCGCCACCGTGCTGGGCGTCGAAGCAAAATCGCCGCGGGTCTCGATCCCGCGCGGCGTGATCTGGAGCGTCATCACCGTCGGCATTCTCTTCGTCATCTCCTCGCTGGCATTGGTCGCGGGTTTCCGTGGCGTCGATCCGGGGTTGGCGACCGCCGATGCGCCGCTTACCGTGCTTGCCGGCAGTTTCGGCGCCCGTCCGGTCGGTATCCTGATTTCCGTGGGCGTCGCCCTGTCGTTCCTCGCCTGCATCCTGGCCAGCATCAATGCTGCTTCCCGCGTGCTCTTCTCGCTGTCGCATCACGGCATCTTCCATCGTGCGGCGCAAGGCACCCATGTCCGCAACGAGACGCCGCATGTGGCGGTAACGATCGTGTCGCTTGTGGCCGTGGTTCTCGCGATAGGCCTGCTTGTGGGCGGCTGGGGCATTCTGGACGCCTACGGCATCCTTGGATCGATCGCCACCTATGGTTTCCTGTTCTCCTATGTCCTGGTATCGATCGGCGCTCCGGTCTATCTGAAGCAGCAGGGCCTGCTGCGGCCGCGCCATGTCCTGAGTTCGATCGCGGCGGTGGCGCTGCTGTTGCTGGTCCTGGTCGGGACCATCTATCCGGTGCCGGCCTGGCCGTACAATGTGCTGCCTTATGTGTTTCTGGCTTTCCTGGGGGTGGGCGTCGGCTATTTCCTGATCCTGCGCACAACCGCCCCCGTCAGGCTCGCCGCTATCGAGGCGGATCTGCTCGGCGGCGGAGCCGCGCATGCCGCTGATTGATATTCCAGGCAGGAACGGCATCGACCGACGATGCCGTTCCTGCGGCACGCCGCGCGACCAAGACGTGGCACTCGGTATTCGTTACTGAAATCACCAATCCCGGTCCTCACCTTATTTGAGTTGAAGATGAGCAACACCCCAGCCCAGCCCGCCCCCAAGCAAGCATCTGTCGAAGGTGCAGCCCGACCGAAAAAGGCGGCGCATGTCATTGCAAGCGACGTCGAGGCGATCGAGGTCGCTGTGCGGCTGGCGGAGACTTTCGCGGGCGGCGCCGGTGATCGCGACCGTCATCGTCGGCTTCCGGTGGAAGAACTCGATGTCTTCTCCGCCAGCGGTCTCTGGGGCATCACGGTGCCCAAGGCCTATGGCGGGGCCGATGTCTCGCATGCGACCTTGGGCAAGGTCGTCGCGACGATCGCGGCGGCCGATTCATCTCTCTCGCAGATCCCCCAGAACCATTTCGAGATCCTTGAGGTGATCCGGGGAGCCGCTGGCGAAGAGCAGAAGCGCCAACTCTACGCGCTCGTCCTGCAGGGCTATCGTCTCGGCAACGCCTTCTCCGAGTTCCAGGGAAAGAATGTGGAGAGCTTCGAGACCAGGCTGACGCGGTCCGGCGATGCGTATCGGCTGAACGGCCGCAAGTTCTATTCGACCGGCGCGCTCTTCGCCCATCTCGTTCCGGTGGTTGCCATCGACGATGACGGGCGCATCGCGGTTGCCATTGTCGATCGCGATGCGCCGGGCCTGCAGGTGGTCGACGATTGGTCCGCCTTCGGGCAGCGAACCACGGCGAGCGGCACCGTCCTGCTTCAGGACGTGCTGGTGCCGGCGAGCCGGGTCCTTCCGGCCTATCTCGTCTATGATCGGCCGAGCCCGATCGGCGCGCAGAGCCAGCTGCTCCACGCCGCCATCGATGCCGGCATCGCGCGCGGCGCCATCGACAGGACGATCGATTTCGTGCGCAACAAGGCACGGCCCTGGATCGACAGCGGCAAGGATCGCGCCAGCGATGATCCCTATACGATTGCGGCCATCGGCGATCTCAAGATCAAGCTGCATGCGGCGGAAGCCTTGCTGGAGCGGTCCGGGCGCCAGCTCGATGCCACTGTCGCTGCGGTCACGGAGGCCAGCATCGCCGCTGCCAAGATCGCGGTCGCGGAGGCGAAGGTCCTGTCGACCGAGGTGGCGCTGCTCGCCGCCAACAAGCTCTTCGAGCTTGCCGGCACGCGCTCAACCCTGGCGGAACACAATCTGGACCGTTTCTGGCGCGATGCCCGGACCCACACCCTTCACGATCCGGTGCGATGGAAATTCGCTGCCGTCGGCAACTACTACCTGAATGGCGTCAACCCGCCGCTGCACTCCTGGATCTGAACATTATCCACACGGAAGATCCGAATGGTCCGGAAGAATAAGTCACAAGTCCCCGATCCGTCAGGCGGAGCCTGGCCGGATCTACGCTCGGTGGTCGAGCGGCTGCGTCAATCGCGCGAAGTGACGAACAAGATCCGGCATCGTGGCATCGTCCGGGAATTGCCGTCGCGGCACGAGCTTTCCGCCGTTATCGACGATATTGCCGCGGCCCTGTTTCCGACCCATTACGGGCGATCTGACCTCACCGATGAAAGCATCGACTATTTCGTCGGCGCGACGTTGGACCGGGCCTTGAGCGACCTCAGGGAGCAAGTGCGCCGAAGTCTCTTCCTCGGTGCGGGCGAGACGGTGCCGAAAGACAGCGGCGCGGCGCGGGCAGGAGAGGTCGTCAGGCTCTTTGCAGACGCGCTGCCCGGCATCCGGGCGCTTCTCGTGGAGGACCTCGCGGCGGCCTATGAGGGCGACCCGGCGGCCACCAGCATATCGGAAGTCCTGCTCTGCTATCCCGGCTTCACCGCGATCGTGCATTATCGGCTGGCGCACACGCTGCATTATCTCGGCGCCCCGTTCATCTCCCGTCTGATCGCCAGCATCGCGCATTCGGCGACCGGTATCGATATTCATCCGGCGGCGACCATCGGCGCAGGATTCTTCATCGATCACGGCACCGGCGTCGTCATCGGCGAGACGGCGATCCTGGGCGAGCGTGTGCGCCTCTACCAGGCCGTTACCCTGGGTGCGCGCCGCTTGCCGGTTGGCGATGGCGGCAAGCTGGTCAAGGACGTGAAGCGCCACCCGATCATCGAGGACAATGTCGTGATCTACGCCGGGGCGACCATTCTGGGACGCATCACGGTCGGCAGGGAGTCAGTTATCGGCGGCAATGTCTGGCTGACTCATAGTGTGCCGGCCGGCAGCATCGTCACCCAGGCGCAGATGCGCGAGGTGGCCGACGAAGACCAGTTGACGCGGGCGGCGAAGCCCAACGGCGAGGCGTCGCCGCCGCATCCGTAACCGGCGATGGCCGCAAGGCTTGCCACAATCGAGTTGATCCATGTCCAAAGAGATCCGACTGAATGCCTTCGAGATGAACTGCCCCGGCCATTTGTCCGTCGGCCTGTGGCGTCATCCGCGGGATCAATCCTTCCGTTACAAGGAGCTCGGCTACTGGCTTGAGCTGGCCAGGACCCTGGAGCGCGGCCTGTTCGACGGTATCTTTATCGCCGATGTGCTCGGGATATACGACGTCTATCGCGGCGGCCCGGCGGATGCGCTGCGCGAAGCTGCGCAAGTGCCGGTGAACGACCCGCTGCAGCTGGTTCCGGCCATGGCTTCCGTTACCGAGCATCTCGGTTTCGGCATCACGGCCTCGATTTCCTTCGAACATCCCTACCCCTTCGCGCGCCGCTTCTCCACGGCCGATCATCTGACGCAGGGACGGATCGGCTGGAATATCGTCACTTCCTATCTGGAAAGTGGCGCCCGCAATCTCGGCCAGTCACGTCTCCTGACGCATGACAACCGCTATGATGTCGCCGACGAGTATCTTGAGGTCTGCTACAAGCTCTGGGAGGGCAGCTGGGAGGACGATGCCGTCATCCGCGACCGCGCGCGGGGCATTTATACCGATCCGGCCAAGGTCCATGAGATCCGTCATCAGGGCCGTTTCTTCAACGTGCCCGGCATTCATCTCAGCGAGCCGTCGCCGCAGCGCACACCGGTGCTGTATCAGGCGGGTGCATCGTCCCGCGGCAAGACCTTCGCCGCAGCCCATGCCGAATGTGTCTTTGTCGCCGCGCCGTCGAAAAAGATCCTGCGCGACCAGGTGGCGGATATCCGCCGGCGCGCGGTGGAGCTGGGGCGCGATCCCGGCAGTATCCTGATCTTCAACCAACAGACGGTGATCGTCGGACAGGATGAGCGCGACGCCCAGGACAAGCTTGGCGAATACAAGCGCTATATCAGCTATGACGGCGCCCTGACCCTGATGTCGGGCTGGACGGGAATTGACCTCAGCCAGTTCAAGCCGGGCGACGAGCTGAAGCATATCAAGAGCAACGCCATCCAGTCGGCGGTCGACGCATTCACCGCGGCCGATCCAAATCGCGTCTGGACCATCGGCGAGATCGCCGATTATTGCGGCATCGGGGGCGACGGCCCGTTGATCGTCGGGTCGCCGCAAAGTGCCGCAGACGCGCTGGAGTCCTGGGTGGATGAGACGGGCGTTGACGGTTTCAACCTGGCCTATGCCGTCCGGCCGGATACCTTCACGGATATCGTCGATCTCCTGGTGCCGGAATTGCAGCGGCGCGGCCGCTACAAGACCCGTTATCGCCAGGGCACCTTGCGGGAGAAGTTGTTTGGCCAAGCCGCCAGGCTGGCGGCACCGCATCCGGCGGCCGGCTACCGCCGCAGCGGGGTCGTTTGACGTCACGAGTTTTGCTCTGGCGGGAGCAAGAAGTACTCGGTTTATCCGTACGGAGCCGACGGTTAATGAGTCACCTTGGGTGCGGCTTCAAGCCAGTGGGATGCAACTGCAGCGCATGCGGCGAATGGCGGCGAGGAGGACAGAATGAGCGTTGAATTCATCGGCTTCATAGGTACGCGATATGCCTCCGAGACGCATCCCGCACAGGGTCCGATCATCAATCTCGATCATATCGAAAAGGTGGCGAAGGCGCATGACGAAGGTGGCTTCGACCGGGCGCTGATCGCTTTTCATTCGACCTCGCCGGAAAGCATCCTGGTGGCCCAGCATGTGGCTTCGGTAACGAAGAAACTCGGTCTGATGATCGCCCATCGTCCCGGCTTCACCACGCCGACGCTGGCGGCTCGGCAATTCGCGACCTTGGATCAGCTGACGCGCGGCCGGATCGCCGTCCATATCATCACCGGCGGTGACGACGCCGAGATGCGGCAGGATGGCGACTTCCTGACCAAGGACGAGCGCTATGCGCGCACCGACGAATATCTCGAGATCGTACGGCGCATCTGGACCAGTGACAAACCGTTCGACCATGCCGGCCGGTTCTATCGCTTCGAGCGCGGCTATTCGGAGGTCAAGTCGGTCACCCAGCCGCATATCCCGATCTATTTCGGCGGTGCTTCCGAGGCTGCGATCGCGGTTGCCGGCAAGCATGCCGACATCTACGCATTATGGGGCGAGACCCATGCCCAGGTGCGCGACCTGATCGGCCGTGTCCGATCCGCGGCCGCAAGCCATAGCCGTCAACTGCGTTTCAGCCTGTCGCTGCGGCCGATCATGGCCGATACCGAGGAAAAGGCCTGGGCCAAGGCTGATGCCATCCTCGAACGGGCGCGCGAGCTGGCGGAGAAGACCGGCTATAAGCGCCAGGGCGAGCCGGAGAACGAGGGGTCGCGCCGTCTGCTGGCGGCTGCCGCCCAAGGCAGCCGCCTCGACAAGCGGCTGTGGACCGGCATTGCCGCCCTGACGGGGGCCAAGGGCAATTCGACGTCGCTGGTCGGCACGCCGGAACAGGTCGCTGATGCGCTGCTCGACTATTACGACCTCGGCGTCACCACTTTCCTGATCCGCGGCTTCGATGTCATCGAGGATGCGGCGGAATACGGCCGCGATCTTATTCCACTCACGCGCAAGCTGATCGCCGAGCGGCGCAAGGTCGCCTGACCGCCGCGGCTGGACCAGGAGACACAGATGTCGCAGCGGCAGATCGCAGGCCGATCATGAACCGGATCACGCTCGAACCGCGCATAGCGCTGGCGCGAAGCGATATCCTGGATCTGGCCAAGGTCCTTGCCGATTCCTTTGCCGAGCGTGCCGCCGAGCATGATCGCGACGGCAGCGTGCCGGTCGAGAATTTTGCCCGTCTCTCGGATACCGGGCTGCTCGCCCTCACCGTGCCGCAGGCACAGGACGGATTGGGGGCCGGCCTGCATCTCGCCAGCGAGGTGATCGGCATCATCGCCCGGGGCGAGCCCTCAACCGCGCTGATCCTCGCCATGCATTACATCAACCATGCGGCGATCATCGAACGCTGGCCGGCGCCCATCGCCGCGCGGCTGCGGGCCGATGCGATCAATCAGGTCGGGCTCATCAACGCCTTGCGGGTTGAGCCCGAACTGGGCACGCCGGCCCGGGGCGGTACCCTGGCGACGGTCGCGCGGCAGACGGCGGAAGGCTGGCGGATCTCCGGCCACAAGATCTATTCGACCGGCATACCGGTGCTGAAATGGCTGGCGGTCTGGGGGCGGACCGACGAGGCCGAGCCGCGCATCGGCACCTTCCTGGTGCCGGCCGGAACGCCCGGGATCCGCATCAATCCGACCTGGGACCAGCTTGGCATGCGGGCGACGGAGAGCCATGACGTCATCCTGGAGGATGTGCTGATCCCGCTCGATCATGCCGTCGACATCCGCCCGCCATCGGGCTGGCAGGCGCCGGACCCGGTGCAGATCGCCTGGAGCACGACCCTGGTTGCCGCGATCTATGACGGCGTTGCCCGCGCGGCCCGTGCCTGGCTGCTGGACTTCCTCGCGAATCGCAAGCCCGCCAATCTCGGCGCCAGCCTTGCGACACTGCCGCGCTTCCAGGAGGCGGTGGGCGAGATCGAAGGCCGGCTCGACGCCAATCGCCGGCTGCTGCGCGATATCGGCCAGGAAACCGACCGCGGATACCCGCCAGGCATTGCCGAAAGCGGCCTGGTCAAATCCACCGTGACCAATAATGCCATCGCCGCCGTGGAGGCCGCGATACGCCTCAGCGCCAATCCCGGCCTCTCCCGCGCCAATCCGCTGGAGCGGCATTACCGCGATGTGCTGTGCGGGCGAATCCATACGCCGCAGGACGATTCCGTGCATATCGCCGCGGGCAAGATCGCGCTCGGCCTCTGAGCAGGCTCCCGGCATTGGCCCAGGGCTGCGCGATGGGAAACGGCCCGGTCGCATGGGGGATGCGACCGGGCCGTTATCTTTTCGGCCGCGCTCGTCTGGCGAGGCCGGCAGTCGGACGCTCCGCCGTCAGGCCGCCGAACTGACGAACTTGGCCTGCAGATAGGCTTCGATGCCCTCGCTGCCGCCCTCGCGGCCATAGCCGCTTTCCTTGATGCCGCCGAACGGCGTCTCGATCGGGCCGAGACCGACCTGATTGATCGAGACCATGCCCGCTTCCAGCGACCGCGCCGCCAGTTCGGATCGCTTGGCCGATGTCGTATAGGCATAGGCGGCAAGGCCGTAAGCCGTGTCGTTGGCGCGGGTGATCGCCTCTTCATCGCTGGCGAAGGAAGCGAGCAGCGCCACCGGACCGAACGGCTCCTGGTGCAGGATGCGGCTTTGCGGCGGAATATCGGCCAACACCGTCGGCTCATAGAAATAGCCGCGATTGCCGACGCGCCGCCCGCCCGCGACCAGGCGTGCGCCGTCATTGACGGCTTCCTGGATCAGGGCGTCGACCGCCTCGATGCGGCGGGCATTGGCAAGCGGTCCCATCTGCGATTGCGGGTCGAGGCCGTCGCCGACCTTGACCTCGCGCGCCGCCTTGCCGAAAGCATCGACGAAGCGGTCATAGATCGACTGATGGGCGAAGAAGCGTGTCGGCGAGATGCAGACCTGGCCGGCATTGCGAAACTTGAAGCCCGTCATCTGCCTGGTGGCGAGGTCGAGATCGGCATCCTCGAACAGGATGACGGGCGAATGGCCGCCAAGCTCCATCGTGGCCGGCTTCATATAGCGCGCCGCGATTTCCGCCAGATGCTTGCCGACCGGCACCGAGCCGGTGAAGGAGACCTTGCGGATGATCGGCGAGGGGATGAGATATTCCGATATCTCCGCCGGGCGGCCGAAGACCAGGTTGAGCACGCCGGCCGGCAGGCCGGCGCGGATCAGCGCCTGGGCAAGGCCGATGATCGGGCCGGGGGTCTCTTCCGGTCCCTTGATGATGATCGAGCAGCCGGCGGCGAGCGACGCGGCAATCTTGCGCGCGGCCTGGGAGCCCGGGAAGTTCCAGGGCGAGAAGGCGGCAACCGGGCCGATCGGCTCATGCACCACGCTCTGGGTCACGTTCGGCAGACGCGCCGGGATCAGCCGGCCGTAGACCCGCCGCGCTTCCTCGGCATACCACTCGAAGACATCGGCGCAGACGCCGAGTTCGACCTTCGCTTCAGCGAGCGGCTTGCCCTGCTGCCGGGTCAGTTCCGTGGCCAGGCCATCGGTGGCCTCGCGTATATAAGCCGCCGCCTGGCGCAGCAGCTTTGCCCGGTCGATGGCCGCGACC
This sequence comes from Dongiaceae bacterium, assembly GCA_035539215.1. GTDB lineage: Bacteria > Pseudomonadota > Alphaproteobacteria > Dongiales > Dongiaceae > Dongia_B. Next base: position 2,196 of record DATLIX010000063.1, on the reverse strand, counting down.
TGGCGCCATTGCTGGAAGCCGGCCTTGGCGGCGGCCAGGGCGTCGTCGAGATCGGCCTTGGTGGCGACGGCCAACCGGCCGATCTGCTGCTCGGTCGCAGGGTTGAGGACAGGCAGCCATTCGCCGCCGCTACCATCACGCCAAGCGCCATTGATCAGAAGTTGATGGGTTTCAGTCTTGTCGGTCATTTTCTCGCCAGATTCGATGAAATCGAGGAAAGGTGGGACCGCTATGATTCCATCATTCCGCGGCCCGGGGCAACCACCCTTGTGACCTTGCGTGCAGCAGGGTCTCATCCAGGGCCTTGCTGATACCGTCGAACAACTGGTCGATCTCGTCTTCGTTGATGATCAGCGGCGGGCAGATGGCGATCGTATCGCGGATGCCCCGCACGATGACGCCGTGCTTGAGGGCCTGCTCCTGCACATAGGCGCCGAGGCCGAATTTCGCATCGAATGCCTGGCGCTTGGCGGGATCGCGCGCCAGTTCGATGCCGCCCAACAGGCCGACGCCGCGGACATTGCCGACCAGCGGATGGTCGGCGAACTGCTTCAGCCTTTTGTCGAACTGGCGCGCCACCTTGCGGACATGGCCGACGATGTCGCGTTCCTCGTAGATCTTCAAGGTCTCCAGGGCGACGGCGGCGCAGACCGGATGTGCCGCATAGGTGACGCCGTGGGCAAAGGCGCCGTTCTTGGCGCTGCCGGCGACCAGGGCGTCGTTGATCTCGTCGGTGAGGAGAACGGCCGAGATCGGCAGGTAGGAAGAGGAGAGCGCCTTGGCCACCGTCAGGATGTCCGGCCGCAAGGCGAAGGTGAAGGAGCCGAGAATGTCGCCGGTGCGGCCGAAGCCGGTGATCACCTCATCGACCACGAAGAGAATGTCATATTTGCGTAACAGGGCCTGCAGCCGGGCGAAATAGCCGGCCGGCGGCACGATGACGCCGCCAGCGCCGTTCACCGGCTCGGCGAAGAAGGCGCCGATGGTCTCCGGCCCCTCGCGCTGGATCAGGGTTTCCAGATTGTTGATGATGCGGTTGACGAAGCTCTCGGGTGTTTCACCGTCGAGTCCGTAATGATAATAGCTCGGTGCGTCGGTATGCAGGACGCCGGCGATCGGCAGATCGAAATCGGCATGGACCGGCGAAAGGCCGGTGAGGCTCGCCGCCATCACCGTCACGCCATGATAGCCGTGATAGCGCCCGATCAGTTTTTTCTTTGCCGGCCGGCCGCGCTGGTTGTTGTAATACCAGACCAGCTTGGCCGCCTGGTCGTTCGCCTCCGAGCCGGAATTGGCGAAGAGCACATGGTTGAGACCGGCAGGCGCCAGCTTCACCAGCGTCTCGGCAAGTTCGATCGCCGGCTTGTGCGAACGGTGGTTGAAGATCTGCGAATAGGGCAGGCGGGCGAATTGCCGGGAAGCGGCTTCCGCCAGGCGCGGCTCGGAAAAGCCGAGCGAGGTCGACCATAGCCCGGCCATGCCTTCGAGATAACGCTGGCCGTGTTCGTCATAGACATAGACGCCCTCGCCGCGATCAATGATCAGCGGTCCCTTGCTGCGATGGGCGTCGAGATTGGTATAGGGATGGACGATATGGGCGATATCGCGGGCGGCGTCGGCGGTCAGGTTCGTCAGTGTCATCGCAGGGATCTCCCGAAAATCAGGGCGTCGTTGAGAAAGTCCGAGAGCGCCGGTCCGTGCTCTTCAGGCAGCGGCGCTGCCAGTTTCCGCAGCTGCGCTTCGGCAGCGACTTCTACAGATGGCGCCGCCGCGGTGCGCGCGACATCCTGCGTGCCGGCGCGTTCGGGCCGGCGGTAGCCCGAGGCCGCGGCGAGCAGCGCTTGGGTATAGGCTTGCCGGCCCGCGCCGCGATCGAGCGCTGCCGCGCTCAGCTCTTCCACCAGAAGGCCGTTTTGCACGACGCCGACGCGATCGCACATATGGGTGATGACCGGCAGGTTGTGGCTGACCAGGATGAAGGTGAGATTCCGTGCGCGCCGCAGATCGTCGAGGAGATTGAGCACTTCCGCCTGCACCGAGACGTCGAGCGCCGAGGTCGGCTCATCGCAGACGACGATGCGCGGATCGCCGGCGAAAGCGCGGGCGATGGCGACGCGCTGCTTGAGGCCACCGGAAAGCTGGCGCGGCCTTGCGGCGAGATAACGGTCGGCAAGGCGCACGGCGCGGGTGAGTGCC
>DATLIX010000062.1:0-32261 GCA_035539215.1 Dongiaceae bacterium | reverse complement strand
GATCGCCTCTTCCCAGGAGACTTCCTTCCAGGGATCGGTGATCTTGGCGCGGATCATCGGCTTGGTGATGCGGTCCTTGTGGGTCGCATAGCCCCAGGCGAAGCGGCCCTTGACGCAGGAATGGCCGTGATTGGCCTGGCCGTCCTTGTAGGGGGTCATGCGCACGACTTCATTGCCGCGCATTTCCGCCTTGAAGGAGCAGCCGACGCCGCAATAGGCGCAGGTGGTGACGACGCTGTGCTCCGGCTGGCCGGCTTCGATGACGGAATTTTCCATCAGGGTCGCGGTCGGGCAGGCCTGGACGCAGGCGCCGCAGGAGACGCATTCCGATTCCAGGAAAGGCTGGGCCTCGCTGGGCGAGACCATGGAGGCGAAGCCGCGGCCGTCGATGGTCAGCGCGAAAGTGCCCTGCACTTCTTCGCAGGCCCGCACGCAGCGCGAGCAGACGATGCACTTGGTGGGATCGAAGGTGAAATAGGGGTTCGACTGGTCTTTCTGCTTGTCGAAGTGGTTGGCGCCGTCGAAGCCGTAGCGGACTTCGCGCAGGCCGACCGCGCCGGCCATGTCCTGCAATTCGCAATCGCCGTTGGCGGCACAGGTCAGGCAGTCCAGCGGATGATCGGAGATATAGAGCTCCATCACGTTGCGACGCAGCTTGGCAAGCTTGCCGGTCTGGGTCCAGACCTTGAGGCCGGGTTCGACCGGGGTGGTGCAGGAGGCCGGCGTGCCGCGGCGGCCTTCGATCTCGACCACGCAGAGACGGCAGGAGCCGAAGGCATCGATGCTGTCGGTGGCGCAGAGCTTCGGGATCTGCGTCCCCATCTGCATCGCCGCCCGCATGATCGAGGTGCCCTGGGGCACGCTGACACTGTTGCCGTCGATCTCCAGCGTCACCATCACGGTGTCGGGATGGATCTCCTGCTGTACGCCGCTGGCACAGCCACAGCTCGGATTGCCGCAAATGCGGGGCTGTTTCGGCGCCGGGGTCCCGTAATCGGTTTCCTTGATCAGCATGGTCCTGCCTTTCGGTCCAAGGTCGCTCTGCACTTCCCGGTTTCGGCCTGGAAAGCCAGAGATGTCGGTCAGAAAAAGTTGCGCGCCAGCCTATTCGGCCGCGCGCGGTACCGGTTGAAAATCAGCGGTGAAGTGCTTCACGGCACTTTGCACCGGCATATGCGTGAGGCCGCCCAGAGCACAGAGCGATCCATCGCGCATGGTCTCGCAGAGGTCATTCAGCAGCGTCATGTTCTTCTGCACCTCCGTGCCGGCGCGGATGCGATCGATCACCTCGACGCCGCGGGTCGAGCCGATGCGGCAGGGCGTACATTTGCCGCAGGATTCGGCGGCGCAGAATTCCATCGCGAAGCGCGCCTGGGCGCCCATATCGACGGTGTCGTCGAAGACGACGATGCCGCCATGGCCCAGCATGCCGCCGGCCGCCGCCATCGCCTCGTAATCGATCGCCGTGTCGATCAAGCCATAGGGCAGATAGGCGCCGAGCGGGCCGCCCACCTGCATCGCCTTGATCGGGCGGCCGCTGAGCGTGCCGCCGCCGAACACTTCGACCACGTCGCGCAAGGTGGTGCCGAAGGCGACTTCGATCAAGCCGCCGTGCTTTACATTGCCGGCGAGCTGCAGCGGCATGGTGCCGCGCGACCGGCCCATGCCGAAATCGCGGTAGAAGGCGGCACCCTTGTCAAGAATGGTGGGAACGGCGCAGAGCGACAGCAGGTTGTTGATCACGGTCGGCTGATCGAACAAGCCGTGGATCGCGGGCAGCGGCGGCTTCGCCCTAACCATGCCGCGCTTGCCTTCGAGGCTCTCCAGCAGCGAGGTTTCCTCGCCGCAGATATAGGCCCCGGCGCCGAGCCTGGTTTCCAGCTCGAAGCTCTTGCCGCTGCCCTGGATATTGTCGCCGAGATAGCCGGCGAGCTTGGCCGCGGCGATCGCCCGGTTCAGCTGGGCAAAGGCATGCGGATATTCGCTGCGGATGTAAACGAAGCCCTTGGTGGCGCCGACCGCGAGGCCGGCAATGGTCATGCCCTCGATCAGCAGGAAAGGATCGCCTTCCAGCAGCATGCGGTCGGCAAAGGTGCCGCTGTCGCCCTCATCGGCATTGCAGACGATGTATTTCTGCTGCGCCGGCGTCTTCAGCACGGTCTGCCATTTGATGCCGGTCGGGAAACCGGCGCCGCCGCGGCCGCGCAGGCCGGAATCGGTTACCGCCTGGACGATATCGGCCGGGCTCATCGCCACCGCGTTCTTGAGCCCGCGATAGCCGCCATGCGCGATATAATCGGGAATGGATACCGGATCGATGATGCCGCAGCGCTCGAAGGTGAGGCGCTGCTGGCGCTTCAGATAGCTCATCTCCTCGGGCTTGCCGAGGCGCAGCTTATGATCGCCGGCAACGAGCAGGGCGGAGACGAAAGCGGCATCGACATCTTCCGGCATCACCGGACCGTAGGCGATACGGCCCTCGGCCGTGGCGATCTCCACCATCGGCTCCAGCCAGAACAGGCCGCGCGAGCCGGTGCGGATGATGCGGATATCGGCCTTGGCGGCCGCCGCCTGCTTGCGGATGGCGTCGACGGTTTCATCGGCGCCCAAGGAGAGCGCCGTTGCATCCATCGGAATGTAAAGGTCGATCGCCATCTCAGCGGCCTCCCTTCAGCTTGCCGACAATTGAATCGAAGCGCTGCGGCGTGACCCGCCCATAAAGCTTGTCGTCGACCATCATCGATGGGCCGCAGGCGCAATTGCCGAGGCAGAAAACCTGTTCCAGCTGCACGCTGCCGTCGCGCGTCGTCTCATGATAATCGACGCCGAGCTGCTTTTTGGCATGCGCTTCCAGCGCGGCAGAGCCGACCGACTGGCAAGCCTCGGCCCGGCAGACCTTCACCACATGGCGGCCGCCCGCGTGACGGTGGAAATCGTGATAGAAGGTGATGACGCCATGGACCTCGGCGCGGCTCAGATTGAGCGCATCGGCCAGCAGCGGCACGGCGGCATCATCGACATAGCCGAAGCGCTCCTGCAGGGCATGCAGGATCGGCAGCAAGGCACCATCCATCGACTTCTTTTGCGCAATGATCTCTTTGGCGCCGCCCTGATCCCAGGAAGCAACAGTGGTCACGGCCATTTCTCCCGCACATTCAGTGCATTATCGCAGTTAAGAATTACCGTTCTCCGACCAATGGCCCGCGGTCAAATTGAAGTTGTCTGTTAACTGATAGATAAGTCCTATCAATCGATGACGCAGCTGAGGTAGTATTAGTCGGTCCCGGTACGACGCCTTTCCCACGCTGCACCGCGGCAGGAAAAAGAGCTATGCTAATCAAGCAGTTACAGTATCTCGCCGCGCTCGGGCGCGAGCGCCATTTCGGACGCGCCGCGGCTGTCTGCAACGTTTCCCAACCCACACTTTCTGCCGGAATTCGCCATCTCGAGGACGAAATGGGGGTGCCGATCGTCGAGCGCTCCCAACGCTTCAAGGGCTTCACCGTGGAAGGCCAGAAGGTGCTTGATTGGGCGCAGCGCATGATCGCCGATTACGAGGCGCTGCACCAGGAACTGAGTCTCGCCCGCCAGGGTCTCGCCGGGCAGCTGCGGATCGGCGTCATCCCCTCGGTCCTGCCGGTCACCTCGATGATCACCGGCCCCTTCGCGGAACAGCACCCGGCGGTTAACATTCTCATGCGCTCGCTGACCTCGAAGGAGATCCAGCGCGGCCTCGACACCTTCGATCTCGAAGCCGGCATCACCTATCTCGACAACGAGCCGCTGGAGAATGTGCGCACCCGGCCGCTCTACCGCGAGCGTTTTTTCCTGATCGAGGCCGGCCAGGACAGCAGGGCCAGGGTCACCTGGCGCGACGCCGCCCGCCTGCCGCTCTGCCTGCTGTCCCGCGACATGCAGAACCGCCGCATCATCGACGGCGTCTTTAAAAGCATCGGCGCCGACGTGCGCGCCCAGATCGAGGCCAACTCGCCCCTGTCGCTCATTGCCCATGTACGCGATGGCAAGGTCGCCACCATTCTGCCGCATGGCTTCCTGTCGCTGATCTCCGGCATGCCGGGCCTGAAGATGCGCCGCCTCGTCGATCCCGAGCCCTCGCCGCAAGTCGGCCTCGTCTATGCCGACCGCGAGCCGGTACCGGCGGTGGTCAAGACCCTGCTCAACTCCATCCGCCGCCTCGACATGCAGCGCAGCGTCGATCTGGCGGCGGGGCTGGGGTAAGGGCGAGCAGCGTGACGGCTTGCCCGAACCTAAATCTTGGGGGGAAGTGATAGAGAGAGGCCGCCGCTGCGGCGCCGTACGCTATTCGGTCGCAAGCGGGCCGCTCACCGTCGCCCATTGCCATTGCCCGGTGTGCCGGCGTGTGATCCTCGCATGCCTGCGGGATCGACCTGTCCTAGGCCTTGATGAAAGCCACCAGCACGGTGGCATCGCTATCCGTCGTCCAGCAATGCCTGAGCCCGGGCGGGATGCGGCAGCATTGGCCCTGGCCGATGGACCAGAGCCGGCCGTCCTCGGTGGCGATGCCGAAGTTGCCGCGCAAGGCGGTGATGATCTCGATGCGGCCGTCATGGCATTCGATCGGATAGTCGCCGGGTTCCAGGCGGATCAGCAGCAGATCGCCGACCAGGCCGGCCCCCGCGACCTCTTCGCGGTCCGGCGGCAGGGCGCCGGCACGACCGATTAGGTCGATCACCTCGATCTCCATCAGCTTGTCCATGATGCGCATCCTTCAATCGAGATTGATTTCGGGGAAGCCGCAGGGATTGCCGCCCTTGATGATCAGCAGCAACTGGTGCCGCGCCATGTCGTCATAGGTCTTGCGCCGGTCGGTATCCGCATGGGCGATGAGATCATCGATCGCCGGCTGCACCAGCAGCAATTCACGTTCCTTGCAAGACAGGCTTTCGGGCGGCCGCTCCTGCAACACCGCATGATAGCCCTCCACCTGCTGCTTCTCCCAGCTCATGATCCGGCCGTGGCGCCGGATGATGGCCGCGTCAGTGCGGAAGATCGCATCGGCCGGATCGTCATCCGGCGTCGCCGAGGGGGCAGGGGATTGGCAGGCCGCCAGCGCGATCAGGGCATGAAGGAAGAACGCCGCATGCAGGACCGGGCGCCGCCGCGGGCCGGGCATGGCGCCGTCAGTTCCGCCGCAGCATGAAATAGCGCCCGGGCTTGAGCTCGGCCGGGAGGGGCAAAGCGATAAAGCCGGGATCGGCGATTTCCTGGTCGCTGAGCAGCACGGCGCCGGACCGCATCAGCGCGAGCAGACCCGGCTTCAGGATCGCCACGACCTGGGCGTCGATCTCCGGCTTGCCGCTGCCGCAATCGACATGCACCATGGCCGCCGTCCGGCCCAATTGCGCAATGGCGCGCGGCAGGGTGGTGGCGAAATCGCCGACGAAAAGGCGATCCTGCGGCGGGATGCAATCGGGATGCGCCGCCACCTGGCGGTCGAAGACATAGATCTCGCGTCCCGCTTCGCTCGATGGGCCGCAAATCTCGCGCAGATGATCGTAGGAGCGGCCATTGCCGAGGCCGAATTCCAGCACCGGGCCGGGCTGGTCGCGCACCAGGTCGACGGCGGCATTGAGGCAGGCGCGCTGCGCCTGCAGGCGGCGAATGAAGCTTTCGAGACGGCTCACGATCGGATGGCTTTCGGTCGCAACGGATGGCGGCAATGCCCGGACTTAATGATGCTGCTCCGCCACCGCGTCACGCAGCTGCTCGGTCGTATGTTCCAGGCGCTGGGCCAGGACCCGCATCACTTCGATGGCGATCGAGGGGAAATCCGTCACCATGCGGAAGAACAGGTCTTTGGTGATCCTCAGCGTGGTCAAAGGTTCTTTGGCGACGATGGTGGCGGTGCGGGGCACGTCGCAGAGAATGCCGATCTCGCCGACGAAGGCGTCGCGGCCGACTTCGGCGACGGTCAATGGCCCGCTCGGCGTGTTGACGACGATATTGGCCCGGCCGTCGAGAATGATATAGGCGGCATCGGCGAGGTCGCCCTGGTTGAAGAGGATGTCCCCGGCCTGATAGGTCGCCCGCTCACTGGCAAAGGCCATCAGCTTCAGCTTCGACGGCTCCACCTTGGCAAAAAGCGGGATGCGCCGCAGCGCTTCCACATCGTCTTGAATGCTCATCCCCTACTCCATCCATTTCGCCCAATTATGACACCCACATACCGGGAAATGTCACTTCACCTTATCGTTCGGACCGGATCGTCCGCGGGGGTCGTCCAAGGGGGTCGTCCGGCCCCGCGCCTTGCCCGCTTTCCTTCCTCGCCCACCATCATGTGCCCGCCATCATTTGGCAGAAGCCAGTTGCGGCGTGGTCCCGCCGATTTCCCGCTCGGCCGCCTCCTGCGAGGGCGGTCCGGCCAGGTCGCGGAACAGGCTGCCGGCCCGGTCGAGCTCCTCGCGGGGGCCTTTTTCCCGCACCCGGCCTTCCTTCAATACCAGCACGTCGTCGCAGGAGCGGCCCAGGCTGGCGGTATCCGTCATCACCACCGTCGCCAGGCCGCGGCGCTGCTCCAGGATCTGGTCCAGCAGGCGGTGCTGGGTGGCGTGATCGAACAGCGCCAGGCTGTTGTTGAGCACCAGGAAGCGCGGCCGCTTGATCAGCGCCCGCAGCATGGCCACCTTCTGGCGCTGCTGGGTCGACAATTTCTTGCCGCCCGAGCCGACATTGAAATCCAGCCCGACCCGCATCACCCGCGCCCGCAGATCGAGGTTGTCGATCACCTCGGAAATCAGCTTGCCGATCTTGATATGCGCCTGGGCCTGGCCATAGACCAGGCGTCCGAACAGCAGGTTGTCCTGCACCGAAGCGGCGGCGTTGTAACGGTCGGGGTCGTAGAAATCGATGCGCTGGCGCAGATCCGCCGGCAGGGTTTCGGCGACCGCGCGGCGCGCCTTCAGCAGGCGCTGCTCCATGGCCGCATCGATCAGGTTCAAGCGATGGCGCGCCTCGATATACGGGAAGGTGACGCCGATCAGGCGGCGCCGGTCGGCGGGCGAGATATCGCCGAGGCCGGTATTGCGCAGCCGCGCCACCAATTGCTGATAGGCCGGCAGCTGATCGGCGGCGATGAAGCTGAACTGTTCGAAGAAGGGGTGGCCGGCCGGCAGGTCGGCGAAGATTTCCACCATGGTCTCGGCGATCTGCTGACCCATATGCAGGATGTCCTGCATCAGGCCTTCGCGCTCCAGCAGATGCGAGAGGAAGGGGCTGTCGACCAGCCGCGCATAGTCGAAACCGCTGCCGCCGGGCGCCGTGCCGAACAGCAGGTTTTCGACCAGGCTGAGATTCTTGTTATAGCTTTCCGGGTCGAAGGGCTCGACCAGGCTGGCGAAGCGCGGCTCGTGCAGACGGTCGGCGATGGCGCGCCGGGCTTCCAGAAACTGCTTGGCGCTTTCGGGATCCTCGGTCGGATCGACGAAGCCGCGCAGCCCGAACTGATAGACGTCGCCCGCCATTTCGGTGACCTGCAGCAGCTCGGTCAGGCGACGGGCCAGGTCCGTCGAATCCTTGGCGCCGATCGACCCGTAGTCGACCCAATCGGCGTCGATGTCGAGCACGGGATTGCCGGCCCGCGCCGCTTCGGCCATCCGCCAGGCGCTTTCCCGCTTTTCGCTCTCGGCATATTCGACCGCCCGCTCCGGCCGGTGCTTCAACCCATAGAGCACGTTCTCCTGGATCGAGATCGGAAACAGGAAGGATTCATCGGCCACATAGGAAAGATGGCGGCCCAGCGCCGCTTCCGGCAGATCGCGCAGATCGCGGTTGCCGATCCGGATTGCGCCGGCGGAGACGGCGGAGAGCCGCAGCAGGGCCTGACCCAGGGTCTCCTTGCCGTGGCCGAGCACGATGAGGCTGCGATCCGGGGCGATGCTGGCGCTGATATCCTCCAGCAGCCGGGCGCCGGTCTCGTCCACCACGCCGACATTCTGTAGTTCGATCGGCGCCACCGGCAGGTTGATATCGGCTTCGACCGACTGCTTCTCCGGCTCCAGCATCTCCTTCGGCGAGAACTGCTCGATCACCTGTTCGTATTTGATCTGCACGTCCTGGCGGTTCTGGTCCCAGTCGATCAGTTCCTTGATCGGGCTCGGCACATCCTTATAGGCGTTGATCGAGGCCAGCAGGCTGCCGGTATCGAAACTGCCCTTGAGCGCCAGGTAGCCGCCGATCAGGTAAAACAGGAACGGCGTCGTCTGCGCCAGCATGTTATTGAGATATTTGACGAAAAACTTGCGCTGGTAGAGGTCGAAGCGGATCCCGAAGATGATGCCGAGGCGGTGCACGATATCCGCGCGCTCGTAGTTCGAGGTGTCGTGGACATGGATGTCCTGGGCGCCGTCGACCACCTCGGCGATGCGCCCGGCCAGGGCACGGGCGGTGACCTGGCGCTGCCGGCCGAGCTGCAGGATCTTGCGGCGCAGGCGCGGAATCACCAGCATCTGTACCGCCAGCACCGCCACGGTCACGCCGCCGAGGAAAATGCTCTGCGTGAACAGGAAATAGAGCGCGGTCAAGGCGGTGCCGATGAGATCGGCCGGCGTCACATAGGCATCGCCGATGAAGCCGCCGATCGGGTCGACCTCGTCCTTGATCATGGTGGCGATTTCCGCCTGCTTCACCTTGCGGAAATGGGTGAGGGGGAACCGCAGCACCCGGTCGAACAGCTGATAGCGCAGGCGCCGCAGCATGCGCTCGCCGAGCCGACCCTTATCGGTCAGCACCCGCTGCTTCATCCAGCCATTGGCAACGACGAAGAACAGATAACTGAAGCACAGGGCGAAAAGATAGTTCAGCTGGTCGAGCTGGACGCCGTCGAACAAGGTCAATTTCGGCATGCCGAGCCAATCATAGGGCCCGACGGTCAGATGCATGAAGGGTATGACCTTGCTGTCGGTCTGCTTGAAGATGTCGCCGCGAATGCCGTTATTGACGATCTGCTTCGGCAGATCGAGCGAGATGAAATAGAAGACCTTGGAGACCAGCACCACGGCAAGGATGAGGAGCTGATCCTGCCAGCTGTTTTTCCAGATATAGGCGAACAGCCTGCGATCCATCACGCGAACCGACCTTCTTCTCGCGCGGCCGCCCAATGCCCGGTCGGATTGGCGCCACGTCAAACATCTTGCCCGAAGATAGGCGTTGGCCGGGGACGGGGCAAGTTACCTGCCGGGCCCTGGTAACAATTCTCAGCCGGATCAGGATATTGGCGGGGATTTACGCCGTTGACGGGGCCGGATCGCGACCGCGCGAGGACAGTTGACGGCACCTGGCTTTGCTGGCAGACCTGCAGCCGATAAGCAAATTCCGGACCGAGTGGGGCCGGCCGGATTGCCGCAAAATCTTAGCTTTTAGCCTCCTGGCGACCATGCCATAATCCGCCGATTTCGCGATCGGGGGATGGCGCGTGTCGGAGACGACAATGAACGAGCGCGACGCGCGAGTATTGATCTATAGCCATGACAGCTTCGGCCTCGGCCATTTGCGGCGTTGCCGGGCGATCGCCCATTCCCTGGTCGAGCAGAACAAGGACATGTCGGTCATCATCTTGACCGGCTCGCCGATCATCGGCAGCTTCAATTTCCGCGCCCGGGTCGATTTCATCCGCGTCCCCGGCGTCATCAAGCTGCGCAGCGGCGATTACACGCCTTTGAGCCTGCTGATCGACATCGACGAAACCCTGGCGATGCGGGAATCGATCATCAAGCACACCGCCGATATCTTCGATCCCGATATTTTCATCGTCGACAAGGAGCCCCTGGGGCTGCGCGGCGAGGTGCGGGAGACCCTGGAGATGCTGCGCGAACGCGGCACCCAGCTGGTGCTCGGCCTGCGCGACATCATGGACGAGCCGGCCTCCCTGGCGCCGGAATGGGAACGCAAGAACGCGGTGCCTGCCTTGCGCGATCTCTATGACGCGATCTGGGTCTATGGCCTGCCGCAGATCTGCAATCCGATGGAAGGCATCGACCTGCCGAAATCGGTCGAGCACAAAATGACCTATACCGGCTATTTGCGGCGCTCCCTGCCGCAGGAGCCATCGCCGGTCACCCCGTTGCAGAAGATCGCGGCGCCCTATCTGCTGGTCACCACCGGCGGCGGCGGCGATGGCGAGGATGTCATCGACTGGGTGCTGAGGGCCTATGAGAACGACCGCAAGCAGCCTTATCCGGCGCTGCTGGTGCTCGGGCCCTTCATGCATTCCGACCGCCAGGCGGAGTTCCTGCATCGCGCGGCCCAGCTCGATAATGTCGAGGCGATCACCTTCGACGCCCAGCTCGAGACCTTGATGGACCGGGCGATCGGCGTCGTCGCCATGGGCGGCTACAACACCTTCTGCGAGATCCTCAGCTTCGACAAGCGCTCGCTGATCATTCCACGCACCAAGCCGCGGATGGAACAGTATCTGCGCGCCGCCAAGGCCAAGGAACTGGGCTTGAGCTCGATGCTGGAAGATGACGGCGTGCGCGACTGGAAAGCGATGGCCACCGCCCTGCGCCAGGTGCCGCAGCAGGCATTGCCGAGCGAAGTGGTGGTGCCGGGCCTGCTGGACGGTCTCGAGAATGTCAATCGCCTGGTGCAGCAATCACTGCTCCGCTCACGCCGCCTGCACCAGCAGCGGCGATCGGATGAGCTGAAGCTGCGCAGCGCGCGATGACGACGATACCGGTTGCGTCCTGACCGACCGCGCGTGATCGATCGACTGTGACCGGTTCCCCCACCTCTTTCCCCGATGAGTCCGCGCGCGGCGGCACCTTGCCTGATGCGGCCACGCCGCGGCTGCCGTCGCAGCAGCGGGCATCGCAGCATGCTACGTCGAAAGCGGCGCCCTCGATCCTGTTTCTGCTGAAGGGCTATCCGCGTCTCTCGGAAACCTTCATCGCCCAGGAAATCCGCGCGCTGGAACAGCAGGGTCTGCCGCTGCGCCTGATCTCCCTGCGCTTTCCCACCGACAAGCACGTGCATCCGATTCACCGCGAGATCACGGCACCGGTCACCTATCTGCCGGAATATCTGCATCAGGAGCCGGTGCGGGTATTGCGCGGCTGGTGGCGGGCGCGGCAACTGCCCGGCTACCGGGCCGCACGCGCCGCCTGGCTGCGCGATCTCAAGCGCGATTTCACCCGCAACCGGGCGCGGCGCTTCGGCCAGGCCTGCGTGCTGGCCGCGGAAATCGCCGCCGGCCGGCATGGCGAGGTGCGCCGGCTGCATGCGCATTTCCTGCACACCCCCGCCGCCGTGGCGTATTATTGCAGCCTGATGACGCTGATCCCCTGGAGCTGTTCCGCGCATGCCAAGGATATCTGGACCATTCCGGATTGGGAGAAGCGGGAGAAGCTCGCCGATCTCGACTGGCTGGTGACCTGCACCGCCAGCGGCTGCCGCCATCTGCGCGAGCTGTCGGCAAAAGACGACCCGTCAAGAGATAGCAAAGTGGCGCTGGTCTATCACGGCCTCGACTTCAGCCGCTTCCCGGCACCGCCCGCCAGTTCGGGACCCGCTGACCCGGAGCAAAAGCCGGGCGCGCCCGTCATTCTGTCGGTCGGCCGCGCGGTGCCGAAAAAGGGCTATCCCGATCTGCTGCAGGCCCTGGCGCGGCTGAAGGATCTCGACTGGCATTTCCGCCATATCGGCGGCGGCCCGGAATTGCCAGCGCTGAAGCAGTTGGCGGAACAACTGGGCATCGCCGGCCGCATCACCTGGCAGGGCGCCTTGCCGCAGGATCGGGTGCTGGCGGCTTATCGCGCGGCCGATCTTTTCGTGCTGGCCAGCCGCATCACCGAAGACGGCGACCGCGACGGCCTGCCCAATGTCCTGATGGAGGCGCAGAGCCAGGCGGTCGCCGTGCTCGCCACCGATCTCTCGGGCGTGCCGGAACTGATCCGGCATGGCGAGACCGGCTGGCTGGTGCCGAGCCAGGACCCCGCCGCCTTGGCCGCGGCGTTGCGCATGCTGCTGCTGGACCCCGCGAAGCGTCATGCGCTGGCCACGGCCGGCTTCGAACGGGTACGGCGCGATTTCGCCATGCAGGCCGGCATCGCCGACCTCGCTGCCCGCTTCCGCCGCGACCTTCAGCCGGAAACGGTTCCGATGCGCGTGACACCGCGCGACGTCGCCGCGCGCAGCCCGGCAACATGACGCGGGTTGCCTTCTATGCGCCGCTGAAATCGCCGCGCCACCCGACACCCTCCGGCGACCGCACCATCGCCCGCCTGTTCCTGGCAGCGTGGCGGCAACAAGGCGCCAGCGTCGAACTCGCCAGCCAGCTGCGGGCGCGGATCACGCGGCCCGATCTGCAGCAGCAGCTCGCCAGGCGGGCGCAGGCAACGGCGGAGCGGCTCATCGCGCAGTACCGCCGGCGCCGCAAATCCGACCGGCCGCAACTCTGGTTCACCTATCACAGCTATTACAAGGCGGTGGACTGGATCGGGCCACGGGTGGCTGCCGCCCTCGATATCCCCTATCTGCTGGCGGAAGCGAGCCATGCGCCCAAGCGCGCCACCGGCGACTGGGCCTTCAACCATCGCGGCGCCGAGGCGGCGATCAAGGCCGCCCGGCAGATCTTCTGCCTCAATCCCAGCGACAAGGAATGCCTGCAGCCGGTGGTCGGCCGGCGCCGCCTGGTCGATCTCCCGCCCTTCCTCGATCTCGCCGCTTTCGCTCCCGAGGTGCCGGACCGGGCCAAAGCGCGAGCCGCCCTGGCCCGCCCCCCGCTGGCCCGTCGGCACCGCCTCGATCCCGCGCAACCCTGGCTGCTCGCGGTCGGCATGATGCGGCCCGGCGACAAGCTCGCCTCCTATCGCGAACTGGCGGCGGCACTCGCACGATTGCGGCGGCGAAAATGGCAGCTGCTGATCGTCGGCGACGGCGCGGCGCGGGCCGAGGTCATGGCCGGCTTTGCCGCCTTCGGCGACCGCGTGCATTTTCTCGGCCCCCGCGCGCCGGAGGCCCTGCCGGAAATCTATGCGGCGGCAGATCTGATGGTCTGGCCGGCCGTCAACGAAGCCTTCGGCATGGCGCTCCTGGAGGCGCAGGCCTGCGGTCTGCCGGTCCTGGCCGGCGCGGTGGGCGGCGTGCCCGCGATCATCAGCGAGGGCGGCAAGGACGGCGCGCGCACCGGCTGGCTGGCACCGCCGCATCGCCCGGAGGCCTTCGCCAATCTGCTCAGCTGTGCGCTCGACAGCGACCTCGCTGCCGTCGGCACCGCCGCGCGCCGCGCGATCGAGCGGCGTCACGATATCGCCAATGCGGCAGGCGTGCTCGACGCCAGCCTGCGCAAACTGGGCATCGCCCGATGATCGACCAGGGATCGACCCGGTGACCGAGCTGATCGTCATCCGCCATGCGCCGACTCCCTGGAATCGCGCCAAGCGCCTGCAGGGCCGCAGCAATATTGCGCTGGACGACGAGGGACGGGCGCTCGCCGCGCGGTGGCGGCCGGCAGCGCAGGCCTGGGAGGCCTGGCAGATCTTGAGCAGCCCCCTGCAGCGCGCGCGGGAAACCGCCGCCTTGCTCTTTCCCGGTCGCCCGGTGCGGGTCGATCCGCGTCTGATCGAGATGGATTTCGGCACCTGGGAGGGAAAGACCCTGCGGGATTTGCGCGCCATGCCTGGCGGGGATGCGGCGCAGCGCGAATTGCTCGGCCTCGATTTCCATGCGCCTGGCGGTGAATCGCCCCGCCAGGTGCAGGCGCGCCTGCAGCCGCTGCTGCTGGACCTCGCCGCCGCCGGACGCGAGACCGTCGCCGTCGCCCATAAGGCGGTGCTGCGGGCACTTTATGCCCAGGCCGCCGGCTGGGACATGACCGCCAAGCCGCCGCAAAAGATCCACGCCAATTGCGCGCATCATTTCCGCCTCGCTGCCGCCGGCCGGCCCGCCGTGGCGCACCTGAACGTCGTGCAGCTGAACGTGGTGCGGATGAACCTGCCGCTGCTGCCGCCGGCAGGTCCGGCGCCGGCCGCGGACGAGACGGAACCCGGCGAAACGGGGGGGATTGATCCGTCATGACGCGCCGCGTGTTCTTCTACGTCCAGCACCTGCTCGGCATCGGCCATATGCGCCGCGCCGCCGCCATAGCCCGCGCGCTGGTGCAGGCCGGCGCCGAGGTCGTCTTTGCCTCCGGCGGCGAAGCAGTGCCGGGGCTCGATCTCGGCGGCGCGACATTGATCCAGCTGCCCCCGGCCAGCGCCGCCGACGCCAATTTCTCGAAGATCGTCGATGGCGATGGCCGGCCGATCGACGAAGCCTGGCAAAAAGAGCGCCGGCGCCAGCTGCTCGAGCACTTCGCCGCATCGCGCGCGGACATCCTGCTGACCGAGATGTATCCTTTCGGTCGCCGCCAGTTTCGTTTCGAATTGCTGCCGCTGCTGGAGGCGGCCGCGGCGCGCGCCGATTTGCCGACGGGAAAGCCGCTGATCGCCTGCTCCGTCCGCGACATCCTGGTCGACAAGGGCCGCGCCGATCGCCGCGCCGAGACGGTGGCGCTGGTCGAACGCTATTTCGACCTGGTGCTGGTGCACGGCGATCCGCGCCTGGTCACGCTGGACCGCACCTTTCCGGATGCGCCCCGCTTCGCTGACAAGCTGCGCTATACCGGCTATGTGGTCGAGCCGTCGGTACGGCAAGGCCGCGGCAGCCGGGATCCGCTTGACCGGCAGCAGGGCGAGATCCTGGTCTCGGCCGGCGGCGGCGCCGTCGGTGCGCCGCTCTTCACTGCGGCGATCGCCGCCAAGGCGCTCAGCCGTTATCGCGCGCGGCCGTGGCGCCTGATCACCGGACGCAACCTGCCGGGCGCCGCGGCCGAGGAGATCGCCCACCGCGCCGCCATCGCCGGCATCGCCGTCGAGACCTTCCGTCCGGATTTTCCCGCCCTGCTGCAAAGCTGCCTCGTCTCCGTCTCGCAGGGCGGCTACAACACGGTGATGGAACTCCTGGCCGCGCAATGTCCCGCCGTCATCGTGCCTTTCGCCGACGGCAGCGAAAGCGAGCAGACGCTGCGCAGCCGCCTGCTGGAAGAACGCGGCTTGCTGCAACTGGTCGATCCGGCGCAGTTGCAGCCGGCTGGCCTCGCCGCCGCCATCGATCAGGCCGCCGGCCGTGCGGATGAAATCGCCGGGGCAATGGCCGCTTTCGCCCTTGATCTCGACGGCGCGGCCGGCACGGCGAAACTTCTGCTGCAGGCATCGCGATGACCGAAGCATGGTCGCTGCTGGGCGCTGAACTGTCGCAGTGGCAGGCAAGGGGCCTGACCGCCGATCTCTGGTGGCGCGACGACGATGCGGTCAGCGATACGCCGGCGCTGCGCCGCCTGATCAGGACAGCGCGCGTGCCGGTCGCGCTCGCCGTTATTCCCGCCGCACTGCAGCAGGATCTGGCGCAGCTTTTGTCCGCGGGGCAGGACACAGCACATGTTGCCGTCCTGCAGCACGGCTTCGCCCATTACAACCATGAACCGGCGGGCAGCAAGAAGGCGGAACTGGGCGCGGCCCGGCCGGCCGAAACGGTTCTAAGTGAACTCGCCGCCGGTGCCGCCATCCTGCGCCGGCATTTCGGGTCCCGGGCGCTGCCGGTCCTGACGCCGCCCTGGAACCGGATTGCCCCCGCCGTGACGCAAGGCCTGGCGCCACGGGGCTTTCGCGGCCTCACGACTTATCTGCCGCGCGCCGCCGCCCAACCCTTTGCCGGTTTACGGCAGGTTAATACCCATGTGGATATTATCGACTGGCATGGCGACCGGGGCTTTCTCGGTATCGAGCCGACGCTCGCCTTGCTGATCCGCCACCTGCGGGCCCGCCGCCTGGGCCATGCCGATGCCACCGAACCGACAGGGATTCTGACGCATCATCTGGTTCATGATGAGGCGAGCTGGGCGTTTTTGGAACGATTGCAGGACTGGCTTTCAGGCTTTCCCATGATACGGTGGCTGACGGCTCCGGCGGTCTTCGCCAATATCTTGGATCAGAAGGAAGAATGACAGTTTTGCGTTACCCGCTTTCGGCTCTGTTCACCGATTATGCCATCGGCTTGTCGGGAACGGCTATTTGCGCTGTGATGCTGGTCACATCGGGTTGGCCCAGCAAGCTCTTTTGGCTCTTCCTCGCCTTGACGCTCTGCTGCCTCGCCTACACGATGCGGACGGTATTGCAACACCGGACTGTCTTCCAGGTGGATGAGAACGGCATTTCGCGGACTCTTTTCGGCGCCGTCCGGCGGATCGACTGGAACAGCCTGGGCGGTATGTCATTGCGCTATTATCCGCGGCGGCGGCCAAAGAAAAAAGGATTTGGGAGCGTGTTGGGACGGATCGGTCGGCGGGGTTTCGACGACAGGGACAACAGAAGCGACAGGGACAATCGGCCGCCTTCGCCGCTGAGCGATGGCTGGCTGGTCCTCAACCTGCGCGACCGGGCCAAAAATCGCATCAGCATCGAATCCGGGCTACCGCAATTCTTCGCCTTGACCGAACGGGCCGCTTCGGCGGCGCGGCGCAACGGCGTCGAGATCGATCCGATCAGCGACGACAATCTGCGGGCTTTGGCCAGCCTGCCGCCCGAATTACGCACCGCAGCGGCGCCGCAAGCTTTCCCCGGTGTTCCCGTCCCCGATGTTCCCGTTACGGGCGCGCCCCGCGCAACCGACCCGACGGCGGGTGCTCAGGCCCCGCATCCCACCACCCGACGCAATACCTAGGCACGACACATGAACGGCAATTTGCTGGAGATCCGCGACCTACGCATCGGCTTCAAACTGGAATCGGGGCCGCTGGAAGCGGTGCGCGGCGTTTCCTTCCGCGTGCCGGCCGGCAAGACCGTTGCCCTGGTCGGTGAATCCGGTTCGGGCAAATCCGTCATCGCCCAGGCGATCATGGGCATCCTGCCGAAAAGCGCCCGCATCACCCAGGGCGACATCCTGTTCGACAATCGCGCCAAGGGCGGCCGGCTGGTCAATATCGCCGAGATGCCGCGCGACGGCCTTGCCATCCGCGAAATCCGCGGCCAGTCGATCTCGATCATTTTCCAGGAACCGATGACCTCGCTGTCGCCGGTCCATACGATCGGCGACCAGATCAACGAGATGCTGCATCTCCATCGCAAGATGGATGCCGCGGCGGGCCGGGAAACGGTCGAAGAGATGCTGCGCCTGGTCGGTTTTCCCGATCCCGCGCGGGCCATGCGCAGCTATCCCTTCGAGCTGTCCGGCGGGCTGCGGCAACGCGCCATGATCGCCATGGCGCTGATCTGCCGGCCGGCGCTGTTGATCGCCGACGAGCCGACCACGGCGCTCGACGTCACCATCCAGGCACAGATCCTCAAATTGATGCGCGATCTGCAGCAGGAATTGCAGATGGCGATGCTGATCATCACCCATGACCTGGGTGTCGTTGCCAATATCGCCGATGAGGTGGTGGTGCTCTATCACGGCGAGGTCATGGAATCCGGCAGCGTGCAGGATATCTTCAGCCGCGCCCAGCATCCCTATCTGCAGGCCCTGCTTCGCGCGGTGCCGCGCTTTGGCATGCATAAGGATGAGCGCCTGACGCCGATCCGCGAGATCAAGAGCGAGATCGGCAATGTCTATGAACGCTGCACGCAGCGCGCGGATGCCGAGACGATGGTGCCGGGCGCGCCGCTGCTGGAGGTTTCGCATATCGAGAAATCCTATCGCATCCGCAATGACAGCTGGATCGACGTCGGCGGCGAACGGGTTTTGCGCGCCTGCGACGATGTCAGTTTCACCCTGCGGCGCGGCGAGTGTCTCGGTCTGGTCGGCGAATCCGGTTGCGGCAAGACGACCCTCAGCAAGATCGTCATGCGCGCGCTGACGCCGGATTCCGGCAGTATCACGTTCCATGAAGGCGGGCGGGCGGTGGACGTCCTCGCCCTCAGGGGCGCTGCGCTGAAGGAATTCCGTCGTCGTATCCAGTTCGTCTTTCAGGACCCGTTCAATTCGCTCAATCCGCGGATGACGGTGTTCGATATCGTCACCGAGCCGCTGGTGATTCACAATATCGGCACGGCGGCGGACCGGCGCGAAATGGCCCGCGAATTAATGCGGCTGGTGGGATTGGGGCCGCAGCATCTAAATCGCTATCCGCACAGCTTTTCGGGCGGACAGCGGCAGCGCATCGGCATCGCCCGGGCACTCGCCTTGCGGCCGGATATCCTGATCTGCGACGAACCGGTTTCCGCGCTCGACGTCTCGATCCAGGCGCAGGTGCTCAATCTGCTGAAGGACCTGCAGGCGAAGCTCGGCCTGACCTATATCTTCATCTCGCATAATCTCGCCGTGATCGATTACATCGCCGACCGCATCATGGTCATGTGCGCCGGCCGCATCGTTGAAATGGCGCCGGCCGATCGGCTGTTCCGCGCACCCACCCATCCTTACACCAAGGCGCTGCTGGCGGCGGTCCCGGATCCCTCGCTCGACCATAAGCTCGATTTTGCCAAGCTGCTGGAGGGCAAGGCTTCGACTCCGTCGGCCTGGCCCAGCCCCTTCACCATCGACGACAACGCGCGGCCGGGCCTGGTGGAAATCGCCAAGGATCACTGGGTGCGCGCCGGCATCGATGTCCGGGAGGTCGCCGCATGACCAGCTTGCGCCGGCAACTCCGCCTTCTCGTGCCGCTGCTCCTGCTCGGCGCCTCCGCTCTGCCGGCGTCGGCCCAGGACGCCCAGCCACAGAACGCCCCGGCGCAGACCCCACTGGCACAGAACCCACCGGCGCCGGTCGCGGCGCCCGCCGCGGCCACCGCGAATACAGCCGCGGCGCCCGTCCAGCAGCAGGCGGCGGCCACGCCGGCACCCGCCGCTTACATCAGCGCGCCCTATTTCAGCGCCGACGAATCCGCCGGCAAGCTGCCGCCGATCGAACAGCGCCTGCCGGAGCATCCGGCGGTGGCGACGACGGCCGAGAGCGGGCATCAGGGCGGTGAGATCCGCATGCTGATGGCAAGCGCCAAAGATACCCGCATCATGGTCGCCTACAGCTATGCGCGGTTGATCGGCTACGAC
This sequence comes from Dongiaceae bacterium, assembly GCA_035539215.1. Taxonomy (GTDB): domain Bacteria; phylum Pseudomonadota; class Alphaproteobacteria; order Dongiales; family Dongiaceae; genus Dongia_B. Next base: position 13,203 of record DATLIX010000062.1, on the reverse strand, counting down.
CACGATTACCGGCTGGCCCCGGATATCCTGGAGAGCTATGAGGCGGTCGACAACAAGGTCTTCACCTTCCACCTGCGCAAGGGCATGAAGTGGTCGGATGGCGAGCCGTTTACCACCGAGGATTTCCGCTATTACTGGGAAGATGTCGCCAACAATCCCGATCTCAATCCCGGCGGCCTGCCGACCGAACTGCTGGTCGACGGCAAGCCGCCCAAGGTCGAGGTGATCGATCCGACGACGATCCGCTACAGCTGGGACGAGCCCAATTCGGAATTCCTGCCGGCCTTGGCGCGGGCGGCGCCGCTCTTCATCTACCGGCCGGCGCATTACCTGAAAAAATACCACATCAAATACGCCAAGAAGGACAAGCTCGAGGCGCTGGTGAAGAAATCCGGCCAGCGCAACTGGGCGTCTTTGCACAACAAGAAAGACAATCAGTACAAGAACGACAATCCCGATCTGCCGACGCTGGATCCCTGGGTCCTGCGGGTGAAGCCGCCGGCCCAGCGTTTTGTCTTTACCCGCAATCCCTATTACTACCGTGTGGATAGCCTGGGGCGGCAGCTGCCTTATATCGACCAGATGGTGGTGACGGTCGCCGACCGCAAGCTCATCCCCGCGAAGACCGCCTCCGGCGAGTCCGACCTGCAGGCGCGCTACCTTTCGTTCGATGACTACACCATCCTCAAGGACGGCGAAGAGAGCGGACAATATCACGTGCGGCTCTGGGATGACGGGCGCGGCTCCAATCTGGCCCTCTACCCCAATCTCACCACCAACGATCCCGTCTGGCGGCAGGTGATGCGGGACATCCGCTTCCGGCGTGCCTTGTCGCTGGCGATCGACCGCCACGAAATCAATCAGGCGATCTATTTCGGTCTGGGCGAAGAAGGGGCCAATACCGTACTGGAACATTCGCCGATGTATTCGGCGGAGATACAGAACATGTGGTCGGTTTTCGATCCCGCCCAGGCCAACGCGCTGCTCGACCAGATGGGCCTGACCCAGCGCGACGAGAACGGCATCCGCCTGCTGCCCGACGGCCGGCCGATGCAGATCATCATCGATACCGCGGAGGAGGGCTCGGAGCAGTCCGACGTGCTGGAGCTGATTGCCGATTCCTGGAAGGAGATCGGCATCTCGCTCTTCATCAAGCCGTCGCAGCTGGAAGTCTTCCGTAACCGCATCTTCGCCGGCGACAGCGTGATGTCGATCAACAGCGGCGTCGACAACAGCTTCCCCACGCCGGACATGTCGCCGGCCGAATTCACGCCGTCCACGCAGCAGCAATTGATGTGGGCGAAATGGGGCCAGTATATCGAGACCGGCGGCAAGTCCGGCGAGAAGATCGATCTGCCGGCCGCGCGCCAGCTGGCCGAGTGGCTGCAGGACTGGCGCATGAGCCCCGATCCGGCGGAGCGCCTCGGCCTCTGGTTCAAAGTGCTGCATCTCTGGGCCGAACAGGTCTTCACGATCGGCATCGTCGCCAATGTGCCGCAGCCGGTGATCGTCTCCGACCACCTCCACAATGTCCCGGTGAAGGCGATTTACGCCTGGGATCCGGGGGCTCATTTGGGCATCTTCAAGCCGGATACCTTCTGGCTTGACGAAGACCGGCCCTTGAGCCCGGTGCCGGACCAGAATTGAGAGATTGACCACGTCATGCTGCGTTACCTGATCAGACGACTCTTCGTGATGGTGCCGACCTTGATCGCCATCAGCATCCTCGTCTTCGCCATCATTCAGTTGCCGCCCGGCAGCTATCTCGAAACCTATATGGCCGAGCTGCAATCCCAGGGCGAAAACGTCGAGCAGAGCAAGATCGAGTTTCTGCGCCATGAATATGGTCTCGACCAGCCGCTTTACGTCCAGTACCTGACCTGGGCCGGCGGCCTCGTCACGGGCGATCTCGGTTACTCCTTCGAGCACAACCTGCCGGTCAGCGAAGTGGTGGGCGACACGCTGTGGCTGACTGTCGTCGTCACCCTCGCTTCCACCTTGTTCGTCTGGATCGTTTCCTTCCCGATCGCGATCTATTCGGCGGTCCGGCAATATTCCGTCGGTGATTACTTCTTCACCTTTCTCGGCTATATCGGCCTCGCCACGCCGAGCTTCCTGCTGGCCCTGCTGCTGCTTTATTGCGCGCATATCTGGTTCGGCATTTCCATCGGCGGCCTGATGGATCCCGCTTTCATCGGCCAGCCCTGGAGCTGGGGCAAGCTCAGCTCCGTGCTGTCGCATATCTGGGTGCCGGTGCTGGTGATCGGCCTGCCGGGCACCGCCGGCATGATCCGGCGCCTGCGCGCCAACCTGCTCGACGAGCTGCACAAGCAATATGTCACCACCGCCCGCGCCAAGGGTCTCAGCAATGGCCGGCTGCTGCTGAAATATCCGCTGCGGGTCTCGCTCAATCCCTTCATTTCCGATATCGGCAGCCTGCTGCCGGAACTGATCTCCGGCTCGGTGATCGTTTCGGTGGTCATGTCGCTGCCGATGACGGGGCCCATCCTGCTGCAGGCCTTGCGCAGCCAGGATATGTACCTGGCGGGTTCTTTCCTGATGTTCATGGCCTTCCTGACGGTCGTCGGCGTCTTCATCTCCGACATCCTGCTCGCCTTTGTCGATCCGCGCATTCGCCTCGGTGGAGGAAACGTCAAGTGACCGAGACGATTGGAATGACCGATCCGTTGCCGCCGAAGTCGGCGAATGCCGCCCTGTTGCATCCCGCCGTGATGCCGGACTACGAGCCGCCCGCACATTACATTTCCACCGCGCCCTTCGATCCGAATTCGATCGAGATGGTCAGCGCCGAGCGCGAACGCTTCTATATGGCCTCGCAATGGCGCATGATCTGGCTGCGCCTGCGGCATCATCGCCTGGCGGTCGCCGCCGGGGTCGTGCTGGCCCTGATGTATCTGGCGATCCTGGTGGTCGAGTTCCTGGCGCCCTATGGCCTCACCAGCCGGCATGTCGACCATATCTACGTGCCGCCACAGAGCCTGCATCTCTTCCACGAGGGCGAATTCGTCGGTCCCTTCGTCTATGACCTCGACTATCACCTCGATATGCGGATGCTGAAGCGGGTCTATACCGAGAAGACCGACACGCCGAGGCGGATCCGTTTCTTCTGCCACGGCGATCCCTACCGCTTCTGGGGAGTGGTCCCCGCCGACCTGCATCTCATCTGCGCGCCGAAAGACGCCGCCGGCAAGCAAACACCCATGTTCCTGCTGGGCTCCGACCGGCTAGGACGGGATGTGCTGTCGCGCATCCTCTATGGCATGCGGATCTCGTTGACGATCGGCCTCATCGGCGTCTCCGTCAGTTTCGTCCTCGGCATGCTGATCGGCGGCCTCGCCGGCTATTACGGCGGCTGGATCGACGAGGTGGTGCAGCGCCTGATCGAGATGTTGCGCTCGATACCGCATCTGCCGCTCTGGCTGGCCTTGGCGGCGATCCTGCCCGTCACCTGGTCGCCGCTGCTGGTCTATTTCGGCATCACCATCATTCTTGGCCTGATCGACTGGACCGGTCTCGCCCGCGCCGTGCGCTCGAAGCTCCTCAGCCTGCGCGAAGAGGACTTCTGCGTCGCCGCGCAGCTGATGGGCGCCTCTCCGCGCCGCATCATCTTTCGCCATCTGATGCCGAGCTTCATGAGCCATCTCATCGCCTCGGCCACGCTGGCCATTCCCGGCATGATTCTCGGCGAGACGGCACTCAGCTTTCTCGGCCTTGGCATCCGGGCGCCGATCACGTCCTGGGGCGTGCTGCTGAACGAGGCACAGAGCATCAACGTGGTGGTGCTCTATCCCTGGCTGATGCTGCCGATCGTGCCGGTGGTGATCGTGGTGCTGGCCTTCAACTTCTTCGGCGACGGGCTGCGCGATGCGGCCGATCCCTATCGCTGAGCTGTCATCGGTAACAACAGCGTCGCGGAAAAAAAGCCTGCGCGAGAGAAGCTGCGGGAGCGAGTTGGCGACGCCTGACGCGCGAGAAATACTCTTCCGCAGTTGCGAAGATTCCACCGTTCATTAAGTCTAAATTAATCGTCGGCAGCCGATAAAACCTCGCGTAATTATTGCTTGATCACTACCACAGAGACAGGGGCCATCATGACGTCGCAACCAGCCGCTGCCGATAACTCGGCGCATCTCCAAGAGCGGTTGCGTTTCCTCGCCATAGACCAGAAAGCCAAAGAGACTTTGCGGCAGAACCGCGCCCTGCTCGACGGCATCCTGCCGGCGGCGGTCGATCAGTTCTACGCCCATGTCAGCAAATGGCCCGCCCTCGCCGGCATGTTCAGCAACACCGCGCATATGAAGATGGCGCGCGACGCTCAGCTGCAACACTGGCAGGCCTTGTTCTCCGGCAATTTCGACCAGTCCTATGTTGACTCCGTGCGCCGCATCGGCCGCACCCATAGCCGCATCGGCCTGGAGCCGCGCTGGTATATCGGCGGCTATGCCCTGACCGCCAACCGCGTGTTCGAGGCGCTGCTCAAGACCAGCCTGAAGCGTTTCATGGCGAGCGGCGCCGGCCAGCGCATTGCGGAACTGCTGGTCGCCGTCAATCAGGCGGTGATGCTCGACATGGATCTCGCGATCTCGATCTATCTCGAGGAGAACGAGATCAAGCATCAGAAGGAGCTGTCGGCACTCGGCGAGCAGTTCCAGCAGTCGGTCTTCCACGTGGTCGAAAACGTCGCCGGCACGACCATGGATCTGCAAAGCTCCGCCACCCAGATGACCTCCAGCGCCGGCGAAGCGCGGCAGCGCAGCACGGAAGTGGCCTCGGCCGCCGAGCGCGCCGCCGTCAACGTGCAGACCGTCGCCTCGGCCGCCGAGGAACTGTCGAGCTCGATCAGCGAGATCCGCCGCCAGACCAGCCAGTCGACCACCGTCACGGCGGAAGCGGTGGCGGAAGCCAAGCGCACCGACGAAACCGTGCGCAGCCTGGCCGATGCGGCGATGAAGATCGGCGATGTCGTCAAGCTGATCAACGAGATCGCCGGCCAGACCAATCTGCTGGCCTTGAACGCAACCATCGAAGCGGCGCGCGCCGGCGATGCCGGCAAGGGTTTCGCCGTGGTCGCTTCCGAAGTGAAGAACCTGGCCGGCCAGACCGCCCGCGCCACCGACGAGATCACCGCCCAGATCGCCGCCATCCAGCAAGCGACCACCAGTACCGTCGCCGCCATTCAGAACATCGCCGGCACCATCGAGCGGGTCAGCGATACCACCATCGCCATTGCGACGGCGGTGGAACAGCAGGGTGCCGCGACCCAGGAAATCGCCCGCAGCGTGCAGGAAGCCGCCGATGGCACACGCCAGGTGACCTCGAATATCGCCGGCGTGCTGCAGGCGGCGTCGGATACCGGCCGCGTCGCCGAGATCGTCAGCCATGCGGCTGTGCAGCTCGGCAAGGAATCCGGCACGCTGAGCCATGAAGTGTCGCAGTTCCTGCAGCGGATCAAGACCGCCTGAGCCGGTATCGTCTGAACCGGTGCCGCCGGTTTGCCAACCGGCCCTTGCGCGGTGATGGCTCAGTCGGTGATGGCTCAGTCGGTGATCGAGATGTGGCGGGGATCCGCCGCCACGCGGCCGAGCCAGGCCCTGAGCGCCGGATAGCCCGCGAGATCGAAACCGCCTTCATGCGCCACATGCGTATAAGCATAGAGCGCGATATCGGCCACCGTCGGCGCATCGCCGACGAAGAAATCCCGCCCCGCGAGATGCGTCTCCATGATACCCAGCGCCCGATAGCCGCCGGCGATTTTCGCCGGTAGTTGCGGCTCGGTCTCCGCCGTCTTACCGAGATGGGCGACCCAGTGGCGCACCACGGCGATGGTGGGCTCGTGGCTGTACTGCTCGAAGAACATCCATTGCAGCGCCTGGGCGCGGGCGAGGCGCTCGCCCGGCCAGAACCGGGTGCCTTCGGCGAGATAGACGAGAATGGCATCGGATTGCGCCAGATAGGTGCCGTCCGGCAATTCCAGCACCGGCACCTGCCCGGCCGGGTTGCGGGCGAGGAATTCCGCCCGCCGGGTCGAGCCGTCATCGACATTCATCTCGATCCGCTCCACCGGCAGATCGAGTTTGTGCAGCATGAGCCGCACCTTATAGGCATTGCCGGAAATGGCGCTGTCGAACAGGCGATACATGCGGACCTCGATGATGAACGATCGGCGACGCCGCAGTCTAGCGTCAAGGCCGCCCGTCTCAATCCACGATTTCTCACAGCTCGCTTTAGCTTAACTAAAGCCTGGCGCCATCCTCACGGTCGCCTTGTCATGGCGCCGGGATTGACAAGGCGGGGGCCGCTCCCCGCAGAATGGGCGGCCCGCGATCGGCGGGTCCGACGACGGGGATGAAAATCGACAAGATCTCGGCCTTTCTGCCGCCCTTCCTACCCCTCTGGCTGCTGCTCCTCATCGCCCTCGCGGCGCTCGAGCTGATCGGCGATACCTTCGCCAAGCAATTCGCCGTCACCGGTGAGATTCGCAACTCCATTCTTGCCGTCTTGTTCGTCGCCGCCGGCAATCTCTGCTGGCAGCATATGCTGCGGCAAGGCATTCCTCTGGGCGTCGGCGGCGTGCTGTTCGGCGTCAGTGTCGCTTTGGGCATGCTGGTGATCGGCGCCGTCTTCTATGGCGAAAGCCTGACCCCGGTGAAGCTGCTCGGCGCCGGCTTCGGTCTCGTCGCGCTGGTCCTGCTGGCGTTCTGATCGTCGAAACAGGTGCTTCGCTTTAGCTTAAAGGCCCATCGTGCCCATCGGCTGGCCGCCGAGAATATGGACATGGTAATGCGGTATTTCCTGATGACTATGCGGACCGCTGTTGGAAATCACGCGATAGCCGGTTTCGACGAGGCCGAGATCCATCGCCACCTTCGAGACGGCGCGCATGAAGGCACCGATCTCGGCATCACTCGCCTTTTCGCCAAAATCCTGCGAGGAAACGTAGGCGCCCTTGGGGATGACCAGAGCATGCACCTTGGCCAGCGGCTTGATGGTCTCGAATGCGAGCACATGTTCATCTTCGTAGATTTTGATGCAGGGCAATTCGCCGCGTAGAATTTTGGCGAAGACATTGTTGCTGTCATAGGCCATGAGGTGCTCCTCGATAGCGGCATGTCGCGATGACGACTTGCTGTCCCGATCAATTCACAAATATCAATAAATAAGGTGGATCGATGGTCCCGCCAATCAAGAGCCCTTCACCGATCTCCGGCTATGCAGAAGGCGCTTCGATGCCGCGCGGATGCTGATGCCGCTGAAAGCCATCGCGCAATGGAAGGTCCGGGTTCGGCGGCGTTTCCGGACCATCGGAAACAGGCCGGTTTACCCGTCCGTCGCGTGCAGATAAGCCTTACGGCAGATGCACCATCTTGCCGATCGGCTGGCCGCCGAGGATATGGACGTGATAATGCGGCACTTCCTGATGGCTGTCGGGACCGCTGTTGGAAATCACGCGATAGCCGGTCTCTGCGACGCCGAGCTGCTGCGCCACCTTGGCGACGGCGCGCGTGAAGGCGCCGATCTCGGCATCGCTCGCCTGCTCGGCGAAATCCTGCGACGATACATAGGCGCCCTTGGGGATGACCAAGGCATGTACCTTGGCCTGCGGCCGGATATCCGTGAAGGCCAGCACGTGGTCGTCTTCATAGATTTTCGCGCAGGGAATCTCGCCGCGCAGGATCTTGGCGAAGATGTTGTTGCTGTCATAGGCCATGATGCGCTTCCTTGTTGAAACCGACCGCGAGTGAGATCGGCCGAGACCGGCGGACGTGATGTGTTGCCGGCGCTATTTGCTGCGTGCGGCCTTCTCGGCAATGCCGGAAATGCCGTCGCGGGCCAGCAGCTTTGCCCAGACATCCCGGGGCGCGATGCCGCAATCGGCCCATAGCACCAATAAATGATAAAGCAGATCGGCGCTCTCGCCGATCAAAAGTTCCCTGTCGCCGCGCATCGCCTCGATTACCGTCTCGACCGCTTCTTCCCCGAGCTTCTGGGCGATCTTGGCGCGGCCTTTCTGGAACAGCTTGGCGGTATGCGAGGATGTGGGATCCGCGCCGCGCCGGCTTTCGATGATGCCGTAGAGCCGGTCAAGGCAGGCGCCCGTATCGGCATTGCCCACACTGCTGTCCTTGTTGTCGCTGCTCATATCCCGTCCTCGAACAATTGCCCGCGCCGATCGCCTTACAGCCGCACCGGCAGATGTGCCGCCGCCAAGGCGGCCTTGGCCTCGGCGATGCTGTGCTGGCCGAAATGGAAGATCGACGCGGCCAGCACCGCCGTCGCGTGACCGTCGCGGATGCCTTCCACCAGATGCTGCAACGTGCCGACCCCGCCCGAAGCGATCACCGGCACGGTGACGGCATCGGCGATGGCGCGGGTCAGGGGTATGTTATAGCCGCTCCGCGTGCCGTCGCGATCCATCGAGGTCACCAGCAATTCGCCGGCGCCGTTTTCCGCCATCTGCCTGGCGAAGGCAACGGCGTCGATGCCGGTCGGGTTGCGGCCGCCATGAGTGAAGATCTCGAATCTGCCGGGCGCGGTTTCCTTGGCATCGATCGAGACGACGATGCATTGGTCGCCGAATTTCTCCGCCGCCTCGCGCACGAAATCCGGATTGTTGACGGCGGCGGTGTTGATCGAGACCTTGTCGGCCCCGGCCAGCAGCAGCTTGCGGATATCCTCGATCTTGCGCACGCCGCCACCGACGGTCAGCGGCATGAAACAGGCTTCGGCAGTCTTGGCGACGACATCGTAAAGCGTGTCGCGATTGTCGCTGGAGGCGGTGATGTCGAGGAAGGTCAACTCGTCGGCACCGGCGGCGTCATAGAGCTTGGCCTGCTCAACGGGGTCGCCGGCATCCACGAGGTTGACGAAATTGACGCCCTTGACGACCCGCCCGTCCTTCACATCGAGACAGGGAATGACCCGCATCTTCAGCATGACGTTGAACGCTCCTGGTCTTTAGCTCCCTCGCCCCTTCGGGGAGAGGGTTGGGGTGAGGGGCAAGCCAAGCTCGATCGCAGCGCCTCAAGTACCCCGTTTATATTCGCCTGCACGTCATTATTCCAATATCGCACAGCCCTATGGCCTTGTGCTTCCAGCCAAGCGGTCCGAACCTTATCAGCTTCTCGGCCTCGGTTGCCCCTTTTTGCAGTGATCGGGCGCGGGTGAGCGTCATAACGAACCCCTCACCCCAAGCCTCTCCCCGCCAGCGGGGCGGGGGAAAATCGCAGCCGCCGCCTCAACTTTCCAGCCATCACACCTTCTCCCTCAGCAGCGCCAAGGCGGCGCGCAGATCGAGGCGGCCGTCATAGATGGCGCGGCCGGAGATGACGCCGCTGATGCCGCCGCCCTTGCCGCGTGTCGCGGGCGCCGCCTGCATCAGCGCCACGAGATCCTGCAGATTGGAGACGCCGCCCGAGGCGATCACGGGAATGGACAAGGCGGAAGCCAGTTCTGCGGTCGCCGGAATATTGGCGCCCTGCAGCAGGCCGTCGCGGTCGATATCGGTGTAGATCACCGTGGCGACGCCGGCGTCCTCGAATTTGCGCGCGAGATCGAGGGCGGTGATGTCGGCGGTTTCGGCCCAGCCTTCGACGGCGACGCGGCCGCCCTTGGCATCGATGCCGACGGCGATCTTGCCGGGGAAGGCTTTCGCCGCCTGGCGCACCAGATCGGGATTCTTCAGGGCGACGGTGCCGAGGATGATGCGGGCGATGCCCTTCGCCAGCCACATCTCGATCCGCGCCATGTCGCGGATGCCGCCGCCGAGCTGGCAGGGCAGCTTCACCTGCTTCAGGATCGCCTCGACCGCCGCGGCATTGACCGGCTGGCCGGCAAAGGCGCCGTCGAGATCGACGAGATGCAGCCATTGCGCGCCGGCATCGGCGAATTGCCGCGCCTGGTCGGCCGGATTGGTGTTGAACACCGTCGCCTGGTCCATGTCGCCCTGTTTCAGGCGCACGCATTGGCCGCCCTTGAGGTCGATCGCCGGATAGAGAATGAGGTTGTTCATCTGCCTGCTCGAAATCTGGTCATCGCGCAGAGCCGCCCGATGCACGGCCCTGCCGCATGACGTGGTTTGTCGTCACGGCCGCCAGGCGAGGAAATTCGCCAGCAGCCGGAGCCCGACCTGCTGGCTCTTCTCGGGGTGGAACTGCACGCCGACGAGATTGTCGCGGCCGATCACCGCCGCCACCTTGCCGCCGTAATCCACCTCCGCCAGGACTGTCTTCGGATCATCGGCGACGAAATGGTAGGAATGCACGAAATAGCCGTGATCGCCGTTGACGAGGCCGGTGAAGATCGGATGGTCGGCCTTCAGCTCCAGATTGTTCCAGCCCATCTGCGGGATCTTCAGGTGGGGGTCGCTTGGCGTCAGCTTGACCACCTTGCCCTTGATCCAGTCGAGACCGGGATGCGTGCCGTATTCGACACCCACTGTCGCCATCAGCTGCATGCCGACACAGATGCCGAGAAACGGCCGGCCCTTGGCGATGACGGCCTCGGTCAGCGCCTCGACCACACCGGCGCGGCTTTCGAGGCCGCGCTTGCAATCGGCGAAGGCGCCGACGCCGGGCAGCACCAGGCGATCGGCGGCGCGAATGGCGGCGGGGTCGTCGCTGACCACGACCGGCCCGGCCCCGTTATCGGCGGCCGCCACGGCCAGGGCCTTGGCGGCCGAGCGCAGATTGCCGGCGCCGTAATCGATGACGATGGTGGTCACGTCCGCTGCTCCATCCGTACCGTTAGCGCAGCCGCCATCAGCTCAGCGAGCCGCCGAGCACGCCCTTGGTCGAGGGCACGGCATCGGATTTCCGGGGATCGATCTCCACCGCCTGGCGCAGCGCGCGGGCGAGCGCCTTGTAGCAGCTCTCGACGATATGGTGGTTGTTCTCGCCATAGAGGTTCTCGACATGCAGGGTGAGGCCGGCGCTCTGGGCGAAGGCCTGGAACCACTCCTTGAAAAGCTCGGTATCCATCTCGCCCAGTTTCGGCCGCGAGAAGGTGACCTTCCAGATCAGATACGGGCGGTTGGAGGCGTCGAGCGCCACCCGGGTCAAGGTCTCATCCATCGGGATGGTGGCCTCGCCGTAGCGGGTGATGCCGACCCGGTTGCCGAGCGCCTGCGAAACCGCTTCCCCGATGGCGATGCCGGTGTCTTCGGTGGTGTGGTGGAAATCGATATGGAGGTCGCCCTTGGCCTCCACCGTCAGGTCCATCAGGCTGTGGCGCGCCAGCTGGTCCAGCATATGGTCAAGGAAGCCGATGCCGGTCGCGATGGCCGATTTGCCGCTGCCGTCGAGATCGACGCTGACGCTGACCTGCGTTTCCTTGGTCTTGCGGCTGACGCTGGCCTGACGCTTTAGCGCGCCTGCCGTCGGGATCGATTTGCTGCTCTGGTCGTTCATCTGGCGTCCTTTACCCGCCGGCGGCACTTTTCTTCAGCGAAAAGCGACCCGGCAGGTCCTGGCAATCGAAAGGGGCGGTCGAAAAGTCACGTGTTTCTAACAATACCGGCCGGGCAAGGCCAGGGTTTTGACCTTATCGTTCCTGGGTTAATGGTGGCGGAACCGAAACGAGGCGACGCGCACCGGTCGCCGACCCGGGAATCCCGCCGGACCAGCTTCAGCTTGAACCCGTTAACGCAATCGCCTATCTGACCGTCATGTCTTATGATCCAGCTCTCTCGCCCGGTCAAAATCCCCATGGCCTGGCACCTTGGCACGGCACGACCATTCTGCTGGTGCGCAAGGACGACACTGTCGTGATCGCCGGCGACGGCCAGGTCACGGTCGGCAATACCGTGATGAAGTCAAATGCCCGCAAATTGCGCCGGCTCGGTAAGGATAACGGTGTCATCGCCGGCTTTGCCGGGGCGACCGCGGATGCCCTGACCCTGTTCGAACGCCTCGAAGCCAAGCTGGAACAGCATCCGGGGCAGCTGGCCCGGGCCTGCGTGGAGCTGGCCAAGGATTGGCGCACCGACCGCTATCTGCGGCGCCTGGAAGCCATGATGGCCGTCGCCGACCGCAAGGTCAGCCTGGTCCTGACCGGCACCGGCGATGTGCTGGAGCCGGAAGACGGGCTGATCGGCATCGGCTCGGGCGGCTCCTTTGCGCTCGCCGCCGCCCGCGCGCTGGTCGATATCGAGGGGCTGGACGCCGAAAGCATCTGCCGCAAGGCGATGAAGATTGCCGGCGACATCTGCATCTATACCAACCACAACGTGATTTTCGAAAAACTCTGACGCCGCCTTCGCGCTTCCGCGGCGCCTGTTTGGCCCGGCCTGGCTCACGCCTGCCTGCCGGGCGACGGAGATAGTGATGACCGAACCCGCCCGTTCCACCGCTGCCCAGGCCGCAGCCGCCGAAGCCGACGCGATCGCCAGCAGCGCCGGTAGCCTGACACCGCGCGAGATCGTCTCCGAGCTCGACCGCTTCATCATCGGCCAGCACGACGCCAAGCGCGCCGTCGCCATCGCCTTGCGCAACCGCTGGCGCCGCCAGCAGCTCAGCCCGGAAATGCGCGAAGAAGTGACGCCGAAGAACATCCTGATGATCGGCCCGACCGGGGTCGGCAAGACCGAGATCGCAAGGCGTCTCGCCAAGCTCGCCGATGCGCCCTTCCTCAAGGTCGAGGCGACCAAGTTCACCGAGGTCGGCTATGTCGGCCGCGATGTCGAGCAGATCATCCGCGACCTAGTGGAAATCGCCATCTCCATGACCAAGGAGCGCATGCACCGCCAGGTCCAGGCGAAAGCGGAGGTGCTGGCGGAGGAACGCGTGCTCGATGCCCTGGTCGGCGATAACGCCACCCAGGAGACCCGCGCCAAGTTTCGCAAGATGCTGCGCCAGAGCGAGCTTGACGATCGCGAGATCGAGCTGCAGGTCAAGGATACCGGCAATCTTTCGATGCCGACCATCGACGTCCCCGGCATGCCGGGCGCCAGCATGGGGATGATCAATCTCAACGACATCCTCGGCCAGGCCTTCGGCGGCGGCAAGCAGAAGACCCGCCGGATGACGGTCAAGGAAAGCCATGCGGTGCTGATGGCCGAGGAAAGCGACAAGCTGCTCGATCAGGAAAAGGTGGTGCGCGACGCCATCCAGGTGGTGGAGCAGAACGGCATCGTCTTCATCGACGAGATCGACAAGATCTGCGCCCGTTCAGAACGGGTCGGCGCCG
>DATLIX010000061.1:0-2806 GCA_035539215.1 Dongiaceae bacterium | reverse complement strand
GATCAAGGGCGAGGTGAAGATCTATCCGCTGCCGCATATGCCGGTGGTCAAGGATCTGGTGCCCGATCTCAACCGCATCTTCGCGCAATATGCCTCGATCGAGCCGTGGATGAAGGCGAAGAGCCAGCCGCCCTCGCGCGAAAGGCTGCAATCGCCGGAAGAGCGCGCCAAGCTGGACGGGCTGTGGGAATGCATTCTGTGCTTCTGCTGCTCGACGTCCTGCCCCAGCTACTGGTGGAATGGCGACCGTTATCTCGGCCCGGCCATCCTGCTGCAGGCGTATCGCTGGATCGCCGATACCCGCGACGAATCGACGGGCGAGCGTCTGGATGACTTGGAAGATCCCTTCCGGCTCTACCGCTGCCATACCATCATGAACTGCACGCGGACCTGCCCGAAGGGGCTCAATCCGGCCAAGGCGATCGGCGAGATCAAGAAGCTGATGGTGGAGCGCCGTTAAGGTTTCACCGGCGATCCTGATACGCGGCTGCCTTGATCTTGCCGCCGCAAGGACATGAAATCCGCACATCGACCGGGCGTGATGCCGATCACGCCCGGTTTTTGTTGCCCGCGATTGCAAAGAAATTCTGGTAAGTTGCCTCGAAGCCCGGCCGCCGGCCGGGTTGCTTGTTTGGGAGTCGTTCATGAGAGTGATTGGGCGCGCCGGCCGCTTCGCCGGCCTGAGCCTGGTGGTCGGCCTGTTGCTGGCCGGGTGTGACAAGGGGCCCGACCGCACCCAGGTGGCCGCCGATCTGCAGAAAAGCGTAACGGATTATCTGGCGCAGATCGAAGGTCCGCAGAGCAAGCGGATCCTCAGCCATGCCAGTGTCAAGGTGACGCCCCAGCAGGATGCCGGCTATCTCGTGGCGATCGATGGCGTCAAGGTGGGGACTGCCAGCGACGGCTATCTCGATATCGGTGCGATCAGCTATGTGCTCACGCCGAAGGACGACAAGACCTTCGAAGCCAGCCAGCTGACCCTCGCCAATGACATGCCGTTCAAGACGGCCGACGGCCAGGCGGCGGGCGACGTCAAACTGACCAACAAGGCTTTCAGCGGCACGTGGCTGCGTGAGGCGGCGAGTTTCACCAAGCTCGACCTGCAGCTTGCCGATCTCGTGGTCAACGATCCCCAGCGTGGCGACAACATCAAGGCTGCCGGCGCCTCGTTCAACATCGACAGCACCGATAAGGGCAAGGGCGTCTGGGACCAGAGCGGCAAGTTCGCCGTGACCGGTTTCGATGTCGCGAACGATACTGACGGCCATCTGACGATCAAGGAAGTGGACGTCACGTCCGGCCTGCAGAATCTGAAGCTGATCGATTACACCACCAAGCTGCGCGCGCTGCGCGACGCCCTGGCGAAGCAGGCCGAGGCGCAGGAGGCGGCGGCGAAGCAGGCGGCGGCGTCACCGGCGACCACCGATGCTCCGGCGCAAGCCTCGGGCGATACGGCCAACGGCACGAGCAACGCGCAGCCCTCGGGCGACGCCAATACCGCCGCGGCAACAGCGGGTGCCGATGCGACGGAAGCGGCGGTCAAGGATTTTGCGGCCGCTTTGCCGAGCCTGTTCTCCGCTTTCAATTCCGACTTCCATGTCTCCGGCGTCAGCTACCAGGCGACGGATCAGAATTCCTCCTTCGATCTCGGCAAGTTTGGCTTCGCTGTTTCGGCCGATGGCTTCGATCAGCAGAAGGTGTCGATCAAGTTCGCCATCGATCATGACGCTCTGGTGGTTCATGCGCCGATGGCGCAGAACGAACTGGTGCAGGCGCTGCTGCCGGCCAGTGGCGCGCTGATCATCTCCCTCAACAACGTGCCGACCAAGGATCTGGCATCGCTCTGCGCCAGCATGGCGCCGCTGCTCAGCCAGCCCAACCAGGCCGACATGGAAGCGCAGAGTGCGGTGGTCTTTGCGCAGTTGCAGCAATTGCTGCAGGAAGACGGCGTCACGGTGAAGATCGAGCCGTCGCATCTCACGTCATCTGCCACCAATATCGATGCCACCGGCGATTTCGCCATTCAGGCGACCGCCGTACACGGCTCCGTCGGCAGCCTGAATGTGAATGTCACCGGCCTCGATCAGATCATCGCCCTGGCGCAAAAGCAGGCCGATCAGGATCCGGCGGCGGCGCAGTATGTCGGCATGGCACAGACCTTGCTCACCTATGCGACACGCGAACAAGGCAGCGATGGCAAGCCGGTCGACAAGTTCAAGATCGATGTGCCGCCCGCTGGCCAGCTTACGGTGAACGGCAAGCCGTTGCCCTTCTAGGCATCGGCATCGACGCTCCAGCATGCCGGCGAGAGACCATCTCGCCATCTGAATCGAAGATCTCCGCGCTTCGATTCAAGATGATCCGGCTCTGGCAATAATTTCTTTACCTCCAGCCGCGACGATCAGCGCCGATCGTCGCGGTTTGCTTTTATGCGATCAGCCGCAGCGTGCGTGCGGGGATCACGGCATCGCGAGGGCGCAGTGATGGCGGATGGAGACATCGATATGCGCTCGGCATCCGGTCATGCGTGTCGTCGCGACGTGTTTGACATGCTCGATGCGGGCGATCGGAGCGCTGATCGAGCGCATTCTGTTGCATCAAAGACTCATGCGGGCAGAAAAAAGAATGTTGCAAAAGGCAAGCGAAACATTTCGCCATGGCGAAATGACAAAAAATGTGGTGTCATATCTGCAACATGCATATTGACCGAGTCGCCACCTTTCACGTGTTTGATGCGTTGGTCTCCTCCATGACGGAAGATGGACCGCTGGCTGCCTTTCGCGCGCGCCAGCGCGATGGTCATTTG
>DATLIX010000060.1:0-16930 GCA_035539215.1 Dongiaceae bacterium | reverse complement strand
CACGGTCAACGGCTCGAAAATCGCCAAAATCCGCGCAAACGCCGGATAATTCTACGCCTTCACTCATATAAACCCCGATAGATACCTTTGGCCGCCCCGCCTGTCGCCGGCCGTTCAAAACAAATGTCCGACTGATGCTATCGCCCCCGATAACGCGTTGTTTCCGGGGAAGCCGATGGCCTCCCCGGAAATACGTATCGCCCTCAGTTCTTGATAAGAGGCGGATTCATGTTCCTGACTGACTCACACCGTGCGTCGGTCAGGAACAGTCCGGCTCTCGGAATCCGACAGCAGATCAGTACAGATGCGTTACGCCGCCTTCCACTTGTCGGCATATTCGCCGCGCAGCTTGATGAACCAGGCATCCTGCGCCGGCCACCACCACAGCTTCTGCAACGCATCGCCCGGATAGGCCGCCTTGTAGAAGTCCTTGACGGACTGATCGGCGAGCTCGATGCCGCCCTTGCCGACCGCATTGGCCTTGAAGGCGGAAGCCCAGGCCGCCGAACCTTCGGCGGTCGAGATCCACTTCGACCATTCGTGGCCCTGCTCGGTGTTCTTGGCATTGGCCATCAGGAAGAAGCCCTGGCTCCAACCGAAGGCGCCTTCCTTCGGCGCGATGAAGCCGAAGCCTTCCGAGGCCATGTTGGAACCGGTCGAATCCCAGCACAAGCCGAGGGTGCAGCCATTGGTGCGGAAAGCACCCTGGGCATCGTTTTCCGAGGCCCAGAACTGCGCCACATTGGCCTTATGCTTGACGGCTTCAGCCAGGACGATGTCCCAGATCTGCTTCATCGTCGCTTCGTCCTTGTAGCTTTCAAGGAACGGCTTCGGCAGCTTGCCCTGCGAATCGAGCACGCGGCCCATGGCGGCCAGCGAGGAATGGGCGCGCAAAGTCACCTTGCCTTCGAACTTCGGATCGAAGAGATCAGCAAGGCTGGCCGTGCCATAGGCCATCGGCGCGTCCTTCTTGCTGTAGACCAGCGCTTCCGTGCCCCAGACCGAGGGAACGAAGTAACGCTTGCCGTTGACTTCGCCGGCATCGCCCGGCTTGCCGCCCGGAACGCCGTCCAGGTAGTTCGACAAGGCCAGCTTGCTGGTATCCCACGGCTGAATGATGCCGTTGCTGACCCAGGCCGGCACACGGTCCAGCGTCGGCTCGACAACGTCCACGGCACCGGTCTGCAAGGCCAGCTTGCACTGCGCAAACATGGCATCCTGGTCCGGCTGCTCGTTGAAGTTCACCTTGATGCCGGTGGCTTTGGTGAAGCCGGCGAAGGCGGCTTTGAAATCGTAGCCGGCCCAACCCATGAAGTTCAGTTCGCCCGAAGAGGCGAACGCGTTTCGAACGAAACGAGGAGCAGCAATGACGGACGCGGCCGCAGCCGCCCCCTTCAACATCGTACGGCGATTCAATTTAGTCATCAATTTCCTCCCAAGACGATACATCTGTCGGCTCAGGGGCCAACCAACAGCACGTCATCTACAATCGAATGCGCCACGGCCGCTGGCTCCCAGCGGTACACCTAGGTGAAAATCGATTGTCAGCCCCTGTTTCAAACTTTTAGTTCATTTTGATGTTAGATTAATGGCACGCCGCCACATGTTGCAACAGATGAATTAAATTTGCGCCGGCCTGCAGCAACAGATTTGGCAATTCCGGCGATAAGAAAAACTTGGGCTAATTTTTCCGCGTTGGCCCCGTGGGAATCCGGGCCGGAAAGCTTGATTAAAATACCAACCTGACATATCGCGATCCGATACATCACCGCCGTTACTTCGGCGCCTAGGCATAAAGAGCTAAGTTAGTAGCCGCCCGCAAACCGATCGGATGTGCCGGCGGCTGATCGGGCCAGCCAACCGGCTTCCGAAAGCGGCCAAGTCGGCTGGTAGGCTGCACCCGCAAAGGCCCCCGGCGAACCTGCAGTCTGCGGCTGTCAAATAGCTGCGGAGAAACCGCCGGCAATAGCAAGCGCACCCTCCCCGCCCGGCTATTGGGCTTTTCCATGGAGCAGAAGCGGTCGTATCCTTGATGGAGCCGTGCGGCCCCGCCGGATGCGGAAACCAGAAAGGACAGCGGATGAAACGACTGGGCCTGGCCATTGCCGTCTTGGCCATCCTGACCGGCGTGATCTGGATCGGCCAGGGCAGCGGTTACTTCCCCTATCCGGCAAGCAGTTTCATGATCAGCGAGACAAGCTGGATCTATCGCGGCGCCCTCTTGGCGGCTGTCGGTCTGGTTGCCTTCGTCCTGATCGCGCGCGGGTCGCGACGCCGCTGACCGACGTCGGTATTCCGGCTGCGCCCTATGCTTGTCAGTTGAGTGGCAGCTGAGATCGGCTTTGCGCCGGCGGCTTGAGATTCGCCGCGCCGACAGGGTTGCAAGCAGCTGCGGCCCATGTTGCTATCCCGCCTGTCCTTTTGCCTTTCCGTATCGTCACAGGAGCCACTGCCATGGCCAAGGCTGCCAAGACCCAGATCCGCATCGGTATCGGCGGATGGACCTATGAGCCCTGGCGCGGCACCTTCTACCCCGAGAGCCTTACGCAAAAGCGCGAGCTGGAATATGCCAGCAGCAAGCTGACCAGTATCGAGGTCAACGGCACCTATTATGGATCGCAGAAGCCCGAAAGCTTTGCCAAATGGCATGACGAGACGCCGGCGGATTTCGTCTTCGCGCTGAAAGGGCCGCGCTTTGCCACCAATCGCCGGGTCTTGGCGGAAGCCGGCGAATCTGTCGAAAAGTTCCTCAACAGCGGCGTTACCGAGCTGAAACACAAGTTGGGCCCGATCAACTGGCAATTCATGCCGACCAAGAAATTCGATCCCGATGATTTCGCCGCCTTCCTGAAACTGCTGCCGAAAAGTATCGGCGGATATCAGCTGCGCCATGCCGTCGAGGTCCGCCATGACAGTTTCAAATCGCCGGACTTTATCGCCCTCGCCCGCAAGCATGAAGTGGCGGTGATCATCTCCGCTGACGCCGATTACACGCAGATCGCCGATCTGACCGCGCCTTTCGTCTATGCGCGCATCATGGGCACCAGCGAAAAGGAAAAACTCGGCTATCCTGCCAAGGCCCTGGATGCCTGGGCCAAGCGCGCTCAGCTCTGGGCCGCGGGCGGCCAGCCGGACGATCTCGAAACGGTCGGTCCGGCCGCCAAGAAAGCTGCAAGTCGCGACGTCTTTCTCTACGTCATCAGCGGCTTCAAGGAGCGCAACCCAGCCGCGGCGATGGCGCTGATCGAAAGATGCAAATAGCGTCCTTTCCCGGCATCCCCGCGATTACTTCCTGCCCTTCTTGATGCAATAGATCCGATAAGCGCCGTCTTCGACCTCGACACCATGCGTGTCGTGGGCAAAGCCGGGGAACTGCCGGTCGAAAGCTTCAAGGGATTTCAGATAGCCGAGCAACGGGCCATCCGCGGGACCGGCATTTTCACCCGGCATCAGCAAGGGAATTCCCGGCGGATAAGGCACGACGCCCGTCGCAACCGTGCGACCGGCCGTCTCAGCGAGCATCACCTGCTCAACATTATTCCGCACCAGTTCCTCATAGGCCTGGACAGGACTGAGATCAGGTTTGGGCAGTACACCGAAACCCTTGGCCAGGTATTCAGTCGTGCGCAGTTTCTTCATGCTGGCAAACATCGACGCAGCGAGATCACGCAGCCCCAGTTTCCGATAATCGGGATAAGCGGCCACGAGGTTCGGCAACACCTGTTCCAGCGGCGCATTGGCGTCATAATCGCGCTTCAGATCGAGCAACGCGTTGATCAGCGTCCCCCATTTACCCTTGGTGATTCCGATGGAG
Organism: Dongiaceae bacterium; assembly: GCA_035539215.1. Lineage (GTDB taxonomy): Bacteria > Pseudomonadota > Alphaproteobacteria > Dongiales > Dongiaceae > Dongia_B. Next base: position 13,116 of record DATLIX010000060.1, on the reverse strand, counting down.
AACAGGAAGAGGATGGTGAAATCGGTGGTCTTCTCCACGACGATCCCCTGCTGCCCGAGATAGGCCGTGACGATGCTCGCCGGAATGCCCTCCTTGCCAATGCCGCCGCTGGCCGTCGCACCCGGCGTCAAGATGGAGACCTTGATTGGGTCGAGCATACAATAGTCGTCTTCGAGACCCTCAAATCCATGCCACTCGGCGCCAGGATGCAGCACCCAGCAGGAAGGGTCCGTCGCCAGCAGGTCCTCGGAAGCCAGATGGAAAGCAATCTTCTTTTTCGATTTCGGGTCCTGGACTTGCTCAGGCTGCCACCCCGTGAAGAACCAGTCACCCTTCTTCGCAAAATCGGCATGGAGACGCGCCAGCATCTGCCGAAAGGAAATGGCCTCACGGATGGATTCCGTCGTCAGCGACTGGCCTGACTCCGCCATCATCGCCGCACTGACGTCGTTGGAGGCGATGATGGCATATTGCGGCGAGGTCGACGCATGCATCATGAAGGCTTCGTTGAAGCGCCCGTGATCGATCGGCCGCCGCCCGTCACGCACATGAATGAAGGAGGCCTGGGACAACGCCGCCAGAAGCTTATGTGTCGACTGCGTGGCAAACACCGTCGGACCGTCCGGCTTATGGTCTTTCGGATCTCCATGCATGGCAAAACGGCTGCGATAGAGCGGATTGAAGCGGGCATAACCGTACCAGGCCTCATCGAAATGCAATCGGTCGACGGTCTTGCCAAGAATCTCTTCCACGCGCGTGACATTGTAGCACAGGCCGTCATAGGTCGAATTGGTGATCACCGCATGGACCGGGGTTGGATCGATCGCTTTTCCAACCAGCGGATTGTCGGCAATCGCCTGTTTCAGCACCTTGGCGGTCAGCCTTTCCGGCGGGATCGGCCCGATGATGCCCAGCTTGTTGCGGGTGGGAATGAGATAGGTCGGGATCGCCCCCGACAGTGTCATCGCATGTTCGACCGATTTGTGGCAGTTGCGGTCGCACAATGCCACCTGGTTGCGCGTCACGCTGGCCATGAGGATGACGCGGTTGGAGGTGGACGACCCGTTGGTCACCGTATAGCTGCGATGCGCGCCGAAGACCCGCGCCGCATAACGTTCGCCCTCGCCGATTGGCCCGGAATGATCGAGCAGCGAGCCAAGCTCACCGACCGATATGGAAAGGTCGGAGCGGAACAGGCTTTCGCCGAAGAACTCAAAGAAAGCGCGCCCGGCCGGCGATTTCAAAAAGGCCGTACCCCCGGTGTGACCGGGCGTATGCCATGAATATTCATAGACGCGGGAAAATTGCACCAGGGCGCGAAACATCGGCGGCAATACGTGCTGGCGATATCGCTGCATGGCCGCGACGATTCGACCGCCGATGAAATCCGTGGTGTCTTCAAGAAGCCAGATGAAATCGTCGGCCTGCTGCATGATCTCGGTCGAGATCGATGACGCGGCGCTGCGGCTGGTCACCAGGAAGATCGGCACATTGGCATTTCTGGTGCGGATTTGCGTCAGAACCTCCGCCGACTTCACATGCCCCTTATCGTTTCTGAAGTCCCAATCAAGCAGAACGCATTGAATCGCGGTATCGGAAGTCGCGATGGCCTTCGCATCCTCCGTCGTCAGGGCCTCGATCACCTGGACATCCCGGCTGCGCAATTCCTCGGCCAAAGCGCGGAGCGCCCGCCCGACCGCCGTCTGGTCGTTCAATTCGTCATCGATGATCAGCGCATACATACCGAGCCGATTACCCTGGCGCGGGCTCATTGAACGCGATGTCATTGACGCCTCCTGTCATCGGGATGTGGATCGAGCGCTGGCGATTGCATGTCAATCGCCGCCGATTGGGTGGAACCTCCGCGTTTCTTCTCCTGACGCCCCGTCGTCCTCTGCCGGGTCGCCGACCGCAGCTATTGGCCTGGCGCCGGGGTCCCCGGCTGTGTTGCCGGCGCCGGCGGCTGTGTTACGGGAGGCGCCTCGGTTCCCTGCTCCACCGGCGGCTTGATCGCCCGCTCATGAATGAGTTCCGCTGATCTGCGGCCGACCGAGACCCAGTACATGGCGATCAGCGAAATGATGGTGATCGCCAGGGTGACATGACGGACCCAATGTGGTGCCCTGCCCCCGGGATGATGGCCGGTTTCCTCGATTTCACGTTGACGGCTGATTGCCGCCGAATAGAAAACGATGGTGGCGATGACGAAGATCAGCGACCAGCGGGTCTGCGCGCCATCGGAACCGATCATGGCCCAAAGGCTATAGACGGCCGCGATGACGCCGATCACCGTATAGACGATATATTGGTTATGCGACATCTGCTTGTAGCCGATAACCTTTATGGAAATCGACGAATAGATATACGGCAGCAACGTCATGATCACGGCAATCGACGCGATCTTGCCGAACTGCTCGCTGGCGGTCGGCGACATCGTCGCCAGCACCTGCACCGTCATAATGGCGGCGACGATCATCAGCCCGGCGGATGGCACGCCGCGTGAGTTCACGCGCGCGAAGACGGCGCCGAACAGCCCGTCATCGGCCGCTGCCTTGGCTGTCTGGCCGACCAGCAGGGTCCAGCCCGCCAAGGAGCCGAGACAGCCGATTGCCGCACATATCGCGACGATATTCGCGGCGACATCACCAAGGGCGATGCGCGCCGCATCAGCGAAAGGCGCATTGGAGACGATCAGATCCTTGTTCGGGATCATCCCCATGATGACTGAAGAGCTGAGGATATAGCAGACGCCGGCGATCAGCACGCCAACAACCGTGGCAATCGGCACATTGCGTGACGGGTTCCGCACCACCGCTGCCGAGACCGACGCGCTTTCCACACCGATGAAAGCCCAAAGCGTATAGTTCAGCGTGGAATTGACCGCATCGAAACTGCTTTTGCCCGACACATTCCAGGCAGCACTGAACGTGTCGCTGTTGAACCAGAACCAGCCGAAGACCGCCATGCCGACAATCGGCACCAGCGCAAAGCCGGTGGTCAGGGATTGTATCTTGCCGACAGTGGCAGGGCCCAGAATGTTGGCATAGGTGAAGAACCAGATGACGGCGATCTGGGCGAGAGCGAAGACCAACGCGTCGTTCAGCATCGGAAAGAAATGCCGGAGATATGCAAGCCCGGCAACCGCGAGCCCGACATTGCCGACCACATTGGCAAGCCAATAAACCAGATTGGTCTGATAGCCCATGTAATTGCCGAAGGCCTTGCGGGTGTAGGCATAGGGCCCGCCCGCCGCTGGATCGATCGCTGCAAGCTTGGCGAAGACCAGCGCCAGCGCAACGGAGCCAACCATGGTGATGAGCCAGCCGATGAGGGAAATGCTGCCCGCCGTCGCCAGATTTGCCGGCAGCATGAAGACGCCAGACCCCATCATATTGCCTGCGACCATCAGGATCGCGGGCACCAAGGAAATTTTATTGTCGGAAACAGATTTATTGTCGGAAACAGAACTTGCCATTTGCATCCCCTGGGTTGACCAGCATGACTCAGCAGCAATCGGCACGGGCGGCAGAATAGACGAAAATTCCTCGCCCTTGTTAGCGGAAATATCACGACGTATCATTTGCCGCAGTGTAGGCGGCCGGGCGATCGTCCGGTAATCGCCTCAATCTGCCTCAATCTTCTGTGCCGATGCGTGACGCACAAACACTGGGGTATGTCTTTGGGCGATATGCCGGAGCGGCCGTCAGGCGCCAGCCCGTGTCACAGGGGGATCCAATGAACGGCACCATCAGCAAGATGAATGTCTGGCAACTGACCGTCCTGACAGCGGTCAATATGATGGGATCTGGCATCATCCTGCTGCCATCGAAGCTCGCCGAAGTCGGTACCATCTCCATCTTTTCATGGCTGGTTACCGCCGGCGGATCGCTCGCGCTCGCCTACGCCTTTGCAAGATGCGGCATGCTCAGCCGCAAGCCCGGCGGCATGGGCGGGTACGCGGAATATGCCTTTGGTAAATCGGGTAACCACATGGCCAACTACACGTATGGCCTGTCTCTGGTGATCGCCAATGTGGCGATTGCCGTCACTGCCGTCGGCTACGGCAGCGTCTTGTTCAATGCCGCGATCACCCCCTTGCAGATCTGCCTTTGGACGATAGCACTTCTGATCTTGACCACCTGCGCTAATTTCGGCGGTGCACGCATTACCGGACGGATCGGTGCCGTTACCGTCTGGGGCGTCATCGCTCCGGTGGTGATCGTCTCGGTCATTGGCTGGTTCTGGTTCAGCGCCGCCACCTGGACGGCGGCCTGGAATCCACATGACGAAGCCTCCTTTCCCGCCGTGGGCAGTTCGATCTCGATCACGCTATGGGCCTTTCTCGGTCTCGAATCCGCTTGTGCGAACGCCGATGCAGTCGAGAAGCCGGAGAGAGATGTCCCGATTGCCGTCCTCGGCGGCACGATCGGCGCTGCCGTCGTCTATATCCTGTCCAGCAACGTCATCGCCGGCATCGTGCCGAATGCGACCTTGGCCGCTTCGAATGCGCCATTCGGCCTCGCCTTTTCGATGATGTTCACCCCCTTTGTCGGCAAAGTGGTGATGGCTCTCATGGTGATCGCATGCATCGGTTCGCTCCTCGGCTGGCAATTCACCGTCGCCCAGGTGTTCAAGAGTGCCGCCGATGTCGGCTACTTCCTGCCGATCTTCAATCGCGCCACGACAAACGGGGCGCCGATCATCGGCATGCTGATCTTGCTGGCAGCCCAGGCCTTCCTCGCCCTGATGACGATCAGCCCAGAACTCGGCAGCCAGTTCCAAAAGATTGTCGACCTGGCGGTGGTAACCAATCTCGTCCCCTATGTCATGTCCATGGCCGCGCTGATCACCATGCAAAAGGTGGCCGGCATGGCGGAAAGCCGCGCCAGGATCACCAATATCATCGCCATGATCGGCACGGCCTACAGCTTCTATGCGCTCTATAACTCAGGCGAGCACGCATTGATGCTCGGCAGTCTGTGCATCTTCGCCGGTTGGACGCTGTTCGGCTTCGTCAGTGCACGGTTCTATGATATGCGGGCGGCAAACGTCGCGCCCGGCAGGATTGGCGCCGACGGCAAGGCCGTGCCGGCCGAATAAGCAATCCAGCGCAACGCTCGAGCGGCGGCGACAGCTGTCCTTAGGCATTCTCGCCAAGCGCCCGCTCGACATCCGCCTGTTACGCTTGTAACCCTGCTTCGCGCGACAGGAAATGATTGCGTAACAAGCACTACCTAGGTTGCTGTCATGGTGTAATCCTGGAAAGGACCATTGCAGATGAAGACCTTGGTAGAGCAGCTCGCCTCGGCAGAACGGAGCACCGGGGCCGAGAAACAGGCACGCCTGCTGGCCACGCGGGAAGACCGACGCAGCAGAAACAGAATTGGTCGCCTGCACCATCATGCCGTTCGCACCGACGATATGGAGGCAACGCGACGTTTCTACGAAGATCTGCTTGGCATGCCGATGACCGCCGCCATCAAGGGGGTTGCCGGCAGCACGTTGGACCGCGAGTCCCCGTTTCTGCACTGCTTCTTTGAGATGGCGGATGGCGGCTGTCTGGCCTTCTTCCAATTCATGCCGGGTGCCTATGAAGCCGCACGCTTGCTGCCGAAAGACGGCGTGGACCACCACATCGCGCTCGCCGTTCGGGATTTCCAGGATATTGTCCGGGCAAAGCAGAAATTCGATGAACGCTCTTATCTGAATTGCGGCATCGATCATGGGTTTTGCTATTCGCTCTATGTGCGCGACCCCAATGGCATGTTGCTCGAACTGGTCTGCGATTCCGCTGACGAATTGGAACTGACCGAAACCGCCGCTGCCGTGGCGCATGAAGAGCTGGCTAAATGGAACGAGCAGGGTGGCGATGCTCCCGGAGCGCCCGCGTCCCCTCAGCGGCGTTCCACCACCAAGTCCGCGACCGGCAGCTTCTCATTGCCCACCTCGCCGGTCGAAGACATTCGTCTGGTGATCCGCGGTCGGACATCGGAATCGTAGCGGCACGGCCTTGTCCGCGCGAAGAAGCCAATACCGTTTTCAATCCGCGACGTAGCTTGGCATCCGGCTCGGAATGGTCGAAGGCACCACGCTCCGCCATTTATCGGCCGGCTGGAGCGGCCTGTTTCCCCCAAGCAGGCCGCTCCCATTACATCGACGACAAACAGGCTGAGAAGCGAGGATGCAATAAGACTCTTTCTAAATTATCGAACAATGACGCATAGTTTGACATCACAATCCGGAAAAGAAGAATAATTATGGAAAAACTAGATGCTATGCGCCTCTTCACCCGGATCGTGGAACAGCGCAGTTTTACCCTCGCGGCCCAGAATCTCGGTATTCCGCGATCGACCGTGACGGACGCCGTCAAGCAGCTGGAAGCACGATTGGGCGTGCGGCTGCTACAGCGAACCACGCGCCATGTGAGTCCGACCCTGGATGGGGAAGCCTATTACCGGCGCTGCATCACCATTATCGCCGATATCGATGATGCCGAGGGCGCCTTCAGCGGCGCCAAGCCCAAGGGTCCCTTGCGCGTCAATGCCCATGGCACCCTGGCGCGGCATTTCATCATGCCCGGCCTGCCCCGCTTTCTACGCGAATACCCGGAGGTCGAACTTTATATCGGCGAAGCCGATCGCCTGGTCGACCTCATCCGCGAAGGCATCGATTGCGCCGTTCGTGTTGGCGAACTGGCCGATAGCGATCTTGTCGCCCGCCGCATCGCCACCCTGGAGGAAGTGACCTGCGCCGCGCCAGACTATCTCAACCGCTTCGGCATGCCGGCGCGGATCGACGAACTCGCGGAACATCGCATGGTTGGCTTTCATTCGACGAAGTCAGGCAAGCTGCTGCCCTTGGAATTTACCGTGGACGACACGATCAGGACGGTCACGTTGCAGACGACGCTCTCGGTCAATGGCGCGGAGAATTTGGTCGCCGCCGCCCGGCTCGGCCTCGGTCTCATCCAGGTGCCGCGCTATCACGTCGAAGCCGACTTCGCGCAACGCACGCTGGTGCCGGTTCTGCCCCAGCACCCCCCCTCACCCTCTCCGGTCTCGTTGCTCTATCCGCAAAACCGTCAATTGTCGCCGCGCGTTCGCGTGTTCAGCGATTGGCTGGCGCACGAATTCACCGAATGCGACCGGCCGGCACTCATCGCATGAATCGCAGTCGACGCATACCATCCCGCGGCTCGCCCATAACGCGGCGACCGATCCTATATTCATCTACAGCGACAGCGCGGCGCAGCAGCTTTACGGCTATGACTGATTGGCGCTGATCCGGCTGCCTTCCCGCCTCTCGGCCGAGGCACCGGACCGGGCGGAGCAACAACGGTTTCTCGAACGCGCGACGGTTACCCATCGGTGGTGGCCGAGAAGTCAAACGCATCTACCATGAGATTGGTGCTTCGGCATCTCAATCCATCGACCTACCTCTTACCTTCTCCCTGGAGAGGCCGGCAGTACGCTCTGTTGCCGTGCGCAACCATGCGATATCTTTTAAGGAAGACGCTGATGTCCATCATTGATCCACGTCCAGATTCATCTCCTGAACAGACAAAAGTTTCCACTGAACCAAGCGGCGACATATCGCGCCTTAAGGGAGAGTACGATTTCATCGTGTGTGGGGCAGGATCCTCCGGGTCCGTTGTGGCTCGCCGTCTTGCTGAAGATCCGACGGCATCGGTGTTGCTGATTGAGGCGGGTGGAACAGACCAGGTTCCAGAAGTCAGCGACCCGCTTCTCTGGATAGCAAATCTCGGAAGCAGCCGTGACTGGAGCTTTCTGTCTGAACCGGATCCGAATCTCGCCCAGCGACAATTGTTGATGTCGATGGGCAAGGTATTGGGCGGAGGTTCGAGCGTAAATGTTATGGCGTGGGCGCGGGGTCATCGCAGCGATTGGGATTATTTCGCCAGCGAAGCAAAGGACCGCATCTGGTCGCACGAATCAATCTGCGGAATATTTCGAGAACTAGAGAATTGGCAAGGAGAAAGCGATCCAGCTTTTCGCGGAAAAGGCGGTCCCGTTTGGGTTCAGCCTCCCGTTGATCCCAGCCCTATTGCATTGATGACGCTGGATGCGGCCGAGTCCATGGGGATCGAGCGGTTCGTCAGCCAGAATGGACAGATGATGGAGGGCGCTGGCGGCGCAGCATTCATCGACATGATCATCCGCGATGGCAAGAGACAGTCCATCTTTGACGCCTATGTTCGCCCCTACCTCAACCGGCCCAACTTGACGGTACTCGCAAGCGGAACCGTCCAACGCCTAACGATCGAAGGTAAAGTGGCCAGGGGAGTGCAGGTCAAAATCGACGATGACCTTCTTTCGCTCAGAGCGCGTTCGGAAGTGATTGTGTCGCTTGGCGCAATCAACACGCCCAAAATTCTTATGCTGTCAGGCATCGGCGATGAAAAGCAACTGGAACAACATAGCATTCCCCTTGTTCAACACCTGCCTGGTGTAGGCAAAAACCTTCAGGACCATCTGCTGTTTCCGGTTGTTTGGTCCTCGCGGGAACCCATTGAACCGTGCAATAACGGCGGAGAGGTGACGATTTATTGGAGGAGCCGTGCAAGTCTTGCTGCTCCCGACCTCTTTTTCTGTCAGGTCGAGTTCCCTTTTCGAAGCCCTGTCATGGTGGAAAAGGGACTGCCTGAAGACGGCTGGACTATGTGCGGAGGACTAGCTCAACCGAAAAGCCGCGGGGAGATCAGGCTGCGCTCCTCCGACCCCGCCGACAATCCCATCCTCGACATGAAATTCCTTTCCCACCCCGACGATATGGAAACCATTCTCCAGGGAATGAAATTCGCACGAGAACTCGGGGCCTCGGCCATCTTCGAAGAAAATGGATTTGTCGAAGTGTTGCCAGGCAACCTTTCGGACGAGGAGATGCGGCAGTTTGTCCGAGACGTTGCGGACACCTATCATCATCAAAGCTGCACGGCAAAAATGGGTACCGATGCCATGTCGGTTGTCGATGGGCACCTGCGCGTACACGGCATCGAACGACTGCGCATCGTAGATGCGTCAATTATGCCTCGCATCACAACCGGAAATACAATGGCACCAGCTGTAGCGATTGGTGAAGTCGCATCAAGGCTTCTGAAGAGAAAGAACCAAGCCTGAGAATTTGCACACCGGTACTCATGAACGGCAGCCGATCGATACCGGCTTCTCACCGTTTTTCATCACTGTACCTGCACAGTGACCACCGGCGAAGCGAGCTTGCTGTAGGGGACGCGCGCCTGGAATTCGTGCAGGCCGGGCTGCAACGGCCAGCGCAGCGTTTCACTGGCCGCGGCGAGCTGGAACGGCTTGCCGTCGATGTACCACAGCACCTGTGTCGCCGGCACTTTATCCGACCCGGCTTTGCCGGAAGGATGCGCCACTTCGCCGCCGGATGCGACCGACACTTTCAGCGCCAGGCTGGAAAGATCGGCAGGCAGTTCCGGATTGCGGATCAGCCGCAGATTGTTCTGCGGCGACAGGATATGCAGCGATTGCCGCATCTCGTCATTGGCCGGTGGTGTGGGTGGTGCAGGCTGATCCGTCGCGGCAATCTTCCGCTGCCATTCCGGCAACCGGCTGACGCAGGTGAGGCCGCCGTCTTTCCGCGCCGCGGCCCACCCCTCTCCGCCTGCGACAGCGCGCTGTCGGCGCAGATAAGCCTTTCAATAGGGGCTTTGGCGGTAGAGCAGTCGAAACTAGGTCCGGCGGCCGATGCTGATCCAGGTCCCCATACCAACAGCAACGCAACGATTGCCGCCGGCACACCCCAACTTCCCCGCCACGCCATTTCGTGCCTTCCTGCCCGACCCGTCTAAACTGGCCGGAATGACCTTCTACACGCTAAAGATGTCAAAATCATGGCCTACACGAAGCATGACGCCTTTGCCGGCGATTCGCCATGCGGCAAGTCACACACAGTCCATATGAACCGGATCGGCGGCTGGATTATCGCCGATTGTTTCCCCGGTGCGAACCTCCATCACGGGAAACCAGCTTCACAGGTTCTGCTCCTTCCCGCTCCCCCGACCGCTCTTGCAATTCACGGCGCCTTCGCTAGGCTGTATACAGCAATATTCACCCGAGGGGGCCAAAAGCGATGTCGCCTATATCCCGCCGCGTTGCGCCGATCGCCGGATTCGTTATGGCAATCCGGTCCGTGCCGCCTCCTTTTGCGCCAATAGGACAGGCTGGGATGAGCGCCCGGAGCAGAAAGTCCTGCCGCGGATGAATCGCGCTCTTCATTTTGCCGCGTATCCGCTTGGGGCAGATAAGCACGGCAGCCATTGCCGGCCGTTTGGCTTCCTCTGGCACATGCCCTTGCGCAAGTACGCGTCATCGCGCACGATCCGGCGGGGCGGCGGTCAATCCTGCGACCTTTTCCTCGCGCCGTCCCCTGATCACCACAGAGCCGCCAACTCATCGGATTACATGACCAGCAGTATCGAGATCGCGGCCGAACCTGCCCCCTTCCGCGTGACGCGACGCCAGGAGCGCTGGGTTCTTGCGGCGACCATCATCGCCTCCGGCATGGCCTTCATCGACATGACCATCGTCAATGTCGCCTTGCCGGTGCTGCAGCACAGCCTCAATGCCTCCTTCGCCGAGGCGCAATGGGTGGTCGAGGCCTATACGCTCTTTCTGTCGGCGCTGATCCTGACCGGCGGTTCGATCGGCGATCTCTATGGCCGGCGGCGCATCTTCGGCATCGGCATCATCTGCTTCGCCCTGGCTTCGGCGACCTGTGGCCTGGCGCCCGATCCCCAGACCCTGATCATGGCGCGCGCAGCCCAGGGCTTCGGCGCCGCGCTCATGATGCCGGGCAGCCTCGCCATCCTGTCCGCCAGTTTCCCGCCTGAACGCCAGGGCAAGGCGATCGGCCTGTGGTCGGCGGCGACCGGCATCGGCGTCGCCATCGCGCCGGCTCTGGGCGGCTGGCTCATCGATACCTTTTCCTGGCGCTGGGTCTTCCTGATCAACCTGCCGCTTGCCGCCATTTCCCTGGCGATCGTGTATGGCAAAGTGCCGGAAAGCCGCTCGGCGAAGCGGCGCCCGCTGGATTGGATCGGCATCCTGCTGGCGACGTTCGGCCTCGGCTGCCTCACCTACGGATTGATCGCCGCCGGCCAGACGGGCTTTGGCGATCCGTTGACGGCAAGCGCACTCGCTTGTGGGATCGTGTTCCTGAGCCTGCTGATCGTGGCGGAACGCCGCATCGCTGCACCGATGATTTCCCTGTCGCTCTTCCGCCTGCCGGGCTTCGCCGGCGTCCAGGCCTTCACCTTCCTCTTGTGGGCGGCCCTGTCGGGCGCCCTGTTCTTCGTTCCCTTTCGCCTGATCCAGATTCAAGGCTTCAAGCCGCTGCAGGCCGGCATGGCGCTCCTGCCTTTCGTGCTGATCGTCTCGATCCTGTCGCGCTGGGCCGGCGGCCTTTCGGATCGCCTCGGACCGCGCATTCCGCTGATCATCGGCGCCGGTTTTGCCGGCGCCGGTTTCCTGCTGCTGACCCTGCCGGGTGCCGATACTTCCTATCTCTATGGCTTCATGCCGGCCCTGATGACCATCGGCCTCGGCATGGGCATCTGCGTCGCGCCGGTCACGGTCGCTGCCATGAATGCCGCCGGCGCGGACCATGTCGGCCTCGCCTCCGCCATCAACAACATGGCGGCACGGACCGGTGGGTTGATCGCCATCGCCGTCTTCGGGCTGCTGCTGGCCGATCGCTTCGATGCCGCCCTCGCCCCGGCCCTGTCGGCCCTCCACCTGCCCGACGCCGCCCTGCAGGCGCTGCAGATCGAGCGCACGAAGCTGGCTGCGGCTGTGGTGCCTGGGGAACTCTCGCCTGACCAGCACGTGGCAGTAACCGTCGCTATCAAGCAAGCTTTCGTCAGCGGCTATCGCTGGACCATGATCGCCGCCAGCGCGATGGCATTTGCCAGCGCCGCCGTCGCGGCTTTCTGTCTTGCGCGCGGCAAAGCCGCGGTGCAGAAAACAGCGGAGCCGCCAGCGAATGTCGGTTGACCTTCTTGCAGCGGCGTCTGACATTGGCGGGAACGGCGTCGCGCGCGCGACTATTCACAACAAGACATGCCGGATCAGGCATGCAACCGTGATCCTGTGCGGGGTGAGGTTTAAATAACACTACGGTAGAAACTGGGAGGTTTCAGTGAAGAAGAACGACAAATATATTGACAGCGTGCGTGGTCGTAGCAGCGATCTCGAAAACCATATCATCGACGAATTTGCCGCCGGTCATATCGGGCGGCGCGATTTCCTGCGCCATGGCAGCATCGTCGGCATGTCCTTGCCGCTGCTGGGCGGCCTCGCGGGTGCCTTCGGCTCCACGCTCTGGATGCCCTCTTCGGCCCGCGCCGCGACACCCGGCGGTACCATTCGCGTCGCCACCACGGTGCCCGCCGCGGCGATCGACCCGGTCACCGTGGCCGATGGCGGCGGCTTGCTGATGCTGCAGCAGACCGGCGAGTTTCTCGCCGTCTCGGGCCCGGACCTGATGCTGAAGCCGGTTCTGGCCGAGAGCTGGAAACCCAATCAGGACGGCAGCGTCTGGACCTTCAAGATCCGCCAGGGCGTCAAGTTCCATAACGGCAAGGTGCTGACCGCCGCCGATGTGGCCGCCACCTTCGACCGGTTGGCCGATCCTGCCAATTCCTCCAACGCGCTCTCCGCCTTCAGCGGCGTCCTGTCCAAGGGCAACATCAAGAAGGTCGACGACTATACGGTGGAATTCCACCTCGACGCGCCGAACGGCAACTTCCCCTATTACGTCTGTTCCGACAATTACAATTCGATCATCGTGCCGGCGGATTATGCCGGCGACTTCGAGAAGAATTTCGTCGGCACCGGCCCCTTCAAGCTGGAAAAATATACACCGAAGGTTGGCGCCTCTTTCGTCCGCAATGACGATTACTGGGGACCGAAGGCGCTGCCGGACCGCACGGAGTTCACCTTCTATGCCGATATGCAGCCGCAGGTCCTGGCGCTGCAGGGCCATCAGGTCGACATCATCAACCAGCTGCCGGCGATCTCCGGCGTTGCGTTGCTGAACGATCCCAACATCAACATCATGAGTTTGAAGTCC
>DATLIX010000059.1:0-15532 GCA_035539215.1 Dongiaceae bacterium | reverse complement strand
CGAACAGGCCGGCGGCATTGAAGAAGGTCAGGACCAGGAACAGCACCGAATAGACCGGGTTGCGGTTCGTCACGACGAGGGCCGCCGATAGAATGGCGACAACCGCAAAGACATAGAAGGCAATCGTCTGGATGATCATTGATTTCCCCGCTCCCGCTCAGCGATACGGCGCGTCGGCTTGCAGATTGGCGGCAATTTCCGATTCCCAGCGATCGCCATTGGCCAGCAATTTGGCCTTGTTGTAGAGCAGCTCTTCATGGGTCTCGGTGGCGAATTCGAAATTCGGCCCTTCGACGATCGCATCCACCGGACAGGCTTCCTGGCAGAAGCCGCAATAGATGCATTTCGTCATGTCGATGTCGTATCGCGTGGTGCGGCGGCTGCCGTCGTCGCGCGGTTCGGCCTCGATGGTGATGGCATAGGCCGGGCAGACCGCTTCGCACAACTTGCACGCGATGCAGCGTTCTTCGCCATTGGGATAGCGCCGCAAGGCATGTTCGCCGCGGAAGCGCGGGCTCAGCGGTCCCTTCTGATAGGGATAGTTGATCGTCACCTTGGGCCGGAAGAAATAGCGCAGGGTGAGCAGCATCCCGCTCACCAGTTCGGCGAGCAGAAAGCTTTTGGCTGAACGGGCAACACTTGCCATGGTCAATCCCTCACTTCGCCGGCGTCACTGGCCCGGCAACCAACCGGTGGCGAGCAGCACGCCGGCGGTCAAAATCACAAAGAACAACGAAAACGGCAGGAACACCTTCCAGCCCAGGCGCATCAGCTGGTCATAGCGATAGCGCGGGAAGGTCGCTCGCACCCACAGGAAGCAGAAGCCGACAAAGGCGATCTTTCCGGCGAACCACAGGCCGTGCCAGATGCCCTGCAGCACCCCGCCCTCCGCGAACGGCTCCCAGCCGAAGATCGGCAGCCAGCCGCCCAGGAAGAGGACGCTGGTCATGGCGCTCATCAGCCAGATATTGGCGTATTCGCCGAGGAAGAAGAGCGCGAAGGTCATCGAGGAATATTCGGAGAAATAGCCAGCCACGAGTTCCGATTCCGCTTCCGGCAGATCGAATGGCGGACGGTTGGTTTCCGCCAGGGCCGAGATGAAGAACACGATGAACATCGGGAACAGCGGAAAGCAGTACCACCAATGGCCCTGCTGCGACTTGACGATATCGGAGATGTTCAGCGACCCGGCACAGAGCAGCACGGTCACCAGCACGAAGCCGATCGACACTTCGTAGGAGACCATCTGCGCGGCGGAACGCAACGCGCCGAGGAATGGATATTTCGAGTTCGATGCCCAGCCCGCCAGCACGATCCCATAAACGCCAAGCGATGAGATGGCGAAGAGGTACAAGATGCCGACATTGATGTTGGCCAGCACCACGCCGTTGCTGAAGGGAATGACCGCCCAGGCGATCAGGCTCAGCGAGAAGGTCAGCATCGGTGCGACCAGGAACGCCACCTTGCTGGCGCCGGTCGGGATGATGGTTTCCTTGAAGAACAGCTTCAAGCCGTCGGCGATCGGCTGCAGCAGCCCGAAGGGGCCGACCACGTTCGGCCCCATGCGCATCTGCATCGCCGCCATCACCTTGCGCTCGGCATAGGTGAGATAGGCAACCGCCAGCAGCAGCGGCACGACGATCAGCAGGATCATGATGATCGTGAAGATCGCGGTACCCCAATAGAGGCCAAGGAAGGAGGATGTAAAAAGCTCAGCCATGGGTGCCCGTCTTCTCCGCTGCCGGTTGGACGAAGGCTTCGGTACATTGGGCCATCGTCTCGGAAGACCGGCTGATCGGGTCTGTCATGTAATAGTTGCTGATGGCGCGACCGAAGCCCTTGGCCTCGACCGGGGCATCGGTGCCGAATTTCTGCCAGCTGCCGGCCTCGATGGTGTTGAGGCGCTGGAAGCGGGCATTGATCTGATAGAGGCGGTGACGCAGCTGCGCCAGATTGTCATACGGCAACGGCTTGCCGAGCACCGCCGACAAAGCGCGCAGGATCGCCCAATCCTCTCGCGCTTCTCCCGGCGGGAAGGCGGCGCGCAGACCGAGCTGGGCGCGGCCTTCGGTGTTCATATAGGTGCCGTCCTTTTCGGTATAGGCGGCACCCGGCAGGATGACATCGGCGCGATGCGCACCATTGTCGCCGTGATGCCCCTGATAGATCACAAAGGCCTGGCCGAGACGGTTCATGTCGATCTCGTCGGCGCCCAAGAGATAGACGACGTCGATCTCGCCGTTCTGCGCACCGTCCATGATGCCGCGCACGTCACGGCCGCCATTGCCCGGCACGAAGCCGAGTTCCAGGCCGCCGACCCGTGCCGCGGCGTTGTGCAGCAGGTTGAAGCCGTTCCAATCCGGGCGAACGATATTGAGCGTCTCCGCCGCCTTGCGGGCGAGCCCCAGAATGGCGGCGCCATCGACCCGGGTGAGCGCGCCGGCGCCGAGGATCAGCATCGGCGCCTTGGCATTCTTCAGGACCTCGGCAAATGGATGCGTGCCGGCAGCGATCTGCTGCAGCACATCGGCGCCCTCACCCAGATGCTGATACGGATAGGTGAGATCGGCCTTTTCGCCGATCAGTGCCATCTGCAGCCCGCCCTTCAGATAGCGCTTGCGGATACGGGCGTTGATGATCGGCGCTTCCCAGCGGGGATTGCTGCCAATCACCAGGATAGCATCCGCCTTGTCGATGCCGGCAATACCGGAATTGAAGAGATAGCTGACTCGCGCGGCGGGATCGATGGCGGCACCATCCTGGCGGCAATCGAGATTGGCGGAACCCAGCGTCTGTACGAGGTCCTTCAGGGCCAGCATGGATTCGGCATCGCAGAGATCGCCGGCAATCGCCGCGATCTTGCTGCCGTCGAGGCCTTTCACCTTGGCGGCGATGGTGTCGAACGCCTGCTGCCAGCTGGCCGGCTGCAGCTTGCCGTTGACGCGCACATAGGGGCGGTCGAGACGCTGACGGATCAGGCCATCGCAGGCATAGCGGCCCTTATCGGCCATCCATTCCTCGTTTACCGCCTCGTTGACACGCGGCAGGATACGCAGAACTTCGCGGCCGCGCGTATCGATGCGGATGTTGGTACCGACGGCATCGAGGACATCGATCGAATCCGTCTTCTGCAATTCCCAGGGACGCGCCGTGAAGGCATAGGGCTTGGAGGTCAGTGCCCCGACCGGGCAGATATCGATCAGGTTGCCGCTGAGTTCCGAGGCGATCGCCTTTTCGACATAGGTGCCGATTTCCAGATGCTCGCCGCGGCCGGTGGCACCCAAGGTCTCGACACCGGCTACTTCGGTCGCGAAGCGGACGCAGCGCGTGCACTGGATACAGCGGGTCATGATGGTCTTGACCAGCGGGCCGAAATTCTTGTCGGGCACCGCACGCTTGTTCTCGTGGAAGCGCGAGGAATGCTTGCCATAGGCCATGGCCTGGTCCTGCAGATCGCATTCGCCGCCCTGATCGCAGATCGGGCAATCCAGCGGATGGTTGATCAGCAGGAATTCCATGACGCCCTGGCGCGCCTTCTTGACCACCGGGCTGTCGGTCTTGATGACCATGCCATCGGCGACCGGCATGGCGCAGCTGGCGATCGGCTTTGGCGCCTTCTCCTGCTCCACCAGGCACATGCGGCAATTGCCGGCAACCGACAAGCGCTCGTGATAGCAGAAGCGGGGAATTTCCTTGCCGGCCATCTCGCAGGCCTGCAGGACGGTGATGCCGGCAGGCACCTCGATCTCTGTTCCGTCAATCGTCAGCTTGGGCATGTTATGTGCTCACCCGATCATCGCAGCTGTTGTCGTCACTCCGCCGCCTTCAGGCCGCGATACTCATTGATCCGCCGCTCCACTTCGGGGCGGAAATGCCGCATCAGGCCCTGGATCGGCCAGGCCGCCGCGTCACCGAGCGCGCAGATCGTGTGACCTTCGATCTGCTTGGTGACTTCCAGCAGCAAGTCGATTTCGCCAAGTTCCGCCTGGCCTTTTACCAGGCGCTGCATGATGCGGTACATCCAGCCCGTACCCTCACGGCAGGGCGTGCACTGGCCGCAGCTCTCATGCATGTAGAAATGCGAAAGCCGCGCGATTGCCTCGACCACATCGGTCGACTTGTCCATGACGATGACAGCCGCCGTGCCGAGGCCGGACTGGACCGCACGCAGGCTGTCGAAATCCATCAGGACTTCGTCGCAGATCGATTTCGGCAGCATCGGGACGGAAGAGCCGCCGGGAATGATCGCCAACAGATTGTCCCAGCCGCCGCGCACGCCGCCGGCATGCTTCTCGATCAGTTCCTTGAGGGGGATGCCCATCTCTTCTTCGACATTGCAGGGCTTGTTCACGTGGCCCGAAATGCAGAAGAGCTTGGTGCCGGTATTCTTCGGCCGGCCGAGACCGGCGAACCAGGCAGCGCCACGACGCAGAATGGTCGGCGCCACGGCGATCGATTCGACGTTGTTGACGGTGGTCGGGCAACCATAGAGACCGCAGGCCGCCGGGAAAGGCGGCTTCAGGCGCGGCTGGCCCTTCTTGCCCTCGAGGCTTTCGATCAGCGCCGATTCCTCGCCGCAGATATAGGCGCCGGCGCCGCGATGCAGGTAGATATCATAATCATAGCCGGAACCGCAGGCATTCTTGCCGATCAGGCCGGCTGCATAGGCCTCATCGATCGCCACCTGGATATTCGAGGCCTCGTTATAGAACTCGCCGCGAATATAGATGTAGCAGGCCGAGGCGCGCATGGCGTAACCGGCGATCAGGCAGCCTTCCAGCAGCATATGCGGATCGAAACGGCAGATTTCGCGATCCTTGCAGGTGCCGGGCTCGGATTCGTCGGAATTGACGACGAGATAAGATGGGCGGCCATCCGACTGCTTCGGCATGAAAGACCATTTCATGCCGGTGGGGAAACCGGCGCCGCCGCGACCGCGCAACTCCGACTTCTTGATCTCTTCGATGATATTGTCCTGGCCGAGATCCATCAGGGCCTTGGTATTGTCCCAGATGCCGCGGCGCTTGGCGCCGGCAAGGCGCCAGTCGTCCTGGCCATAAAGATTGCGGAAGATGCGATCCTGGTCTTTCAACATGATCTCACTCTCCTGAGACCGGCTTCGTGCCGAATTCGGTCAGCGTGGTCGGGCCGCCGACAGGTGCCGAATTCAACCGATCGGTCTGCGGACCATGCTTCGGCTTCTTGCCTGCCTTCAGGTCTTCCAGCAGGCGATCGAGCTTGGCCTCATCGAGGTCTTCATAGAAATCGTCATTCACCTGCACCACCGGGGCATTGACACAAGCCCCGAGGCACTCCACCTCAACCAAGGTGAAGAGGCCGTCTTCGGTGGTTTCTTTAAGGTCGATGCCGAGCTTCTTCTTGCAGGTATCGGTCATGTTCTGCGCGCCACGCAACCAGCATGGCGTCGTGCGGCAGACCTGCAGCAGGTATTTACCGACCGGCTTCAGGTTGAACATGGTGTAGAAGGTTGCGACCTCATAGACGCGGATCGGCGCCATGCCGAGGATGTCCGCAACATGATCCATCGCCGCACGCGGCAGCCAGCCGCCATGCTGGCGCTGGGCCAAGTCCAGCAACGGAATGACCGCGCTCGCCTGCCGACCTTGCGGGTAACGGGCAATGATCTTGTCCGCCCGCGCGCGATAATCAGCCGTGAAGGCAAAGCTGGCCGGCTGGAAGTCGTCGTTTGTTTCAGTCGCACTCATCGATCGATCTCGCCGAACACGATATCCATGGAACCCAGAATGGCGACGGAATCTGCCAGCATGTAGCCCTTGCTGCAGAAATCCATCGACTGCAGATGCGCAAACCCTGGTGCGCGGATCTTGCAGCGATACGGACGGTTGCTGCCGTCGGAAATGAGATAAACGCCGAACTCGCCCTTCGGCGCTTCGACTGCCGTATAAGTCTCGCCCGCCGGCACGTGGAAGCCTTCGGTATAGAGCTTGAAGTGATGGATCAGCGCTTCCATCGAGCGCTTCATCTCGCTGCGCGGCGGCGGCGTGATCTTGCGCTCGACCGAAGATGCCGGGCCGCCCGGCATCTGGGCAACGCACTGTTTCACGATCTTCAGCGACTGGCGCATCTCCTCCATGCGGACCAGATAGCGATCGTAGCAGTCGCCGTTCTTGCCGATGGGAATGTCAAAATCCATCTTGTCGTAGACGAGATAAGGCTGCGACTTGCGCAGATCCCACGGCACGCCCGCGGCGCGCAGCATCGGACCGGTGAAGCCCCAATCCAGCGCATCCTGCACCGAGACATGACCGACATCGACCAGGCGCTGCTTGAAGATGCGGTTATCGGTCAACAGACCTTCCAGATCGTCGAGCACACGGGGGAACTTCTCCGCCCAGGCACCGATATCGTCGAGCATGCCGGCCGGCAGATCCTGATGGACGCCGCCCGGTCGATAGTAGGCAGCGTGCAGGCGCGCACCGCTGACGCGCTCATAAAACTCCATCAGCAATTCGCGTTCCTCGAAGGCCCAGAGGAACGGCGTGACCGCGCCCACGTCCATGGCATAGGCCGGAACGTTCAGCAGGTGATTGAGGATGCGGCCGATCTCGTCGAACAGCACGCGGATATACTGGCCCCGCAGGGGCACTTCCAGGCCCAGCAGCTTTTCGACCGCGAGGACGAAAGCATGTTCCTGATTCATCGGCGAGACGTAGTCGAGACGATCGAAATAAGGAATCGCCTGCAGATAGGTCTTGTTCTCGATCAGCTTCTCGGTGCCGCGATGGAGCAAGCCGATATGCGGGTCGATGCGCCGGACGATTTCGCCGTCCATCTCCATGACCATGCGCAACACGCCATGGGCCGCCGGATGCTGCGGCCCGAAATTCATGGTGAGCGGTTTGATCTGCATTTCGGCCATCAGTTGGTCTTTCCAGCCTTTTCGTCACCGGGCAGGATGCGCGGCTGCAGCATGCCTTCCCAGGGACTGACGAAATCAAAATTGCGGAATTCCTGCGGCAGGCGCACCGGCTCATAGACGACGCGCTTCAACTCCTCGTCGTAGCGCACTTCGACGTAGCCGGTCAGCGGGAAGTCTTTGCGGAAGGCGTGCCCCTCGAAACCGTAATCGGTAAGGATGCGGCGCAGGTCCGGATTGCCGTCGAAGAAGATGCCGTACATGTCATAGGCTTCACGCTCGAACCAGCCTGAGGTCGAGAACACGCCGACAACGGATGGAACGGCCGCATCTTCCGCTACCGGCGCCTTCACGCGGATGCGGTAGTTGCGCTTGATGCTGAGCAGATTGTAGACCACGTCGAAACGCAGCTCGCGATCAGGAAAATCGACGCCGCAGATATCCAGCAGCAGCTTGAATTGACAGTTCTGGTCGTCACGCAGGAAGGTCAGAACCTGAACGATCTGCGCCGGCTCGACCGTCAGCATCAGTTCGCCGAGGCGCACTTCGCTGTGGTGCACGGCGGTGCCGAGCGACGCAGTGATATAGTCTGCAAGCTCGCGGTAAACATCACTCATCGGATGGGCTCCCAAGATCGGCCTGGCTCATCACGCGATCAGCGCGCGATCGAACCAACCCGCCGGATTTTCTTTTGCAGCTGCAGGATGCCGTAGACCAGGGCTTCGGCCGTGGGCGGGCAGCCCGGCACATAGATATCGACCGGCACGATGCGATCGCAGCCGCGGACAACGGCGTAGGAATAGTGATAGTAGCCGCCGCCATTGGCGCAGGATCCCATGGAGATGACCCAGCGGGGCTCAGCCATCTGGTCATAAACCTTACGCAAAGCCGGCGCCATTTTGTTGGTCAGCGTGCCGGCGACGATCATCACGTCGGACTGGCGCGGACTGCCGCGCGGGACGACACCGAAGCGATCGAGATCGTAGCGCGCCATATAGGCGTGCATCATTTCCACGGCACAGCAGGCGAGACCGAAGGTCATCGGCCAGAGCGAACCGGTTCGCGCCCAGTTGACCAGCTTGTCGACCTGGGCAACGACGAACCCCTTGTCGGTCAACTCGTCATTGACGGCACGCAGGATGCGATCCTGCGCCGGTCCTGGCGGCAAGCCATTCGCCGGCAAGGAAGTCGGTGTCACGGAGACGTTGCCGCTCATTCCCATTCAAGGGCTCCCTTCTTCCATTCGTAAATGAATCCCACGGTGAGTACGCCGAGGAAGATGACCATCGACCAGAAACCGAACAGGCCGATCTTCCCGAGCGAGACTGCCCAGGGAAAGAGGAAGGCCACTTCCAGGTCGAAGATGATGAAGAGGATCGAGACGAGATAGAAGCGCACGTCGAACTGACGCCTTGCGTCATCGAAGGCTTCGAAACCGCATTCATAAGGCGACAGCTTTTCAGCGTCCGGCTTTTGCCGGCCGATGAACAAAGACGCCACCACCATGACGAGCGAAAGGCCTGTCGCGATCACGATGAAGATCAGGATCGGCAGGTACTCACGAAGAAGGTCATTCATCCCAACAAACACCCCATCAGGACGCCTGAGCCGGCGCGACCAATTTCCCCGATCGCCCACGCCAGTCAGCAAAGAAACGCGCCCGCAGACCCCAACCGGCCATGCTGCGCTGCGCGGCCACTATAAGCCGGGGTGTCGGACGGCGAAAGGCTAAAATAGCCGATTCGCAGCTGAGAATTAATCGCAGCAAGTTGCGCCTTGTATTTGAAATATTTGGATAAAATGGAAGGCCTGAAGAGGCGAAATGGCGCGAGTGACGGGACTTGAACCCGCGGCCTCCGGCGTGACAGGCCGGCGCTCTAACCAACTGAGCTACACCCGCGCAACGAACCGCGTTGCGGTGGCGGTCATGTACTAAAGCTCTCGCTACCATGTCAACACAATTAACGAAGGTGTCTTAAATACTTGTGAATTATCCCAAAGCGGCCCGGTCGCAGTCAGGGCACCAGAACGCTTTGCCAGCCGGTCGGCGTCCAGCGCAACAAGGCCGGTGAAACCGCATGGCCCGCTTTGGCCGCCGTATCCCGCGCCGTCACTGCAAAAGTCCGCACCGACTGCGTCCCGTTTTCTTCGCAGTACAGCACGGTATCGCTGGCTGGGACGGCGACCAGCAGATGGCCGTCCAGTTCATGCGCCAAAGACGCCCAGTCCTTGGCCAAGAGCAGGCGACTCGTCTCTTCGTTCTTGCTTTGAATGACGCCGATCTGGTGCGGCGTCAGGTCATGGGTGACGGCCGCCAGGTTTGGCAGGTTGGCGGTGGCGTTCTGCAGACCCAGGGTAAAGGCGTCGGCCTGCGACAGCTTCAATTGGTCGAGGTCGGCCGCCGTCGCGAAGCGGGAGCCGCCGGCCGATTCGGCGCTGCCCGACTCGATTGTCAGGGTCTGCCAAAGATCGGCCGCCAAGGGCTGTGCGATAATCGCCGCCGATGACTGCTTGGCGGCGTTGATCTCAGCCGTCGAACGAAGCACCAGCCGCAGGCCCTGGGCTGTTGTCGGCACCGATGCCCCCGGCGCCGGGGATTCGCCTGCCACGGCAGTATCCGACGCGCCAATCGTGCCCGTCATGCCGGTCGTGCTGGGAGAGCCGGCAGCCGGCTGAGCTTCCGCCGCGCCCGGCACGGCTGCAGGCGAAGACGTTTTGCCGGCCACACAGGCCGCCAGCAAGAAAGTCAGGCCGAATATTGTCGATAATTGCGTGAAACCGCGCGCCCTGACGGCACGGGAAATTGAAAAACCGGACATGCCAGCCCCCTTTTGCTCGACCGCCGCCCCGCGCTATCGGCAATCTCACAAAGAACGGGGCTGGGTCAATCGGGAATAAAATGTCCCGGCCGGCTTACTGCCGCATTTCCAGGGCAAAATGCCGATGAAAACCCGCCTGCCCTTTCGCTGTGATGCGGAGAGCCCGGCTGTCCCGCTGGCGCTCGATCCAGCCGAGGCCAAAACAGCGATCGGCGATGGCCACGCCGAGACTGCCGCCGATATGCAGACGACGCTCGCTCCAGTCGAGACACGGCTTGCAGAAAATACGATGCGACGTGCTGGCTTCGCTCAGGACGACCCCCATGTCCTGCAGCAGGGCGCGTCCGGCCGCAGTCAGAAGGCCGGCTTCGCCGCTCATATCGAGCTGCTCGCGCGATAGCATGGCATCGGCGATGGCAACGCCCAAACGGCCGGCGAGATGGTTGTAACAGGTGCGCGCTTCGCGCAGGGCGGCATCCCGGCAGGACGACGGCCGGTAGCGCTTCGGCCCCTCGATCGCGGCCACCGCCATCAGGCTTTCCAGCATGCTGCCGACCAAGGGCGAAGCCAGGCGATAGTAGCGATGCCGTCCCTGCTGCAAGACGCCGATCAGATTGGCATCGAGTAGTTTCGCCAGATGACCGCTGGCCGTCGACGCGACGATACCGCCGACATAGGCAAGCTCCCCTGCGGTCAGCGCGCGGCCATCCATCAGCGCCATCAGCATATTGGCCCGCGCCGGGTCGCCCACCAGGGCGGCGATTTCAGCGATATTGGTGCCGTAGCTCATGCCGCCATTTTAAGAGCATCGGTTGCCGGCTCAAGCCGAAACGCTTCGACCGATATCGAAACGTTCGCCAGCGACGTTGACGACGGCTGGCGCCATCATCCGTACTCTGGAACAGGAGATGGCGATGACGAGCAACAGCAGACTTTTCTTCAGCGGCAGATCGATCGCGGCGGGGTTGCGCCTGATCATGTCGGCGCTTGATGCCATTGGAGCCTTGCTCGAAACGGCCGCCGAACGTCGGCGCCAGCGCCGATCGCTGGCCCTGCTGGATCAGCGGCTTTTAAGGGATATCGGCCTGTCGCCGGAGGCGGTGGAGCGCGAAATGCGGCGCCCGCTCTGGCGCTGAAACGAAGCGGTCCTGCTGATCATCGCCGCCGCAATCGCGGCAGGATCGTCGCCATCAGAATCGCGGCCATGATAAGGCTGCCGCCGAAAAACACCGTCGCCGGCACCTGCTCGCCATAGACCAGCCAGGTCCAGAGCGGATTGAAGATGACGTCCCCCATGGCGATCAGCATGCTCTGCACGGCCGGCACATGCGGGGCGCCGCGCACGAAACAGACGAGCGAAAGGCCGAGCTGGACGAAGCCCATCACGGCGAGCAGCAACAGGTCCTTGAGCCCAAGGACCGCCAGGCCATGAAACAGCCAGACCAGTAGAAAGACCGACATTCCGCCGAGAACCAGCGCCGGCGTCATCTCCGTGGCGGCGAAACGTTTCAGCACTACCGTCTGCGCCGCCATCAGGAACGGCACCGCCAATCCCAACAGCGTCACCAGGATGCCGTTGCCCGCCCCACGATCCTCCGAACAGGTGATCACCAGAATGCCGATAAAGGCCATGGCC
Organism: Dongiaceae bacterium; assembly: GCA_035539215.1. Lineage (GTDB taxonomy): Bacteria > Pseudomonadota > Alphaproteobacteria > Dongiales > Dongiaceae > Dongia_B. The sequence continues at coordinate 4,179 of DATLIX010000059.1, read as the reverse complement.
GCCGCCGCCAATACGATCGTCGGCGTCCGCTCGCGCAGAAAGATCCAGGCGACCAGGGCGGCAAAAATCGGCGCGGTGGCGCTCAAGGCCGAGACCGAGGCGACGGAACTCGCCAGTGAAACGGCCACGACATAGGCGCTGGTCGCGCCGCCAAAGCAAGCAGCGGAAATCATGAAGGCCAGCGGCTGCGCTTCGGCAATCAGGGCTCCCATCGACCGGCGATAGAGGACCAGCAGGTAGACCAGCAGCGAGAGCCCCATGAAGCCGCCGCGATAGGCGTTGATGGTCCAGGGGTCGAGCTCCGGCAGCGAGCGGACGAAAATGCCGCTGGTGCTGGAAAACAGCATCGCCAGGGTGACAAGTACCAGACCGCGCCAATAGGCGCCCTGCCCCAGCCGGCTGACTTGACCGAAAATCGCCGTTGTCATGATTTACCCGATAACTGGAGTGGCTAGATCGCTCGGCTTTCCGCTGGCGCTGTAGCGCGCGGCTTGCGGAGTTGCGGCCAGACCGTTGCCAGGAGGATCGCCATGACAATGATCGCACCGCCGAGGAACACGCCCGGTCTCACCGCCTCGCCATGGGTCAGCCAGGCCCAAAGCGGATTAAGCACGACATCGCCGAGCGAAATCAGGATTGCCTGGACCGAGGGAACATATTTCGCCCCTTCGATATAGAGCACCAGCGGAATGGCGAGCTGCACCAGGCCCATGACGGTGATCACCGCATAGTCATGCAGCGACAAGATCGGCAGGCCTCGGATCAGCAGCACGGAAATCGTCACCAGGAAACCGCCATACATGATGGCCGGCGTCATCTCCATATGGCGATAGCGGCGTAACGATACGGTCTGGCCTGCAAAAGTGAAGCCGACCAGAACGCCCACGATCGTGCCCAGCAGGCCGCTCTGCATCACCGCTTCTTCGGCACTGGCGATCAGATAGACACCGACCATCACCATGACGGTCGCACAAAGAACCAGCGGTGACGTGCGCTCGCCCACCATCAGCCAGGCGAGCAAGGCGGCAAAAATCGGGCTGGTGGCGCCCAGCACCGAGACGCTGGCGACGCTCGCCATGCTGAGCGCCAGGATGTACAGCGTCGAGCCGGCGGCAAAAAATCCCGCGGCGACGAGGAAAGCCATGGGCTGCCGGGGCAGGATGTGACTGATCGCAGCGCGCCGATAGCGCAGAAGCATGTAGAACAAGAGACAGAAACCGGTCGACAGGCCGCGATAGGCATTGATGGTCCAGGGGTCGACTGCCGGCACCGAGCGGACGAAGGCGCCGCTCAGGCTCCAGCAGACCGTCGCCAGGCAGCAGAACAGGATGCCGCGCAGATAGCCGCCTGTCTCACTTTTCGCCCCATTATATTTATATTTGGCCAACCCCACCGACGCCCCCCTGAGCCCAATCTTCCTGACGTTAGGTCGGCAGCACCGACGCGACCAGCGGCCAAAACGCATGCCGTGACCGCTTGCCATGCAGATGCTGGCATCGTCGCTGCTCAGGAAAGCGCGGTCAGCGGCAACATGAATGGCTTCTGTTCCAGTCCGAAGGGCCCTCGTACCATCAGGAGATCGCCATCCTCATGCCGCAAAGGCATGGCCGAAAACTGTCCCGTTAAGCGGTCAGGGGGAAACAGGACATCGATTTCCGCGTCAGGCGTCGGGAGGCCGAGAGCTGCCGCCAGAATCCCCGACGGGGGCATTTCCGCCGCCACGATATCGAGCAGCCGGGATCGCCCGCCCGCTCCTGCCTGGTCCCACACGACGACGGCTTCGATGCGCGGCAAATAGCTCAGGCGGAATGACGGGGACCGCAACAGATTGCTGAAGAAGACGCCCTCATTATCGATCAAGCCGAATTCATCGGAAACCGGACACCTGGTCCGATAAAGGCGGCGCACCAGCGCGATATCTTCCGGCAGCCGCATGGACAAGGTCCGGGCATTGCGGCCGTCCGGACCGAACGAGCCGGCTTGCAATTGGCCGGCGAAACTGTGCTCCGGCAGGAGGCGAAAGCCGAAAGGCTGGTAGAGGGCGGGCGTTTCGGTATAGAGCAGCAGAAATTCACAGCGCGTATCGGCGAAGGCCAATACCTTTTCCATGAGATCATGGAACAGGCCGCAGCGGCGATAGGCCGGCCGCGTCGCCACGCCTTGCAGCTGTCCGGCCACCACGTCGCGGCCGGCCATGCGCAAGGGCAAGGGATTGAAGCTGATATTGGCGGCGATGACATCGCCGTCCAGATAGGAGAAGCCGCGATACCCCTCGGGCCAGATATCAAGCTTACTGAAGGCGGCGAAATCCACGCCGAAGATATCCCGCAGCAGATCCACCCAGGCCAGACGTTTCATCGGGTCGGCAAGAGTGTCGATCCGAAAGCGCAGACGATCTTGCAAGGCCGTTCCCTGGGACGAGAGTGCATGGTGCCGACGACATGCTCTCCGCCTCCGGGTTGGAAATCAAGCCATGTCCGGCGGCTCAGCCATGGGCGGTGCGGCTATCTGCCGGCGCTTCTTCCCGCTCCGTCAGGCCATAGTCGCGCAGCACGGCGGCGATGCGCAGCCGATAATCGCTGAAGACCCCGGCCCGCCCTTCGGCCTGGGTCGCCCGGTGAGCAGCATGATTGCGCCAGGCTGCAACGGCCGTCTCATCTCGCCAGAAGGACAGCGACAGCAGCTTGACGGGGTCGGTCAGGCTTTGGAACCGCTCGACCGAGATAAAGCCGTCGATATGCTCGAGATCGGCGCGCAAGGCGGCAGCGAGGTCGAGGTAGTGGCTCTTTTCACCGGCGGCAGGCCGGACTTCGAAGATAACGGCGATCATGTTGCAAACTCCGGAAGCGACATCGGAAGGCGGCAGATAAGCATATTCGACGATCCATTCTTCCGGACCGGCCCGGGGCCCGAGGGCGGGATCGAAATAAAGCGGCTGCGTCCTACGAACCTGGCGGTAATATGGGTAAGGATTGATATGGAGCCCGGCCGAAACCCGATCTTGCGGCTTACCTGTCGGACGATCTCCATGGCATCGATTTAGACGATCATAGCCGGCAGGCAGTCCTGATGTTTCGGCGAAGATCGAACCGTCGCAATACGGAAAATTCAATATGGAATAATGCGTTGCATGACGGCGCGCTGCCCCGATTTTGCCCTTGCCAGCGAAACTTGAGCCACTTATTGTGTATACATGTATATACAAGTTAACGAGGAGATCGCGCCGTGACGACCGCTTCCGCTACCGGCACCCGCTATAATGCCCGCGTCATCCGCGCGCCGCGCGGCACCGAACTCAATGCCAAGAGCTGGCTGACCGAAGCGCCCTTGCGCATGCTCATGAATAATCTCGATCCTGACAATGCCGAGAACCCCAATGAGCTGGTGGTCTATGGCGGTATCGGCCGCGCCGCCCGCAACTGGGAATGCTATGACCGAATCGTCGAGACGCTGAAGACGCTGAACGACGACGAGACGCTGCTGATCCAGTCGGGCAAGCCGGTCGGCGTCTTCAAGACCCATAAGGATGCGCCGCGCGTCCTGCTGGCCAATTCCAACCTCGTGCCCCATTGGGCGACCTGGGAGCATTTCCGCGAATTGGATGCCAAGGGCCTGATGATGTATGGCCAGATGACGGCCGGTTCCTGGATCTATATCGGCAGCCAAGGCATCGTACAGGGCACCTATGAAACCTTCGTCGAAGCCGGCCGCCAGCATTACGGCGGCAATCTGAACGGGCGCTGGATTTTGACCGGCGGCCTCGGCGGCATGGGGGGCGCGCAGCCCCTCGCCGCCACCATGGCCGGTGCGTCCATGCTGGCGGTGGAATGCGAGCCGTCGCGCATCGAACGGCGTCTGGAAACGAAATATCTCGATACCAAGGCCGCGACTCTCGATGAAGCCTTGGCGATTCTTGAGAAGGCCAAGAAAGACGGTAAAGCCGTTTCCGTCGGCCTGCTTGGCAATGCCGCCGAGGTGTTCCCCGAACTCGTCAAGCGCGGCATTCGTCCCGACATGGTAACCGACCAGACCAGCGCACATGATCCGCTGAACGGCTATCTGCCGGCCGGCTGGAGCCTCGCCAAGGCGGCCGAGATGCGGCAGAAGGATCCCGATGCCGTGGTCAAGGCCGCGAAGCAGTCGATGGCAATTCAGGTCCGCGCCATGCTCGACTTCCAC
>DATLIX010000058.1:0-68588 GCA_035539215.1 Dongiaceae bacterium | reverse complement strand
CGTATAATCCTTGCAGCGGCAATTGCGCAAGTCGAGCTGATGGCAGGCCGCATTGGTGAAGAAAAGCTCCCCGGTATCCTCGTCGATCAGCTTGTTGAGGCAGCATTTGCCACAGCCGTCGCACAGGCTTTCCCATTGTGCCCGCGTCATCTGGCTGAGCTTCGTGGTCTTCCAGAAGGGAAGGTCGCTGACCATCGTCGTGCCGGCTCAGCCGCCCTGGCTTTGCACGAAGGCACGCCACTGCGGATAGATTTCATTGCGCCAGCGACGGCCGTTGAAGATGCCGTAATGCCCGACCGACTTCTGCAGCAGATGCCGCTTCTTGTCGGCGGCCAGATTGCGGCACAGGCCATGGGCGACCTCCGTCTGGCCGGGGCCCGAGATATCGTCGAGTTCGCCTTCGATCGTCATCAGCCCCGTGCGCTCGATGGCGGCCGGCTCCACCAGTTGCCCGCGATAGCGGAAGGTGCCGTTCGGCAGGCTGTGCTCCTGGAAAACATGGCGCACGGTGTCGAGATAGAATTCGGCCGAAAGATCCATGACCGAAAGATATTCATCATAGAAGCGGCGATGCGCATCGGCACTCTCGCCATCTCCCTTCACCAGATTCTCGAAGAAGCTGAGATGCGAGCCGACATGCCGGTCGGGATTCATCGAGACGAAGCTGCCGAGCTGCAGGAACCCGGGATAGACGCGGCGCAGGGCGCCGGGATGCCACAGCGGCACGGAATAGACCATGCCGTGCTCGAACCAATCGAGCGGATAGCGCGACGACAACTCGTTGACTTCGGTGGGATTGACGCGGGTGTCGACCGGCCCGCCCATCAGTGTCACCGAGCGCGGCTGCGCCGGATCCTGCCCCGCCGCCAACAGTGCCACGGCCGACAGCACAGGTGGCGAGGGCTGGCAGACGGCGATGATATGCGTCTCGCTGCCGAGATAGCGGATGAAGTCGATCACGTAATCGATATAGGTCGTGAGATCGAACTCGCCCTGCGAGAGGGGCACCAGACGGGCATCGGCCCAGTCGGTGATATAGACGTCGTTGTCCGGCAGCAGCGTCTCGACCGTGCCGCGCAGCAAGGTCGCATAGTGGCCCGACATCGGCGCCACCACGAGAACCTTCGGCGACCGCTGAGCGGCAGCGCCATCGGGCAGGTCGCGGCGGAAATGCAGCAGATTGCAGAACGGCTTCTGCAACAGCACTTCCTCATGCACCTGCACTTCCGTCGCCGCTCCGCCGCTGCCGGCGTTGACGGTGGTATGATGCAGATTGAAGCGCGGCTTGCGATGACGCTTGGTCGAGCGATCGAACATTTCGCAGATCGCCGCCGTGGCGCGGCCGGCCGTCGTGTAGGAAGCCGGAATCATCGGGTGGGTCAGGACATGCTGCCAGTAGCGGGCCGCCATGCGGGCTGGAGTTAAACTCATCAACTGGGCGTCAATCGCCTGATACAGCATTCGAACCTCGTTAAATCAACGGCATGGCGCGGACCGGCCTGCCGGGGCCAGGAGGCAAGACGAGAAATCCGCCGCCGCAGCCCGACCCGCTCGCATCGTCGCGCGATAACGTTACCCGACCGTAAGCCGCGTGGTTTCACCGCGCAATACGCATTTGGTGCAGTGCAGAATGTCGATTCCGACGTTGAATGAGGCTCTCTTTCCTAAATTCCGACGGCTCGTTTGGCTTAACCAAACAGCGCGATCGAGAGCAGGGCCAGACAGGAAAACACCATGGAGGCCATGGTCAGGCCCATGCCGATGCTGCGGGCGGGCAGATGCTCCGGGATGCGGCTGAGACCATAGGCATGGGCGAGACGCCCGAGCAGCAGGAGCAGGCCGATCACGTTGAGGACGATAGCGCCGGCCCCCTGCAATTCAAGCAGCGCCATGAGGATCAGGGCGAGGGGCGTGTATTCGGCGAAATTCGCATGGGCCCGCAACCGCCGGCGCAGCTCTTCGCTGCTGCCCTCGCCCAGGAAAACGCGCGCCCGGCGGCGGCCTGCCATGGCCCGCACGCTCAAGGCCAGAAAGATGAGGGCCAGCAGAACTGCATAAACGGACGTCGTCGTGACGGGCGTCAGCACGATCAAAGATCCTTTTTCAACTCGGCGACGATGTCATCCGGCGTCGCTTCCGGACCGAAATGTGCCAAATAGTGCCCATCGCGGTCCATCAGGTAAATGATCGTGCTGTGATCCATCAAATAGTGCTCGGGATCGGCGCCGTCGGCCTTGGCGAAATAGACCCGATAGGCATGGGCGGCGGCGGAGATCTGGTCGGGGCTGCCGGTCAATGCGCGCAGGCGCGGATGGAAATTGGCGGCATATTCCTTCATCACCTGCTGCGTATCGCGCGCCGGATCGATGGTGATGAAGAGCGGCGTTACCTTGTCGGCATCGGCACCCAGCTTGTTGAGCGTCGCCGTGATGGTGCCGAGAGCCGTCGGACAGGCGTCGGGGCAAAAGGTATAGCCGAAATAGACCAGCGTCAGCTGGCCCTTGAAATCGGCATCGGTGACGGTCTTGCCGTCCTGGTCGACCAGCGTGAAGGGGCCGCCGATGGCAACCGTGCCGGCATCCTGTCCCGTTCCTTTCAGATAAAGCCGCCATCCGACCAGGCCCGCCAAACCGACGATGGCGACCAGGCAGGCGATGACGAGAAAGCGGGCAAGTCCGGATTTCGGCATGATCAATTCCTTATATCGGCGTGGCGCGCCTGAGACGGCCGGGATCCCAGGCAGCTTGCCGGCGCCGAGGATAGGCCGCGGCTGGAGGCTGCGCGAGAAGCGCCCCAACCGGGCGCTTGCGCCTCTGGCCGGCGGCGCTATCGGGGTTTCGAACCGCAGGCATAGCCCAGCACGGCCCGACGCAGGCGGCAGGCCGCAATGCTCTACCTAGTAGGCCGAGAGCGCGTTCACCAGGGAGCTGGTATTGGGATTCTGGAACTTGCGCTGAATGACGATGGCATAGGGGCTCGACCCCTCGCCGTAATACGCCCGGTTCCAGGAATCCTTCTTCAGGATGCCGGCGCCATCGAAGGAGACGCCGCCGAACAAGCCGGAGGTCTTGGCGAAGGTATAGACGTCGGAGCTGAAATTCGTCGTCGTATCGGCGCCGATACCCTTGCCGATCGGACCCGCCGCCATCGAGACGTTGCCACCGAGCTTCGTCTGATTGTCCAGTACCGCATCGAGGGCCTTGTCGCTCATGATGGTGAAAATGGCTTCACTGAGCTGGCCGCCGACCTGAAGACCGACGCTGCCGGAGATCAGCGTGTAGAATGCCGGCTGGCTCCAGCCTTTCGTCGCATCGCGGACCATCAGCACGCCCGACCCGCCTTCACCGCCGATGACAAAACCCGCCTTGAACAGGCTGGGGAAAATCATCACTGCCTTGCAGTGCTTGAGATAACCCGGCAATTCGGCAAATTCCGGCGAGGCCGTCAGCTTTTCGAAACTGATGCGCGCCTTGTCGATCAGTTCCTGCTGATCGGTCAAGGCGAAGGCGGCAGGCGCCAGGCTGCAGCTGGCAAGAGCAGTTGCACCGATCAGAAAAGCACGTCTGTCGAGCTTCATATCATTCCTCCAGCGACTCGGAATCGCGTTTGCGGGACGACCAACGCAACAGATAGCTGTGCCCGGCATCAAGCGCAACGGGAGAAGCCGGCGATTCACGGGGATGTGCTGAGCAAAGGTGAAAGCAACGCCGAATGCCGGCTGTTCAATCGGCCGCCGACGCTTCGCGGCCCTTTTGCGGCGGCCGCGTCACAAAACTGACGTGCCGGCAGCAGATCGAGGCCGATAACGTTAAATCGGTGGCGTTAAGCCCCATACCGTTAAGATAGTCCGGCGGCGTCAGGACAGTCTGCCGTCAGGGACGGACAACTCAGGTTCGCGGCGAATCCGCGGGATGGCGATTGACGGCGAGGATGCGCCAGGAAACCTCGCCCCTCGGCCCGCGGATATGATCGAAGCGCGTCACCGAGCACGGGTCGATGGCGAAGCCGAGCGCCCGCGGCGGATCGAGCGCGAGGATGGCGGCCAAAGCGGCCCGGATCGCGCCGGCATGGCTGACGGCGACGATATCGCGACCGGCATGGTGCTCCGAATGGCGCAGGATCGCCCTTTCCACCCGAGCGATGACGTCCCGGAAGCTTTCGCCCTGCGGCGGCGCGTGATCGGCCGGCGCCTGCCAGAACCGCCGATAGGCATCGTCGCCCTGCGCCTCCAGCTCCGCATAGCTCATGCCCTGCCAGGTGCCGAAATGCTGTTCGGCGAGATCCGGCTCGATTTCCGGCATCTTCCCGGGAATGCCGTTCCTCGCCTGATGCAGCGCGGCTGCCGTCGCCTGCGTGCGCCGCAGCGGCGTCACCAGCCAGACCGGATCCGCCGGCAGTTGCTGTGCCACCGCCGCAAACAGGGCGGCATCGGAACAATCGCAGGCGAGATCGTCCTGGCCATAAAGCCTGCCCGCGACACCGATGACAGGGGCATGACGAATGAGCCACCAGCGCGTCACGATATGGGTCATCCTGCGCCGGCTGCCGCTGCTCAGGTGAAGCTGACGAAATTCAGGATGACGGTGACTTCGACCAGCTGTTCGGCCGCACCGAGGACATCGCCGGTGTAACCGCCTAATTGGCGCTGGGCGATCTGCGCGACCAGGAAAGCGACGACGAAAGCGGCGACGGTAGCGACCAGCGCCACGCTCGGCCCGCCGACCAGGCCGGCGATCAGGACGGCCAAAGCGATCGATACATAGGTTCCCTTGAGGGGCGGCTTGCCGGCATGCACCGCGAGCCCGTCGCTGCGCGCCAGCGGATAGCTGCGCATCACCAAGGGCAGGACGCCACGGCCCAGGGCATGGGCGGCGATCAGCGCGCTGGCGACTTGACCGGGAACAGCAAGATCGGCCAAAGCGGCGACCTTCATCAGATTGACGAAAACCAGCGCCAGCGTGCCATAGCTGCCGATCGTGCTGTCGCGCATCACCGCCAGCTTGCGCAGCCGGTCGCCGCGCACGCCCAGCATATCGGCGAAATCCGCCAAGCCGTCATCATGCAGCGCACCGGTCAGCACAGCTGTCGCGGCGACGGCCAGAATCGCGGACATCAGGCCGGACAGGCCGATCCACAGGCCGATCACATAAACCGCCGTGGCGGCGATGCCGATCACGGCACCGATCACGGAGAACACCGCGACCGCATCCGCCAGGGGCTGATCCGTCGGCCGGACCGGCAGGCGGGTGAAAAAGCCAAGCCCGGTCAGCAGGCTCCGCCCCAGCCCGTGCAGATGGAGATTAGGAATAGCCTCTCCGGCGGAGTTGGCGTCAGTCGGGTCGACTGCCGCCCCGGCCCTTTCGGCGGCATCCGGCCTTGCCTCCACCGACGGTTCCGGGGCGTCCGTCCCCCCTGCCGACGGTTCCGCGCCAGCCCTATCCCCGGTGGTCCCATCTACGGTGGCAGCGCCGTCGGCGGCAGATTCGGCGCCGGTTATTGCGGATATCGCCTGCTTCCCGGGTTCCGTTTCGGGCTTGGCTGGGTCGGAAGCGGGGTCGGATATCGTCATGGCGATTATTTCATCGCACTCATGTCGCGCTGGGGCAAGTGGGGACTGGCGGGACGGGCAAAATCCGCTAAGCCCCTTCCGGCCGGGAATCTAGCGGTAACCGGCGGGACGGCCGCCATGCGAGACAATTGCCTTCGCCGGCCGGCATGTCTATCTAGGCGCGTTCAAGCGACGCAGCCGGGATGGCCGGCGCCGGCAGGACACCATGCACTAGAACCTTTCAGGAGCCGAAGTTGGATCGTCAGCCCGTCGCGAGTTTCGCCGAAATCCGTCAGATCATGCGGGAAGCGCCCGGCCCGCATCTGGAGGCCGCCAGCCGGACGGCTGCCCGCGAGGCGGTCCTGACCAAACCCGCCGGCGCCCTAGCGCGGCTGGAGGAAATCGCGCTTTGGCTGGCGACCTGGCAGGGCAAGCACCCGCCCACAGTCAACCATCCCCGCGTCGCCGTCTTCGCCGGCAATCATGGGGTTGCCGATCTCGGCGTCTCCGCCTATCCGAAGGAAGTCACCCTGCAGATGGTGCTGAACTTCCAGTCGGGCGGCGCGGCGGTCAATCAGCTCTGCAAGAATGCCGATGCCGATCTCCGCGTCTACGAGATGTGCCTCGACCAGCCGACCGCCGATTTCACCCAAGGTCCGGCGCTGACCGAAGAGGAAACCGCCCGCGCCATGGCCTATGGCATGATGGCGGTCGAACCCGGCATCGATCTTCTCTGCCTCGGCGAAATGGGCATCGCCAATACCACCAGCGCCTCGGCCATGGCCGCCGCGCTCTATGGCGGCAGCGGCGCTGACTGGGCGGGACCCGGCACCGGCGTCCATGGCACGCAATTGACCCGCAAGGCCGAGGTGATCGATCTTGGCCTGAAGCGCCACGCCGCCGTCTTCAATGACGGCCTGGCCATCATGCAGTGCCTGGGCGGCCATGAACTCGCCGCCATCGCCGGCGCCGTGATCGCCGCGCGCATGGCCCGCGTTCCCGTCCTGCTTGACGGTTTTGCCTGTACGGTGGCGGCCGCCACCCTGCTGAAGCTCGACAGCCGCGCCCTCGATCACTGCCTGGTCGCGCATTGCTCGGCCGAACCGGGCCATCGAAAATTCCTGGAAAAGATCGGCAAGAAGCCGCTGCTTGATCTTGGCATGCGGCTCGGCGAAGCTTCCGGTGCCGCTTTGGCCATCCCGCTGATTCGCGCGGCCGCCATGTGCCATAGCGGCATGGCGAGCTTCGCGGAAGCGGGCGTCAGCACCAAGGAATAGCGGCAGAACTGCGGCAGCGTGGTCGCTCCACTTCCCGCGCCGGATTGCCGGGAGGACAAAGATGAGCAACCCCCTGCTGCGCGCCTTCGTGCTTGATCGCCTCGGCCTGCGCGGCCCGCTGTGGTCGCCCGGCCGGGCGGCCGCGGCGGCGACCGGGCTTGGCATGATCCAGATCGATTCGATCCGTGTCATGGGCCTGCGCAACCATGAACTGGCCTGGGCGGCGCGGACCGATGCGCCGGTGTCAGCCTTCTACGATCTGCTCTATCAAAGCCGCGGCATGATCGAGACCCATTACCCGGTCTTCGCCACGCGCCGCGACTGGCTGCCCTGGTTCCTGCGCGATTTCGGCAAGGCGATCAATGCCGACAGGCTGCGCGAGCTGAAGCCCGCCATGCGCCGCATGCTGCGCCATATCGCGGAGCATGGCCCGGTTTCGCCGGCCGATTTCGAATCGGAGCGCGTGATCGGCGGCTTCAATACCATCAAGGCCACCACCAAGGCGCTCGAATATCTCTTCTATACCGGCAAGCTGCAGATCGTCGGACGCACCGCGCATTTCCATCGCCTGTTTGATCTGACCGAGCGCGTCGGCGCAGACCTGGTGGCGCCGGTTCCGAACTGGCACCGCGAGCACGGGCTGTTTTTCGTGCAATCGGCCCTGGCCGTGCTGAAGCTGGCGACCGCGCAGCAGCTGGCGGAACGCACGGCGCATCACATCGGCTCCTGGCGCACGGGCGGCCTGCCGCTGGCCCGCAAACTGGTCGCCAAGGCGGCGGAGCGCGGCCTGATCGAGCGCGTGCCCTTCGATGACGGCGGTGAAAAGACCGCGCATTTTGCCTTGAAGGAGGACCTCGATGCTTTCGCCGCGCGCAGTTCCCTGACCGACGATGATGCGCGAATCATTCCGCCGCTCGACAACCTGCTGTTCAGCCGCCGGCGCCTGAGCGAGCTCTTCGACTTCACCTATAAATTCGAGGCCTATACGCCACTGCATCAGCGCCGCTTTTATTTCGCGTTGCCGATCGTCTACGGCGACGAAGTGGTCGGCCAGATCGACGCAAAGAAGGACGGCGGCGAATGGCGGGTGCTGGATCTCGATATCCACGGCGCCTTGCCGGCCGATGCTCTGCGCCGCGCGGTGCATCGGCTGGCGCGCATCGCCGAAGCGGAACGGGTGACCGCGGCAACAGCGGTTCCGGCAAAATGGCGCAAGGCGCTCAGCGGCCGTATTAACGCCGCCTGAAATTATCGTGACCGGTTCGAGCAGGGCCGATTGATCTTCATCAAAGACGCGCCTGCGCTATCACAGCTATGTGATCCCAGCCTGGAACAATGGCCGGCGGGACCACATATCGGAACATCCTGTGCGCTTCAACGTTGCCTTGACGACAAAATAGTCAACTGACGGGAAGGATTAGAAATTATGGCAAAACGGCACGCCCCGACCATCGACCAGTCGGTCGACGATATCATCGGCGAATTCCGGGATCTCGCCGCCTCGCTCGATGATTTACTGGCGGCTTCTGCCGGCGAAGGCACCGAAGCGCTGAGCGATCTGAAGGCAAAAGCGGCTGACCGCCTGAAACAGGCGAAGGCGGCCATCACCAAAGTGGAGCGCAATGCCGTGCAGGCGGCCAAGGATGTGGCCGTCAAATCCGATGACTACGTGCATGAGAACCCCTGGACATCGATCGCCGTCGGCGCCGGCGTCGGGCTTATTCTCGGTCTGCTGATCGGCCGGCGCTGAATGTCCCGTTCATGAGCGATGCATATCCAGGCGGCGACGGCGCCGCGGAGACACGGGGACCCGCCGAGCGGCTTTTGCGGCTAGGCGAGAACCTGCTCGCCATTTTTATCGAGGCCGGGCGGACCCGTATCGAGCTGCTGACGGTGGAGTTCGCCGTCGAGCGGCTGCGGGTCATCCGCATGCTGGCGATGGCAGTAGTCTTCAGTATCGCTGTCTTGCTTGGCCTCGCCTTCGCCTCGTTCCTGGTCATCGCGTTTTTCTGGGATACCTATCGCCTGGCGGCGATCGGCGGCGTCACCATCTTCTATGCGGCGATCGCTGTGGTCATGGCCGTGCTACTGCGGCGCGCCTTGACCACGGCTCCCGCCGCTTTCGCCAACACGCGCGACACATTGGAACGCGACTACCTGGCGCTGCGAACACGGCTCCGCCAGGCGCAACACGACGCTACCGGCGATGACGATGCAGGTGGTACCGACTCCTTTTCGCCGGGAGGGTTCCGCTAATGGCTCATACTGATCGACAGCGGGCTGATCGACAACGGGCTGATCGACGCCAGCAGCGCATGGCGGAGCTGATGCTGCAGGCGGAGGCTGAGCGTGCGGCTCTGGGGCGTCTGGTCGACGACTATTGCCAGATCACAGGTCCGTTCGACCGAATCTATCAGCGGGTGACGCAGATCGTCCGTGCGCGGCCGCTGGTCAGCACCTTGCTGCTGGGTGCCGCAGGAATCGCGGCCATCGCGATCAGCCGGCGGCTGCCGCGCCTGCCGCTGCGCGGGCTTATTCGCGGCGCCACCCTGGCGAGCGTCGCCCTGCGCAGCCTGCGCGGTCCCGCGGGTTGAGATGGCTGAAATCCGTGGTTGGGAAGCTGCGCGCCGCAAAGAACTGAGTCGGGAGAATTCTGAAAAATCCAGCAATTACAGCCGCCGGGCCGGCCCCGGCGACAGGCCATCATCCGTGACCGGTGCCGCGGCGAAGATGCGGCAATTGGACCTAGGGCAACATGGCATCCATCCGGGCTAAGGATAGCCCAGCGTCGGCCGGCAGCCGCGATCCACGCGAAAGCCCGCGCTTATTCCGCTTGTCGTCACCCCTTCGGCAGGCCAAAGCCGCGGCGGGGCTTGCCAAGCCTTGCCTTGACCTCTTTTATTAGAGCCGATGACCAATCTCAGCACCACTGCGGGCAGTTTCCAGGCAAGGCCGTCACGGACCAGCCGCGGGCGCGTGCGCGTGCGCACCTTGACGGTGATCCGCTGGATCGCCGTTGCCGGCCAGGCGGCCGCCCTGATGGTGGTGCAATTCGGCCTCGGCTACCAGCTGCCCCTACTGCCCTGCCTGGTGGCGGTTGCCGCACTCGCCGCGGTCAACCTCGTCGGCCAGGTGCGCCGGCAGCAGGGACAGCGGCTGATGTCCGATCGCGAAGCCGCCTTCTCATTTGCGTTCGATCTGGTGCAGCTCGCCATGCTGCTCTATCTCACCGGCGGCCTGCATAATCCCTTTGCCGTGTTGATCCTGGCGCCCGTCACCGTGGCGGCGGCGGCCTTGTCCCAGCGCAGCACCATGGCGCTGGCGGCGCTGGCCATCACCGGGATCTACGTGCTTGCCGTCTATCACCAGCCTTTGCCCTGGGCGGGCGGTGAGTTTCGCCTGCCGCAGATGCTGCTGGCGGCGCTGGCGATCGCTTTGGCGCTGGCGGTGCTTTTCATCTCCTTCTATGTCTTTCGCGTGGCCGAGGAAATGCGCCGCATGTCGGATGCCCTCAGCGAAGCCCAGGCCACGCTCGACCGCGAGCAACGCCTGTCCTCGCTCGGCGCCCTGGCGGCGGCGGCGGCGCATGAACTAGGCAGTCCGCTCGGCACCATTTCGGTGATCGCCAAGGAACTGGCCCGCGACCTGCCGGGCGACAGCCCGCTGCGGCCGGATGTCGATCTGCTGCTGAGCCAGAGCGATCGCTGCCGTGACATCCTGCGCGAACTTTCCAGCCGACCGACCGAGACCGGCGAGCATCCCTTCGAGATGATTCCGGCCGTCGTCATGGTGCAATTGGCGGCGGCACCCCATCAACGGCCCCATGTCGCCTTGCGTATCGAGGAGCGTCCCGACCCGCGCGACCCGGAAATGCCGCTGGTGCCGCATCGCCCGGAAATTCTCCATGCTTTCGGCAATCTGCTGCAGAACGCCATCGAATTCGCGCAGCAGGAAGTCAAAGTCGTGATTGCCTGGACGCTCGACGAAGTGGAGATCACCGTTACCGACGACGGGCCGGGCTTCCCCGCGACCCTTCTCGACAAGCTCGGCGATCCCTATCTGTCCAGTACCGCCCGCGGCGAGAGCGAGGCACGCGAAGGCGACCATATGGGCCTCGGTATCTTTATTGCCCAGAACCTGATCGAACGCACAGGCGGCGCGATCAGCTTCCAGAACAACGATTTTCACGGCGCTGAAGTCAAAGTGACCTGGCTGCGCGATAGCCTAGAATGAGAGTGGCAAGATGACGGACGAAATTCAAAGGACCCTGCTTATTGTCGATGATGACGCGCCCTATCGCCAGCGCTTGGCGCAGGCGCTGGAAAAACGCGGCTTTTCGGTACAGCAGGCGGAAACCGTGACGGCCGGCATCGCAACCGCCAAGACGCAGTTGCCGCGGTTCGCGGTCGTCGATCTGCGCTTGACCGACGGCAGCGGCCTTGACGTCGTGGCCGAGATTCACAAGCACAATCCCGATTGCCGCGTCGTCATCCTGACCGGCTACGGCAATATCGCCACCGCGGTTGCCGCCATCAAGCAGGGGGCGGCCGATTACCTGCCGAAGCCGGCCGACGCTGACCAGGTCGAAGCGGCCTTGCTGCAGGATAAATCGGCCCTGCCGCCGCCACCGGAGCAGCCGATGACGGCAGACCGCGTGCGCTGGGAGCATATCCAGCGGGTCTATGAGCAATGCGACCGTAACGTATCCGAAACAGCGCGCCGCTTGCGCATGCATCGCCGCACGCTGCAGCGCATCCTCGCCAAATACGCCCCGCGCGGCTGAGCCGCCGCGGCGTTCCGCTTGCCACGACGCTTTGCCGTAAGCAGCCGGCAACTTCCCGCCCGGAAATAGCTGTTGTCTTCGCTCTTATTGCGTTATATCCATTCAACCATAACGTCGGAGGGTGATGAAGATGAAAGCGCGTTCTGAGTGGATTTCCGAAACGCTGAAGATGCAGCGCCGCCGCTTTTTCAAGCTTGCCGGGCAACTGGCCTTTGGCGCCCTGTTGCTGGGCACGGGTGTTGCCGTTTCGCTGGGCAGTGCCCAGGCCGATGACAAGACCAAGCTGACGATCTTCGGCGCGGCCAGCCTGCAGAACGCCCTGGACGAGATCGACGCCACCTTCGCCGCCAGCCATCCGGTGACGATCGCCGCCTCCTATGCCAGCAGTTCGGTTCTGGCCAAGCAGATCGAGGCCGGGGCCGCCGCCGATATCTTCATTTCCGCCGATCGCGACTGGATGAAGTATGTCGCCGACAAGCAGCTGATCCGCGCCGACAGCAACAAGGATCTGCTGGGCAACGAGCTGGTTCTTGTCGGCAAGGCCGACGACACCACGTCCTTCAAGCTGACACCCGGCGCCGACCTGCTGGGTGCGCTCGGCTCCAGCCATCTCGCCATGGGCGAAGTGAAGAGCGTGCCGGCCGGTAAATACGGCAAGGCCGCACTGGAAAAGCTCGGCATCTGGGACAAGGTGCAAAGCCGCGTGGCCGGCGCCGAGAATGTCCGCGCCGCCCTGAAGCTGGTCGCCCTCGGCGAGGCCAAATACGGCATCGTCTATGCCAGCGACGCGGTCGTCGAAAAGCAGGTGCGCGTGGTCGACACCTTCCCCGAAGACAGCCATCCGCCGATCGTCTATCCGATCGCCATCACCAAGACCGCCGCAGCACGGCAGGATGGCGGTGCCGCCCAGGCGCAGACTTATTACGATTACCTGCACAGCAGCGAAGCCGCCGCCGTCTTCAAGAAATATGGCTTCACGCCGCTGAACTGATACCGCCGCCTGGCGATATCGCGATCTGTTCGTTTCAGCCTGTCCGGCCGGTACCCTTGGTACCGGCCTTTTTCTTCGGCGCGGCCTCGCCCTGCGCAAGATCATCGAGCTGCGCCAGGACCGGCGCCGCCGCGCGGCTGACCGCGCCGTCGATCTCATCCAGGCAATGCAACACGCTGCGGCCCGCCGGGGTCAGCATGGCGCCGCCGCCGCCGGCACCGCCCGGTGCCTTTTCGACCAGGGGCCGGCTGAAACTGGCATTGATCTCCTCGACCAGCAGCCAGGCGCGGCGATAGGACATCTTCATCGCGCGGCCGGCCGCCGAGATCGAGCCCAGATTGTCGATCAACTGGAGCAACTGGCGCTTGCCCGGCCCGAGCCGCTCGCCGCTGGTGAGATCGATACGAAAAGATAAGGTTGCCATGGCTCGCCTTGCGCGCATTGCTGATAGGCGCGTCCCCCGGCAGCCTTGCCAGGATAGCGCCGTTATCGTCCGCCGCCGATTTTATCGCGAATATCCGCCCGGGAAAGGGGAGACTTGCAGGGGTGCGCCGGACCTCAGCGTCCCGCTGGCGGCCGCGTGGCATCGCTGCCCCAGGCCTGCAGCATATTGTCGATGATGCGTCCCTGAAACAGGGAAATGCCGAGGGACTCGCCGACGGTAATGGCCTGATCCGTACCCGCCCGGCACAGGATGACCCGCTCGCGGCCGATCCTTCTGATCGCCTCCCGCAGGTCGGTCGCGTATTTGCCGCGGGCATGATCGGCGAGCGCCGGCGTCCAGGCGATCTTGATGAGATCGAAGCCGAGGAGATTGCGGTCGATCAGCGGCAGCATCAGATGCGGCACGCCGTCGATCACCAGCTTATAGCCGCGCTCCTTCAGGAAATCGCGGGCGAAGAGATAATCGCCCGGTTCGGCGAAGACTTCGATCGCCGGCAGTTCGATCGACATGACGCCGCGATCCTTGCCGTTGATCACGCGGTCGAATTCCAGGAACTCGGGACCCGTCACCGTCGCCAGCGTGAGGTTGAGACTGGAAAGGCGCAGCAATTCGCGATATTCGCGCTGCGAAATCAGCGCCAGCATGCGCTGGTCGAGCACCCGGGACAAATGCTGGAACAGCCATTTGTCGGAGGTGACATCATAGCCGGGCAGTACCGTATCGGCGAGATAGCGCATCGAAAAGAAGATTTCGTGGAACACCGGTGCCGGCCGGCTGCCCGGCACCAGGGCGCAAATCTCCTGGCGCCGCAGGACATTGGCGAGATCCGCGCGCTCGATCGCGCGCTCGAGCAATTGCAGATTGCTGGGATCGAGCATGGCACTGGCGCGCTTGCGGCGCTTGACCGCCTGCAGCCGCGTGGCGGTCGCCGCCTGGCTTTCGTCGCGCGCGAGATTGATCGCCTGGACGCGGGCGAGAAAATTCTGATAGTCCGTTTCCAGATCATACCAGGTGCAGAATTCATCTTCGCCGCGTCGGCCATTGCGGGCCGCCAGCAAGGGATCTTCGCTGAAGAGATACTTCACCTGGAGCAGGCAGGCGTCGATATCGGAAACCGCGGCGCCTTTGCACAGCACGAAGACGTTGTTGTTGGCGATGGTGTAGACGCCTGCGTCGAACTGCTTGACCAGGGGCTCGAGCGTCTTGCCGATGATGCGACGATGTTGCGGACGTTGGTGATGCGGACGCAGCAGCGAGACGTTGATCTCGACCGCGTACCAGCCGTCGCGATAGCGGTCGAGCCGCTGGGTGTATTCCAACAGCACTTCCTCATCCGACAACGTGCGTCTGTCCCTGAACCAATCACTCATGCGTCATGTCATGCCCAATGGCGTACCGTCGCAGCCCCGCCAACAGTCTTAGCATTTGAAGCAACTTTCTTAAATTAAAGTAAAATTAGCCTGTTTCAGCGAGTTAGCCCTGCCCGACCGGCCGTCAGACAGCCTGGCGGCACAATCCTGACCTCCCGGGCGCTGAGCGGGACGACTGCCGGAGCAGACCGCCGGGTGGCCATCAGCGCGTATGCAGCCACCAGTTATGCTCGTTGATCGAATAGACCGGCTGGTAGTGCTTGATGGAATTGGCGGGCACCACCGAACTGATCTGGTTGTCGAGCAGCATCGGCACGTTATCGACATAGACCACCAGCACGGCATGGCCGAGCTGCAGGTTGAGGTCGCGCAAGGCGACGACGCGCATATCGTCGACCGGCACGCCCAGGGCCTTGAGCGCCATGTATTTGGCAATCGCGTAATCTTCGCAATCGCCGCTCTTTTTCAGAAACTCGAAAGGGGTGGCCCAGTAATCCTCCATACCCCAGTTGTTGATGTCGAGGATGTAGGGATGCAGGTTCATCTCGCGATTGACTTCGCGCATCTGGGTGGCCAGGTCCTTGCCCTTGAGCCGATTGATCAGGTCGTTCCAGCCTTTGGTCGTGCAAGTAGAACTCTCGCACGGCGCGCCATTTTTCCAGCGCGCCAGCATGCTGTTCCATTTGGGGAACTTCTGCATGTTGGCGGATTGCAGCTCGTAACTGCCGAACAGCTTGGGATAGCTTCGCGCGGCTGCGGGATGCGCCGGATAGCTGAGCAGGACGCAGAAGACCGAGACAAGCAACGGCATGGCGATCGCACGCGACGCACGAACGCCTGCATCCCTGATCCGGCAGGCACCAGTCCCGCTTGCCAGAACGCTGATCAGCCTCGCGAGCATTTCGCTCCTGCTACGACCACGGCCTTCCCCCGCCCGGCCTGCCACGTCGCGGTCCCATTACCGTCCAGGTTGTATCGGATGAATCGACAGCGGACAACCAATCTAATTTTAGCTATATTGAGCGGCCCGATCGGCCAGGGGCGGCCGCGCGGGATGAACGCGTCGCCAGATCATGTCGATGGATATATCGTGCAGATCCGGCATCGCCTTCAGATGAAAGCGCGGCCAGGCGCGACGGAAAAGAGCAGGAGAACAAGCGTGACGATCGGATCTGACCAGACGGGGAGTCAGGAGCGGACGAGTGACGTTGGTCAAGGTGGGCATCTTTTCGACGACACGCCGCAGCGCGGAAAAATCGATCTGAAGATTCTCTTCCCGCTACTGTTGCTCATCATTCTCGGCGTGGTCGGCGTGTGGTCGATCAGCCGCTTTGTCGGCGAGGAACACGACCGCGAGCTGACGCAGTGGCAAGTGCGCATGGGCATCATCGCCGACAGCCGCGCGGCGGAGATCAATCGCTGGCTGGACCGCCAGAGCGGCGACCTGATGGGACTAGCCGACAATGAATCCGTGCAGCTCTATGTCAGTTCCATCGCCGAGTACAATGCCGCCCTCGCCAAGGGGCAGCAGGACGCCAACCAGCAGGACGAGGTCAACGGCTTTCGCGAATATCTGCGCAACCTGCTGACCGTCACGGCCGGGCGCGCCGGCTTCCAGGGCCAGGCCCAGCAGGCACCGAAGGTCAATGAACAGCAGACGGCTACCGAAGGCCTGATGATCACTGACATGGCCGGGACCGTCATTGCCACCTCCGTCCAGGCGCCGCCCTTCGACGGCGAGGTGAAGTCCTTCGTTCAGGGCCTGCAAGGCGGCACCGGCGGCATCAGCTCGATCTTCCTCAATGCCCGCGGCAATCCCACCATGGTTTTTGCCGTGCCGCTCTATGCCGTGCAATCCGACAATGCGGCGAATGCGCAGATCGGCCGCATCGTCGGCGTCAAGGAAATCAGCAACGAACTCTATCCGCTGCTGCGCCAGCCGGGTGAAACCAGCCAGACGGCCAATACCGTCCTGCTGCTCAGCCACGACAACAAGGTGACCTATCTGTCACCGATCGCCGACGACAAGCAGCCGGTTTCGCCGCTGGGCCTGGAACTGGATACCAGCACGCCCCAGCTCGATGCCGCCTTCGCGGTGCAGAACGTCAACGGCTTTGCCACCGACCGCAAGGATTACCGGCGCAACGACGTGCTGGTGATTTCCCGCAGCCTGCAGCGGGTCCCCTGGATTCTGATGTATACCGTCGGCTATCAGGAAGCCCTGGGCGCCGCCGATCAGCGCTTCCAGCAATTGACGACCTATCTCGGCCTCGCCCTGCTCGTCATGGCGATCGCCATCATCGCCGTCTGGCGGCACGGCTCATCGCGCCGCGCCAGTCATGCCGCCGCCCAGTTCAAGAAGATGGCGCAGCGTTTCGACGAGCAGCGCGAATTGCTGCAGATGGTGACGGACAGCCAGCCGACCAGCATCTTCATTCTCGACGACGCCAACCGCTATCGGTTCGCCAATGCCCAGACCGCACAACAGGCCGGGCTGAAGCCCGGCGAGTTGCTGGGCAAGGAGATCGGCGCCGTACTCGGGCCGGCCGCGGCCAAGCGCTATATCGCCCTCAGCAAACAGGCGCGCGAACTCGGCGCCAATGTCACCGATGTCGCCCGGCTGGAACAGGGGAGCAAGCTGAAGGTCGTGCAGACGGAAGAGATTCCCCTGGCCGGACATGTCAGCCATGCCCGCGAGGTATTGACGGTCGAGCGCGACATCACCGATGTCGTCACGGAACGCGAACGCCGTGCGCGCACCCTGCAGCAGTTGATCAAGACCTTGGTCGCAGTGGTCGACAAGCGCGATCCCTTCGCCGCCAATCACTCGATGCGGGTGGCGGCCATCGCCCGCGCCGTGGCGCTGGAAATGGGGCTCAGCGAAACCGAGGCGGAAACCGCGGAAATCGCCGGCAACCTGCTCAATCTCGGCAAGATCCTGATCCCGAGCGACCTCCTCGCCAAGAGCGGCAACCTGACGGTGGAGGAGCTGAACCTGGTGCGCAACAGCATGCAGGCCAGCGCCGACCTGCTGCAGGATATCGAATTCGACGGCCCGGTGGTGGAAACCATGCGCCAGGCCCTGGCCCGCTGGGACGGCACCGGCACGCCGCCCATCGCCGGCGAGCAGATCCTGGTGACGGCGCGGATCATCGGTGTCGCCAATGCCCTGGTCGGCATGACCAGCGAGCGTGCCTTCCGCTCCGCCATCGGCATCGACGAAGCCGTCGAAAGCCTGCTGAAGCAATCCGGCAAGGCCTTCGATCGCCGTGTCGTGGCGGCCCTGGTCAATTACGTCGACAATCACGGCGGCCGCGCCGCTTTGCTGGCGACCGCCGGAACGGCCGAGCCGACCGCAAGCTGAGACCGGCTCGCTCGGCGGACGCGTGTGCAGACAGCTGCGGCAGCGGGGCGAAAGCCGGCCTAGAGTCGGATCGTTTTGGGTCGAAACGCTAAGTTGCTTCGATCTAAAGGGTGAAACCGTCTCTTCTCAATATGATAGAGAGCGATTCACGCGCTCTAGGAAGCGAGCTGGGTCGCCAGCGTTTCGACGCGCATCAGCCGGCGGCAGGCCGCCTGGGCAATGTGCAGGGTCTGGGCGCGACGGCGCGCAGCATGCAGCGGGATCAGCGGTGCCGGGCGGATGATGGCGGCGCCATGGGCATCGGCGATGATGAGGCCGCAATCTACGGGCAGGATCTCCTGAGGGAAATCCGCTGCGACGCCAAAAAAGAACCGGTCGCAGAAATCCCGATAGTCCCACCATTTGCGGTCGGTGATGAAATCCGTGCGGCTGCTCTTGATCTCGACGATGACGATTTCGCCCTGCGCGTCGATCGCCACCAGATCTGCCCGCCGGCCGTTGGGCAGCGGGAATTCGCTCAACGCCGCCAGGCCGAGATCGCCGAACAGGGTGGTGATGCCGCGGTTGAGCCGCCAGGCCGCCTTATCTTCCAACATCGCCACCCTCCTTCTCGCCGCATGCGCCGTCGGCACACTGACAGTGCCGATCTAAGGGCTGAATCTCCGCCGACTCAATAAAATAACGCCGGCTCTGTTCTTTCCGGCGCCGGGGGCGGCTCCGGCAGCTGTACCCTTGAGATGCGGGAGCGCAGTCGCTATCAAGTGTCATGGGTCCAGACACGCCATCGGAACCGGCCGCAGACGCGGCCCCTCTCAGCCCGTCCCATATGCCGCCGGAACGTGGCAAGGATAGGGGCGCCGCGGGTCCTGCTGGCACCGCGCCCATCGGCGGCACAACGCAAGCGGGCGAAGCCGGTACAGTCCGGGTGGATATTGACAGGTCCGACGCCGGCCCCGCCGGCCAGGCTCAAAAGCCCTCGCGCTGGCGCCGGCTCATTCGCCTGCTAGGGCGGGTTCTCGTCATCTGGTTCGGCGGCTCCCTCGCCCTGGTCGTGCTCTATTGGATCGTGCCGCCGCCGATTACCCCGCTGATGGTCATCCGGCTGATCTCCGGCGAGGGCCTGTCCAAGACCTGGCGCAGCTACGACGATATCGCGCCCAACCTCGCCCGCGCCGTGATCACCTCGGAGGACAGTTTGTTTTGCCAGCATAACGGCTTCGACTGGTCGGCGCTGGACAAGGCGTGGCAGCGCAACCAGCGCGCCAAGCGCATCCATGGCGGCAGCACGATCAGCAACCAGACCGCCAAGAACGTTTTTCTGTGGCCGGACCGGACCTATATCCGCAAGGCCTTCGAAGCCTATTTCACGGTGCTGATCGAAGCGCTCTGGACCAAGAAGCGGATTCTGGAGGTCTATCTCAACGTCGTCGAATGGGGCCACGGCGTCTATGGCGCCGAAGCGGCGGCCCGCAGCCAGTTCAAGAAATCGGCGCATGACCTGACCCGACACGAGGCGGCGCTGCTGGCAGCCATCCTGCCCAATCCCCGGCAATGGTCGGCGAGCAAGCCCAGCGCCTATATCCGCGGGCGCGCCAGCACAATCGAAGCCCGGATGGCCGACACCGCCGATCCGACCGGCGATCCGTGCAAATAAGAGGGCCAACCGGTCCGACATCGCCGCGTGACGAAGCGCGGGCGGAAGCCGGGAGTTATCCGTCCTTCATCAGGCGCTGCAGCTTCTCGGCGAGGAGGCGCTGTCCGGCATCGCTTTTCAGCCGCTGCTGCACCTGCTGCTTTGCCGCCTGCACCTCAAATGCCTGGGCCAGCCGTTCCTGGCGATCCGGCGTCATCATCTTCTGTGCCAGCAGCTGACGCTGTGCCATCAGATCCTGCTGTGACGGCGCCGCCGTCTTGGCGCCCGGTTTCGGTGCCGCGGGCTTGCCGCCGAACAGTTTTCCAAACAATCCCATTTTGAACTCCCGAGCCGTTCCGATCCTGAGAAGCGGTCGCAGATGCATGCTATCGCCGGAAAATTAATGTTTTCTCACCTGCGGGGTTTGCGGCGGCGACGCCCGGGCCTTCCTTACCCCTCATCTTTTACCCCCTGTATCCGGTACTTTTGGCAAAAATCACACCAGAACAGAATGTTAAGGCCGGAAAGGCACGGCTTCTACGCGGATCAGTTGTATGAAGAACGCCTTCTAAACGCTGAGTTATAAACAGATTCGAAACAATTCCTTGCGACGATTGACATTTTAGGACAGCAATCCGTCGATCGATCAAGCCATCCATGACAGCAGCGCAACCGCACCCGCCGACCCTGCCAGATCGCGAGAGGCCCGCCCGCAATGCGCCGGCCCCCTGGGGTGGACGCCGGCCGGTCGGCGGCGTTCCGCTCAAGATCGTGCTGCCGATCATCCTGTTGACGCTGGTCCTGGCTGGCGGCGCCATCTGGCTGATCAGCCGGTCGGCCGAACAGACCGCCCGCATCCGGTTGACGCAGCTCGCCGTCGCGGTCGCCGAGCAGACCGACCGCGACCTTCTGCAAATCAACGACGTGCTCGATAGCGGGGCACGTTTTGTCGCGGGCGCAGCCGACATCAATCGTGGCGACAGCAACCGGCTGCAGGAACAGATCCGACCGCGCATGATCGGGGCGCCGCTGCTGCGCGGGCTGGTCTTCTCCGACACCACCGGCACCCGCCGGGTGATCACCCGCGACTTCAACAATCCGCTCTATGGCTTCGACGCGAAGACGGTGCTGGCGGATTACCAGAGCCATCCCGGTCCCGGGCTCTTCGTCAGCCCGCCCTTCCAATTTACCACCGGCGGCACCGGCATCCCCATTTCGCGCGCCGTGGTCGACAGTGACGGCACGCTCAAGGGGCTGGTGACGGTATTGCTCGACGCCGATCTTCTGGCCGAGTTCTATCGTTCGATCGATCCCGCGCCGTCCGACAACGTTCTCCTGATCCGCGATGACGGTGTTGCCCTGATCGGCAAGGCGGAGATGTCGCCGCCGCTGACCGCCGCCGTAAAACAGCAGCTGCCGGCGGCACTCAGCCACGACAGCCGCGATAACGACCTCGGCAAAGACGCGGCGCCGGTCGATGTCGTGAGCCAGGATCCGGCCACCAATTTCGCCGCAGCGAAGCAAGTGGCCGGAACACCGATAGTCGCCGTGGCGATGACGGACCGCCGCTTCATCCGGCAGAATTGGCAATTGCAGGGCTTCATCGTCGTTGCGGTCATCATCGTCGCCGGCATCGCCTTGCTGGTGATGGCGCTGTTCCTCCGGCGACGCATCATCGCCAATGAGCATATGCTGCAATCGCAGGCGGATTTCGTGAACCTGATCATCGATTCCGCCGAGGTCATGATCTTCGTGCGGAACCGCCAGGGCCGGGTCATCCGCGTCAATCAGACCGGCGAGCGCAAGCTTGGCTATACGGCAGATGAACTGAGCGACCGCGATACCTGGGTGACGATGATCCCGACCGAGGAGCTCGACGGCGTTGTCGCGGCCTTCATGCAGAACGATCCTGCCGCCTATCCCAACACGCATGAAAACCACCTGATCGCCCGCAACGGGGAAGCACGGCTGTTCCGCTGGTCCAATGTTGCGGTGCTCGACAAGTTCGGCCGGGTGTCGCTCGTCATCGGCATCGGCGAGGATGTGACAGTGGCAGCCCAGGCGCGACGCCTGCGGGAGCGCAGCCAGATCGCCATGGGCCATGCCCAGCGGCTGGCCGGGCTGCGGCATTACTATCACGGCGAGGTGGCCGCGGAGCAGGACAGCACGGTGCTGTCCTATTACGCGCAGATGGCCGATATCCTCGGCTTGCCGCTGGCCGAAGTGCCGAGAAACACCGAGGATTTCACGCTCCGCTTCATCCATCCCGACGATCAGCAGCTGGCGCTGGCACATTACCGCGATTTCGAGGCCGGCAGCATCGACCAGTATCTCATCGAATACCGGCTGGTCCGACCCGATGGCGAGATCCGCTATCTGCGCGAGGCGACCAAGCGGCTGATCGATGCGCTCGACAATGTCCGCCAGTCGATCGGCGTCATCCAGGACATGACGGATGTCCGGCAGACCCAGCTGGCGCTGGAGCGCCATGCGACGCTGATGAACCGGGCGCAGACGATTGCCAAGATGTGTTACTGGTATTTCGAACCGGCGGCACAGCCGACCAGTTTCGATGACGGCCAGTACTATTATTCGGAAAATGCCGCCGATATCTTCGGCCTGCCGCCGGCGCTGCTGAACATGCCGGAAAGCCGCTTCGCCGCGGAACTCGTTCATCCCGATGACCGCGATTTCGTCTACAATTCGTATCGCAACTTCGTCACCGGCAACGAGCTGAAATACCAGCGCGTCTACCGCCTGCTGCTGCAGGACGGCTCGGTACGCTATGTTTCCGATGCCGGCGAGAAACGGCTGTCGCCTGACGGCCGCCTGACCTTGATCCTCGGCATCTCCCAGGACGTCACCACCCTGCATCTCTCCGAAGCTTCACTACGCCGCACCGAGACGCAGCTGCGCCATGCCTTGCGCATCGCCGGCATGGGGCATTGGCACGCGGAACACAGCGAGATCGCCGGCGGCACCTATCGCATGCAGTTCTCGGACGAGGCGGCGGCGATCTTCGGCGTTCCCACCCACGCCATCGCGCAACTCGACCTCGACGGCTTCGTCGACCGGTTCGTCCATGATGCGGAGGACCGCTATCTGACCCGGCACCGCATGCAGCGATTCTGGGCCGGCAGCGAGACCTCGCTCTCCACCGAATTCAAGATCATCCATAGCGACGGCGCCTTGCGCATCATCCGGCTGGTTGCCGAACGCATCCCCGGCAGCGGGCCCACCTCGGTGCAAATGATCGGCATGGTGCAGGACATTACCGACCTGCGGCACCGCGAGCTGGCGATGTTGCAGACCGAGGCCCTGCTGCAGCACGTGCATCGCATGGCGAAGATCGGCTACTGGCTGTGGCATCCCTCGGAGAACCTGGAATCGAGCCAGGGCCATATCCGATATTCCGAGGGCCTGGTCGAGATGCTCGGCATCGATACCGAGGACTATCATGGCGACGACGAAGCCTTCTGCGAGAGATACGTTCATGTCGACGACCGGGAAGGCGTGCTGAAGGCCTTCCTGGATTATCGGCGCGGCCTCAAGGACGGCTATGTGCTCGACTACCGCTTCATTCATCCCGACGGCAACACCGTCCATTTGAAATCGGCGGCCATGCGGGTCCGCGACGACGCCGGACATATCCTTTATGCGATCGGCGTCGCCCAGGATGTCAGCCTGCAGAAACACCATGAGCAGGAACTGATTCAGGCGAAGAACGAGGCCGATCTGGCGAACCGGTCGAAGACCGAGTTCCTGACCAATATGAGCCACGAATTGCGGACACCGCTGAACGCCGTCATCGGCTTCTCGCAGCTGATCAAGGATCAGGCCTTCGGGCCCAATTCGGATCGCTATGTCAGCTATGCGGAGGACATCAACAACAGCGGCAAGCTGCTGCTGGACCTGATCAACGACATCCTCGATATGTCGCGCATCGAGGCGGGACGGCTGGTGCTGGGCGAGGAGACGATCTCCCTGCATGCCGCCATCCAGGATTGCGTGCGGCTGGTCATGCCGCGCGCCGCCGAAGGGCAGGTTCAGCTCGATTACACGCCCGATCCGGACCTGCCGGCCATCATCGCGGACCCCCGCTCCTTGAAGCAGATCCTGCTGAACGTGCTCTCGAATGCGGTGAAGTTCACCCCGCAGCAGGGCCGGGTCACCATCGCCACCGAGTTTGAGACCACCGGCGACCTGCGGATCATCATCAGAGATACCGGCATCGGCATCCCCTCCGACGTCCTGCCGAACCTGTTTGCCCCGTTCCGCCAGGGCGATAATTCCATCAGCCGACGCTTTGGCGGAACCGGCCTCGGCCTGGCGATCAGCCGGAAATTGATCGAACTCCATGGTGGCAGCGTGGCCATCGAGAGCGCGGCCGGCCAGGGAACTACAGTCTACCTGACCTTTCCGGCCGCCCGGCTGGTCCATGCCGGCAGTTCCGCCCGGTCCGGCGAGCCACGCAGCCTGGTCTTCCGCCACTAGGCGCCGTGGCTGCCCCATACCTGCCGCCCCACCTGCCGGTACAGTGCCGCCCCTTCGCGGACCGGCCTCGCCGGTCTTTTCGCCGCCGGGCCGCGCCGCATAGCAGCCCCGCACGGCAACGGCTTGCACGGAAACATGGTTGCCGTATGGTTCCACCATGATTATTGAGTGACTTCTTGCCGGCCGGGCCGAAACCGTGAAGCGGCAGGGTCACAATCGGGTTTGGAGGTCGACTTGGCTCAATATCGTTCCCGCACATCCACGCACGGCCGCAACATGGCCGGCGCCCGCGGTCTCTGGCGCGCCACCGGCATGAAGGATTCCGATTTCGGCAAGCCCATTGTCGCCATCGCCAATTCCTTTACCCAGTTCGTGCCCGGCCATGTCCACCTCAAGGATCTCGGCCAGATGGTCGCCGCCGAGATCGCCGCCAATGGCGGTGTCGCCAAGGAATTCAATACCATCGCCGTCGATGACGGCATCGCCATGGGGCATGACGGCATGCTCTACAGCCTGCCCTCGCGCGAGATCATCGCCGATGCGGTGGAATACATGGTGAATGCCCATTGCGCCGATGCCCTGGTCTGCATCTCCAATTGCGACAAGATCACCCCCGGCATGCTGATGGCGGCCCTGCGCCTGAACATCCCGACCGTCTTCGTTTCCGGCGGCCCGATGGAAGCCGGCAAGGTGGTCCTCAAGGACGGCAAGCTGCATGCCCTTGATCTGGTCGATGCCATGGTCGCCGCCGCCGACGACAAGGTTTCCGACGAGGACGTGGCCAAGATCGAACGCAGCGCCTGCCCGACCTGCGGCTCCTGCTCCGGCATGTTCACGGCGAATTCGATGAACTGCCTGACCGAGGCGCTCGGCCTCGCGCTTCCGGGCAACGGTACCATCGTTGCCACCCACGCCGCGCGCAAGGAGCTTTTCCTGCAGGCGGGCCGGACCGTCCTCGACCTCACCCGGCGCTATTATCAGGAAGACGACGAGAGCGCGCTGCCCCGCTCAATCGCCAGCTTCAAGGCCTTCGAAAACGCCATGACGCTCGACATCGCCATGGGCGGGTCGACCAACACGGTCCTGCATCTGCTCGCGGCCGCTTATGAGGCCGGCGTCGATTTCCAGATGGCGGATATCGACCGCCTCTCGCGCCGCGTGCCGAATATCTGCAAGGTGGCACCGGCCTTGAGCACGGTCCATATCGAGGACGTGCATCGCGCCGGCGGCATCATGGGCATTCTGGCCGAACTCAATCGCGGCCAGCTGCTGCATACCGAACTGCCGACGGTCCACAGCAAGACGATGGGCGAAGCGCTGGAAAAGTGGGACATCACCCGCAGCCCGGATGCAGCCGTGCAGAAATTCTTTCGCGCCTCGCCCGGCGGCATTCCGACCCAGGTCGCCTTCAGCCAGGACCGCTACTACGACAGCCTGGACGTGGACCGCGACAAGGGCGTCATCCGCAACATCGATCATGCCTTCAGCAAGGATGGCGGCCTCGCCGTGCTGTTCGGCAATATCGCGGTGGATGGCTGCATCGTGAAGACCGCCGGCGTCGACCAGTCAATCCTCACCTTCTCCGGCCCGGCGCGGATTTTCGAAAGCCAGGACGGTGCGGTCGAGGGCATCCTGCTCGGCCAGATCAAGGCGGGCGATGTCGTCGTCATCCGCTATGAGGGGCCGAAGGGCGGGCCGGGCATGCAGGAAATGCTCTATCCGACCAGCTACATCAAATCGAAGGGCCTGGGCAAAGCCTGCGCGCTGATCACCGACGGGCGCTTTTCCGGCGGCACGTCGGGCCTCTCCATCGGCCATGTCTCGCCCGAAGCGGCCGAAGGCGGCGCCATCGCCCTGATCGAGGAAGGCGATATCATCGACATCGATATCCCGCAGCGCAAGATCGCGGTCCGTGTCAGCGATGCCGTGCTCGCCGAGCGCCGCAAAGCCATGGAAGCGAAGGGCAGTTCCGGCTGGCAGCCGGCGACGAAGCGCCATCGCAAGGTATCGACGGCATTGCGGGCCTATGCGGCCTTGACCACCAGTGCGTCGCGCGGCGCCGTGCGCGTGGTTCCCTGACGCCGGATACCGTGAGACCGGATATCCCGAGGTCGCATATCCTGAGGCCGGAGATATCGCCGCAAGAGCAATGCGGCGCGAAATAACTTCACCCTGGCCTTTGCCGGGGTGAAGCAGCGGTTGGCAATAGGCTGAGTGAACAGATGATCTATGATTGTCGTGATCCGCAGCAATTGGCCTCTGCCCTGGCGTTGAACAATCTGTTCGCGCCGGCCCTCCGGTATTGGAAATCGCTCGGCGGAAACCGCCTGCCGAGCCGCCGCGATATCGACCCGGTCGACATTCCGGAGCTGCTGCAGAACGTCATGCTGCTCGACGTCCTGGATGGTGGCGCGGATTTTCGCTATCGGCTGGCGGGGACGGCGATCGAGCGCAATTTCGGCGCGCCGATCAAAGGGCTTTCTCTGGCGGCCATCGTCAAAGCCTTTCCTTCGATCGCGCCGGTGCTCGACGTCAAGAAGCACTGCGTCGCCACCGCCTCCCCCCATGCCTGCGATGCCGCGGTTTTCACGCATTTCGGCACCAGGAAACAGGTCTATTGCTTTGCCATGCCGCTGTCGGAAGACGGAACGCATGTCTCGCAGATCTTCGCCATCGGCATCCTGGAGCGGGTCACCGAGCCGGTGAGCTGAGACCGTCGATATCGGCCGGATCGCCGCCGATGCGCGGTGCCGAACGACTTCCCTCCGCTGCGATCGCGCTTTAAGCTGCGCCAGCCGCGATGATCGGCGGCAGGGGAGAAGTCGAGAATGAAGGTCTATATCAGCGTCGATATCGAAGGTGTCGCCGGTATCGCGCATTGGGATGAGGCGACCAAGACGCATGCGACCTATCCGGAATTTCGCGCCTTGATGACGGCGGAAGCGCTCGCCGCCTGCCGGGGTGCGATCGCCGCGGGAGCCACGGAAATCCTGCTGAAGGACGCCCATGACAGCGGCCGCAACATCCTGACCGAGGACCTGCCCGATTGCGTGCGGATCATCCGCGGCTGGAGCGGCTATCCCGCCAGCATGATCCAGGAACTGGATGAGAGCTGCGCCGCAGCGATGTTCATCGGCTATCATGCGCGCGCCGGTGCGGAGGGCAATCCGCTCGCCCATACGATGACGCTGAGCGTCGAGCGCATCCTGTTGAACGGTACGCCGGTCTCCGAATTCGTGCTGCACAGCTATGCGGCGGCCTTGCATGGCGTGCCGGTGGTTCTGGTCAGCGGCGATGAGGACCTCTGCGCGGAGGTGAAGGAACTCAACAGCCATATCGGCACCGTGGCGGTCAGCCGCGGCATCGGCCGTTCCAGCATCAGCATCGCGCCGCAGAAGTCGCGGCGCCTGATCGAGGCCGCCGCCACGGCCGCTTTGCGCGGCGACCGCCGGGCCTGCCAGCTGACTTTGCCGAAGAGCTTCACGCTGGATATCGTCTTCAACAACCCGACCAATGCCTATGCCGCCGCCTGGTATCCCGGCGCCAGCCATATCGGCAGCCGGACGGCCCGCTTCGAGACGACGGATTATTTCGAGGTGCTGCGCGCCATCAAGTTCATGCTGAAGGCGTGACGAACCACGGCCGGCGGAGGTGGCACTGACCTTTGTTCAGCGATACACGGTATGGAAACAGTAGATGGTATAGAATATATACCGTCTATCGCTTGCCCTCTCGAGGGTCGCCATGCAGGGAATTGCCATGAACAAGCACGACACCGCGGTCCAGCGTGCGGAAGGCTCTCATGCGGAGGGCTCTGATGAGCCGTGTCCGATCCGCGATGTGCTCGACCGCATCGGCGACCGCTGGAGCCTGCTGGTGCTGCAGAACCTGGCGCCGGGCACCTTGCGGTTCACCGCCTTGAAGCGCGCCATCGGCGATATCTCCCAGCGCATGCTGGCGCAGACCTTGCGCCGGCTGGAACAGGACGGATTGATTTCCCGGACCGTGCATCCCACCACGCCGCCCCGCGTCGACTATGCCTTGACCGAGCTTGGCCGTTCGCTGCTGGGGCCGCTGGATGCGTTGGTCGACTGGGCCCAGACCCATCACGACGCGATCCGCGCCGCCCGGCGGGCCTATGTGCCGGTCCAGCCTGCGGCCTCTCTGTGAAATTGCCGACATGCGCGGCCCCAGGAGATCCGAGCGGCCGGTGCCGGCCCCTGGTTCTTGCAGCCTTATTTTGCCCGAAATCAATCCCACCGAGCAGGTATCCGCCAAAATCAAGCAGCAGATGTGAATAGGCCAAGAACCTCTTCCTCAAGCATGAAAATCTGAGCTGATGATCTCATCGAGAGGCATACGTTGCGCGCTCAAAGCGTTGAAAAGCGGAGTTAGGATGACGACGAGCGCAATATTGAGGATCACCGTATAGAGTGCGGTGTAACCGGGCAAAACGTAGCCCGCGACGTGAAGAGGATAGGTCGGCGTGAGATTCACTGCGATGGCCATGGCGGTACCGGCGACGATTCCCGCCGCCCAGCCGATAAGCAGCGCCCAACCGTTGAACCAACTCGTATAGGCACCTAGCACCACCGCGGGCAGTATCTGGATAATCCAGATACTGCCGAGGAGCTGCAGGTAGACGGCATATTGCGTCGGCACAAAAATGATGAACACCAACGCGCCGAATTTGACGATCAGTGACACCTGCTTCGCCATCCGCGTTTCCTGCCCGTCAGTCGGAGTCTTGTTGATGAACTCGCGGTAGATGTTGCGCGTATAGAGGTTTGCGGCAGCGATCGACATGATTGCCGCTGGCACCAAGGCACCGATGCCGATGGCGGCAAAGGCAACGCCAACAAACCAAGACGGGAAGCTGTGAAGAAAAAGGGCCGGCACCGCGAAATTGTTACCGAACTGCCTGAAGCCGGCGGCGTACTCGGGCAGGCTGGTGACCCCGGCGGCGAAGGCGAAGAAGCCAAGGAGCGCGAGCAGGCCTAGCAGAAATGAATAGGCCGGCAGCAGCGCGGCATTGCGGCGGACGGCGCGACCGCTGCTTGCGCTCAAAATTCCCGTAAACGAATGGGGATAGAGATAGATCGCCAATGCCGAGCCCAGCGCCAACGTCGCGTAAGCGCATGCCAAATAGCGAGACAAAGATGCTGAGAGCAACGCAGTTGATGTCCGGCACTCTAATTTCCCGCTGATTTTACGCTGTAGTGCGCCGTCTCGAACCGCCTGCCGTACCGCTAGTCGTCGGTAGCAAAGTGGACGATCGCGGTGAGAATGGCACCGAGGATGACCCAGAGAAGCTGGTACCAATAAAAGAACGGCATGCCGATCAAGACAGGTTCTGCCCTATTGTAGAATGGGGGCTAAAGGACCGCGATTAACTCGATCAGAAAAAGAAAATACCACCAGCTCCATTCTCGGCGCTGTTTACGCGATCTGGCCATTGTTCCTCCCCGGCAGAAGCAAAATACCTACCGCGCGTGCGCCTTGAGCCACTGCGCTTCTTCTTCGGCGGTGGTTCCCGGGAGGATCAGGCCGAATTCCATTCCATTGCCTGGCGCGATCTCCTCGAGAACGATGGCAAGCGCATCGCTCGAGATACCGCCAATTTTCACCGCCGCATCATTGAGTTGCTTCAGCATCGCGTGCTTCGTTTCCACGGTTCTCCCCGCCCGAATATGGCAAAGCAGGAATACCGTGGCAGATGGTGTCTCAGCCAAAAAGCCGCTTCCCTCCGGATAGGTATTAAAGATAGTTCGGACAAAATTTCTCGGTGCCCCTGTCGCGCCGCAATGAATGTCTACGACAGCCTTTGCCAGTGCTTTCTTTTGATCTTTGGAAAAAGTACCTTCCTGCGTCGTCCAGGTATAAATGGGCATGATCATCGTTCCTTGTTTGAGCAGCCAAGTGCGGCGTGCGTCACGGGTAAGAACTTTTGCTTGGTATCGAGGATGACGACGTCGGCGACTTTGACATGAACTGTTCGATCACCGTGGCGCATAGGTGCCGACCCGGACAGCGGCAGATCGGCAAATTCAAGAGGAAGATTGGGTTTGATTTACCGGCTCGCACCAGCAAGCGAAGCTCTACCGCCCGCTAATACCTGATGCACCCAGTACTACGAGCATCCACCCTCCTTTATGGGTGTTGTCGATAAGTCCCGAAAAGTCGTTTATGCAATTGCAACCGCATTGGCATTACCTCTTTGCCGGCTCGTCGGAGGAGAGCACGCCTTCGCTGGTCATATATCTCCCGAAAAAGAATGATATTCGGCGGTTACGCCTCGATTGCGAGGGAGGGCAATCGGGTTACATTTGTAACCCCAGAAAGAGCCGAAACAGCTTTGCGGCTGGCAGCGTGTCGTTTCCAGCGAGCCTCGTGCGCGGTCGGATCGAGGCTCATCGAGACGACGCAGGGCCGAACACGCTTCCGTCAGAACCTGAACCGCTCTAGCGGAGCGCTTCGACAATGGCGCTGAAGCAGCGCAATGTCAGGCCGTCCAGCGCTTCATCCACCGGCAGCTTCTGCGATGACATCTTGGCGATGACCACCTCGCTGGCGGGATCGATATAGACCCATTGGCCGTGGATGCCGACGCCGAGGAAGGCGCCGCCTGCATTCCCGGTCTGATACCATTTGCTGCGGTAGCGGCCCTGCGGGAGGAACTTCGCCATCGAGCCGCGCTGCCAGGCCTCGCGATCGCCGGCGGTACGGATATCTGCCGCCCAATCGGCGGGAATGACCTGGCTCTGGCCGAAACGGCCCTCATGCCGCATCAACTCGCCGAGCCGGCCGAGATCGCGCAAGGTGCAGCAGATGCCGCCGGCAGCGCGCGACGCACCGAGACGATCGACGGTAACATAGGCGTCGAATTCCGCCCCCATCCGCTGCCACAGGAGCTCGGAGAGCAGCGCCGCATAGGGCCGGCCGGAAGCGCGTTCGAGCACCCAGCCCAGCAGATCCGAATTCGGCGAGACGTAATAGAAGATCTCACCATGCGGCCGCTCCGCGCGCGGCAGGGTCAGCAGGAAGCTGCGCAGATCGCTGAGCCGTTCGGGGTCGCGGATGGGATTCCAGCCGGTCGCATCGCGGTAGCGGGCGAAGGCGCCGTCGTTGTTCAGATAGTCCTCGACGAAATCGATGCTGACCGTCATGTCGAGAACATGGCGCAGGCTCGCCTCGCCATAAGCGGAGCCCTTCGTCTCGGGAATATAGCGCGTGACGGGCGCTTCGGGATCGAGCTTGCCCTGCTGCACCAGGATGCCGGCGAGACTGCCGGTGACGGATTTGCTGACCGAGAAGATGATATGCGGCGCCTCCGGCGTCAGGCCGTTGAAATAGCGCTCGACGACGACCTTGCCGGATTTCAGGACCAGGAGCCCATCGGTGTCGCTGGCCCGCAGCATGTCATCCAGGTTCCAGTCCTGGCCGCGCGGACCGCGAAACACGACGTTCGGCAGCGCGATACCGCTGGCCGGCAGCGACAAGACGGGGCCGGTGCCGCGATAGATGTTGGCGCTTGGGACGATCTCGCGGACATGATGGAAAGCCCAGTTGTTGAATGGCGGCAAGCGCCAATTGGCCAGCGTCACCTGCTGTTCGGGCGCCGACGGAAAGCCGCCCATCAAAACCTGCTCCGACAAAATAATCCCCTTGCCCAGACGAAAGATCGATCAATGCAGGGCGACGATAGCCGATCTCGGCGCCGGAGCGAACACGACAAAACAACATAGCGCGTCTTCGTCGCCGGCATTGGCCGACGGGAGGCGGCAATTGCAGGCTGATGGCATAGCTGTCCCATTGCCTAAAGAAAAGCGGCGACACCCGTTCGGATGTCGCCGCTTTCAACCGTGCAGCGCAGAGGGCGTGCACGCTCAGGGCCGCTGGTCGGTACTCGGCTTTTCCCAGAGATTGATGCCGCCTTCCTGGGCGTAGCGGTCGATCTCCGCGAGTTCTTCCTTGCCGAAGCTGAGCTGCGACAGGGCCGCCACATTCTCCTTGATCTGGGCGACGGAGCTGGCGCCGATCAGGGTGGTCGTCACGCGCGGATCGCGCAGCACCCAGGCCAGTGCCATCTGCGCCAGGCTCTGGCCGCGGCGGCGGGCGATCTCGTTCAAGGATTTGACCCGGGCGAGATTGGAGGCACTGAGATGTTCCTGCTTCAGCGAACCGCCGCCCGGCCGGTTGATGCGGGCATCCTGCGGCACGCCGTTGAGATATTTATCCGAGAGCAGGCCCTGCGCCAAAGCCGTGAAGGCAATGCAGCCCATGCCCAATGTCTCGAGCGTGTCAAGAAGCTCAGTCTCCACCCAGCGGTTGAGCATGTTATAGGAGGGCTGGTGGATGAGGCAGGGAATGTTCCACTGCTTCAACAGGGCCACGGCCTCTTTCGTCTTCTGCGCCGAATAAGAGGACAGGCCGATATAAAGCGCCTTGCCCTGCTGCACGGCGGTCGCCAGCGCCCCCATGGTTTCTTCCAGCGGGGTTTCCGGATCGAAGCGATGCGAATAGAAAATGTCGACGTAATCGAGGCCGAGCCGCTTGAGGCTCTGATCGAGGCTGGCGAGAACGTATTTGCGCGAACCGCCGCCCTGCCCGTAAGGCCCGGGCCACATATCCCAGCCGGCCTTGCTGGAAATAATCAGCTCGTCGCGATAGGCCTTGAGATCCTCGGCGAGAATGCGGCCGAAGTTTATCTCCGCCGAGCCATAGGGCGGGCCGTAGTTGTTGGCGAGATCGAAATGCGTGATGCCGAGATCGAAGGCGGCATGCACCATCTCGCGCTGGGTGCTGAGCGGCGTGGTATCGCCGAAATTGTGCCACAGGCCCAAAGAGAGCAGCGGCAGCTTCAAGCCGCTGCGCCCGCAAAAGCGGTAGGTCATGGCTTCATATCGTTGATCGGCGGCTAGATAGGTCACGGTCGGCTTCCTCTATTGATCTGCCCGCCGGAATCGGCAGGCCGCTGGTCTTTGGCTGCCGGTCATTCGCTGGCCGGCAGCTTACTGTCCTGATGGGCAAAGACGGTACCGCGCGATTCGCGGCCGAAGAATGTCAGGATGGCGATGGCGAGGGCAACGATGGCGATGACGACAGCCATGATGAAGCCGTAGGCATCTCCATTGTTCTTCGCATATTGCGCCTGCAGCACCTGGTTCTTCGACGCCAGCAAGTTGCCCAGCTGGTAGACGACACCCGGAAACGTACCGCGGATGGCTTCGGGCGAAATCTCGTTCAGATAGACCGGCACGACACCCCAGGCGCCCTGGACGGCGACCTGCATCAGGAAAGCGCCCAGCCCGAGCATGACCGGGGTGGTGGAAAACGCCCAGAGGGGAATGACCGGCAGGGCCAGCAAAGCGGCGATGATGATCGCCCAACGCCGGCCGATATGTTCGGACAACAAGCCAAAGCCGATCCCGCCGATAATGGCGCCTACGTTCAGAACCACGGTGAGGATGCTGACGGTGGTCGTATCGAATTTATGTTCGACCTTCAAGAATGTCGGATAGAGATCCTGGCTGCCATGGCTGAACGAATTGAACGCCGCCATCAACAGGACGGCATAGACCAGAAGCCCGACATGGTTCTTGACCACAGACCAGATGCCGGGGCGCTTGACGACATGCTGGCGCGCCGTGAAGGCCGGCGATTCCTCCACCTGGCTGCGGATGTAAAGCACCAGCAAGGCCGGCGCTGCGCCGACCATGAACATGCCGCGCCAGCCGATGTGATCGAACAGGAGACCATAGGCGACGCCGGCCAGGAGATAGCCGCTGGGATAGCCTGCCTGCAGCAGGCCGGAAATGATCCCGCGTGTCTTGGCCGGAATGGTTTCCATGGTGAGCGAGGCCCCGACCCCCCATTCGCCGCCCATCGCCACGCCGTAAATGGCGCGCAGAATGAGCAGCACGGTCAGGCTCGGCGCAAAGCCGGAGGCAAACTCCACCGCCGAATAGAGCAGGACGTCGACCATCAGGGTCGGCCGCCGGCCGAATTTGTCCGCCGCCAAACCAAAGAGCAGCGCACCGACCGGGCGCATCGCCAGGGTCAGGAACAGGCCTTCGACAACGGCTGGAACTTCGGTGTTGAATTCCTTGGCGATATCCGTCAGCACGAAAGTCATGATGAAGAAATCGAAGGCATCCAACGTCCAGCCGAGATAGCTGGCAACCACAGCGCTGCGCTGCTTCGGCGTCAGGCTGCGCAAATCCGACATGATCGACATGGTTTTTCCCCTGATGAGCTTTTTTTTGCGGCCGGTCGTGGGAGGAGATCGAACGGTGCGACTGCACCGCCTATAACACTAGCGCCTCGGCCGTGTTCCGCAAGAGCCTATACCTGGGGATATTGTCGAGAAAGAGCGGTCCGGCAAAGAGCGGAAGAAGGGGATCGACCGAGAATGGCGTCAGGCCCCCGGGCGGTCGGGCAGAGAAGATTCCCGCGAAGATTCCTGCCGGCGCCGGTCAAGGCTTGCCACCTCGACCCGCAGACGCAGATGCAGCACCGCGGCATTGGCGAGCGAAAAAATAAGCGCCAGGGGCCAGCTCCCCAAGGCCAACGGCAGCATGGCCATTTCCATGACGACAATAAGGTAATTGGGGTGACGCAAGAAGCGATAGGGGCCGCGGCGCACCAGCGGGGCGTCGGGCACGACGATGATCCGGGTCGTCCAGAAGCGCCCGAGGCTGGCCATGACCCAGAAACGCAGAGGCTGGAGCAGGATATAAGCGAGCCCCGCCGCCGGAATCCAGACGGCGCGGCCGTCGAGCCACCAGAACCACAGGGTGAGCAGCCAGAGACTATGCAGCACCATCAGCAGCGGATAATGCCGCCGGCCGATCTCATAGCCGCCGGCCGCCAGCAGGCGACGCGTATTGCGCCGGGCGATCGCCAGTTCCAGCAGGCGCTGCAGGGTGACGAACAGCAGCAGCAGCGGGATCAAGATGGCGCCGGCCGTCGCGGGCACTCACACCTCCAGCAGCTGGAAGCCGGCCGAGAAACCCGGCCCCAGCGCCGAGATCAGATGCCGCCCGCCTATACCCCGCCGCAACTGTCGCTCCAGCACGAAGATGACCGTCACGGCCGACATGTTGCCGAAGTCACGCAACACCTCGCGGGCGTCGCGCATGCCGCCGCGCGGCAGCTCGAAAATGTCCTCCAGCGCATCCAGCACCTTCATGCCGCCGGGATGGCAGATGAAGCCGTCGAGATCGGCAAAGGCCAGGCCCTGCTCGGCCAGGAAATCATCGAGAGCGCCGCGCATATCCTGGCGGACCAGGGTCGGAATATCGCGGGAAAAAAGCACACCGAGGCCGTCATCGGCGACGCGCCAGCCCATCACGTCCAGCGAATCGTGCCAGGTATGCATGCCGGCCGCCGTCAAGCGCGGCCCCGGCGAGCCCGGTCGTCCCAGCACCATGGCGGCGGCACCGTCGCCGAACAGCGCCGAAGCGACGATGTTGCTGTTCGACATGTCGCCCTGCCGGAAAGTCAGGGCGCAGAGTTCGACGATCAGCAGCAAGGTATCGCCTTCCGGATGGGCGCGGGCGATATCCGCCGCATGGCTGAGGCCCACCGTGCCGCCGGCACAGCCCAGACCGAAGATCGGCAGGCGCCGGATATGCGGCGACAGACCGAGCTCATTCATGATCATCGCATCGAGCGCCGGCGTGGCAATGCCGGTGGTCGAGACGGTCACCACATTGGCGATGTCCTCCTTGCGCCGCCCCGCCTGTTCCAGGGCCTCCAGCGCTGCGCGCTTCAACAAGGCGAGCGCATGTTCCAGATAGAGACGATTGCGCTCCTCCCAGCCATGCGGCACGCGATACCAGTCAAGCGGCACGCAGGAATGGCGGCGCTCGATTCCGGCATGGTCGAAGACCGGCATCAGGCGCGCAAGATCGGAACGTTGCGCATCGAAAAGCAAGGGCGCGATGGCGGCCACATCGGCCTGCCGCAATGAAAAGGGCGGCACCGCCGTGGCGACCGACAGGATCGTCGGCGCCAGTTCCATGCCGAAAGCGGCGCCGACACTGTGCGGATGCGGGCGATGCATAGGACGCCGCCTCAATGCGGCTCGCGTGGATTGTATCGTCATCGTTTGAACTGAACCTTGCACCAAGCTGTTAACAGTGAAGCGGCGCGAGAAGGTGGCCGTGAAGCATCAAGATGATGATTTCTTTGTCACGTTCAATGTAGCATTTCCGATGACAAGACCCGCAAAATTACCTTCTGTCGAACAGGGAATAAAGCCACAGGCGGCACGGTCACCTATGAATGTCTGCTGTCGCTTGGCGCGCCGCTTTGATCATGTGAAGCGCGTGATGCTCCATGTCTCCCGATAACCTGTTCCCCAATAGCTTGTTCGCTGTCGGAACTTTTACAAAAGGTGTTGCCGGAACAGACCCGAGACGCGGATCGACCGATTGCGACGCATGAGAAAGCGGGTGCTGACGTGCAGGAAGAACCTTCCATCGAAGCCATCGGGCACAGTGAGAGTTCCGCCGGAGCTCTCGCCGTCTGGCTCGGTTTTTCAGCGCTGTGCCTCGGCATGTTCATGGCGGTGCTCGATATACAGATCGTCGCCACCTCGCTGCCCGACATTCAGTCCGGCCTCGGCATCGCGCCATCGCAGATGAGCTGGATCCAGACGGCCTATCTGATCGCCGAAATCATCACCATTCCGCTGACGGGAAGGCTGACGCGCATATTCGGTCTCAGATATCTCGGTATCGGCGCAATCATCGGCTTCGCCTGCGCCTCGGCCCTTTGCGCGGCCAGCAGCGGCTTCGTCAGCCTGATCCTTGGCCGCATCCTGCAGGGTCTTGCCGGCGGATGCCTCATTCCGGCGGTCTTCTCCGCGGTCTTTCTGATCTTCCCCGATCGGCGGCAGGCCCTGGCCACCGGCATCGCCGGCAGCGTCGCCGTCCTCGCACCCGCCATCGGACCCCTGATCGGCGGCTGGATCACCGACACCTATTCCTGGCACTGGCTGTTTCTGATCAACATCGTTCCCGCCGCGATCGCCGCCGCGGCCGTGTTCTTCTGTTTTTCGGCGCGGCGCGTCGCCTGGTCGGCGTGGCGGCATCTCGACTGGACCAGTGTCGCGATGATGGCGGTGTCGCTCGCCTGCCTGGAGATCGCCCTCAAGGAGGCGCCGCAGCGCGGCTGGCTCGCCTGGCCGATCCTGCCGCTCTGGCTCGGCGTTGCCATTCCCGGCGCGCTGTTCTGCCGGCGGAGCTGGCGGGCCGATCACCCCGTCGTCGATCTGCATCTGTTGCGCCGCCCGGATTACGCCACCGGCTGTTGCCTGAGTTTCATCCTCGGCATCGGCCTGTTCGGCGCATCGTTTCTGATGCCGGTCTTTCTCGGCTTTGTCCGGCTGCATAGCGCTTTCGAGATTGGCCAGGTCATGCTGATCACCGGCGTCGCACAATTGCTGATCGCTCCCGTGGCGGTCTGGCTGGAACGGCAACATGACCGTCGCTTCCTCTCCCCCTATCACCTCAGCCTGGCCGGCTTTCTGGCCCTGACCTGCGGGCTGGCCCTCAGCGCCTTCGCCACCTTCGCCAGCGACTTCGATCAGATGTTCTGGCCGCAGGTGGTGCGCGGCATCGCCTTCATGTTCTGCCTGTTGCCGCCCACGCGCCTTGCCCTCGATCGCCTGCCGCCCGCCGTCATTGCCGACGGCAGCGCCCTCTTCAACCTCATGC
The DNA here is from genome assembly GCA_035539215.1 of Dongiaceae bacterium. Lineage (GTDB taxonomy): Bacteria > Pseudomonadota > Alphaproteobacteria > Dongiales > Dongiaceae > Dongia_B. The sequence continues at coordinate 30,959 of DATLIX010000058.1, read as the reverse complement.
GCAATCTCGGCGGCGCCATCGGCCTTGCCGTGATCGACACGATCATCTGGCAGCGGGCGCCGGTCGAAGCCCATCACCTGGTCACCCGGTTAATGGCCGGTGATGCGGCCGCCGCGCGGTTTGTCGGGCTCGACACCGACCGCTTCGTCGGCAAGCCCATCGCCCTGCCGGATCAAGCAACCCAGGACCTTCTTCGTCCGGCGATCGAGCGGGCCGGGCTAGTGATGGCGATTAACGAAGCCTGGGCGGTGATCGCCCTGGCGGCACTGATCGGGGTGGTGATCGCCTGTTTGGCGGGCGCCGGCAGCGCTGCACGCAAAAATTTTGCTAAATCGGCGGCGGCGACTCGGGAACCGGCGTGAGAACGGCTTGCAGCATGCCCCCCGCCTGCTTACTCTTGTCGTGGTTAATGCCACTCGAGCTGCGAGTCGGAGCGTGTCAGAGACAATCCTGGTCACCGGATTTGAGCCCTTCGGCGGCATCGTCGGTAATCCGACCATGGATATCGTGGCGGCGCTGCACGGCAGCCGCATCGATGGCCGACAGATCGTCGGCCGGATCATGCCGGTCGTCTATGACGGCCATCGGGATCGGCTCAAGAGTCTGGTGGATGAGGTCGATCCGGCAGTGGTGATCGGCTTCGGCCTGGACCTCGACGCCGAGGGCATCGCGATCGAAACCCGGGCCGCCAACCGAGCCGATTTCACCCTGCCCGATAATGCCGGCGCGCTGATCAAAGGTGTCGAACTGGATGCGGGCGGACCGCCCTATCGCCTGTCGACATTCCCCGTGACGGAAATCTGCACCGCCCTGGCGATGACGCAGATCAAGGCCAGGCCATCGAACGATGCCGGGCGCTATCTCTGCAATGCGACCTTGTTCCACATGCTGGCGCTTTGCGCGAAGAAGCCGCTGACGCCGCTCTGCGGGTTCGTACATGTGCCGCCCTCGACCGAGCAGCTGGCGGCGGAACAGGATCGCCGCACGGAGCCTGCGCGCACCATGCCCTTGGCAACGATGATTCAGGCCGCGCGATTGATCTTGCGTGAAACGTCGATGGCAGTCCGCCGCGACCTTGCCGCCCTGCGCCCCGCGACCTGGCACGCGGATGAGCCAATGCAGATGGCCTTGCGCTGAACATCGCATGATGTGCCGGCCGCCAGCCTGAAACGCTCGCAATCTATAGAATACCCTTAAAATCCTATTTAAAATCTGTCACCAAGGTGTGACGGAGCTAATGATTTCTTATAAACTTTCGATTAGATCTGTATCTAATAAGCAAAGGGTCTCGCCGCTTTGGACCCTGCGTTGCGATGGCAACGCCAAGCCTTGATGGGGTAGGCAGCGGCTTCCGTGCCAGCAAGATCACGCCGTTCAGAAATCAGTTCACGGCGTCACGATGCAGAAGAGTTCTGTACAGCAACGGGGTTTTCGGTCGATGGCCAAGGCGGGGATCAGTTTCAAGGCCAGATTGCGTGCCTGGTGGGAAGGGTATGAGGCTCTCCCCGAATCCGAACTTGAAGAGGTGCGGCGGCAGCGTCGAGCACCAAGCCTCACCTTGCCTCAGACGGAAGCTGCACCGACTGTCGCGCCGCTGGCCGATTGGGAAACCCCGCGAATCCGTATTGCGCAACTTGTCTGGGGCGCCGGCTTCGATAAACCCGGTGGCCCGCCGCATGCGCTCAACCTTGTGAAGCCGTTCGGGCTCGATCCCAGCAAAAGCATGATGGATTTCGGTACCGGTCTGGGCGGCGCCTCACGCGTTGTCAGCAAGGAATATGACGTCTGGGTCACCGGTTACGAGGGCGATGCGGAGCTGTCGCGCGCCGGGAAGCAGCTTTCCCTGATTGCCGGCCTCGATCGTAAGGCCGATATCCAGCGTTATGTTCCCGGCGAATTCGACGTCGCGCCCAACAGCTTTGACTGCATCCTGTCGCATGAAGCGCTGCATATCTTCGAAAGCAAATATGACATCCTTTCCTCCCTGCAGAAGGGCCTCAAATCGCGCGGCCAGCTGTCGATGACGGATTTCGTGCTGGGCGAAGGAATCTCGCCCAACGATTCCCGGCTGCGCGCTTTTCAGGCGACGCCGCTCGACCTCTGGCGTCCCGATCAGTATGAACAGCGCCTCGGCGAGCTCAATCTCGACCTGCGCATCAGCGAGGATATCACCGAGAATTATCGCAAGATGATCCTGCAGGGCTGGATGAACTTCGCGCAAGGCGATCAGACCACCTTCGCCACGGCAAAGGCGCATCCCGGCGCGGTGATCGCCGAGCTCAATCTTTGGACCAAGCGCCTGGAAGCGATGGAGCAGGGCCTGCTGCGCGTGGCCCGGTTCTATGCGATCAAGAAGGCCGGCGCCAAGCTGATGTCCGACTGGTAGGCACCGGCGGTATTCTACCAGCGCTGATGCACGTGCTGGCGGACATATTTGTCATAGATCCCCGCAATCGCCCGCATCTGCGCTTCGTCCAAGGGCGGCAAAGACGCCGCAGCAACATTGTCGGCGGCTTGTTTCGCATTCTTGGCGCCCGGAATCACGGCCGTCACCGCATCGAACATCAGGATCCAGCGTAGCGCCCATTGCGCCATGGTCACACCCGGCGGCACCAGGGCGCGCAACTCCTCGACAGCGGCGAGGCCGACATCGTAAGGCACGCCGGAAAAGGTTTCGCCGACATCGAAGGCCTCGCCATGGCGATTGAACTGCCGGTGGTCGGCGGGATCGAAAACCGTATCCGCACGCAGCTTGCCGGTCAGCAGGCCGCTCGCCAAAGGCACACGGGCGATGATGCCGACCCCTTTCTCCTTGGTCAGCGCGAAGAGCTTTTCCGCCGGGCGCGGGCGGAACATGTTGAAGATGATCTGAATGCTGGCGATCGGATAATCCAGCGCCTTGATGGCTTCATCGATCTTTTCGACGCTGACGCCGTAGGCGCGCAGCTTGCCGGCGGCGACCAGCCGATCAAGACCGGCGAAGATTTCCGGCCGGCTGTAGACCTCGGTCGGCGGGCAATGCAGTTGCAGAAGACCGAGCCGTTCCACCTGCAGATTGCACAGTGAATCCTCGATATAGCCGGTCAGGGCCTCCACCGTATAACCGGCCGAGACATGCGGCGAAATCTTGCGGCCGGCCTTGGTTGCAACGATGACATTTTGATGACCGCGCGCCGCCAGCACTTTGGCGATCAGTTTCTCGGAACGCCCATTGCCATAGACATCCGCCGTATCGATGAAGGTGACGCCGCGATCGAGCGCCTCGTTTAGCGCCGCTTCGGCATCGCGCTCCGGCACATCGCCCCAGCTGCCGCCGATGGCCCAGGCGCCGAAACCGATTGCGGATACCTGCCAACCGGGCCTGCCGAATGTCCGCTTTTCCATCGCCGCACCTCTCCGCCAATGATTGATCCGCGATATTTAGCGCCTGAGCCGGCGCGGCACCAGCCTGACGATGCCGCCGCGGAACGGCACAGGCCGGGATAGCATGGCATCGCCGTCGCCGCCCGCGTTGCACGGCCTCGAGCCGCATGCCGCCCGCACCGCCATCTCAGGAATCATGCAAAACGGCGGATTTCAAAATCCGCCGAGCACGATCTTGCCGATCGATTTGCCGCTTTCCAGCAAGGCATGGGCCTTCGTAACATTTGCGGCATTGATGGTGCCGAATTTTTCCGCGAGCGTGGTCTTGATGATGCCTTTATCGACCAGATCGGCGATCTCGTTGAGGATGTCGTGCTGGCGGCTGATATCCGGCGTTGCGTATAGCGCGCGGGTATACATCAGCTCCCAATGCAGCGAGGCGCTCTTGCGTTTGAGCATCCGCACGTCGATCGGTTCCGGATCGTCGATCAGGCCGACCTTGCCCTGCGGCGCGATGGTGGTGGTGATGCCCTCCCAATGCTTGTCGCTGGCATTGGTGGAGAAGATATAATCGACGACATCGATTCCCATCCGCGCGAGTTCCCCCGGCAATGGCTTGCTGTGATCGATGACGTGATGCGCGCCGCGCTCCTTGACCCAGGCGATTGTTTCCGGCCGCGACGCGGTGGCTATCACGGTGAGCTCGGTCAATTGCCGCGCCAGCTGGATGGCGATCGAGCCGACGCCGCCGGCGCCGCCGATGATCAGCACTTTCTTGCCGTTGCCGCCGGCCCCCCGGGAGATGCCCAGCCGGTCGAACAGCATTTCATAGGCGGTCAGGGCGGTCAGCGGCAGGGCCGCCGCCGACAAGGCATCGAGGCTCTGCGGCTTGCGGCCGACAATCCGCGCGTCCACCAGCTGGTATTCGGCATTGCTGCCGGGGCGATTGAGATCGCCCGCATAGAAAACGTCATCGCCTGGGCGGAACGAGGTAACCGCGGAACCGACCGCCTCCACCGTGCCGACGGCATCCCAGCCCAGCACCACCGGCGCTTCAGCCGTACCCTGGCGGCTTTTCCGCACCTTATAGTCGACGGGATTGACCGAGATCGCCGCCACTTTGACCAGCAGGTCCTGCGGTCCCGGCGCCGGCTTCGGCAAGTCGAGATCCTGCAGGGCGCCGGCTTCCTGGATCGGGCGGCTGGTCACATATCCTACGGCTTTCATCTTCGCTCTCCTTGCTTGCAGGTCGGGCCATCGAGCGGCCGAGCTCATTCAACGGTTGAGGGCCGCTGGTTCTCACGCTTGAAAGATGAGGCGGCGCGATCAATATTAGAAATTCATAGTTGCTATTTCTGCGATATCATTTTGAAATAGATAGATGCGCTATACCGATCTCGACCTCGAAGGATTGCGGGCTTTCGTTGCCATCGCCGAAACCGGCGGTTTCACCACGGCCGGCAGCCTGCTCGGCCGCAGCCAATCGGCCATGAGCATCAAGATCCGCAAACTGGAAGAGGTGCTGGGCCGGCAGGTCTTCATCCGCACCAGCCGCAGCCTCGCCCTCACCCGTGACGGTGAGCTGTTGCTGACCTATGCGCGGCGCCTTCTCGCCCTCAATGACGAGACGGTGCAGCGTTTCGCCCAGAACGAGGCCAGCGGATCGCTGCGTCTCGGTGTCGCCGAGTATGTCGTGCCCGAATATCTGCCCGACCTGCTGGCGCGCTTCCGCGAAGTTTATTCTGCCGTCGACGTAGAAGTGCGGGTCGGTGGCAGTGCCGCCTTGGTCGCCGCGCTGGATCGAGGCGAGATCGACCTCGCCATCGCCAAGCGCGATGACGGTGAAACCCGCGGCCAGGTACTGCGCCGCGAGGCCCTCGTCTGGGCCTGCAGCCGCGGCTTCGATCTCGACGCCGCCGGTGTCCTGCCGCTTTGCGTGCTGCCGGCGCCCTGCATCTTTCGCAGCCGGGCGGTCGAGGCATTGCAGGCGCGCGACCGGGCCTGGCGCATCGTCTATACCAGCGACAGCGTCAATGGCGTGGTCGCCGCCGTGCGGGCCGGGCTCGGCATTTCCGCTATCGCAGAGAGTTCATTGCCGCCGGAATTGCGCGTCCTCACCGAGGAGGACGGCTTTCCCGATCTGGAAGATGTCGAATTGACGGTGTTCGGGCTGGAGCGCGGCAAGACGGCGTTGAAAGCAACGCTGATCAGCTTCTTTCAGGAGCGCCTGGAAACGCTGGATGCCAGCCGCCGCGGCGGCCGCCTGCGTCTCGTCACCCCCTGACAGTCGGATCGCCGCGCCGCCAGCTCCCGCTGCCGGGAGATCACCCTGGCCCGAGAGCGCCCTGCCGGGAGATCGCTTGGCCGAGATCGCTTGTCAAAGAGCCCTGCCTGCGATCATATGGGGCACCGCCACTACATGCGCTCAGATCATGACCTCCTTGCGCCGCCTCGTTCCTTCGCCCAGCGCCCTCTTCGTGTTCGAGGCGGCCGCGCGCTATCTCAGCTTCACCCAAGCCGCGGGCGAACTGTCGGTCACGCAATCGGCGGTCAGCCGCATGATCGCCCGTTTCGAGGCGCATCTCGGCGCCAAGCTCTTCCACCGGGCACCGACCGGCATCGAGTTGACGGAAGAAGGCCGGCAGCTTTATGCCGCCGTCACCAGCAGCTTCCAGCGCGTGGAAATGGCGATCGAGGATATTCGCAGCCAGCACGGCGAGCAGGGCACCGTTACCCTGTCGATCTCCTCGGCTTTCGCCATGCACTGGATCATGCCGCGTTTGCCGGCTTTCGAAGCCCAGTTTCCCGATATCGACCTGCGCTTCCAGGTCATGCGCGGCGAGCCCCTGGGGCCGGTCCAGGATGTCGATTTCGGTATCCGCTATGACGCGCAGGATGACGCCGAACATCTGCGCTGGCCGCTGCTGGCCGAGGAAATCCTGCCGGTCTGTTCGCCCGATTATCTGAAACAGCACGGGGCGCTGACGCCGGGCTGCGACATGACGCGACACACCCTCGCCCATCTTTCCGGCACCACGCGCCTGCCCTGGGCGCGCTTTCTCGCCGCTTTCGATCTGCCGGGACTGCGCGGCAGCCGCAGCCTCACCTTCTCCGATTATGCGCTGGTGCTGCAGGCGGCGATCAGCGGCCGCGCCATTGCCCTTGGCTGGCGTCATGTCGTCTCGCATGCGCTCGGCGAGGGCAGCTTGGTGCCGGCGGCGCCGCATGTCTTCACCACCGGCCGGAACTACTATCTGGTCGCCACCAGCAACCGGCCGCTGCGCAAGCCGGCGCTGCTGGTTCGCGACTGGCTGCTGAATGAAATGACGGCCTTGCAGCGACTGCCCGCCGAGCCCCCGGCCGAAATGAGCGCGCCGCCGAAGCCGGCCGGCAGGAAGCCGCAGAGCAAGGCGCGCCGCATTCCCTGAGATCATAGCTGACTGACAATTAGGCGGCGTGTGACCGGTCGCCAATTTTCGTAGCCTGATCATCGGTATCAGACTTCGGAAAGAGCGCGACCATGGACCTCACCTTATCGGCACGGGAAAAACAGCTGGCGGCAAAGGCACGCGATTTCGTCGACCAGATTCTCATTCCCCTGGAACCCATTGCCGACGAGCACGGCGAATTGCCGATGGAGCGCCGCGCCGCCTTGCGCCAGCAGGTGCGCGACTGGGGCCTCGCCGGCATCAACCACAGCGCCGAACATGGCGGGCTCGGCCTCACCATGCTGGAACAGACGGTGATGGAAGAGCAGCTGGGCCGCGTCACCAACGGCCTCTGGTCCTGCGTCTGGCGTCCGCCGGTCAGCCTGAAGTTCGGCACGGCTGAGCAGAAGCAGCGCTATCTCATCCCGTCCTGCCGCGGTGAGCGCCGCGGCTGCTTCGCCATCACCGAGGCCAATGCCGGGTCCGATCCGCGCCAGGTGGAAACCAGTGCCGTGCTCAAGGGCGACCGCTGGCACCTCACCGGCGAGAAATGGTTCGTCACTTCCTATAATGCCTCCGACTTCATCATCGTCCATGCCCATGTCGACGGCGATCCAAACAAGCCGACCCTGTTCCTGGTCGACAAGCCGGCCGAAGGCATGACGCATCTGCGCTCGCCGAAATTCATGCATAATTTCGCCTTCGACCACGCAGAGCTGCGTTTCGACAGCGTCGCCGTGCCGCAGGAGAACGTGCTGGGCGAGATCGGCCAGGGCCTCGACTTGACCAAGGACTGGTTCGTCGAGGCGCGGCTGCAGATCGCCAGCCATACCGTGGGGGCCGCCATCCGCGCCGCCGAAATCGCCAATGATTATGCGGCGAAGCGCGTGCAGTTCGGCAAGCCGATTCGCGATTTCCAGGCCATCGAATTCATGCTGGCCGATATGGCGGTCGAGATCTTCGCCGCCAAGACCATGCTTTATCGCGTCGCCTGGGAAATCGATCACGCGCTCGATCGCAAGCTGATCCATGCCCGCGCCAGTGCCTTGAAACTGCATTGCTCGGAGATGGCCGGCCGCGTCATCGACAAAGCGCTGCAGATCCTCGGCGGCCGCGGCTATATGCGCGAGAACCCGGTCGAACGGCTCTATCGCGATATCCGCGTCGACCGCATCTGGGAAGGCACCTCGGAAATCCAGCGCGTGGTGATCGCCGGCCAGATCCGCAAGCGCGGCTTCGGCGTCTATACGGATTGGGTGTAAGCGCACCGGGACGGCGGCGGCGGCACGCAAGCACCGCCGCCGCCATGCCCGGCCTCAGCACTTCCTGGCGATATCGGTGCGCAACCTGTCCTCGGCCGCCCGCATTTCCGGCGTGAACTCGGCGCCGAAATCCTCGGCTTCGAAAAAAGGCCGCAATTCGAGTTCGGCTTCGCCATGGCCATCGAGGACCGGCCAGCGGCGCATCCAGCCGATCGCCTCCTCAAGCGTAGGAACATCGATCAGGCAATAGCCGGCGACCAGATGCGACGGTTCCCCGAAGGGGCCTTTCATCACCTGCGGCTCGCCGCCGGAGAACTTCATCCGAACGCCCGTGGAGCTGGGCTTCAACCCGTCACCGCCGCGCAAGATCCCGGCCTGGCCCATTTCCTCCATATAGGCACCCATCGCCGCCAGCAATTCCCGGCTCGGCATGATGCCGGCTTCGGTTTCCTTATCCGCCTTGCGGATCAGCATGAAGCGCATGATCTTCCTCTCCTCACATTTCCTTCGGCACGATCACCATCCAGCCGACGCCGAAGCGATCCGCCAGCATGCCTAAGCGGGTGGCAAAGAAGGTCGGGCTCATCGGCATGCGCACCTCGCCGCCCTCGCCAAGCGCCGCGAAGATGCGCTCCGCCTCCGCATCGTTGGCGGCCGTGAAGGAGAGCGAGAAGCCTTCGAACTTGGCGTTGCCCCCGCAGTGGCCGTCGGAGGCGAGCAGGATGGAATCGCCGATACGCAGTGTCGAATGCATGATCTTGTCGCGATGTGCGGGCTGGACCATCGATTGATCCGGCGCATCCTTGAAATGCATTTTCATGACCACTTCGGCCTTCAATACCTTCTGGTAGAAGGCGATTGCCTCTTCGCAGCGGCCATCGAAAAGCAGATAGGGTTGGATTTGCATCATGTCCTCTCTCGCTAGGGCTGCACCAGCCGTGGGATGGACGGCGGGCGGTCATCGGGGAAGCCGGATGACGCGGCGGCAATAGATGGTTCGGTCGTCGACCGTCTGATAAGCCGGCGAGCCGGCATCGCGGCAGATGGCAGGCGGCGGCATTCGCCTAACGCGTCAGGCCCTGGCTGCGTGCCACGCTCACCGGATCCGTGGCGCCGCCGCAGCAATCCCCCGCCTGCGCATCGTCATAGCGGTCATGGTGACGCACCCAGTCCATGATCCGGGTCTCGTTGCGGCCCTTCGGCGTCATATCGAGAAAATGATGCGCGCCGATCAGGATATCGCCACCGCGGGCATAGGCGGAATAAGTATGATAGATGGCGCCATCGTCATCCTTGAAGAAGACGCTGATACCAGGCATCTCGTCGAACAGGTATTCGCCCTCGGTGAAATTATAATAAGCCCTGCCTTTGGCCTGATCGAGCTCCGTGAAGGAGACGTGATGATCGAAATTGAAATCGGAACCGTGGGACGACACCCAGGCGAAATCCCAGCCCATGCGCCGCTTGAACTCGGCGATCTTCGCCCAGGATGCGCGCGAAACGGCAACCACCGAGACATCGTGATGGCTGAGATGCCGGTCGGCACCGTCGATATGGTCCGCGAGGAACGAACAGGAGGGGCAGCCTTGCTGCCACGCCGGGCCGAACATGAAATGATAGATGAAAAGCTGCGAATGCGGGCCGAAGAGCTGCGCCAGCGTCTGCTGACCCTGCGCGCCCTCAAAGGCATATTCCTTCTCGACCCTGACCCAGGGAAGGTCGCGCCGTTCCGCCGCCAGCCGGTCGAGCTGGCGCGTCGCTTCTTTTTCATGGACGAGATGCGCCTTGCGGGCGGTGAGCCATTCTTCACGAGATACGATCTTATGCGCGGGCATATCGCTTCTCCTTTCATGACAATGCGATCTGTCGCCTCGCTGCCGGGGCAACGATGAACCCGGCAGCGGGTTCCCTATTCGGCTTGCCGCTCTATTTTTTGCGGCGCGATTGTCTGCTGCGCGGTCTCTTCGCTGCGCCTCCTGGCGTAACGGCGGCAACGTCTTCGGCCTGCACCGCCGCGAGGTAGTCACCGAGGCGGTCCAGACTCGCGGTCCAGAACTGCCGGTAGCGATCAAGCCAGGCATCGACATCCTGCAGCGCCGCCGGCTCGATCCGGCACGGCCGCCATTGCGCGTCACGCCCGCGTGTAATCAAGCCGGCCTTCTCCAAGACCTTGAGATGCTTGGAGATCGCCGGCAAGCTCATGGCGAACGGCTGCGCCAGGACCGTTACCGAGGCCTCACCCTCCGCCAGCTGCGCCAGGATGGCACGCCGGGTCGGATCGGCCAGAGCCGCGAAGGTCATGCTCAGGGAATCCATCGACCTAACTTAACCAATTAGTTATTTAACTATATGGCTAAATAACTCACCGACCTTCGGCTGTCAAGTGCATCACAGCCCGCAATCGCTCCGGCCGCGCGATCCGTAACCGGCATCCGCTTGCCGGCGAATAACGCAGTGCGGCGCGGGCAAACAGGACAGCGGCCTGCCCGGCCGGCGGCCGCGAATGGGAGTGCGCAATGAAATCGTCTTCTCAAATCCCGATCGATCAGCGGTACGCCAAGGCGGCGGCACGGCTTTCGGCGGTGCTAGGCGCCGCCACATTGACGCTTCTGATGCTGAGCGCGGCGGCGCAGGCCGCCTCGCGGCCCGTCGTGGTCGAACTCTTCACCTCGCAGGGCTGTTCCTCCTGTCCGCCGGCGGATGCGTTGCTCGGCGAACTGGCGCAGCGCAGCAACGTGATCGCGCTCGGCTTTCATGTTGATTATTGGGACAATCTCGGTTGGAAGGATCCGCTTTCGGCCCCCGGCTCGACACGGCGCCAGCGCGACTATGCGCAGTTGCTGAACCTCCCCACCATCTATACGCCGCAAATGGTGATCGAGGGGAGGCTGGACGTGGTCGGCTCCAATCGCAGCGCCGTGCTCGACGGCATCGATCGGGCGGCTCCGGAGAGCGCGGCCAGTATCGCCTTCTCGGATGACCGGCATGCCGTCACCATCGGCAGCGGCTCAGGCAGCGGCAAGGTGCTGCTGGTGCGCTTCCTGCGCCAAAGGCAAACGACCGTCGCGCGCGGCGAGAACGCAGGGCGCGAGGCACGCGATGCCAACGGCGTCACCGCGATCAGCGAACTCGGCCGCTGGCAGGGCCAGGAGCTGCATTTTCCCATCGCGCCGCCGAGCGACGATGAAGGCGTTGCCGTGCTGCTGCAGCGCGATGACGGACATATGCTCGGAGCAGCCTCAGTCCTGTAGGATAACTGGCGGATGAATCGTTGCGAGCCGATTACAGCGCCTTCTGCATGTCCATCGACATGGCCGCAAGCTCGTCCTGGAGCCGTAGCACCTCGAGATAGAGATTGAGCCGGTCCTCTTCGAGCCGCGCGAGCAATGGATTGCCGGCATAGGGTGCAAGCAGAGGTTTCAGGCGCAAGGCCTGCAAGGGATCAGCGATGATGCCGAGGCCGTGGAAGCAGGGAATTTCCGCATAAAAGAGATGCGGGAAGTCGTGCAGGAAGTCCTCGATCGCTGTGAGGATGCCGTTTCCAGGCCCGCCTTCCGTGAGGGCGATGGCATAGGCGCCGTCGCCGCGCAGGCCGCCATTGACGGCGAGCCTGGTACCGGGCCTGGTACCGAGATGGAAGCTGTAACGCTGCCGCGAGCGCCCCGGCAGCCGATCCGGCTGGCGGTAGAAATCGCGCCGGCCACAGGGCCAGCCGACAGCATGAACCAGAACCAGGGGAAAGGTTCCGTCGCGCGGACGCCGCGCCGCGATCAACTGCAGTTCGTGGAAGACGGTATAATGGTTGTGATCGCCATCGATGATATAGGCATCGACCGGCGGCAGTTCCGGCAGGAGATCGAGGCTGTTGCCGGTATAGATCAGGCTGGTGCGTTCGAGAAAGAACGCCAGCTGCCTGCGGCTCGGCGCCGCATCGATCACCATATGCCGGATTTCGCGATCGCCCGCCCAATCGGCCAGTTGCTCGGTGAAATCGCCGCTACCGAGGCCGATCTGGAGAACGCTGCGCGCCTTCGCCGCCTCCAGCAGCGCGAATGGCAGGCCGGCGAATTCGGACAGTGAGTTGCGATGCAGTTCGACCATGATCAGGCCGCTCCCCTGATCTCCACCGGCGGCACGCTTGCCTCCTGCGCCGAAGTGGGCGGCAAGGGCAGAATGGTCAAGGTCACGATCGTCACTTCCGCCGGCATGTCAGGCGGCGAGATCAGCAGATAGGCCTCTTTATCGAGGGCTGTGAACTGCATGCCATCCAGGCGGCAGCGCAGCGCTTGAAGCCTCGATCTGTCCAGCACATCGATTTCCGCGCTCGCCATTGCGGCGGACGAAGTTTCGCCGCGCTGGGCGCAGATGCTGCGAACGAGGCCGTGCTGCAGGAAATTCGCCAACGGCAAGGCCACCACGCCGCCAAGATGGCGCCGCAGGAGCGGCAGCCGCAGCCGCAACTCGCCACCGGCGGTCACCAGGCAAGTCACCTGGCAGGCGGCGGCCTGGCCCGCCTTGATGATTTGCGCCTCGAGACGCGTCGCCATCTGATCCGCCAGCAGGACGGAAGATGAGAGGCCGAAGGCCGCCATGCCGTAAGCGCAGGCATTGAGCGCCGACAAGGCAGCCATCGAGCCGCCGAGCCACATGGGTGGGGCTTCGGCCTGCATTGCCGAAGGCAGGCCCCTGGCCGCCTGGAACTTTCCGACATGGTCGCTGTCGATCATGTCATAGAGCAGGTAGGTGCCCAGATTGACGTCATGCTTCATGGCGCCATAGGTCTGCTGCTCGCCGAGCGAGGGAAAGGCAAGCAGGCGCAGGACCGCCAGTGTGCTCCAATCCCGCAATCTCTGCAGATTGGCGGCGAGGTCGATTTTCAATTCCCTGGCTGCGGCATCGAAGAAACCAGCAAAGGAGCGCGCCGCCCCCTGCAGCTCGCGGCAGAATGCCTGTTGCTCGCGTGGGCGGATCTCCTCTTCATGCCGCACCACGCCCTCTTCATAGGTCCGGACCGAGCCATTCGGCGCCGAAAAGACCTGCTCCACCACCGCGATATTGCGCATGAGGAACAATTTGGTGGCCGGCGTGACGACGGTGCTGTCCATATAGCCGGCCGCCGTGTCGCCTTCGGGAAGGTCGACGAAGCGCTCATCGACCGTGGCCAGATAGACACCGTGCAGCCGCTGCCGCATCCCCTCGCGGTCGAGAATTCCGCGCAGCGAGCGCTGGATCGTCCCGGTATAGCCGAGATCGACCAGAATGAGGTCGGAGCAAGTATCGAATTCCGGCACCGCCCGGCGCAGATGGGCCATCACCTGGTCGCGCATGACTTTGGAAAGGCTGGCGATGTCCTCGCCATCCAATATTCGCGGCAGATCGCCCGCGAAAGTCTTGCCGTCGATGACGCCGCCGTCGATGCCGGCGAAATAGCGCCTGACCGAGGGCAGGTCGACCTTCAGAAAGGCCTGGACGGCGGCTTCGTTCAACGCATGACAGGTTTCGAATACGTCCTGCAGGGGACCTGCCTCCTGCAGATTGGCGACCAGGGCGACGCGTCGGTTGATCTCCACGTAATGGGCCGGCTCCGGCTGGCTCTCGCGCCAAAGCTGATACGACAGATAGCCGTCGCGCCCGAGAAACAGGATCGCCGCCTTTCCCCCTGCCCTGTCGATCTTCGCGACGCGCTGCCGGAGGAACTGCTGAAAGCCGGCGAGCAGCGGCCCGAAGATTGCTGCACCTTCGCGTTGCTCGGGGGACAGGATCGGAAGCTGGGAGAGCGCCGTCCTGCGCAGCAGATGAAAGCCGTCATCCAGACGATGACTGAAATCCGGTCGCTTCGACTGCAGCAGCTGCGCGGCAAAGCTTTCCCGGGTCAGCAGCGGCAAGATCGGTTCCTGCGGCTGCGGGTAGTGCACGGCATCGATGCCGAAGGCGCGGGCGCCAAGAATATCGGCAACCGGGTTGTCGCCGATATGAATTGCCTCCGCCCCGCGATATTCCTCGCCGCGCGTCACCCGGTCGAACAATGTCGCCATCTTGCTGGTGCGATGGTCGGCCGAGGTATAGATGAAATCGGCCACCAGATCAGGCGCGCAGTGGCTGAGAAGCCTCTTCAGCTGATCCGCCGACCAGTAGGTATCGGAAATGAAGCCGATGCGCAGCGGTTGCCGCCGCACCAGGGCTTCCCGGACCAGCTGCAGGATTTCCGGATTGACCAGGCAAAGGTCGAGCTCGGCCTGGAACTCCGCCGCGACCAACGTTTCAATCGTCACATCCTCGAGACCGAGCGCATGGCGCGGCAGACGCCGATAGATTTCGGCGATCGTGACTTCGCTGGAATTGATATCGGCGACGCTCCTCTGCCGTGCCCGCAACTCCGCGAGGATCCGGCTCTGGACGAAGGATTCGGCGAGACCGGGATGGCTTGCTGCGACCGGCAGGTGATGGAAGGCGCGCTCGAATACCCCGTCCGGCGCGGTGCAGCGACGCAGCAGAAGCGTATCGAACACATCGAAGGTGATGACCGACTTCTGGCCCGCCGCCATCAGGCGACGCGCTTGCGCCACGGCCGCTTTCTGCCGGGAAATGCCCGTATCGGCAGCGCCGAGGCCCAACGGCGCGATATCCGCCGTCAGCGGCGGCCATGAGCCCAGTTGCGTAGGAAGAAGCGGAGCCGTCATGACCTGTACCCGTATCAGAAGATAATCGCGTCAGAGATAGTCGGTGAGGTGGACCTTCATCACGATCGACAGCGCCGAATAGGACGCCTGCAATTGCGTCTGAAGTTCCTGCGCCTTGGCAAGAGCCTCGGCGGTATCGACGTTCTTGATATTGCTGGTGGCGTCATCGAGCAGCGACAGATAGGTGGTCTGGCTCTGCTGGGCGTCCGTCAACCGGCCGGAGGTTACGGAGATCGAGGCCTGTAGATTGGAGAGATCGGTGATAGCGGTGCCGGCGAGATCGAAGGCGGCGCTGAGCGCTGCGGTATCGACGGGATCCGTGGTCGCCTGCGACACCAGTTTCGCCGCCCGCAGGGCTTCCTCGATCGCCGAATTGTCGCCGGTGACGCCATAGGTGATGCTCGAGGTGTCGGAGACCCGCACGGAAGCCTGCTGGGAGTCGCCCTGATAGTAACTGCTATCCGTCGTGGTGGCGCTTGCGGGGGTCGTCGCATAGGTGGTCAGGTCGACAGCCGGCTGATCCGTCTGGCTGCCGGCAAAAAGATAGCGTCCGTTGAGCTGGGTGTTGAGCGCACTGGAGAGGTCTTCCAGCGTCGAGCTGCCCACCGCGTTCAAGGTTGTCGCGGCCGTCCCCGACATCGCCGAGCTGATCGCCGTTTTCAGGGATGTCAGCAAGGTGATCATATCGCCGACGGCGCTATAGGTCGCCTGGCTGCGGTTGCTCGCGACCTTGGTGTTGTCGCTGAAGGATTGCGTCTGGGTCGATTCGTTCTGCAGCGTGAGCAATTGCCGCGACTTGTCGCCATAATCGGCAAAGCTGGTGCCGACCAGGCCGGTCGATTGCTGGATCGAGGCCTGTGCCTCGGCCCTCTGCACGTTCTTTGCGCCATTGAGAACGCTGTTGAAGAGGCCATAGGTCGAAACGCTTAACATTGCGGTACCTTTCCACGACGCTCGGTATCAGCTGGCGACAGCATTGATCAGACTGGTGAACATCGCATTGGCCGTGCTGATCACCTGGGCGGAAGCCGCGTAATAGCTCTGCAGCTGGCTGAGGAGCGCCGTCTGCTCGTCGGTATTGACGCCGGACTGATTGCTGAAACTGGTCGTCAGCGTGTTCAAACTGGCGGCCGACGCGGTGGCATCCGAAGTGGCGTTGCTTGACCGGGTGGCAATGTCCGAGATCAGGTTTGCGGCATAGCTGGAAAAGCTGGTGGAAGTGCTTCCCAGCCAGCCTGCCGCCGCGAAATTGTTGCTGCTGGTCAGCGTATTGTAGAGCGAGGTCACGATGCTGGCATCCGAGGCGCCGATCGCCGTATCGCCCACCGTCAGGGTGGCGCTCTGGCTGAGCTTCCCGGTCGACAATAGTGAGCTGTTGGAAAGGAGATCGCTGCGGACCGAGAATGTTTGCGCCGAACTGCCGCCCGTCACCACGTCATTGAGGCCGAAATAGCTTGAAACGTCGGTTCCGCCGACCGTGCCGGATAAAGTCGAGATCGCCACACCCCCGCCGCTGCTGTTGCTGATGGCGAGGTGACCGTCAGTGATGCTGGCGGTGACGCCGCTGATGGCATTGAGGCTATCCAGAACATCCTGGACCGAGGTCGCGGAGGAGAGATCGACATCCTGATAGCTGGTGATCTTGCCGCTGGAATCGGTCAGCGCCACGCGCAAAGTCGTTCCGCTGGCCGGGGATATCGCGTCCGTTGCGGCAACCGTCGTTGTCCCCGTCAGCGACGAGGGCGGGGGCGAGGCGCTGCCCTGGTTGGTGACCGCATTGACGGCCGAGCTCAACCCCGAAGCCAGATTGTCGAGCTCGTCCTGTGCCTTGACCAGGGTATTGTCCCGCATATCGATCAGAGCGCCGATATTGCCGCCGGTGATCTGGCTGGTGATATCGGTACCGGCCACATAGATGCCCGAAATGCCTGTGCCGGAGGAGCCGGAATAGACGACGCCGTCGGAGATCGAGGAGGCGGCGCTGTGCGACAGATGATTGACCACCGTCCCGTTCAGCAGCGCCTGGTTGCCGGCGGTGAAGATGTGCAGCTGATCATTGCTGTCGGTATAGGAACTGACGTTCATATCGCCGGCGATGGTCTGCAGGGCGGTATTGCGCTGATCCTCGAGGTCCGCCGTCGATTCGCCGCGCGACTTCGCGAGGGCGATCTGCTTGTTGAGGTCGTTGATGTTATCGAGCGCGGAATTGACCTCGGTTACCTTGTCGCCGATCTCCTGGTCGGCCTGCGTCCGCAAGTCCTGAATGCCGTTCGAGGTGGAGCGGAGGTTGGCGGCAAGGTCGTCGAGGTCGTTGACGACCTGGTTTTTCAGGCTGACATCGTCGGGCGTCGCCTCCAGATTCTGCAAGGCTGTCGACAGTTTGGTGAGCTGCGAGGAGAGATCGCTGCCGGAAGTGCTATCCGAGACCTCGCCCAGCAAGTTCTGCAGCGAGGTATAATAGTCGGAAGTGGTCGAATCTGCGCCTGCCGCCGTGGTCGCGGAAAGGATATCCTTGAGCAGATATTTGTTGACGCTGCTGGTGATGGCGGCAACATCGACGCCCGAGCCGCCGCCGTTCGTGACCTGCGTCTCCAGGGTGACGGATTTGGCGGTGTATCCGTTGACCGTTGCGTTGGAGACATTGGCCGAGGCCACTGCCAGCTGCTTCTCGATAGCGAGAAGAGAGGATACAGCGGAACTGATGGCGATGTTGAGTGACATCGAAACTCTCCCGTCGCCGCGAAATCAGGCTTTGTAACTGGTCTGCCGGTCGATGAAATTCGCCGCCGTTATCTTCCCGTTGGCGCTGTAGGTACCCTGCTTGCCCTGTTCCGCCTGGATGGCAGTCATCACCGAGTTGATGCGCCGGCGTGTGGCATCCATGGCGCCGCGCAGCAGCCGCATATTCTCCTGGGTGAGCGATTTCAGCATCTGGCCGGTCGCGACGATCTGCTCCCGCAGATCCTCGTCGTCTGACAATTCCTGCGAGCAGGAAGTCAGCACGCCGCGGCTGAGATCGCCGAACCGATCGGTAAGGTGGTCCTTCTGCTCGGCATAGTCCGAGAGCGCCGCCGGCACGCCGCGGGTCAGAAGTTCGTTCTCGGAATAGACGACGGTGATCAATTCCTTCATGACGAAGATCAGGTCGGCAATCGCCAGTTCGTTGAGAATGGGATTTGAACTGGCATGATTGCTGTTATGGATCGTCGGCATCTCTCACATCTCCGAATTAATGGCTGCGTCGCACTTTCGTGCCATGCAGCGATTTCGCATAAGCGGCCACGGCGCTCTGCGCACAATTATGCTGCCTGATCTCGGCGACGATCAGGTCCCGGTATTGCTTCAGCGAGTCGCGTAGATCGGTCAGATCCGCCAGGGCCAGCGCGACCTTGAGATTTCGCAGGTCATGCTGCTGGTCCGACGTCGCCGCCGCGTTCCCGGCGCGCCGGAGCGCCTGCAGATCCGGCGTAAACAGGCGGCGGATGCCGGCGACCTTCTGCCGCGCCTGCCGGTCCAGCCGCTCAAGCTCTTCAAAGGTGATTTTTGCTGCGCTTGTCATCGGTCCCGCCCGGATCAGCGGATCGCCGAGATGAGATCATCAAACATCGTCTTGCAGGTGCTGATGACCTGCGAGGATGCGGAATAGTTCTGCTGGCAGACGATCATGAGGCTGAGCTGGTCGGCCGTGCTGACGTTGGACGATTCGAGGCTGCTGCCGTCGATCTTGCCCGAGCCGCCTTCGCCGGCGGTGTGCAGGGTATAGTTTCCGGAGCTGCCGCTCATCTGGTAGACGTTGTCGGATTTCACCGACAGGCCATCGGAATTCGGGAAGGTGGCAACCGGGATCTTATAGATCGGCACCTTCTGGCCGTTGTCATAGGCGGCGGTCACCGTTCCGTCCTTGCCCACCGTGACACCGGTCAGGTGGCCATAGGCGAAGCCGTCCGGCGTGTCGCTGCGAATTTCCACCTGCGGATCGTCGGTGGTGGGGGAATATTGCGTCAGGCCATCCGACTGGCCGGAAGTGCCGAGATTGACCGAGACGCTGCTGGCGGCGGCACCATCATCCCAGCTGCTGACGGTCAGCGTCGGCGCGGTGACGGTCGCGCCGCCCGCATCGGTGATGGTGTTCAACGTGCCGTCGGAGTTGAAGCTGATGGTGTAGGTCGTGTTGCCGCCGATCGTGCCGGTCGTCGTCGTGTTATCGGTCGGATCCGTCGGGTTGCCGTAGGTCATCGTCCAGGTATTGGCGGCTGTCTTCTCCCAGGTCACGGGCACGCTCTGGGCGACACCGAGCGAATCATAGATGGTCGTGCTGGTATTGAAGGTATCGCCTACCGCCGCACTGGCGGGCAGGTTCGCCTTCAGCACGTCCGAGGTGGAGGCGCCGGCCGAGGTCGCGAACTTGTCGACATTGATCGCCTCGAGGCCGGCGGTGCTATTGGTGTCGGTCGAGACGATCTTGCCGGTGGAATCCGTCGGCCACCCCATCAGATAGTAGCCGTTATTCGTCAGATAGCCCTGATCATCGGTGTCGAAATTGCCGTCGCGGGTGAAATAGGTCTGCGAGGAGTCGTTGTTATAGGTCACCACGAAGAAGCCGGAACCGTCGATGGCAACGTTGGTCGAGGTGCCGGTGGAACCGATATTGCCTTGCGCATTGACATTTTGCGTCGCGTTGGCAACGACGCCACCGGAAGCCAAAGACGAGGAGGTGTTGCTGTCATTCACCAGGTCGTAGAAGCTGGTATAGACGGACTTGTAGCCGTAGGTGCTGGCATTGGCGAGGTTGTTGGAAATGATTGCCAGGGCCTTGCTCTGGGCATTGATCGCCGAAACGGCGGAATTGAGTGCGCTGCCGATCGTCATGGCTTGCTCCTGAGGTCTTAATTGGTCGCGCTGTGAATGCCGGTGACATCGGCAAGCGGAATGGACAAATCATCGCCGAGCTGCAGCTCCGTGGTGCCGCTCGACGTGGTGACGCCGGTGACCGTGCCGATCGAGGAGATGCTGGTGGAGACGGTCGCACCCGAGCTGTCGACCGAAGACACGGTCAAGGTGTAGGCGCCGCTGGTATGGGACGCCCCGTCCGTGTCCGTTCCATCCCAGGAAAAGGAATGCGTGCCGCTGGTGGTATCGCCGGTGCCGGTCCAGACGACATTGCCGTCGGAATCTGTCACCGTCAGCTTGGTGGAAGCGGCGTCATCCGACAGCGTGTATTGCCAGTTGGCGCTGCCATCCTGCATCGGCGCCGTGTCGTCGGTATAGGTGATGCTCTTGTCCATATAGGCAACACCGTTCGACAGCCCATAGGAGTTCAAGGTGTCGGCGATGGAGGCCAGTTCCAGGCCCATATTCTCCTGCTGCTCGACACCTGCGAGGCCGATCAACTGGCTGGTGAATTCGCTGGTATCGGTGGGGTCCAGCGGATTCTGGTTCTGCAGCTCCGTCGTCAGCAAGGTGAGAAAGGTATTGTAGGCCGTGTTGGCGTCGTTGGCCGCCGAGGCACTGGCAGAACTCGACGAACTCGACGAACTTGAAGAACTGGACGCTGAACTGGCGAGGGCAGTGACGGTCATTGGGTCCGCTCCGCGATGAGGCGTTAAACCGATCGCGACGCCTGCCGCGATCCATGGCGCAATCACTTGCGCTGCTTTTCATCGGTTTTTACGGAGCAGGCCGGGCCCGCTAGGCGGGCTATTTCTCAGCCGAGGCCACTAAAACAGCGCCTGGAAATCGCGCGATCGTCGTCAGCGTGTGACGACAGGCGAAGCAGCGGCAAAGACGGGGGTATTGTGAGACAGCTCTGCCAAAGGCGGAACGCCGGACAGAGATTTGCGGATCAGCGGAAAACAGCGCAATTCGGCATGGAAAAACCCTAGCGCAAGCTGGATCTCACGCCTGGCTCGTTAGCGGTCATCCTGTACCGGTAGAATATCGTGCGACGTACCGGTGAGGACATGGCCGGAGACGGCCCGCATGATTCGGTCCGTCAGATATCCCGGCGCTTTTTCCGCGGGGGCTTTCAGGGCATCGCGCAAAACGCGCATTTCTGCAAGGGCAAGACGCGCGGGCTCACTCTCCAGCAGCAGCAAATCAGCTGCTTTGCGATCAGCCTCAGGCCAGATCGACAGATTTTCGCCGTATTTCTGGAGTCTTTCCAGAAAGGCCGCTAGTGGCATTACTGGGCCGCTCAAGTCTTTCCAACGTCCAATCGTTTTGTGACAGGCCCAATCTACCCTGCCCTTTTAAATTCATAACGGATTGTTTCTGGCTCGTAAACCCCGAGACTGGCGAAGCCGGCTCGGGCTCGAGCGGGGTGATCGTCAGCGGCTTCACCGAAACCGGCAGTTTGGCGATCTCGGCCCAGGCATTCCGCGTCAGCCGGATGGCCTCGGCAAGCTGCAGATAGGTCTGTGCCGCGTCCCGCTTCGCTACCGCCCGCATCAGCACGGCCACGACCGTCTGATACATATCCCGGAGCGAGACGGCAACATCCCCGCCCCGCCGCATGTCGAGACAGCAGCTCAACCCGTTGAGAACCTGGGCGGCCTTCAACGCTTCGTTGAATTGCTGTTCCGGATCACGGCGATGGCTGGCATCGGCCGCGCGAATCGTATGGACGATGGCCAGGTCATAGAGACCGACCACCGTGTGAAGCGGCGGCCTCGTGCCGAGAGCGCTGGTGTAGGCGGAGATCGGAGAGGACTTCTGTCGCATATGATGATCCTGCCGTAAATTTCAGTTTCATATCGTCGGAACCGGTGCATCGAAGCAGGCCGGTTGACGCGTCGCCGGCCGTAAGGCGCGCATCACGTATCGCCGAAGACGACTGCGCCCTCAGTTGGAACTTGAATTATCGGAACTCAGCAGCTGGCTCAAAAGGTCGGCGGTCTGGTTGGCTTCGGAGATTCGCGCCTCCAGCCGGCCATAATAGTCCAGCAGGTAATTGTAGTAGTTGTTGGCCTGGGTCTGCAGATCGCTGGCCTTGCCGGTGAGGGTATCGTCCTGGCTCTCCAGCGTGCTGATCAGCGACTGGACCGAGCCGGTCGCCGTGTCGGCCGCCGCGTCGGAGGTCTGATAGATCTTGTCGGCGATGCCCTGGCTCGCCGTGACGGTGATGCTTTCGGACTGCGTCCCCGAGAAGGAGAACTGCAGGCCCGCATAGGCGGTGCCGCTCTTGCCGCTGATGACGCTGCCGGAGACGTTGAGGGCGGTGGTGTTGCCGCTGCTGTCGGTCGCGGTCGCCCCGGTGACGTTACCGCTTGAATCCGTGGTGACGTTCAGCGTGAACGTTCCGGCATAGGTGCTGCTGCCATGGGCGACCAGATTGAGGTCGGCGCTGGACGTATCGGCCGTATAGGAGAAAAGCTTTTTAACGGCGTCGAAATTCGAACTCAGGGTATTGTCCAGCGTGTCGCTGTCGATTTCCAGCTGATTGTCGGAATTGAGGGAAATGCCGATGGACCCCAGGGAAGTAGAGCCAACGATCGAGGTCAAGGTCGAATCGATGTCGGTGGCGACGGACCGCAGGGTGGAATCCGCGAACAGGGTGGCGCTTGAAGATGCCGTCCCGTCCGAATTGGTTGCCTGGTTCTGCGACACGAATTCGCGCCAGGCATTATAGGATTCAACGAAGGTCTCGAGCGCATTGGACACCGAAGACGTGTCGTTGCCGATGGTCATGGTTACCGTGGTATTGGCGTCCGCGGCCGTCAGGTCCATGGTGACGCCATCGATGACGTCATCAACTTCGTTCGTGTCGCGCTCGATACCGGAGACGCCGTCAACCGTCAGGATGGCCGGCTGCGCCGCCTGCAGGACATTGGCCGCGGTCGATCCGTCGGATCCGGTGATGCCAAGGTCCGAGAGTGCCGTGCCACTGCTGGTCGACATGGTAATCGACTGGTTGGTATCGGCGCCGGTCAACACCAGCTTATAGCTGGTGCCGGAAACCGCCACGATGTTGGCGGTGACGCCGGTCGTAGACGTGTTGCTGTTGATCGCCGTCACGATGTCGTTGAGCGACATGTCGGCCGTGACATTGATGCTGGCACCGGTCTTGCCGGATTCGCCGATCGTGAAGGTGCCGCTGTAGCCGAGCGCGCCGGTGCGGCTGGAAACGGTACTGGAGGCGATGCGCTCGGCCTGGGCAAGCTGCGTCACCGTTACCGTGTGAGTGCCCGCCGCCGTGCCGGGATCAACCGAGACGGACATGAGATTCGAAGCCGTCACGCTTCCATTGGACGAGGTCAGCGTGGCGGAACGCATATTGAAAACGTCGGATTTTGAATCCAGGGGATCGCGCAGGGCGTCGACGGCGTTTTCCAGATTCGTCAGCAATTTCTGCATATCTTCGTAAGCGGAAATCTTCGTCTGATTGCTGGTGACGGTATTGTTGATCGTATCGATGCGATCAAGATAGGGCTGGATTTTCGCGGTGACGACGTCGTCGACCGACAGACCGGAGCGATCCACGGAAGAGCTGGACTGTGATGAAGTCACGCTTGCCGATGATGTCGAAGAAACGCTTGTCATGCGGATCGCCCCTGTTTGGCCGTCATACAGCTAGGTGAAAAGGGCAATGAGGAGGAGATCCCTCCTCATTGCCGGGTCAGATCAGGACTGCAGAAGAGTGAGCAGTTCCTTCGGGATCTGGTTTGCCTGTGCCAAGGCGGCGACGCTGGCCTGGTATTTGACGTCGGCGGAAGAGAGCTTCGACTTCTGGCTCGCCACGTCGGCATCCATGATGGTCGACTGCGCCGCGTCGGTATTTTCCGTTGTCGTCGCGATGTTCTGCGAATGGAAATTAAAACGCGACTCCTGGGCACCGATCAGCGCGCGGTCCTGGGTGATCGTGTCGATCGCCGAGGTCAGCGTGGTGATCAGGGTGGTCGCCGCACTCGCAGTGGTCAGCGAGGTGCCGGTGAGGCTGAGGGCCGAAGCGTTAGACGCGCTGATGGTCACCGTGATGGTATCGGCGGCACTGGTGCCGACCAGGAAGCTGACGCCACTTGCATAGTCGCTGGTGCCGTCCAGCAGCGAATTGCTGCTGTAGCGGGTACCAGAGGCGATGCTGTCGATTTCCTGCAGCAGCTGCTGATATTCCGTGTCGATGTCATTGGTGCGCTGGGCATCCGTGACGTTGCCCGAAGCCGCTTCCGTCGCCAGCGACTTCATGCGGGTCAGGATATCGGCGATGCTGGACAGACCGCCATCCGCCACCTGCAGGATGGAACTGGCCTGCGAGGCATTGGTCGAAGCCTGGTTGAGCACCGAGACGTCAGAGTTGAGCTGCGTGCCGATAGCAAGGCCGGCGGCGTCGTCGGATGCCTTGGTGATATTGGAGCCCGAGGCCAGCTTGGCCAAGGCACTGGATTGTTCAGACGCGTTGTTATTGAGGTAGCGCAGCGCGGTATTGGCTGCAGTATTCGTTGAAATAACTGGCATTTTCCCATCTCCTTGAGAAGCTCATTGCCGGGCGAAAGGGCACATGCAAAGGCCTTCTGGCCAGCTGACACGGCACATTCTGTCTTCTAACGAGCGGCTTTAAGAAATCGGGCGGAAAAAGAGTCCAAGGCGCGCGCCATCGAGCGAAAGCCACCGGCCGCCGCTTGGGGCATCTTGTGCATTTACGAAATGGAAACGGATTCAATCGTTAGATGGCATCATGGCATGATTCGATCTGAACGATCCGCGCGCAAAAAATCACGGTCAGTCGTCCTCGAGCAGGCGTTTCACATCGACAGCTGACCGCTTCAGGATTTCGCGCAGGCGCTGCCGCCCGCGCTTCAAGAGAGCCTCAGTTGCACTGACCGAGATTCCCATGACTTCGGCGATCTCGGCATTCGACATATCTTCATAGTAAGAGAGCAGAACCGCCGTGCGCTGCTGATCCGGCAGCTTTTCGACCGCCTGCTCCAGCCGGCCATAGACCTGTTGGCGCTGGATGGATGTGACGCAATCCTCGGCATCATCGACCGGCTCGGGCGCATCATCCAGCCATTCGTTGCGCGGCGCGCGCTGCAGGTCGATGCAGCGGTTGACGATCACCCGGTAAAGCCAGGTGCTGAACTTGGCGCGCCCGGTCTGCCATTTGTCGCGGTTGATCCAGGCCTTCACGAAAGCTTCCTGAGCAACGTCTTCCGCATCGGCTGGCCGGCGCAGGATCCGCAGTGCCAGGCCATAGGCCCGGTCGATGTGGCGCTCGACCAGCAGCCGATAGGCATGCTCGTCATTCTGCCGCATGCGTTCGATCAAATGATCGTCCAGACTGGCAATCGTCACGTCCGGCGCCGTTTGCGGCGAACTAAACAAGATCGATGTCATTGCGCCCCATCCCTGGTCGCTGGCAAGCCCGCTCTCACACCCCAACAAGCAGGTCGTTCCCACAAAAGTATCCTTTGAGAAATTATACGCAGTAAGAAGAAAATACCGTCACAGATTTTGCCTCCTGGCAATTTTTTCTGAATAAAAAAATGCTGATGGGCAATATTTTCACGCCACTCGGCATCTTTTACTTAGTGGTCGGCAAAATGTGCACAGTGCCCTGCAAAAGCTGCCGGGTACCGTGCACATCCCCATCCATGGCGGCGCAATTTCTCTGAAAAGACCGGACCGGCAGCCCGTTTCGCGCCGGCCCTCCCGGAGAATTCCGCGCAGCGTGAAGGGCAATATGCGGCCTTCGTGCTGTTCGAGGCGCGCCATTGCGCCCCGTCCGGCCGAAGAAGGCGAGCCGCCAGGGGCCGGGAAGAGTGCCGCGGAGTGGCAACCCTCAACCCCTTGCAGGCTCATAACAAGGCCCTTGAAGAACAACAAACAAACGCGGCAAAGCAGGCGATGGCAAGTCCACGCCGCCAGATGCCGCATCTGCGAAGTGAATGCAGTGTCTTTTTTATTTGATTATTACTTATGATTTACTGCCAGTTTCAAAATAACTATTTGGTGGGCAGCGATGGTTATTTTTCTGAACGCCCGCACCTCCACGAATTAGCGGGACGGGGAGAGGCAACATTTGCCGGCGACGGCGACATTTCAGCGGTTGCCCGTTCAGAGCACAGTCCATCCCGTCTTTTCCGCCTGAAATCGGCCGACTCCTCGTATCAACGGCAGATCCTTGAAGGATTTGTCGACCATGGCAGCACAGCTGCCGGTGCCACGACGCGGCGCCAATGCGTAAGGAGGCGGTTTTCATGAGTTCATCGATCGGCAATTCGTCGGTACTCAACCTGGCTTTATTGAATCAGCTGCTGCAGCGTGCCGGCGCGGAGACGGATACCGACGCGACGACGGAATCCGGTTCCAGCCAAAGCAGCGACGAGACGACCTCCTTCAGTTCGCAGGCCGATGCCCTGTTCAACGCCTTGGATACCGACGGCGACGGCAAGCTCAGCAAATCCGAGCTCCGGACCGGCTTTCAGAAGCTCAGCCAGGACATGCGCTCGGTGCTGATCGGGCAGCAGGCGATCGGCGCGGACGGGACCGCCGGCGAGAGCCAAGCCAGCTCGCCCGGCAACAACATGACCGCAACCGCTTTCAACAGTCTCGATAGCGACGGCGACGGCACGATTTCAGAGAGCGAATTCGAGGCGGGCTTATCAGCGGCAACGAATGCGGCCGATAGCAGCTCATCGACCGACGGGACCACGCGGCTATTGGACCGGCTGTTGCAGGCCGCCGGGAACAATGGAACAACGACAACCGCCGGGTCGACAGAGGCCGGCGGCACCAGCGCCGAGACCACCGAAAGCTGGCAGGACTGGCTGCAGCGCATGCAGGCGAGCAATATCGGCGATGTCGCCAATCAGCCCGCAATGGACAGCCTGCGGCAAAGCATCAGCCTCGATCAGAGCCTGAGCCAGCTTCTGCAGGCCACCGACGTTTCGACGACAAGCACGGTTACGGCCGCGCTCTGAGCCGCAACTGGCCCGCTCACGGCAACAGGAGATAAGTCCCGATATTGCTGCGGCTCTCCAATTGGCGATGCGCCTCGGCTGCCGCCTCGAGCGGCAGGGCAGTGGCCGGCCAGACCTTGATCTCGCCGCGCCGCAACGACTGGAACAAGCGGGCGGCCCGCTGCCGCCGGGTCTCGCGGTCGAGATTGTAATGGGCGAAATTCGGTCGCGAAACCGTCACCGACTTCGCCACCAATTGGTCGATATCGCGCGCACCGATCGCACCCGAGGCCTGGCCGAGACTTATCAGGTGACCGCGCAGTCCCAGACAGTCGAGCGATTCGGCATAAGTGTCGCCACCGCCGCCGTCGAAGACCACGTCAACGCCCTTGCCGGCCGTGAGCGCTTGCAGTGCCGGGGCCAGCGGGCCGGGTTCGGCGCGGCCCTGTATCAGCACCTCGTCGCAACCGGCCTGACGGGCGGCCTCGGCCTTCGCCGGCGTTGACACGACGCCGATCACCCGGGCGCCGGCCGCCTTCGCCGCCTGGCTCAACAGCAAGCCCAATCCGCCCGCAGCGGCACGCAGCAGAACCGTTTCGCCGCGTTTCAGGGAATGCACGTCCTGCAGTAGGAAATCCACCGTCACGCCTTTCAGATAGGCTGCCGCAACGGTCCGATCATCAAGATCCGCCGGGATGCGGACCACGAGATCGGCCGGTACATTGCGGATGTCGGCATAGGCGCCGATCGGCGGCCCGGCATAGGCAACGCGGTCACCGATGGAGAGATCAGCGACGCCCGCGCCGATATCGATCACCAACCCTGTCGCCTCCATGCCGGGAATGCCCGGCAGCTGCAGCAGGCTGAAATCGCCGCGCCGGCAATAGATATCGATGAAATTGACGCCGATCGCCGTCTGCTGCAGGCGGATTTCGCCGGGCCCCGGCGGCGGCACCGTGACCTCCGCCAGATGCATCACCTCGGGACCGCCGTATTGCTCCACCCGGATGGCGGTGGCGGCAAGACTCGCTCCCGCCGATTGCAGCGTAGAGCGCGTTGCGGGACGTGAGAGAACTACTTGCGGGGCCGCGGCAGCGAGCATTGGCGCGGCCGCCACCCCCGTTGCGGGTGCCGCCTCCCGCGATGCAGGAACAGCTCCACCGAAATGGCGCTGCAAGGCGGCGATGCCGGCCTCATAGATATTCTCGCCCACGAGACGGGCGAGACTCTCCGCCTGGGCCGGTGGCGGGGTGAAGCTCGATTCCCAGACCAGCAGGCAGCGGCCGCCATCGGTGACGGGACGCAACTGCAGGCGCGCCAAATAGCCGTGCAGCGGAATGGGCGAATCCAGCAGGCAATAGGTGAAGCTCATCTCGCGATCGGAAAGGGCGATCAGCTGCTCGCGCAGGAAACTGCCGTCCTGCAGGCTGAAGGCCCGCACCGCGCCGACGAGATCGGCCGGCTCGCCGGCCTCGATCCGGCTTTGTGCAATGGCGGGATGCCAGCTGCCATGGCCGTTGAAATCGCGCAGCAGATGCCAGACCGCCTCGGCCGGTGCGTCAATGACGCCGCTGCGCATCACGCGGGTGGTCATGACGGGAATGCCTGAGGCTTCGGGGTACCGTTCAATCAGCCCCCGAAACGGCTTTTCAAGGACTGGAAAGCGGCAAGGAAGACGTTGCGGCCGATATGCGCGACCAGTTCCTGCTCACGATTTGGCGGACAGTCGAATTCCGCACTCCATTCGGCAAAGCAGCGATCGCCATCGGTAATCGGGATGAGCTTCAGCGTGGCGATGTAGCTTTCCACCCCCATGGGACTTTCCAGGATCGAATAGACCACGGTAAAATCGTAATCCGACAACGCCAGCAGACGTTCGCGGATGCGGCCGCCATCCTTGAGGGTGAAATTGCGGATGCAGCCGATCTTGTCGGCCGGCTGGTTCTGCTCGATCCGGCTGTCAGCGACAAAGGGCGTCCACTTCGGCAATCCGTCGAAGTCACGGACGACGCCCCAGACCTGACCGGCCGGGGCATTGATCACCGAAGAAATATAGACCTTGGCCAAGCGTCGATCCTCCCGCCTACCGCATCAGGCTTTCAGCGATCGTCGTCCCGATCGGAACGGCCACTATCCTCGCCTTCATCCTTGCCGCCCTTCTTCTTGCGGTTGCGGACGATGGTGTCGAGATCCTTGGCGTCGCGCAGCACGTCGGTCATGCGTCCCACGCTGCCGCCCTCGATACCGACCTCCTTCATCAGGCTGTCGATCATCGGCGCCTGGACGCGGTAACGCAAGGCACTGTCGATCACCTCGTCGGTTACGTTCTTGCGGCTGCCCTCGCCGCCGCCAAGGCCATCGACATGCAGGATCTTGATGGCGTCGATCTTCTCCATCGGCCGGACACTTTCGCGCACGATACCCTCGATCTTGTCGAGCAGCCGCATGCGCGCCCGCGAGGCCCGCGCCTCGTTCGTGAGCAGATTCTCGGCCTCGTTGGCCTGGCGCTGGCCTTCCGCGTCGACGGCATAGGTCTTGGCCGCCGCCTCGGCGCGGATGACCGCTGCTTGCGCCTCGGCCTGGGCGGCGATCCGCTGGGCTTCGGCAAAGGCCGTCGCGGCCGCCTTCTCGGCTCCCGCCTTGGCGGTGAGACGCAGATGCTCCCGTTCGGCGTCGCGCGCGGCGCCGATCAATTCCACCGCCTTGCGGCGCTCGGCGATCTCGCGCTCGCGGGCGGTGAAGGCCTGCTCTTCCGCAGTGATGGCAAGCGCCCGCGCCGCTTCCGCATCGGCGATGGCGGCCGAACGCTCCTTGCTCTTGGCGGCGAGAGAGATGGCTTTTTCCAATTCCGCCAGCTCCAGGGTCTTGTCGCGCTCGATCGAGAGCTTGCGGATCTCGCGGTCGCGCACGACGCGGGCTTCCTCGATGCCACGCTCAGTCATGATGCGTGCGCGCTCGACCTCTTCGCCGGCGGCGATCTCAGCCTCCTCGAAGGCCTGGCGCTTGGCGATTTCAAGGGCCTGCAGGGCACGCTCTCGCTCGATCCGAGCTTCATCCAGCAGCTTCTCACGTGCCACGCGTTCGCGTTCGATATCGACATTGGTAACGATCTCGGCCTGGCGGCGTTCGCCTTCCGCCCGCACCACATCGGCGTTCCTGGCGGCGAGGGCGATCTCGCGGTCCCGTTCGGCCAGTTCCACCGACCGGCGGCGCGCAACTTCCAGTTCCTCGCGGTCGCGCTCGCGATTGATGCGCTCGCGTTCGATCGCCAGTTCAAGGGCAATCTCTTCTTTCTCTGTCAGTTCGCGACTTTTGATCTCCGAGGCCTGCAGGGCGCGACGCCGGGCGATTTCACGCTGCTGAATCTCCTCCTCGCTGGCAATGCGGCTTTCGGCGATGGCGCGTTCCTGGGCGATGCGCGCCCGCTCGGTCGCTTCGCTGGCGGTCAACTGCGCTTGCTGCGCTTCGTGATCGCGCTGTGCCCGCTCGCGCGCCAGTTCCGCCCGCTGCGTCGCGCGGCGGATTTCCAGCTCACGCTCCTGTTCGATCCGGGCATATTCGCTTTCCCGGTCGATCTCCAGCACCCGGCGTTCTGATTCCAGGTTCTGGTTGCGAATCTCGATCATGGTCTGCTGTTCGATCTGGTTGCGCATCTTGCGGCGCATCTCGATCGTCTCGGTCAGTTGCGTGAGGCCCTCGGCATCGAAGGCGTTGGAGGGATCGAAATATTCGAGGCTGGTCTGGTCGAGATCGACCAGGGCAACGCTTTCCAGCTCGAGCCCATTCTGGGTCAGCGCGTCGGCGGCCTGTTCCCGCACCCGGGTCATGAACTGGCTGCGGCGCTCATGAATCTCTTCCAAGGTCAGTTCCGCCGCCACGGCCCGCAGCGCCGACGAGAACTTGCCCTCGAAGAGCTCGCGGATGTCGTCGGGCTGCATCGCCCGGCGCCCCAGGGTCTGGGCTGCCAGCGACACGGCCTCGCGCGTCGGCTGCACACGCAGGAAGAATTCGGCGATGAGGTCGATGCGCATGCGGTCACGGGTGATGAGGGCGTTGGACTGGCCGCGCCGCACCTCGACCCGCATGACATTCATATTGACCGGCGTCATCTCGTGCAGGACCGGGATAACGAAGGCGCCGCCATTGATGACCACCTTCTCGCCACCGAAGCCGGTCCGCACGAAGGCCGTCTCCTTGATCGAGCGGCGATAGAGCCATCGCAGCAGATAGACGCCGATGACGACGATGACCGCAAGGGCGATCAGCCAAAGAATGACCGAACCGAGGATTTGCGTTGCCATTGATCTTCCTCCTGAACCTGTTCGCCGCGCC
>DATLIX010000057.1:0-7322 GCA_035539215.1 Dongiaceae bacterium | reverse complement strand
CATCGATGGCGATGTGACGATGGACTTTGCCACCTTCACCTTCACGACGACCCCGGTCAACGTGCCCAGGGCGCATATCCGTG
This sequence comes from Dongiaceae bacterium, assembly GCA_035539215.1. Taxonomy (GTDB): domain Bacteria; phylum Pseudomonadota; class Alphaproteobacteria; order Dongiales; family Dongiaceae; genus Dongia_B. The sequence goes on along the minus strand of DATLIX010000057.1, from coordinate 7,239 downwards.
GCACCGAGATTCAGCTTTCCTATGACTCCGACTACGTCTTCTTCAATGGCGGTTATTCTCGCATTCGCGGCGACAACCTGACCGACAACACCCCGCTGACCTCCATTCCGGCCGACAAGCTGATGCTGACCGTCGGCGGCAAGCTGCCGCAATTCGACATCGATTTCGGCGTCACCGACGAATATGCCTGGAGCCAGGATCGCGTCTCCGATGCGACGCTCGCGGTTGATGGCTACAACATCGTCGGCATCTTTGCCGGCTGGGCGCCGCAAGACGGGCCGCTCAAGGGCCTGCGTGTCAATGTCGGTATCGATAACCTGCTCGACAAGAACTACGAGCGCTACCTCGCCTTGGAAAAGGCGCCGGGCCGCGATTTCTACGCCGCCATCAGCTACGGGAAATCATTCTGATGGCGGCAATTATTCGCACATGCATCAAGAAATCACTCCAGCCAAGAAAGCCAGAGGTGTCCAGATGAACAACCTGTCGACTGCAACGCCAGCTTCTGCAAGCCGCGCAGATCTCGCCGCTCGCTGGGCGGCGTTACGTGAAGCGAAGCCGCAGCTGCGCAACCGCGACGCGGCGGCGGAACTCGGTGTCAGCGAGGCGGAACTGATCGCCAGCCGCGACGATGCTGGCATTTTCCATCTGCGTCCCGATTGGCTGGCTTTATTCGAGGCTCTGCCCAGGCTCGGTCGTGTCATGGCCCTGACGCGCAATGAGAACGTCGTGCATGAGCGGCACGGCACCTATGAACCTGCCAGTTTCAACGGCATGGTCGGTCTGGTACTGGGGCCGGATATCGATCTGCGGATTTTCCTCAAGGCTTGGAAATTCGGCTTCGCGGTCGAGGAGCAGTCGCGGCGAGGCTTGCTGCACAGCCTGCAGATCTTCGATCGCAGCGGCGTTGCCGTGCATAAGATCTATGCCGGCGAGGGTACCGATATGGCGGCTTGGCGTGATCTGACGGTCAAGCTGCGGGCGGAGGATCAGGCGGCGACACTCGATATCGCCGCGCCGACCGTGCAGGCGGCGCCAAGGGACCTTGCCAGCATTGATGCTGTGGCCTTGCTCAATGGCTGGGAGAACCTGCGGGATACCCACGAATTCATCGGCCTCCTCAACAAGAACGATGCGCAGCCGACCCAGGCCTTTCGCCTCGCTGAGGGACGCTTTACCCGGCGCGTGGGTAATAACGCGGTCCGGCAATTGCTGAACCACGCGTCGCAGGAGCGGTTGCCGATCATGGTCTTCGTCGGCAATCAAGGCATGATTCAGATCCATACCGGGCCGGTGGCGCGGATCGAAGTGATGGGCGCGTGGCTGAACGTCCTCGATCCGGACTTCAACCTGCATCTGCGGGAGGACCGGATCGGCGAGGTCTGGCATGTGCGGAAACCGACCAGCGATGGCGTTGTCACGTCGGTCGAGGTATTCGACACGGAGGGCGAGCGCATCGTTACCTTCTTCGGCAAGCGCAAACCCGGCGAGGCGGAGCTGGAGGGCTGGCGGGCCCTCGCCGCAGCACTGCCGCCATATTCGCGTGCCGGAGCGGCGGCATGAAGTCCCCGGTGAAGGCGCCCGTGGATGTCCGGGGCGGCAACATCGGCCGCCGCGGCGTTCTGGCCGGCCTGGTGGCCATTGGCGGCGTCATGTTGCTGCGGCGGCCGCTCCATGCCGAGACCATTGGCGGCGCCACGACCCAGGTCCGGCGGATCGTCAGCGTCGGCGGTGCGATGACGGAAATCGTCTTCGCTTTGGGGGACGGTGGCAGGCTGGTCGCGGTCGATACCACCAGCCTCTATCCTGCGCAGGCCACGGCGGCTTTGCCGAAGGTGGGCTATCTGCGGACCTTGTCGACGGAGGGCGTGCTTTCCACCAAGCCGGATCTCATTCTGCTCGATGCCGATGCCGGTCCGACGGATGTCATTGACCAGCTGCAACGCCTGGGTGCCCCCCTGGCGCGCTTCAAGGAGCGGCCCTCGGCGGCATCGATCAGCGACAAGATCGTCTTTGTCGGCGCGGCCCTGCACCAAGCTGAGGAAGCGGCGAAGATGGCGGCGTTGTTCCGCCAGGATCTGGCAGAGGTGACGGCGGGGGTCGATAAGCTGCAGCAGCAGCCGAGCGTCCTGTTCCTGATGAATGCGGGGGCCACCGGGCTGCGCGGCGCCGGCAGCAATACGGCGGCGGCGGAGATGATCGTCCTGGCCGGCGGGCGCAACGTCTTTGCACAGACGAGCGGTTACAAGGCGGTTTCGGCCGAGGCGGCGCTGATTGCCAACCCTGACGTCATCCTGATGATGAGCCAGACGGTCGCTGAGCTCGGTGGCGCGGAGGCGATCGCCGACCTGCCTGTGCTGGCGAAGACCAAGGCGGCGCGCAACCGCCGCATCTTCGGCTTCGACGGCAATTACCTGCTGGGCTTCGGCCCCCGGACTGCCCATGCCGTCGCCGATCTTGCCGGCGTCTTGCATCCGCAGGACAGCATTTCCGCGCCGCCGCCGCGCCCCTGGACGACGGCCTGATCCGGTCCATGGGCAACGCCATCCTTCTCGCCTCGGCAGAGGCGCGCCGCCACCGTCCCACCGTCATATTGGCGCTGCTGGGCCTGGGTCTCGTCGCCAGCATCCTGGCGGCGACGGCGATCGGTCCCCTGACGGTGCCGCCACGGGAAATCGGCAACGTACTGGCGGAAGCCCTGGGCCTGCTGCCGGCCGGCACGGTGGATGCGACCTTGCGCGACATCGTGTTGGATTTGCGTGTGCCGCGTGCGCTGGCCGGATGGTGCATCGGTGCGCTTCTGTCGACAGGTGGCGCCACCATGCAGGGGCTGTTCCGCAATCCGCTTGCCGATCCGGGCCTGATCGGCGTTTCCAGCGGCGCCGCCTTGGCGGTTGCCGGGTTCATCGTCCTGGGCAGCGGCCTCGCTTTTCTCCCGGCAAACCTGCGCTACTACGCCATGCCGCTGGCGGCTTTTGTCGGCGGCTTGATCGTCGTGCTGCTGATTCAGCGCCTTGCCTATCGGGATGGCCGGACCGACGTTCCGACCATGCTGCTCGCGGGCATTGCCGTGACGGCAATCGTCATGGCGGGAATCGGATTGCTGACTTTCGTCAGCGACGATCCCCAGCTGCGCTCCATCACCTTCTGGACGTTGGGCAGCCTGGGCGGGGTGGGCTGGGCCAGCCTCGCGGTCCTCGGCCCGGTTGCCGTCGCGGTCTTATTGCTCAGCCTGGGCTTTGCCGATGTGCTGGACGCGCTGATGCTGGGGGAGCGCGAGGCCTATAGCATCGGTTTCGAGGTCGAACGGGCAAAGCGGGTGATGGTGTTCACCGTTGCAGCCGGCGTTGGCGCGGCCGTGGCTTTCACCGGCCTGATCGGTTTCGTCGGCATCATTGCGCCGCATATGACGCGGCTGATCCTGGGCGCCGCGCATCGGCGATTGCTGATCGGCTCCTGCCTGCTCGGCGGTCTTCTGGTGATTCTGGCCGATACTGCCTGCCGCATGGTCGTCGCGCCTGCAGAACTGCCGATCGGCATCGTCACCAGCCTGGTCGGCGCACCGTTCTTTCTGGCGCTGCTGCTGCATCAGCAGCGACGGGGGTTTCCGGCATCATGATCGTTGCCGAGAATATCTATCGGCGCCAGGGCGGGCTGGCCGCCATCTCCGCCGATATCCGCGTCGGCGCCATCACGGCGGTGCTGGGTCCGAATGGGGCCGGGAAGTCGACACTGCTGGATGTGCTGGCGGGCCGCAGCCGGGCCGATAGCGGCGTTGTGCGGATCGACGGCCGCCGCATCGAGAGCTGGACAGCCCGGGACCTTGCACGAAAGCGGGCATTCCTGCCCCAGAATGCCGAAGTGGCATTCCCCATAGGGGTGCGCGAAGTCGTAATGCTGGGGCGCGCCCCTTATCGCTTTACGCCGGATGCTGCGCTCGATGCCCCAGCCGCCGAAACCGCCTTGCGCCTGACGGATACCTGGCACCTGCGCGATCGGCTGTACCAGCAGTTGTCCGGGGGAGAACGCCAGCGGGTGCAGCTTGCCCGCGTGATCGCCCAAATCTGGCGCCCCCCAGCGACGGTTTCCGCGGGGTCTTCCGGAATGTCTTCCGCCGGGCCACGCATGCTGCTGCTGGACGAGCCGACGGCGAGTCTCGATCCCGGCCATCGCCTGGCGGTGATGCGGTTGCTGCGCGATCTGGTGCGCGAAGGCATTGGCGTTCTGATCGCGCTTCATGATCTCAACGACGCGCTGCGTTTTACCGATGATGCCCTTTTGCTGCGGCAGGGGCGGATGAGGGGCCAGGGGGGCACGGCACAGGTGATTGATGGGCAGACGGTGACGGAGGTTTACGGCACCTCGGCCGAGGTCGTGCAGCTGGCGGACCAGCCGATGGTGATCTTCCGCTAGCCGTCTCAGCTATCGCCCCTGCTGTGCCAAGGGAGGACGCGCGAGGGCCGTACCGCGCGCCTCAAGGCGCCGCCGATCAGCGGACCAGTCCCCGCGTTTCCAGGTCGCGGGCCTTCAGGGTGCGATCGGCCAGGCTTTCGCTCAGGCGCTGGTTGCGTGTCTCAAGCGCCAGGACATAACGCACCTGCTCGACCGACATGCCCTGAAACTTGCGTTTGAAGGCAGCAACCATGCGCGCATCCCAGCGCTGACGGGTGCAGGTATCGGTCAGCGGAATGCCGCGTTCGAGATTGAGCTCGACCTCGCGGATGACGGCGACGATCCACTCGGCAGAGCGTTCGGTGATGGCAGGGGCGGTGGTCAGATTGGCGTCTTCATCGCCGCGGCGCTCGCGTCGCAGCGAGAAGCTTCGATCCGGGAACAGATGACGCAGAAAGGACAGGCTGGCATCCACCGCAGTCAGGCGGTCGGCTTCATCCGGCTGCAGCATGGCTTCCTGGAGGAAGACCGAAAGCATGCCGATGAAGGCGGAGGTGATGCCGCGCGCCAGGGCCGGAGCGATATCGGTCGGGTGCAATTGCATCATCTGGTCATGCACCAGCTGCCATAGAAAGCGGTCGGCCTCGGCGCAGATCTGCTGATAGCCATGTCTGGCCTGGGTCTCGCCCCAATAGGCGTACCAGAGGGCGGTGCGCTCCGGCGTCATGACCGGCGGTGCGAAATGGCGGTCGACGATGATGGTCAGAATTTCCGCCGGGTCGGTGGTCAGGGCCGTTGCCGCGGAGAGTTCCGAGGCATATTCCTGCACCAGCGATTCCAGCGTCGCCGTCAGCAGCGCTTCCTTGCTCTTGAAATGGAAATTGACCATGCCGGCGGTGATGTTGGCGGCTTCCGCCACACGCTGCAGCGTCATGCCGGAAATTCCGAACTGAGAGATCACCTGCATGGTTGCATCAATCAGCTGGCGTTGGCGCGAGGCATGGTCGAGGCGGTTATAGCCGGTCTCAACTCCCTTATCCGACGAGGAAGATTTTCGCTTTCGCAAGGGCGCTCCTAGCTTGTTGAATGAGGATTTGACTCTTCCAAAATATTAATATATTCACACCTGCATATAATCTATACCTGGGTCCGGTAGAGATCACAACAAAATGGTGTGAGAATAGAAAATTATGCCGCTCCCAGGTGGCTCACACTCTTGACAAAGCATACCAGGCCAAAGCATCGCCTGTTGTCTTTGGCTTGGAAACCGAAACCATGCGGACGAGTTGATGGCTTCCGGAATCCCGACTGATGACAGCCTGCCAACGAACGGGCCAGCCCAGCTGGATGATGGGGCATCCCAGATCGCCGGGCAAACCGTCACGCTGAACATCGATGATGATCAGTGGCGACATGCCAACCGCTTGCTCGAGCGCCGCTATCTGGAGCTCGGCCGTACCCAGATCGACGAGATGTGCCTGGATCTGAAGGCGCGCTTGGCGGCGACTATGAGCGTGGGCCTGCAGCGGCGTTTGAAAGAAGAAGAAACGGCGCCGTCGCCGGATTTGAACAGTCCCAGCGCCGAACGTCAGATCGAGACGGCGGCGGCCATGGCGGCCAAGCTGCTCAGCGACATTTCCTGGGTGCTGCCCTGGGAGCAGGCGCGGTCATTGGTCGAACCTTACGCCAAGGGCAGCTGGCTGCTGGCGCAGATCCAGGCCAACGAAGAGCAACGGGTGATCAGCGTTTTTGCCGGTGAGCTTGTGCGCCAGACATCCGCCTATATGCGCGAGCTGATCTTCCGCTTCTACGATGCCGACGCGCTGGAACAGTCGGCCGGGCTGGTGCCGCCAGTGGCGCCCGTACCAGACCAGACATCCGACGATTGACCAGATGGCCGCTTCCGATTTGCGTATCCTGTCCGATCGCGCCGAAGCCTCCCCGGAGGGCCGATGATTCGCTGCGGTACGGCCCGGGGCAGTGTGGCGCTTGAAGTTAAAAACGGCGTCTTCTGGGTAAAAGTCATCCAAGACCCCCGCGGGCAGGACTTGGTGGCCGCCTTCCAGGAGGCGCGCCGCCAGCGGCTGCTGCCGGGCCCGATGCCGACGATCGTCGATATGCTCGACTTCAATGGCAGTATCGACTGGACGGCGATCAGCGCCATTCGCGACATGACGCCCTGGGAGCGCAATCGGCTGCCGGGGCGGGGCGATCAGGAACCGGTTCTGGCGCGCTGCGCCTATATCTCGCAAGACGCCTTGCTGGCGCCTGTCATCAAGATCATCTGCGATCTTTTCGGGCGGGCGCGCCATCGCCAGTTTCGCGACCCGGAGCAGGCCCTGCTCTGGGTGCTGCAGCCGGAGGCGCCGCCGGCCGAAAGCGCCATCATCGACGAGGACTGAGCAGCGGCCAAGCGCGCACGCTGCCGGCCGTGCCGTGCCGGCGGACACGGTTCCGGCGGCGCGGCGGCTGGGCGGGAATGTGACAGCCATTCGAGTCAAATTGACCGTTCAAGCCCTTCGGACTGCATAATAATTCTGCCATATGGGTTAAGATCGAAAGCAAATCCTAACGTTTCGACCCTATCTATTTGCTCAAGCCAAGACGGCAAAATCGCCGCGCCGGCGCATCTTGAACTGGCCCGACAGTCTTCGGGAACGGTTTGGTTGCCCCAGCGCGGCGATTTTTTTCTTGGTCACGCTTTTGGTTGGACCTTTTGCCGGATACCGCGACGTGCCGGCCAGTATGAGTGGAGGGTACCATGTCGGATCGTGCCTTGAAGTTCCTCGAAGAGACCCAGCCGGCGACGCCGTGCCTGGTGGTCGATCTCGACATCGTCGAACGGAA
>DATLIX010000056.1:0-5187 GCA_035539215.1 Dongiaceae bacterium | reverse complement strand
AGATCGTCATGGACAGCGAGGGGATCTCGATCTCCAAGCGCCGGATCACGCTTTCCACCGCCGGCGTCGTGCCGATGATCGAACGCGCCGGTGCCGAGCTCGGCGTCAATCTCGCCATCTCGCTGCATGCCGTCACCGACGAGTTGCGCGACGAGATCGTGCCGATCAACAAGAAGTATCCGATCGCGCAATTGATGCAGGCCTGCCGCGACTACCCGACCTTGACCAATGCGCGCCGCATCACCTTCGAATACGTGATGCTGAAAGACGTCAATGACAGCCCGGCCGATGCCCGCGCGCTGGTCAAGCTGATCAAGGGCATTCCGGCCAAGGTCAATCTCATCCCCTTCAATCCCTGGCCGGGGGCGCCCTATGAGCGCTCGACCGATGCCGCCATCAATGCCTTCAGCGATATCGTCTTCAATGCCGGCTATGCCAGCCCGGTACGGACACCGCGCGGCGAGGATATCATGGCGGCCTGCGGCCAGTTGAAAAGCGAGAGCGTGAAGCTGCGCCGCTCGGCCCGCGACGCGGCGGCCTCGGCCGCCTGATCGCCTTCATCCGCGCGCGTCGATCCGCCTTGGTCAGAAGACCTGGTTTTCCGCCAGGCGCACTTCCTTGACCAGGCTGGCCGCCGGCGGCAGCGGGGCCTGCAGCAAAGCGAGAATATCGATGCCGCCGGCCTCGCCGAGACCGTTGGTATCGCCCTTCTTCGGCGTGATCGGCCCGCTGGCCGGCTTCATCCCCTTGAAATCGGCAAAGACGCTGAGGTCCTGCGCCGTCATTTTCAGCAGCAGGCGGAAGGCCTCGATCCGCTGCCATGGCTCCGGATAGGCCTTGATCAAATCGTCATAATGATAGGCCAGCCACATGGCGGCAGCGCCGGAGACATGCGGCGTCGCATAGGAGGTGCCGTCGCCGAAACCGTATTTGAACGCCGGGTCGCCGCCGGGAACCGCCGAGACGCCCAATCGCCAGACCGGATCGGCCGGTCCCCAGACATCGATGAAACTGCGGAACGACGTGACCTCGTGGCCCGCCTTTTCCTGATAGTCCTGATAGACACTGAGATCGGCCGTATCCGAGGCCTTGCGATAGCCGCCGACACCGATGGCGCGAAAGAACTTGCCGGGATAGCAGGGCTTGTCGATCACCTGCCCGCCCGCCGCGATCAGAATGACGCCGCGCTGATAGGCGTAATCGACCGCCGCGCCCAGGGCATTGTGCCAGAAGGTCCCGACCAGGGGATAACCCATGCTGAGCGTGATCACCTCGCAGCTGCGCTTGTCGATCGCGTGATAGATCGCGTTGGCGACATTCGATTGCTCCTGCTTGGTGCCGAGAATGACGTCATCCGCCACGCGGTAGGGAATGACCGGCACCTGCGCCGCGACACCCTGGAAGTCGCCGGCCACGGCGCCGGTGAGCACACTGAGCGTGCGCGTGCCATGGCCGCCGAAGGTCGCGTCGTCGAGCGGATCGATCGGCGGCTTGCCTTCTTCCATGAAATTGACGCCGGCAGCAAGATCGACCCAGTTCCCGAAGATCGGATTGGGCCGCAGGCCGGTATCGAGATGCGCGACATTGATGTCGCGCCACAGATCGCCGCCATTATGGGCTGCCAGCAGGTTGCGCGCTTCGCGGGCGCGAACCTGCACCAGCGACCAGTCCTTTTTCGGCTCTGCCATTTACCCTCTCCCCGCATGAATGCTTGTCGGAATGGAAGCTGAATCATTGACGCAGAAGCTACTGGAATGCCGGTCGCGGCGGGGCCGTCACAATTGAACTAGCACCCGGGAACCATCACAGGGGCACCGCAGGTGAGATCCCAAGTGCCAGACCACGAACGTGGTGGTCCGGAACGCGCAGACGAAAACCGGCGATACCGGTGATATGCGTGTCGTCTCGGCGATGAAACTGCCGCAGCCTAACACGAGAGACAGGCGGCGTGCTACTTAAGGTAGATTAATGTTGGCCGGAATGCATGTTGCCCCGGCGGCCCGGCCGGTCTAGCCTCGCGCCGCGTCAACCGACCGGACCGGCTTTCGCCCGCCAATCGCATCTGGGACGTCGCCTGTCAGAGGCGCGACAGCGTCGGGCGGGTATTGATACGGGCAGATACCGCCCGGGCCCGGAAATGGCGTGAGACGCGTGACACCGCCGGACGGAAACCCTCCCCGGAAACCCCGCCGGTGCCGCGCCTGATCAGGACCAGTGATCGAGATTATGGTGAAGCGTATTCGTGATTTTCAAATTGGCGGCCTCTTCCGGCGCCGGAGCTTTCATCTCTGCCTGATCGCCGCGGTGCTCGGCCTGAGCCAGAGCGAGGCCGGCAAGGCCGAGGTACCACTGCCCGAACAGCAGCCCGGCACGGTTTTACCGCAGGATGACGGCAAGACGGCGCCGGCCCAAAAACAGGTCGCGCCGCTGCCGGAAGACAATCTGCCGGACGATGTCCAGGCCTGTTACGAGAACAACGATCCGCAGCTGCGGGTGGTCGCCTGTACCCATGCGATCGAGGGCCGGCAGGCGACAGGCGACCAGCTGGCCGCCGTCTATTACAACCGCGCCATCGGTTACACGCTGATGGGCAAGACCGATTTCGCCATCCGGGATTTCACCCAGGCGATCAAGCTCAGGCCCGACACCCCGCCCGCTTATATCAACCGCGGCATCGCGCATATGCGGCGGGCCAATCCCACCAGCCAGGATCTCACGGCGGCGAAGCAGGATTTCGACGCGGCCATTGCCAAGGACAAGGATAATGTCGACGGGCATTACCTGCGGGCCTGGGTGGAATCGCAGCAGGGCAAGGATGCCGATGCCGTTGCCGATCTCGACAATGTGCTGAAGAACCATCCCGATCATTTCGATGCCCTGCTCGATCGCGGCGGCCTGCTGCTGCGCAACGGCAAATTCGATCCCGCGATCGCCGATTTCACCGCCATGATCAAGCTCGACGCGAAAGCGGCCGCAGCCTTCTACAACCGTGGCCGCGCCTATTTCGCCAAGGGCGACTACACCGCCGCGGCGACCGATTTCGCCAGCGCCATGAATCTGCGCGACGGCAACCCTTACGCCGCCTTGCGCCTCAATCTCGCGCGCCAGTTCCAGGCCCAGGCGGCCAAGAAGGACCCGCAGGCGGGCGGCGACGCCAAGGCGCTGGAGGCGGCGGCCGGCAAGCTGCTCGACCAGCAATGGCCGGTGCAGGTGATCCGTTATTTCCAGGGCAAGATGGATCAAGCCGCCATCTTCGCCGCGCTCGACAGCAGCGACCTCAAGCAGGGACAGGGCTTCCGCTGCGAGTTCAATTACTATCTCGGCCAGCAGGCCTTGCTGAAAGGCGACAGGAAGGCAGCCGCCGATTTCTTCAAGGCGGCGCTCGCCACCAAGAGCAGCACGACGATCGAATATATCGACAGTAATCTGGCGCTGAAGCAGCTTGGCGGGTGAGCCGTGCGGCAGCGGCACGCCATGGTTGGATATCAGGTATCGCAGGGATATCGCGCATAGGAACCCGGCCGCACAATATTACCTCCCAGGTAATTGAGGCGATGATGTCAAAGGCGCACATCTTTCCGGCAAGCGCGGCCCGATCGTGTCGGGTCGACGTTACCTTGCCAGTCAAAGACCCGGAGACATACCATGCCTCATTTCCCCATCCATTCGATCGAGACCGCCCCGACAGCATCGAAGCCGGCGCTGAGGGCTTTGCAATCGGCTTTCGGCTTCATTCCCAATATCGCGGGAGCGATGTCTACTTCCCCCGTGCTTATCGGTGGTTTGACCGATCTTTTCGACCGGGTTCACGGCGGCAGCTTCAGAGAGGCCGAGATCCAGGTGCTTCTTCTGACCAATGCGGTGACAAATGCGAGTGACTGGGCGGTGGCCTTCCATTCGGCGCTGGCGTTGCAGCAGGGCATCGAAAATGACGACGTCGAGGCCATCCGCGCGGGAAGGATGCCGAAAGATGACAGGCTCGCCGCTCTTTCCAGGCTGGCGCGGACCTTGATCGAGAAACGCGGGCACCTCGACGAAGCCGCGATGCAGGAATTCATGGCAGCGGGTTTCGACGAAAGCCGCCTGCTTGAAGTGGTCACGGTGATCGCCGCTTCGACGATCACCAATTATACGGCAAATATCGCGAATCCGCCGCTTGAAAGCACTTTTGCGGCCCATCGCTGGCAGGCCATATAACCATTGGAGGCATAGTGCCCTGGCAAGGTTCAGGTCAGGCCGGCGGAAGCTCGCACGCGTCCCGCAGGCCCTGCCTTGGCAGAATTGCCGGCAGCTGTCGATGTTCGAAGCATATGCATAAATCTGGCATAGTCAGTTTTCTCTGCCGCTAGACCTTGGTTCTCGCAAGCTGAAGAATTGAGAGAGATGCGCGCTTCAACCGATATGACGTCTTCCTCGCCTGGTACCGTCGGGAGCCTGCTGCGCCAGTGGCGGCATCTGCGTGGCAAGAGCCAGCTGGACCTCTCTTTCGACGCGGGCGTGTCGCAGCGGCATATCAGCTTCGTTGAAAGCGGCCGCAGCATACCCAGCCGCCAGATGCTGGTCGACCTCGCCCAAGCACTCGATGTGCCGTTGCGGGAACGAAACCTCCTCCTTATCGCCGCCGGCTATGCGCCGCTCTATGCCCAAGAGGCGCTCGACGAGTCCGGCATGACGATCGTCCAACGGGCTTTGCAGCGCATGCTGCGGCAGCACGAGCCCTTTCCGGCCATCGTCATGGACCGGTATTGGAACGTGCTGCTCACCAACGATGCCGCGCCGTTGTTTTTCAATTGTTTCATCGACCTGGCCAAGCGACAGGGCAGGCGCAACCTGCTTCATCTGGTTTTTGACCCTGCGGGCATGCGGCCGCACATGAAAAACTGGACGGAAACCGCGCGCGGGCTGATCGCGCGGGTATACCGCGAAGCCCTGGGGCGCGTGATCGACGCGAAAACCCGAACGCTCCTGGACGAGCTATCGCAGTATCCCGATGTCGAACCGGCGTGGCATGCCTCGATCCCGGATAACAGCCTGCCACTGATCCCGCTCGTCTTTACCAAGGGCGATGTGACCCTGAGCTATTTTTCGATGGTCACGACCGTCGGAACGCCCCAGACGATTACCGCCGAGGAGCTGCGGATCGAGTGCCTCTTTCCCGCGGACGAGGCGACGGAAAGAGGCCACAGC
>DATLIX010000055.1:0-9973 GCA_035539215.1 Dongiaceae bacterium | reverse complement strand
TTGGCCAAGGCCTTGAAGGAGAATCAGGTTTCCGACCAGCAGGTGCTGCGCGTCATCTATACCGATGTGACCGAGGTGTTCTTCACCCAGGTCAAGGTGGCGGCCTTCGGCGCCCTCTGCATCGCCTTCCCGATCATTGCCACGCAGATCTGGCTGTTCGTCGCCCCCGGCCTCTACAAGCATGAGAAAGGGGCTTTCCTGCCTTTCCTCCTGGCGACGCCCGTCATGTTCCTGGTCGGCGCCTCCTTCATGTTCGAAGTCATCCTGCCGCTGGCGCTGAAATTCTTCCTGCATTATCAGCGGGCCGGCGGCAACGGCACGCTGTCGGTGCAATTGGAAGCGAAGGTCGGCGAATATATCTCGCTGATCATGCGCCTCATCATCGCCTTCGGCGCCTGCTTCGAACTGCCGGTGCTGCTGACGCTGCTGGCCAAGGTCGGCATCGTCAGTTCCGGCGCCCTGAAGCGCAAGCGCCGCTATGCCATCGTCTTCGTCTTCATCGCCGCCGCGGTGGTGACCCCGCCCGACGTCTTCAGCCAGGTCAGCCTGGCGGTGCCGCTGCTGATCCTCTATGAGGCCTCCATCTGGCTGGCCGTCATGGTCGAGAAGAAGCGCGACAAGGCCGATCCGGGCAGCGGCGACGAGGGCGAAACCGGTGGCGGCGCGGTGACGCCTGCCTGAACCGGCAGGCCTGCCGTTCCCCCGCGATATGGGCGAGCCGCCTGAAAGCGGCGATTTTCGCGCCCTGCGATGTCTCGCTCTGCTTTACGGAATCAGCCCGTCGCCCTATAAGTGATCGCAGGGTTTCTTATCGGGCGAAAAGACGTAAATGTTTGACGTTAAATGGATTCGCGACAATCCGGCGGCTTTCGATCAGGGGCGCGCCCGGCGCGGCCTGCCGGCCTTGTCGGCCGAGGTAATCGCGCTTGATGCCAAGCGCCGCACGGCGCAGACCGCCTGGCAGGAAATGCAGGCGAAGCGCAATGATCTCTCCAAGCAGATCGGCCAGGTCAAGGCCAAGGGCGGCGATGCCGCGGCGGTGATGGCCGAGGTGGCGGCGCTCAAGGATCGCATGGCTGAAATCGAGGCCGAGGAGCAGAAGCTGGCGGCTGCCCTCGACGAATTGCTGCTGACCCAGCCCAACCTGCCGGTCGCCGATGTGCCGGACGGGCCGGACGAGACCGCCAATCGGGTCGAACGCACGGTGGGTGCCCCACGCAATTACAGTTTCGCCCCGAAGCAGCATTTCGAATTGGGCGAGGCGCTCGGCCTGATGGATTTCGAGGCCGCGGCCAAGATGTCGGGCGCCCGTTTCGTGGTGCTGAAGGGTGCCCTGGCGCGGCTCGAGCGGGCGCTTGCCCAGTTCATGCTCGACCTCCATACCGGCGAGAACGGCTATACCGAGGTGGCGCCGCCGTTCCTGGTGCGTGACAACGCGCTCTATGGGACGGGGCAATTGCCGAAATTCGCCGAGGACCTGTTCGTCACCAAGCAGGATCTCTGGCTCATTCCCACCTCGGAAGTGCCGCTCACCAATCTCGCCAATGACGTGATCCTGGATGAGGCGCAGCTGCCGCAGCGCTATACCGCATTGACGCCGTGCTTCCGCTCGGAAGCGGGGGCGGCCGGGCGCGATACCCGGGGCATGATCCGCCAGCACCAGTTCCACAAGGTCGAACTGGTGTCGATCGCCCATCCGGATCAGTCCGAGGCCGAGCACCAGCGCATGACCGGTTGCGCCGAGGAGGTGCTGAAGCGCCTCGGCCTGCCTTATCGCGTGATGGCGCTGTCGACCGGCGACATGGGTTTCTCAGCGCAGAAGACCTATGACATCGAGGTCTGGCTGCCGGGACAGAACGCCTATCGCGAAATCTCCAGCTGCTCGAATTGCGGCGACTTCCAGGCCCGCCGCATGAAGGCGCGCTGGCGCAAGGCGGGCGAGAAGGGAACGCGCTTCGTTCACACGCTGAACGGTTCCGGCCTCGCCGTCGGTCGGACCCTGGTGGCGGTTCTGGAAAATTATCAGCAGGAAGATGGCTCGATCGCCGTGCCAGAGGTACTGCGTCCCTATATGGGCAAGATCGAGGTCATCACCCGTGCTTAAAGCTCCGCTCAATCTGAAGAAAGCCCGCATTCTCGTCAGCAACGACGATGGCATCCATGCCCCGGGCCTGAAGGTGCTGGAGAAGGTCGCCCGCGCCCTCAGCGATGATGTCTGGGTGGTGGCGCCGGAAAGCGACAATAGCGGCGCCTCGCATTCCTTCACCGTGCGCCGCCCCCTGCAGGTGCATAAGCTGGGCGGGCAGCGTTTCGCCATTTCCGGCACGCCGACCGATTGCGCGCTGGTCGGCATCAATCATCTGATGGGCGACCGCCGGCCCGATCTCGTTCTTTCCGGCGTCAATCGCGGCGCCAACCAGGGCGAGGACGTGATCTATTCCGGCACCGTGGCCGTGGCCATGGAAGCGGCAATGTTCGACATCCCCGCCATCGCCATGAGCCAGATCCGCCATGGCGACAACGTGCCCTGGCAAACGGCGGCAGCCTATGCCGAGACCGTCATCCGCAAGCTGGTCACGGTCGATTGGCCGCGTGGCGTGCTGATGAACGTCAATTTCCCCTGTGTCGCACCGGAAGAGGTGAAGGGGCTGGAAATCGGCGGCCAGGGTCGGCGCATCTCCAATCTGCAGGTCATGCCGGGCAAGGACCCCTTTGGCCGCGCGGTGCTGTGGATCGGCGATTTTCCCAATGACGATACCGACCGCGACGATACCGACCTGGCCTTGACGGCGGCCGGCAAGATCGCGGTGACGCCGCTGCATTTCGATCTCACCCATAAGGCCACGGCAAAGAAGCTGTCGGCGATCGCCGGTGCGCTGGGTAAGCCGAAGACGCAACGCGGCGGACGGCGATGATCGCCGCGTATCAGCCACGGCCGGCAGCGGAGCGCGTCCCCACGCCATGAGCCTCGCTGCCCGCAAAATCCGGCTGATCATGAATTTGCGCCGTGCCGGCATCACCGATACGGCGGTGCTGGCGGCGATCGAGCGCATCCCGCGCGAGGCCTTCGTTCTGCCGCATTTCCATGATCAGGCTTACGAGGATCAGGCGCTGCCGATCGCGCAGGGCCAGACCATCAGCCAACCGCATATCGTAGCGATGATGACCGAGGCGCTGCAGCTGAAGAAGACGCATAAGGTGCTGGAGATCGGCACTGGCTCCGGTTATCAGGCGGCGGTGCTCGCCAAGCTGGCGCGACGCGTTTACACGATCGAGCGCTTCCGTTCGCTGCTGAAGGATGCCGAGGCGCGCTTCCATCATCTGCGCCTGCACAACATCACCAGCAAGGTGGCGGATGGATCGAAGGGCTGGCCCGAACAGGCGCCGTTCGATCGCATTATCGTCACCGCTGCCGCCGAGGATATTCCGCAAGCACTGGTCGACCAGCTGGCGGTTGGCGGTGTCATGGTCTTGCCGGTCGGGCCCGACAAGGGCGACCAGGTTCTGATCCGGTTGCGCAAGACCGAGGACGGAGTCGAGTTCGATCATCTGGCGGATGTCCGCTTCGTGCCGATGGTGGCGGGCGCTCTGCCGGAAGGCGATGTGAAAATGGCCGGCGCCGGCGGCCGCTGATGGCGCTGCGGCTGAACCGGCCGGCATGTCGCGGCTTTGATCGACCGGTTGGACGGGAGTGCGTTTCGCGGGTCGGCGTTGTCGCGGCTGCAGCAAGCGCGGGAGGTAGGAAATGAATCGACGCAAGACGTTATCCATGACGGGCCTTGTCGCCTTGCTGGCCCTCGCGGGGTGCAATGAATCCGGTCGCCCGGTGAGCGACGGAACGGCGGGGCCGGCCTTTAGCGGGCAGGCGCCGATCATGGGTGTCGAGCAGGGTAACACTTATGTGGTCGCCGCCGGCGATACGGTAGCGACCATTGCCGATCGCACCCATACGCCGGTGCGCACGCTGATCGACCTCAATAATCTGCAGCCGCCTTATGTACTGAAATCCGGCCAGCGCCTGGCATTGCAAGCGGGGGCCAATACCGGCGGCACCAATGTCGCCGTGGGCCAGAGCGTGGTCATTCCGGAGGCGAGTTCGAATGGCGCGGCCGTGCCGACCGTCGCCCCCAGCGGCGGCGTCACCAAGGCGGCCTTGCCGCCGCTCACCCCCGTCCCGACGGCGCAGGCGGCGGGTCAGACCGCGACAGCAACGGCGCAGCAGGCCGCGACCGCCGCGCCGCAGGTATTGCAGCCCGTCCAGGGTCAAGTGCAGCAGTCAAAGACCATCGCCACGCAGTCGATGACGGCGGCAAACGCGGCTGCCACCACGGCGGCGCAGAACGCCGCCGGCTCGGCCAATGCGGCGGCGACCCAGGCGACCAATCAGGCGACCTCGGCGGTCAACAAGGCGACCACCACGGCGGGCGCGACAGCCACCAATGCGGTCAACAAGGCCACCACCTTGCCGAACGGCGAGCCGAGCGTCTCGATCCCCGATTTTCCCGATGCGACGGCGAAGACGAATGCCGTCGCCACGACTGCGGCATCCCAGGTTGCGGCGGTGACGCCGCCCGCGACCACCGCAACCGGCAGCGGGCAGTTCGGCTGGCCGGTTCAGGGCAAGGTGATTTCCAAGTTCGGCGCGACCGCCGACGGGTTGCGCAATGACGGCATCAATATCTCCGCCTCCGCCGGTGCGCCGGTGGTGGCCGCGGCGGACGGCGTTGTCGCCTATGCCGGCAATGAGTTGCGGGGCTTCGGCAATATGATCCTGATCCGCCATGCGGATGGCTGGGTGACGGCCTATGCCCATAACGAGTCACTTGCGGTGAAGAAGGGTGACACGGTCAAACGTGGCCAGACCATTGCCCGCGTCGGGCAGACCGGCAACGTGACGTCGCCGCAGCTGCATTTCGAGATCCGCAAGGGCACATCGGCCCAGGATCCGATGAAATATCTCGGTAGCTAATCCCCGGCACGGGGTGAGATCATCGCAGCGGCGACCGCGATTTGCCGGCAGGGCGAATCGGATGGCCAATCATGCGACCGGCAACCGTTGCTGCGGTTGGGTGAGGGTGGGGGATTGCGATGCGTCTGCTGCGAATGCTGCTCTTGACGTTATCGGCCTGGCTGGCTCTGCTGCCGGCCCTTGACGTGTCGGTCCTTGCCGGGTCGGCCATGGCCCAGCAAAACGCGGCTGCCCCGACGACCGCTTCATCGCCATCCGCCGCCGAGCCTCAAGCCGATCCGGCGAAGCTGCGCCAGCTTCTCGACCTCCTGAACGATCCAGGGATCAAGGCCTGGCTGGCGCAAGGCCAACAGCAGGCCACCACTGGCAAGGCGCCGGGTGACAAGACAGCGGGCTCCGGCGGAGCCATGACGGCCATGGGCATGCCGGGGATCGACCTCGAACAGAGCGTCGATGCAAATATTGCCGCCACGCGCAGCTTTCTTCGCGAGCTTGCCGCCTCAGCGCCGAGCTTGCCCGGCGAGTTGGAGAAAGCCTGGCTGGTGCTGTCGATCGACCTGGAGCATCAGGGAATGATCGGCGTTGTCCTCGCTCTTGTCCTTTTTGCTGCCCTGGGCTTCGGGGTGGAGAAATTGTTCTGGCGCGCGACCGCCGGCTTTCGCCATCGCATGATCGCCATCGACCTCAATTCGGCCAGAACCCGCTTCCGGGCCGCCGGATATCGCCTGATCTACGGCCTCGGGATGGTCCTGGCGTTTGCCATCGGCAGCATCGGCGCTTTTTTGCTGCTCGAATGGCAGCCGCTCCTCCAATACATCGTTCTCTCTTATCTCCAGGTCATTCTCATCGTCCGCATCGTGCTGGTGCTGGGCCGCTTCTTGCTGGCACCGAGTGTCGAGCGTTTCCGACTGGTGCCCATGACCAGTGCGGCGGCGCGTTTCTGGCATCTTTGGGCGGGGGTGATTACCTGCTGGTTCTTCCTCGTCCAGCACACCCTGCGCATCCTTGTCGAACTTGGCGTGGCGCATCATGCGGTCGTATTGATCGGCCTGCCGAGCGGCCTGGTGCTTCTCGGTATCGCCCTCTACGTTGTCTGGGCCAGTCCGGAAAAGGACGGCATTGCCCGCGTCAGACGATCGCATCGCATCGCGCCGTGGCTGGTTTCTCTCTACCTCGTTGCCGTCTGGCTGATGCTCTTCACCGGGTCGGTCAAGCCCTTCTATATCGGTGTCGTCTTGCTGCTCCTGCCGATCGCTATTCGCGGCGTCAACCAGATGATGGAAAATCTGCTGCAGCCGGGTGCGGAAACGACGGCTGAGGACCAGGTTGCGCCGCTGATCGCGGTGTCGCTGGAACGCGGCCTGAGGGCGGTGCTCCTGATCGGAGCGGCCTGGGTGATCGCCTCCCTGCTGGGCATAGATCTCAGTTCCCTGCCGGAGCGGGATACGCTGCCGATGCGTCTGCTGCGCGGCGGCATCAATGCCGCAATCGTCATCCTGCTGGCGAATTTCTGCTGGCATTTGCTGCGCAGCTGGATCGACCAGCAAGTGGTGATCGCCAGCGCCCTGTCGGGAGGACCCCACGGCGGCGAGGGCGACGAGGCACGCCGCTACGCCCGGCTGCGCACCTTGTTTCCCATTCTCAAGAACGTGCTGTTCGTGGTCATCCTCGTCCTCACCATCATGATCGCCCTGTCGGCCCTGGGCTTCGAGATCGGCCCGCTGGTGGCCGGCGCCGGCGTGGTCGGCGTTGCCGTCGGCTTCGGCGCTCAGACTTTGGTCAAAGACATCATTTCCGGCATCTTCTTCCTGCTCGACGATGCCTTCCGGGTGGGCGAATACATCGAAAGCGGCAGCATTCGCGGCACGGTGGAATCCTTCTCGCTGCGGTCGATGAAGCTGCGCCACCATCGCGGCGCCCTGCATACCATCCCCTTCGGCTCGATCGAGAAGATCACCAACTATTCCCGCGATTGGGTCATCGACAAGATAACGGTCAGCGTCACCTACGAGACCGACCTCGATCTGGTGAAGAAGGTGATCAAGGATATCGGCAAGAAGCTGCAGGCCGATCCGGAATTCGCGCCGCATATCCTCGAGACCTTGAAGATGCAGGGTGTCGAGCAGTTCGGCGATTTCGCCATCCAGATCCGCATGAAGATGATGACCAAGCCGGGCGAGCAGTTCGTCATCCGGCGTCGCGCCTATGCCCTGATCAAGCAGTCCTTCGACGCCAACGGCATCAATTTCGCTTTCCCGACGGTAACCGTATCGGGCAGCGGCGCATCAAATGGCGCAATTGCCAAGGCCGCACTGGATATCCTTCACCCTGTCCCGACGGAATAGGCGGTCCCCGGCTCCGATCGTGGTGTCACGTCAGGCCGAGGCTGTTGCGAACCAGCAGGTCGATCTGGGCTGACATCTGCAGGGCCTGCTTCAGGCGCTGCCTCTCGATCATATGCAGCCGGCCGGTTTCGACCTTGCTGCTGGGAGCAATGCCGCGCTCGATATCGGCCAGCTGCTGTTCCAGCACCAGATCGAGCAGCAGGGTGAAGGCATCCTCGATGCGGATGAGATCGCTTTCCGAAACCAGTTGCGCGGCCCGCGCGGCGCGCCAGCGGGCGAGCGTGCCGGTTTCCCGGACACCGAGCTCCAAGGCGAGGACACGGGCACCCGATACCAGCGGATGCAGGCCCCTGGCCTTCAGGTCGACGCGGCCCTCGCGGGTCTTGAAATGGCCGAGCAGGCTGAGCGCCGATCCCTTGCTGCCGATGGCGCGTGCCAGAAGCGCATGGAAGACGCGGTGTCCGCGCGCACTGGTGGTTGCCTCGGCCCGCAAGGTGGCGGCTAGCGCCATGTCGCCGGCGACCGGCCGGAAATCATAGAAGATGTCGGCATTGAGCAGCGCTTCCGGCGTTGCCGCTTCCAGCCAGGCGGAGATGCAGCGGCGCCAGCCGCGCAGGTTGTGCCGCAGCTCGCGATTGGCGGCCATGACGCCGCCGCGGCAATAGGGAATGCCCGCACCATCCAGCAGATCGGCGACGCGCTTGCCGAATTCGGCGAACCAGGGCAGATCGTCGCTCTCCCCGTCATGAATGAGCGCATTGTCCTGGTCGGCCGCCAGCAGGCTTTCGCTGCGGCCCGCCGAGCCGAGGATGAGCAGCGTCCAGCGGGCCGGCGCCGGTCCGCGGCCGGCCGCTTCCATTTCGGCCAGGGCCAGCTCGGCCGCCCGCTTGGTGGCCTCGCGGATGACGGTGCTGATCACCCCGGCGATCTGGTCCGGTTGCAAGGCCTCGCGCCGCAATGCCGCGGCCAGCTTCGGCAGATGCATGATGATGGCATGCAGGTCGGCGGCGGAACGGGCGGCGGCGATGTCGCCTTGCACCATCAGCGCTTCTTCCGCCCGCTGGCGCAACAGGGTCGCCATCCGCAGGACACCCAGCAGTTTTCCGTCGATCGGATCGGTGATGGCGAGATGGCGGATACCCAGGCGATACATGCGGGCGATCGCCGCGAACAGGAAAGCATCCGGCAGCATCGACGCGACCGGCGTCGTCATCAGTTTCTCGGCGGGCATGGCCATGGCCTCCGGGCCGTGGCGCGCCAGCGCTTCGATGACGTCATGTTCGGTAATGATGCCGATCGGTCTATGGTTTCTATCGACGGCGATCAGGCAGGAGGTATGCTGGCGCGCCAATTCGGCGATGACGGCGGCGATGGCATCCTGCGGCTGGAAGCCGGTGGCGGCCGGGCTCATGACATCGCTGAGGCGA
The DNA here is from genome assembly GCA_035539215.1 of Dongiaceae bacterium. Lineage (GTDB taxonomy): Bacteria > Pseudomonadota > Alphaproteobacteria > Dongiales > Dongiaceae > Dongia_B. Next base: position 1,232 of record DATLIX010000055.1, on the reverse strand, counting down.
TGCTGGAAGGGATAGAGATCAATGCGTTCGAGGCTGGCGGAAGCGACTGCTGCCGCTCCTTCCTGCTCTACGGATGTCGGTACCGCTTCCTGCATCTCGGCTATCCGTTGCGGCGATGCCGCTCCCGCAGATTGTTCAGGGTTTCCCGGCTCGCGGTCTGCGCCTGAGCCAAGGTGACGATGCCGCGTTCTGCCAGCAAAGGCAGCAGGCGATAGAAAAGGTCGAGCGCGATCAGCACATCGCCCAGGGCGGTATGCCGCCCGGCAAGCGAAACCCGCAATTTGCGCGCCGCCAGATCGAGGCCGTAGCTGCGCGCCCGCGGTTGCACGGTCGCATAGAGCAGCATGGTATCGAGGAATGGCGGCGCCTGCCAATTCTCTTCAACCCGGCACATCTCCTGCTGCAGGATCATGGCATCGAAAATGATGTTGTGGCCGAGCAGCACATGGTTGCGCAGCAGCGTCGCAACCTCGGCGGCGCGGCTGGCAAAAGGCGGCAGGCCGGCGACGTGATGGTCGGCGATGCCGTGAATGGCCGTGGTGGCGATCGGGATGGTGCATGCCGGGTTGATCAGAAAGTTGGTCGCCTGATGCAGATAGAGGCGCGCGCCCATGAGGGGTGCCGCCGCGAGTGAAACGATGCGGTCGTGTTCCGGATCGAGACCCGTGGTCTCGGTATCAAGGGCGAGCAAGGGAAGGTCGATCAGCGGGGTCGCCCCGTCAAAAGGGGCAGGGGCGGGAACGGCTTCCCCCTTGTCGGCCAGTTGCCAATGCGAGCGGCGGTGGCCCGGGCGGGTGGCATCGGTGGTGGCGATCAGGAACAGCGGATGCGAAAACAGCCGCCGCGCTCTTGCCGCCAAATTCAACATGCCGCGCAATCCATCTGCCGTGAGGTGTCTCAGTCTAAGGCGGTGGCAGGACCGAAGCCAGCCGTATGCCGGCTGGCGGTCGGGTTCGATTACGGTCGCATTTGATTGCCGGGCATTCCCGCATGTAACCTGGCCAGAGCCCTCGATTTTCCAGGGTTTCCGCAAGTGGTATAATAATACCTCTATAGAGGTATTATTATAAGGCATCACTAAGATATTGATTTATAATGATCTAATTTGTTTGACGCTGGCCTTTGCCTCCTTTATATCCAGCCGCGATCAGCCGGGTATTGGAGGAGGGTTCCTCTTGCGCCGGCCGAACCCGGAAAAGTAAGCGAGCGAACAATGAAGACCTATTCCGCTA
>DATLIX010000054.1:0-4868 GCA_035539215.1 Dongiaceae bacterium | reverse complement strand
GTGGAGATCGAGGCTACCATGCGCAAACCCGTCGTCATCATGGGCATCTATGTGGCCGATCTTGCCTTTCTGGCAGATCGCATGCCGGTGATGGGAGAAACCATCCTCGGCAATTTCCGCAGCGGCCCCGGCGGCAAGGGCTCCAATCAGTCGGTGGCCGCGGCGCGCGCCGGTGCGGAAGTCTCCTTCATCACCTGCATCGGCCGGGATTCCTTCGGCGAAGCGGCCCGCAAGACCTGGAGCGGTGTCGACATCGATCAATCCTTCATCACGGAAAGCGAGAGTTCGACGGGTGGCGCGTTCATCTTCGTCCAGAACGGCACCGGCAATAACGCCATCATCGTGGCGCCGGGTGCCGCCAATGATCTGACCGCCCAGGATATCGATAAGGCCGAGACCCGCTTGCGCCAGGCTGCCGTCTTCATGACGCAGTTGGAAACGCCGGTCCCGCTGGCGCTGCATGCCTTGAAGCTGGCGCGCAAGCATAAGGTGACCACTATCCTCAATCCGGCGCCGGCCGTGCCGGTGCCGGACGAGATCTATCCGCTGGTGGATTTTCTGACGCCGAACGAGACCGAGGCGTCGGCGCTAAGCGGCGTTGAGGTTGTCGATGCGGAAAGCGCCGGGAAAGCGGCGGACCGGTTGCTGGCGAAGGGCATCGGCGCGGCACTGATCACCCTGGGCGAAAAAGGCGCATTCTACAAGGACAAGCAGCAGGCCCAATTGATCCCCAGCTTCAAGGCCGGTCCCGTGGTCGATACGACGGGGGCGGGGGATGCCTTCAACGGCGGTTTTGCCTGCGCCCTGGCGGAAGGAAAGTCGCCGCTAGAGGCGGCGCGTTTCGGCTGCGCCACGGGTTCGCTCAGTGTCACGCGCGTTGGTACGGCGCCGGCCATGCCGACGCGTGCCGAAATCGATCATCTGCTGTTGAGCTGAGCCGATGAAAAGCGAACTTACAGGATTCGATGCGGTTGAGCGCGATACGCTGCAGGAACGGATCTACCGGCAGATCCATCACAAACTGCTGACAGGACAATTGCTGCCGGGCCAGCAGCTCAGCATCAACGCGCTGGTGAGCGCGCTTGGCGCCAGCGCCATGCCCGTTCGCGAGGCGCTCCGTCGTTTGGAGGCGGAGCGCCTTCTTGTCATCGGCAGCAATCGCAGCCTCACCGTGCCGCGTCTCGATGAGGCACAGGTGATGGAACTGCGTGATATGCGCCATGCGATCGAGGGCCTGGCGACCGAGCGCGCCGCGCCCCACATCAAGCCGGCCGATATCGCCAGCCTCGCCGAGTTCTGCCGGCAGATGGATTCGGCCATCGCCGAGAACGAGCCGGTGCGTTACCTGGATATCAACTGGCGTTTTCACCTCTTCATCTATCAGGCCAGCAACATGCCGTTGATGTGCAGCATCATCCAGCAATTGATGGCACGTGCCGCTCCTTATGTCCGCCTCGGCCTCGACAATAACAGGGAGCACATGAACAGGGCCATGCAGCATCATTATGCCGCGCTGGAGGCTTTGCGGCGCGGCGATGGCGCGGCGGCGCGCCAGGCGATCGAACAGGACATTCTCGGCGCAACGGAAGATTTCCTGAAGCTGGGCGGCGACGACGGCGCCGTTCGGCAAGGCAGCGGCATATGAGCAGGAATACGAGCGAGACGATGCCGGCCGCAAGAAGCGGCAGTCGCAAGGCGACCCCGCGGGACCCGATCAAATATGTCTTCCTGTGGCCGGCTTTCCTGGTCGTCCTTGCGGTAGGCCTGTTTCCGCTGGTCTTTTCCTTCTCGATGAGCTTCCAGTCGCTGCGGCTGATTCCCCCGTTGCCGCCGCGATTCGTCGGCTTCGACAATTACTGGACCATCCTGCAGACGGAACGATTCTGGCACGTCATCGGCACGACGACCTTGATCGCCGTTATCTCGGTGATGATCGAATATGTCATCGGCTTTGCCATTACGCTCGCCTTGCACAGCAGGGTGCCGGGCGAGAGACTGTTCCGGATCAGCTTCCTGTTGCCGATGCTGCTGGCGCCGATTGCCGTCGCCTTGGTCGGGCGCATGATGTTTCATTCTTCGGTCGGACCGTTGAATGACCTCTTCACCCATCTCGGCCTGCCCAATCTGCCGTTCCTGACCTCGTCCAACTGGGCGGTGGGGGCCATCATCACCATCGAAGTGTGGCAATGGACGCCCTTCGTCATCCTGATGCTGCTGGCGGGGCTGCAGAGCCTGCCGGTCGACGTCTATGAGAGCGCGGCCCTGGAAAACGCCTCTCGCTGGCGGCAGTTCTGGGATCTCACCTTCCCGATGATGCTGCCGATCTCGGCGGCGGTCGTCTTCATCCGCCTGATCGAAAGCCTGAAGATCATGGATACGGTCTTCGTCCTGACCGGCGGCGGCCCCGGCATTGCCACCGAGACGCTGACGCTCTTTGCCTATCAGGAAGGCTTCAAGAAATTCAATATCGGGTACACCTCGGCGCTGAGCTTCCTGTTCCTGGTCGTCGTCACCGTCTTCGGTGTCGTCTATCTGTCGCTGCTACGGCCGCAACTGGAGAAACGGTCATGAGCGTTGCGGCGAAAAGCGGATCTGCGGGGCGTGATCGGGTGGTGCAGCAGGACGGCGGCGGCAAGCTGCGCTGGTTCGTGCTGGCCTTCTGCCTCGTCTGGCTGTTCTTCACGCTCTTTCCGATCTATTGGACCTTCATCACGTCCTTCAAGCCGCCGGCCGCCGTCAGCGGCGGCCCGACCTATCTGCCTTTCCTGGATTTCTCGCCGACGCTGCAGGCCTATGTCGATGCCTTGTCCGGCATCCGCGGCGATTTCCTGAAGCCCTTCATCAACTCGACGCTGATCGGCCTCAGCGCGACCTTCCTCTCGGTACTGGTCGGGTCGATGGCGGCCTATGGTCTGGTGCGCTTCGATTTCCAGGTGCGGCTGGCTTCCGGCCTCATTTTCGTCGTCATCGTTTTTGCCCTCTTCTTCGGCCTGCCCAAGCTCGGCCTGACGCGCATTCAGGGCATCGGCATCGCTTTGATCGTCGGTTTGGCGGTCTCGCTGCTCGCCAATCGGCTGCGCCTGCCCGGGCCGGTGCTGGGTAATCGCGACGTGCTCTTCTGGTTCGTCTCGCAGCGCATGCTGCCGCCGATCGTGACCGCGTTCTCGCTCTACCTGCTGTATTCGGAAGCGGGCCGCGCCGGCCTCGTCATGCTCGACACCTATTGGGGGATGACGCTCGCCTATACCGCCTTCTCGATACCCATCGTGGTCTGGCTGATGCGCGACTTCTTCGCGGCGCTGCCGGTCGAGATCGAAGAGGCGGCACTGATCGACGACGTGCCGCGTCTGCGGATATTTTTCCAGATCGTCGTGCCGATGGTGATGCCGGGGCTGATCGCCACATCGATGATCACTCTCGCCTTCGTCTGGAACGAATTTCTCTTCGCATTGCTGCTGACGACCTCGGAATGGCAGACCCTGCCCATTCTGATCGCTGGGCAGAACTCCTATCGCGGCGACGAATGGTGGTCCATCTCCGTCGCCGCCGTCGTGTCGATCGCACCGATGATCGTCATGGCGTATTTCTTGGCGCGCATGATGCGTGCCGGGCTCACCATCGGTGGGATTCGCTGAACGAATGTTAGTTAGGCTCTTGGAGGCATAGATGAACTATAAAAAGCTCCTGAGTGCGGGGACGGTTCTGGGCGTTGCATGTGCGGCGCTGATGACCGGGGAAGCATTCGCTTGCAGTCCGGATTATTCCGGCGTCACCTTGAATGTCGGCTCGCAGACCGGCCCCTTCATCGCCAGCGCCCTGCAGGCGGCGGCCAAGACCTGGAGCGAGAAGACCTGCGGCCAGGTCAAGGTGATCGAGTTTCCTTTCGGTGAGCTCTACCCGAAATATGTCACGGCACTGCAGGCCGGTGAGAAATCCTTCGATATCATGACCTTCCCGCCGGCCTGGACACCCGATCTGGCGCCCTTCCTCGACGAAATGCCGGCGGCGATGCGCCAGACCGATGCCTGGAAGGATATCCACCCGAACTATCGCGAGCGCCTGATGGTCTGGGACGGCAAGACCATGACCCAGTCGATCGACGGCGATCTTCATAACCTCTCCTACCGCATCGATCTCTTCGAGGACCCCAAGGAGAAGGAAGCGTTCAAGAAGAAATACGGCTATGAGCTGGCCGTGCCGACTACCTGGAAGCAGTATTACGACATCGCCGAATTCTTCACCCGGCCGGACAAGAATCTCTATGGCACGGTCGAACCGTTCCGCCGCGGCGGCCAGCAATTCTGGTTCTTCTTCACCCATGTGGCCAGCTACGCCAACAGCCCCAACGATCCCGGTGCCATGTTCTTCAACCCCGACACCATGGATGCCGAGGTGAACAATCCGGGCTGGGTGAAGGCGCTGGAGGATTATATCCGCAGTTCGAAATATTCGCCGGCTGGTGCGCTGAATTACGGTTACGGCGACGTCAACACCGCTTTTGCCGGCGGCCAGGCGGCGATGGCCTTGGGCTGGGGCGACACCGGTGTCATCGCCGGCGACAAGAAGCAGAGCAAGATAGCCGGCCATGTCGGCTCGGCCATGACGCCGGCCAGCGATCAGATCTACAATGCCAAGACCAAGCACTGGGACAAGTTCGACAAGCCGGTGCCGACGCCCTTCATGGCTTTCGGCGGCTGGCAGGCCGGTATCAATGCCAATGGCGACCATAAGGACGCCGCCTGGAACTATATCGAATGGGTCTCCAATCCGGAGAACAGCGGCAAGGCCGTGGTGACCGGCGGGTCGGGCGTCAATCCCTACCGCTACAGCCATATGCAGGACATCAAGCCCTGGGAGACGATCTTCAC
>DATLIX010000053.1:0-2934 GCA_035539215.1 Dongiaceae bacterium | reverse complement strand
GACATTGCCGAAGAGGCGAACGATCAGGGAAAAGGTGCGGGTAATCTGCTCGACCACGTTCAGCGGGATCATCACCCAGCTCGGCTCGGCGAAGGTCTTCAGGTAACCGCCCAGGCCGCGCGTCCTGAGGCCGAAATAGATGGTGGCGCAAAAGACAATGCCGGCAAGGGCGGCATCGGTTTCGAGATGTGCCGTCGGCGGCTCGATCCCCGGTACCAGCGATGACCAGTTGGCGATCAGGACATAAATCAGAATGGTGCCGATCAAGGGACGATAGGGTGCCGGAGCAACCTGCATCGTATCCTGGATCAGCTGGTCGATACTGGTAACAATGAGCTCGAGAACCGCCTGCAGCCGGCCGGGGCTGATAGACAGCCGCCGGGTCGCCAGGAGGGAGAACACTGTCAGTCCCGCCATGATCGCCCAGGTGATCAGTACCGGCGAGGTGATCGGCAGCAGACCGATATGGAAGACCGGTTCAAGGATCAGCGGCGAGCCGTTCACGATGCGATCTCCCGGCCGGCGGGCGCATGTCCGGCCCGATCTGTCTGCCGCTCGACCCGGCGACGCACGACGCCACGGGCCAGCAACAGGCCGAGCGCCGCCGCCAGCAAAGGCCCTGCCCCCAGCTTCGCCAGGCCGACAAAGGCAAGGATCAGGATCGCGAAGCGTGCCAGTTGCACGAGAAGGGCAAAGCCGATCCTGCCTTCGGCAAAGCTGCGGCAGTTCCACCATAGCGCGGAGAAATGCAGCAGGCCGAGAGCGATGCCGGCGATCAGGGCGGCGAAGACCGTGATGAACCAAGGCCAGGATGCCATGCCGAACTGCGCCAATGTCATTGCCGATGCATCCATTTCCAGGCCGACCAGAAGCCGATCGCGGCACCGATCATGAGCAGCGGCGCCGAGAAGAAGATGCCGGTGGCAAATTGCCGGTCGAGCCAGCGACCGAGAAAGATCCCGATCAGCGTCGGGACGACAATGGTCCAGCCGAGAATGCCGATCTGGCCGAGGCGTACGCCGAGCGAGGGCTCCGGCTCTTCGCGCGCACGCTTGGCCCGCTCGGCGGCGCGTGCCGCCGCCTTGCCGATCCCGTCATTGTGTTCGTCTGCGGGATTCGTTGTCATTGCGAGGATTCCCCTTCCGGCGCGGCCACGGCGATCCCGTTTGGCTCCATTTGCTGCGCGGGATGCAGGAAGCGCATCAACTGGCGCACCGCTCTGGCATGCAACTGCATCTGTTCAACACGAGCACGGCGGTCGATATCCTGCTCGGCCGCCCGCAACCGCCGCACCTCCGCCTCCAGGACGGCGAGATTGTCGCCAAGCACGCCCTGGCGGCAGGCAATGGTAATGCGCGCGCCGCCCGTGACGGTGACGACACCGCCACGCTGTGCGCAGTAATGCCGCTTGCCGGCCGCATCTTGCCAATCGACGACAGAGGCCGGCAGGACGGTCAGCAGGTCGGTATGGCCAGGCAAAATGCCGAAGCTGCCGCTCGCATCTTCGGCCCGTAGCGCGCGGATATCCGATGCGTCGACCAGAACCTGCGCCGGGGTGGTGATGAGGAGATGCAGATTGCCGCTCATCCTGTTTTGGCTCCCGCAGCTGCCCCAGCAGCAGCAGCTTCTTTTTCACGCGCCTCCTGCAGATTGCCGATCATGTAAAGCGAGCTTTCGCGCCAGGTATCGCATTCGCCGGCGAGAATGGCCTTGCAGCCGGCCACCGTATCGGCGACCGGCACGGATCGGCCGGGAACGCCGGTGAAGGCCTCAGTCACACTGAAGGGCTGTGTGAGAAAACGCTGCAGCCGACGCGCGCGTTCGACGATACGCCGGTCATCGGCGCCGAGTTCTTCGACGCCGAGCAGCGAGATCACATCCTGCAGCTCGCGGTAATGTTCGATGGTGCGGCGAACCTCCATCGCTATCCGCGCATGCTCTTCGCCAACGACCAGCGGATCCAGCAGGATCGATGACGAGGCGATCGGATCAATCGCAGGATACATGCCCTCGGCCGCCATATTGCGGGATAGCACCACCATGCTGTCGACATGGCTGGCGATAGCCGTCACCGCCGGATCCGTGAAGTCATCGGCCGGCACATAGACCGCCTCGATCGCTGTGACCGCAGCATCGCCGACCGAAGCGATGCGCTCCTGCAGCACTGCGACTTCGCTGGCCAGGGTCGGCTGGTAGCCGACCCGCGACGGCAAGCGGCCCAGCAGACCCGAAACCTCGGCGCCCGCCTGCACGAAGCGGAAGACGTTATCCATCAGCAGCAGCACATTGCGATGCAGTTCATCGCGAAAGTACTCGGCAATGGTAAGTGCCGTCAGCGGTACCCGCCAGCGCGCACCTGGCGGCTCGTTCATCTGGCCATAAACCAGCACAGTACGATCGAGCACACCCGACTGGCGCATATCCAGCAGCATCTCGTGGCCTTCGCGCGACCGCTCGCCAACGCCTGCGAAGACCGAGATGCCCTGATAGCTCGCCACCATGGCATGGATCAGTTCCATGACCAGGACCGTCTTGCCGACGCCGGCACCGCCGAACATGGCGGCCTTGCCGCCCTGGGCGAGCGGCGTCAGCAGATCGATCACCTTGATGCCGGTAGCGAAGATACTGGTGGCTCCCGTACGTCGCGCCAGGGCCGGCGGCGGCCGATGGATGGGACGGCGCGCCACCTCCGCCGCCAGCGCCGGTCCGTTATCGCCGAGATTACCGACTGCATCCAGCAATCGTCCGAGAACGGCTTCACCGACCGGCACTTCGATCGGGCCGCCGATGGCACGAACGGCGGCGCCGCGCCACAACCCCGTGGTTGCCTGCAAGGCAAGCGCCCGCACCCGATGGGCATCGAGATGCGCCTGAACCTCGGCCAGAATAGGGACGCCGCCATCTCCTTCGATCCGCAGGCCGTGGTCGATCAAG
>DATLIX010000052.1:0-7055 GCA_035539215.1 Dongiaceae bacterium | reverse complement strand
GAGGGTACAGATGGCAGAAAATCGGGACCAGGATCTCAGCGCGCGAGATCTCATATCCGGCCCGGATAGCGGCAACAAGCATGACCATGGGCGCCATCTCGGCCATGATCACGGCAGCGCGTTGCATGATCCCAAGCCGGCCAAGCCGCACCGCCATGACGACCATGGCCATGGGCATCATGGCGGCCACGATCACGGGCACGGCCATTCCCATGCGCCGTCGACTTTTGGCCCGGCCTTCGCCATCGGCACGGCGCTCAATCTCGGTTTCGTGGTGATCGAGGCGATCTATGGCGTGATCAGCGATTCCGTCGCCTTGCTGGCCGATGCCGGGCATAACCTCAGCGACGTGCTGGGCCTCGTCATGGCCTGGGTAGCAATGTCGCTGTCGCAGCGCCAGCCGAGCGCCCGTTTCACCTATGGGCTGCGCAGCAGTTCCATTCTGGCGGCCTTGTTCAATGCCTTGTTCCTGCTGGTGGCGATCGGCGGCATCGCCTGGGAGGCATTGCGGCGCCTGGCGGACCCGCCGCAGGTCGCCGGAACCACTGTCATGGTGGTGGCGGCGATCGGCGTCGTCATCAATGCCGCAACCGCCATCCTGTTCATGCGCGGCCGCAAGGGCGATCTCAATATCCGCGGCGCCTATCTCCATATGGTGGCCGATGCCGCCATCTCGGCCGGGGTGGTCGTTTCCGGCGGCTTGATCCTCGTCACCGGCTGGAACTGGCTGGACCCTCTGGTCAGCCTGGTCGTCTCTGCGATCATTGTCTTCGGCACCTGGAGCCTGCTTAAGGATTCCGTCCGCATGACATTCGCCGCCGTGCCGGCTGGCATCGACCCGGAAGAGGTCAAAAGCCATCTCGCCAGCCAGGCCGGCGTTGCCGCCGTACATGATCTCCATATCTGGTCAATCAGCACGACCGAGACGGCCTTGACCGCGCATCTCGTCATGCCCGGCGGCCATCCCGGCGATCAGGCCTTGGAGGCCATCGCCGAGGAACTGAATCATGATTACGGCATCGGCCATGCGACGATGCAGGTCGAAACCAGCGGCGCCCAATGCAAGCTCGCGCCGGATCATGTGGTCTGAGGCAGCGCCGAGGACAGACGCGGCAAAACCAAGCGCTTGTGGTCAATCTGGTCTCGAACACAAGGCGCAGTACGCCTTATATTTTCCATAATATATATTATGCGAATTATCGATAACAGCGCTTATAACGAAAAACGCGCGCCTTCCGCACGGCAACCAGCGACTGCGGCGGCCGCTGCGATTTGAACTCGACGAACGTCTCGGACTTCGGGCTCCATTCGCCACCATCTCAGACATCTATCCAAAGGCATGAAATTCGCGGCGCAGCAGTCAGAGCGCCACGCTGACGGCCGCCGGCCGGCGATCTGTCAAGCGCCGGTATATCGACCGCCCCATAGAGTGCCGCCGGAAAACAGCGGCCTTCCGCCCTCGCCCCGGTTTCTCTCTGCCTTCGCACTACACCGCTGCACCCGGCGGTTTCAGGCACCGACCTCATTCGTGGTCAGGCGGCTCCCTATCGGGATGGAGCAAGCCTGGTGCCGCTCCGCTGGTATCGGATGAAGCGTCCGACCAGGTAGCTCACGAAAACAGCAATCAGGATGCCGGGAAGCCCGTTCGGCCCGAAGATGTCCATCGCCTCGCCGCAGATAACGGAACCGATCAAGGCACCCAACCCCCACACCGAAGCAAAGGCAGAGGTTCCGGCCACCAGGTCGGGACCGGTGAAGCGGTCGCCCAGTTCCGAGAGTCCAACCGTATAGATGCCAAACCCGGCAGCTCCCAGCACGACGATCAAGGGCCAGATGAAGCGGGTATGGATCGCGAAAGGAACGAGACTGAGCACCAGGATGACGGTGACGAAGCAGCCGATCATGGCTCCCGCCTTCGATGTCCGGCCGACCACCCAGCTGAGAGGTATCTGAAAGAAGACATTGCCCAGGGCCAAGGCCGTCAGCGTCACCGCGGCGGTCTCGATGCCCATGCCCATACGTACGCCATAGACCGGCAGGAAACTCAATACGCCGCCATCGAGGATCGCATGAACGCCGATCGCCAGCAGGAGAAACGGCGCCTTGGGCGCGAATTGCAGGATCGAGACATGCGGTTGAACTTCGCCGTGCCGTTCGACTTTAACGAAGGAGATCGGGATAGCAGCGCATAACAGGATCGTGGCGCCGATTGCGAATGGCAGATAGTCGTCAATACCGGCCCAGCCGATGACAGCCGGCCCGACGCCGAATGTCGCGGAGATGCAAGTTGCATAGATGCCGATGATCAGGCTGCGCCAGCGCCCCCTGGCATTCTCGACCACCCAGGCCTCGCTCAGGGCAAACAGGGTCGCAACACAGATGCCCTGTAACAGGCGCAGGATAAACCACGGCACGAGCGACGGAAACGTCGGATAGGCGACGAAGATGGCAGCGGCGGCGCAGGCCATGATGCTGGCAAGCGCCTTGGCACCAATAAGATGCGCGAGCTTCGGAACAATGAGGCCGGCAATGAGAATACCGATCGGCGCCATCGCGGCATTGAAGCCGATGGTGGCCTGGCTGAAGCCGAGCTTCTGCATGTTCAGCGACAGCAGCGGAAAAATCTCGCCGAGGGAAAACGAGAACACGCAGACGGCCGAGAAAGCCGCAATCAGGTTCCGCCAATGAATCTGTTCCGACCGCTGCAGCATATAAGCCTCCCCGAACTGAAGGAAGCCGCAGCCTCTTGTTCGCCCGCCCCTTATTCCTTCGGCTCAACTTGCTTGAATAACGGTTTGAAAGCTACATGCAGCTCCATGCTTGCGATGCATAAGCTTCGGCCCTGATTTGCAAACCTCCGCTGCACCGCAGCGAAATAATGAGCAGGCATTGCGTAGAGAGCCGCTTTTCCAATGGCGCGTCTAATCCAGCAGACCGACTTGCGGTCCCCAGGTATCTGATAGTGCAAAGCCGGTCTTGAATGGATCGTCGTCATCGATGCGCAATTGCTCGGCGCCATAGATCCAGGCCTGTCCCGTGATCCGGGGCACGACCGCCGCATAGGGACCGACCGTGGCTTCGCCGATCACTTCCACCAGGAACTCGCCGCCGATAATGGAACGCGATCGGCGGCTGTCGCCGATCTTCAATTGCCCGCGCGCATGCAGGACGGCGAGATTGGCGGAGCTGCCGGTGCCGCAGGGCGAGCGGTCCACGCGGCCCGGCTTCAGAGTCGTGCAGGTCCGCACGGCGCCATCCGGTTCGGCGCCGCGGAACATCACGTAAGCGATCTCATCGAGGCCATCGAGCTGCGGATGCTTGACCGAAACCTGGTCGCCGATGATCCGCTTCAGTTCGATCCCGGCTTCCGCCAGCGCTCGCGCCTGTTGCGGCGCGATTTGCATGCCGAGCTGCGCGACATCGACGATCGCGTAATAGACACCGCCGAAGGCGATATCGGCCTTGATCGTTCCCCATTGCGGCGTCTCGATCACCGTATCCAGGGACTGGACGAACGCCGGAACATTGTCGATGCTGACCGAGAGGCAGCGCCCATTGGCGCATCTGGCCCGCGCCACGATCAGCCCCGCCGGCGTGTCGAGGCGTACAATAGTCTCCGGCTCCGTCATGGCGACACGGCCCGTTTCCAGCAGCGCCGTCACCACGCAGATGCAATTGCTGCCCGACATCGGATGGGCGCGATCCGCCTGCAGCACGATGAAGCCGGCATCGGCGTCGGGCCGCGTCGGCGCGATGAGAAGATTCATGGTCATCGCCACATTCGCCCGCGGCTCGAACGTGACGAAGCGCCGAAAACGATCGTCGACCGTGTTGATGTAATTCATCTTCTCGAGCGTCGTGGCGCCCGGGATCTCCGGCGCGCCGCCGACGATCACCTTGCCGATCTCGCCTTGGCAATGCACCTGGAGCACCTCTACGGACTGTTGCCAGGGACGTTGGCTCTTCATCGCACTGCGTCCTTCTTAAAAGCGGTCGACGCGATAAGGCGTCAGATCAAGCGGCGTCGGCTGGTCCATCACCAGATCGGCAATCAACCGCGCGGTCGTCGCGGCGTAGGTCAGGCCAAGATGACCGTGGCCGGTGGCGTAAAACACATTCCTGTCCTTTGCCGAACGGCTGATGATGGGGATCGTATCAGGCAAGGCCGGGCGATGGCCCATCCATTCGGTCGCGTTGTCACTGACGAGACTGGGCAAAGCCTCCCTTGCCCGCCGCACCAGCACCTTTGCGCGCCGGAAATCCGGTGCCGCCTGCAATCCCGCCATTTCGACCGTACCGCCGACCCGCAACCCGCCGGCCGTCGGCGTTACCATGAAAGCCCGCGCCGGCCAGATGACGGCATGGCGCATCGCGATCTGCGGCGACATGATCTGGGTATGATAGCCCCGCTCCGTCTCCAGCGGAATGTGCTCGCCCAGCAGGCGCGATAATTGCGCGGTATAGGCGCCGGCGCACAGCACGACCTGCCCGGCAGCAATGAGCCGGCCATCGCGCAGCCGGAGGCCGGCCACGCGGCCGTCGGCATGTGCGAAACCGACAACCTCGCCACGTTCGATCCGGCTGCCAGCCTCTTGGAAGCGCTGCGCGAAAGCGCAGACCAGCCGATAGGGATCGCTGATCGAGCGGTTTTGCGGAAAGAGGACGGCCTTCGCGATAGCCGGGCTGATCGCGGGTTCGAGTTCGCGGAATTCACGCGCCGACAGCAGTTGCGTGGCAAATCCATGCCGCGCGATCGCGGCGAGGTGGGCGCGATCGGCCGCGTATTCCGCGTCATCGGCATAGAGGCTGAGACAGCCTTCCTGCGAGAGCATGTCCGTGAGCCCGGCCGCCCGCAGCAGCGGCAGCAGATCTTCATAGACCCGCGCGCATAAGGCGGCGCCGGCGGCTTCCAGGGCCCGGACGCGGGACGGCAGCCCGGCAATGAGGAAGCGCAGCAGCCAAGGGGTGAGGCGCGGCAGATAACCGGCGCGCAGCCGGACCGGGCCTTCGGGATCGATCAGCCAGCGCGGGATCTGCGACCAGACGGATGGCCGCGAAGACGGCAGGAACTCCGTCACGGCGATGCTGGCCATATTGCCATAGGAAGCGCCGCGGCCGGGCTCATCGCGATCGATCAAAACGACATCCGCCCCGCGCCGCCGCAGTTCATAGGCGATGGTGCTGCCGATGATACCGGCACCCACGATGACGACCGGGGCGATAACAACCGGGGCGATCGCGACCGGACCGGATCCGACTGCCGCGGCCACGATGGTTCAGGCGGCATTCGCGGCGGCAAGGACCGCCGCCAGTTCCTGCTTCTCGGCCGCGTTCAAGGGCAAGAGCGGGCGCCGGGTTTCGCCAACCGCAAAGCCCGCAAGCTCGCAGCCATATTTGACCTTCTGCACGAACTTGCCGGATTCCAGATTGGTCATCGCCGGATAGATTGTTCTGGCCACCGCCTGCGCCGTCTTCAGGTCACCCGCAGCGAAGGTCTTGTAGAACTTCACCACCGGCGCGACGAGGCAGTTCGCGGGGCCGCAGATCCAGCTGGTGGCGCCCCACATGAAAAAGTCGAAAGCCTGGTCGTCGCTGCCGCAGGAGAGCTGCAGCCTGCCGGCATAGCGGCGGTTGATCTCCAGGGCCCGCAGCAGGTTGCCGCTGCTTTCCTTAATGCCGATCACCCGCGGATTATCGGCCAGCGCGTCCATCACCTCGAAGCCGACCTCGACGCCGGCACGTAGCGGGAAATTATAGAGCACGATCTCGACATCGACGGCATCGAGCACCGCCTGATAATGGGCGAGCAACTCCTCCTGCGCCGGCAGCGAGTAATAAGGCGGCGGCAACAGGACGGTGTCGTAGCCGAGCTTTTTCGCCATCTCCGTATGGCGGATGACATCCCGGGTCGAGCCGGCATTGGTGCCGGCCACCAGCAGACCGCGCTTGCCGGCCGTCTCCTTGACGCAGCGGAGCACGTCCCAGCGCTCCTGGTCAGACATGGCGTAATACTCGCCGGTCGAGCCCATCGGCACCAAACCATGGACACCTTGCTCCAGCTGCCAGTCGACGAAACGTTCAAGGGTCTTGAAATTGATCTCGCCGGCGGCATCGAAGGGGGTCACCAAGGCCGGCAGAATTCCCTTGAGTTCCATAGCGTTCCCTCGCCCTTCCGGTTGTCGGCAGGAGCTTGCCGACATCGTCCTGATAAAGCCTATTGTCGGCACAGTGTCGACAATGTCAATATAAAAAATACAACGTGTCGACACAATGCGCCGGCGTGATACGATCCGGCGCTCACCAAAAGGAGATTACGGGTGACCGCCGAAGCAGAAACACGTCCCGCCAAAGGACAAGGGTGGAAATTCGTCTATGACACGCTGCGGACGGAGATTCTGGCGCTGACCCTGGCACCCGGCCAATTGCTGGACGAGACCACCCTCGCCGACCGTTTCGACCTCTCCCGCTCGCCGATCCGCGAGGCGCTGATCCGGCTCTCGGTCGAGGACCTCTTGGTCACCCTGCCCAACCGCAGCACCATCGTCGCGCCGATCGAGATCGAGAATTTTCCCAAATATGTCGACGCGCTGGATATCGCCCAGCGGATGAATTGCCGGCTGGCGGCCGAGCTGCGCACCGAGGCGGACCTCAAGATCATGGCGAGCCGGCAGAAGAAATTCCAGGCGACGATCAAGACCGGCAACCATCTCGCCATGTCCGAGGCCAATAAGGATTTCCACATGGCAATCGCCCATGCCGGCCGGAATCCCTATTTCATCTCCTTCTATGAAAAGCTGCTCGACCAGGGCCGCCGGATGCTCCACCTGCATTTCGAGTTCCTGGAGCGGACCCATGACGGCTATCTGTTGACCGACGAGCACGACGCCATGCTGGACGCGATCCAGGCGCGCGACGTCGAGCGCGCCGACCGCCTGGCGCATGACCACACCCGCCAGTTCCGCGACAGCTTCATCGCGTTCATGAAGGAAAACTACACCACCGATATTTCCCTCGGCTCCTCCCTGCGGATCGCCGGCTGACGATACGCAGCCGCA
>DATLIX010000051.1:0-5327 GCA_035539215.1 Dongiaceae bacterium | reverse complement strand
CATCAAGATCGCCCATCAGGAAGGGTATCAGTCGGTCGAGCATCTGAAGCGCTACACCACGCTCGGCATGGGAACCGACCAGGGCAAGACCTCGAACATCAATGCGCTGGCCGCCATGGCCGGGCTGCGTGACGTTCCCCTCACCCAGGCTGGCACGACGACCTTCCGGCCGCCTTATACCGGCCTCGCCCTCGGCGCCATCGCCGGGCGCACCATCAAGAAGCATTTCCGTCCCACCCGGCTATCACCGCTGCATGACTGGCACAAAGCGAATGGCGCCACCTTCATCGAGGCCGGTCCCTGGCTGCGCGCCTGGTACTATGACTGGGCCGGCAAGACGCCGGCAGAGGCCTATGTCAAGGAGATGGAAGTCGTCCGCCGCGGCGTCGGCATCTCCGACGTCTCGAGCCTCGGCAAGATCGATGTCCAGGGCCCGGATGCGGCGGAGTTCCTCAACCGAGTCTATGTCAACGGTTTCGCCAAGCTGCCCGTCGGCAAGGCGCGTTATGGCGTCATGCTCAATGACGATGGCATCGTGCTGGATGACGGCACGACGACGCGCATTTCAGAAACCCAGTTCTATATGACGACGACCACGGCCCAGGCCGGCGAGGTCATGTCCTGGCTGGAATATCTCCTGCAGATGCATTGGCCGGAGCTGAAGGTGCATGTCACCTCGCTGACCGATGAATGGGGCGGCATGGCGGTTTCCGGACCGAAATCCCGCGAGGCCTTGCAACTCGCTTTCCCCGGCATCGATGTCTCCAATACCGGCCTGCCCTATATGGGCTGCCTGGAATTCGAATTCCAAGGCGCCCCGATCCGCCTGCTGCGCTTGAGCTTCTCCGGCGAACTCGCCTACGAGGTGCATCTGCCGGCCGATTACAGCATCGCGCTCTGGGAACACTTCATGAAGACCGGCGCGCCGCTCGGCATCAGGCCCTATGGCCTGGAAGCGCTCGCCAGCCTGCGCATCGAGAAGGGCCATGTCGCCGGCCTGGAACTCGATCACCGCAATACCTTGGACGATCTCGGCCTCGGCAAGATGGCGGCAAAGAACAAGGATTTCGTCGGCAGGCAGCTGGGCCAGCGCGAGAGCCTGCAAGCACCCGAGCGCTGGAGCCTGGTCGGGCTCGAGCTCCTGGAACCGGCCAAGACCCTGCGCGGCGGTTCGATCCTATTTGCCGCCAATGACGAGATCAAGGGCCACGGCCGGGGCTATATCACTTCGGTCACCTGGTCGACCGAGCTGAACAAGACGATCGCGCTCGCCCTCTATGACGGCGGCCTGAAGCATGTCGGCGAGGAAATCATCTGCGCCTTCCCGCTGAAGAACGAGACCATGCGTGCGCGCATCGTCTCGCCGCATTTCGTCGACCCCAAAGGAGAGCGCCTCAATGCTTGATCGGCGATCCGCCCTAGCGGGCTTCAAACCGGTTTCGGGCGCCGCGGTCTCGATCGGCGAGGTGCGCGGCTTTACCTTGACCCAGGCGGCGGGCTTCTCCGCCGAGGTCGAAGCGACGATCGCCGCCGTCACCGGTCCGCTGCCACCGAAAGCCGATATGGCGATCGAGAGCAATGGCCGCATCATCTTCCGCACCGCCCCGCTGCAATTCTGGCTGGTCGGGCCGGCACAGGATGATCTGGCGCAGCGCTTGGCGGGGAAATGCGTGGTGACGCCGCTGTCCCATAGCCGCACGCGCATTTTCATCGAGGGCAAGGCCGCCCGCGACGTGCTGGCAAAGAGCCTGCCGCTCGATTTCCATGAGGCGGCGTTCAAGCCGGGCATGTTCGCCATGACCGGCCTCCATCACACACCGATCCTGCTGCATTGCGTCGCCGCCAACCGCTTCGAGCTCTATGCCATGCGGACTTTCGCCGCGAATGTCTGGGAATGGCTGGAGGACGCGGCGCTGGAATTTGCCGCCGCGTAGATCGGCACACGCCCGTCACGACGCTTGCCTGAATAGTCCCGTATGGGGTGGATTGGCGTCGCCTCTGTCTCTGAAATCAGATAGACTTCTTGAGCCCTCTACCTGAATGGAGATTGCCATGTTCGGGTTCAAGAGCTTCGCTGTCGCCGTGATCGTTGCCGGCACCGTCTTTACCAGTTTTCCCGCGCGCGCGTCCTCGATACTGATGGATCAGGGCGACGCGACCTATGATCCTGCCACCCATTTGTTGTGGCTCGACATCACCGCGACCGCCGGTCTCAGCTATAACGACGTCATGACGAATAACGGCGTCGACTATATAAAGAACGGCTGGCATTACGCGACCGACTTCGACGTCTATGATTTCTATCGGGATGCCGGCCTGCCGTTGGCCTCCAATCCGAATGGCAGTTTCTTCTATGCCACCAACGCATCCCAGTCCGGATATCCCGACCGGGAACACGACGCCTATGTCCTCGGTAGCCAGCTCGGCTGGACATCGCTTTTCTCTGACGACGGTTTTTCCACCACCGGCCTTTTCAATATCCACCAGACGCCCCGCAATCCGGCGACATTGGGCGTCGCGACATTGTTCATTCTCGGATATCTGAAAAACGGCCCGGATAGTGAATTCATCGTCGACGAGGAACTGGACAGCCTGACAAAGAGCGATCGCATCCCCGGCACAGGTTCCATGCTGGTGCGCAACGCGGATATTTCCCTGGTTCCCATACCCGACGGCATGATTCCGTTCAGCCTCACGCTATTCGGCCTCACGGCCTGGAATTTGCTGCGCCGCCGGCAGCGGATATCCCTCCGTGGACAAGGCCGCGGCTACCCGCGGCCCCGCAGCTTGTACTGATCCAAAGAAAAGAGCGGCCCGCAGGGGCCGCTCTTTCGCTTTACCGTGACAATCCGATCGGATTACGGAAGCCTCAGCTGCGCATCTTCTTGCCTTCGGGATCGAAGAGCGGGTCGAGGATGATGGTGGCCTTGCGATTCTCGCCGATGATCTCGATTTCGAAGGCCCCGTCGGCAGTGTCCTCGGCGAGTTTCCTCGGCACATAGCCCTGCGCCATCGACTTCTCGATGTAATGCGCATAGCCGCCGGACGTCACCCAGCCGACCACCTTGCCCTTGTGCCAGATCGGCTCATCGCCGAGCACATCGGCATCCTTGGCATCGACCACCATGGAAACGCGGCGCAATTTGCCCCCGGTCCGCTTCTCTTCCATCGCCGCCTCGCGGCCGATGAAATCGTTCTTGGTGAGATCGATGAAACGGTCGAGGCCGCCTTCGAAGCCGCCATAGATCGGCCGCAGTTCGCGGAACCAGGTGGGGAAGTTCTTCTCCAGGCGCATGGAAAGGAGCGCCCGCATGCCGAAGTTGACGATGCCGTGTTCTTTGCCCGCGCGCATGATCTCCTGGTAGAGGCGGCGTTGATATTCCGGCGCCACCCAGATCTCGTAGCCGAGATCGCCGGTATAGGTGACACGGTTGATCAGGGCCGGGACATTGGCAATGTCCATGGAACGGTGGTCCATGAACTTCAGTCCCTTGTTCGAGACATCCTCATCAGTGAGCTGCTCGAGCACGGCACGCGATTTCGGACCGGCGATGGAGAGACCCACCAGATTCATGTCGTAGCGACGGATCTTGACCGAGCCGTCTGCCGGCAAATGCTGCTCGAACCAGCGCATGTGATAACGCTGCGCCTGGCTGGAACCCCACATGTAGAAGCAGTCTTCCGCAGCCTTGGCAATGGTGAAGTCGCCGATCAGCTTGCCCTGCGGATTGAGCATCGGCGTCAGGATGATGCGGCCGGTCTTCGGCATCTTGTTGGTCATGAGGCGCGACAGGAAGGCCTCCGCGCCCGAGCCCGTGAAGCGGTACTTGGCGAAATTAGCGATTTCCGTGACGCCGACGCCGTTGCGCGTGCCCAGCACCTCCGCCTTTACATGCGGGAAGTCGTTGGAGCGGTGGAAGGAGACGATGTCCTTCGGCTCGGTGCCCTTCGGGGCGAACCAGAGCGGTGTTTCCAGGCCCCAGCTATCACCCATGACGGCGCCCTGCGACAGCATGATGTCGTAGAGAGCGGTGGTCTGCTGCGGACGGGCCGCCGGCAGTTCCTCGTTGGGGAAGCGGACGGAGAAGCGGCGGGCGTAATTCTCGCGCACCTTCTCGTTGGTGTAGCTGCGGGTCGCCCATTCGCCGTAGCGGGCGACATCCATCGCCCAGACGTCGAAGCCCGGATCGCCATTGACCATCCACTGCGACAGCGCCAAGCCGACGCCGCCGCCCTGGCTGAAGCCCGCCATGACGGCGCAGGCCGACCAGAAATTACGCAGCCCCGGGACCGGACCCACCAGCGGGTTGCCGTCCGGCGAGAAGGTGAAGGGGCCGTTGATGATGCGCTTGATGCCGACCTCGGCCAGGGCCGGGAAATGCTTGTGGCCGAGCGCCAGGTTGTCGGCGATACGGTCGAGATCCGGCTGCAGCAGTTCCTGGCCGAAATCCCAGGGCGTCTGGCGCGGCTGCCAGGGCACGCAGGCCTTCTCATAGGTGCCGAGAACGATGCCGTTGCGTTCCTGGCGCATATAGATTTCGGACTTGAAGTCGATGATATGCGGCAGCTCGCGGCCGCGTTCCTTGTTATAGGCGACGACTTCCGGCATGTCCTCGGTGACGAGATACATATGCTCCATGGCGAGGACCGGCAGTTCGATGCCGACCATGCGGCCGACTTCGCGGGCCCAGAGGCCGCCGCAATTGACCACATGTTCGGCGTGAATGTTGCCGTTCTCGGTGATCACATCCCAGGTGCCGTCGGTGCGCGGCTGCAGGTCGGTGACACGGCAGCTCTGGTAGATCTCGGCACCGCCGATGCGGGCCGATTTCGCATAAGCATTGGTGGTGCCGTTGGGATCGAGATTGCCGTCCGCCGCGTCCAGCATGGCACCGACGAAATACTGTTCCTCCAGCAGCGGATGCAGCTTCTTCGCTTCCGCCATGGTCAGCATTTCGGTCTCGAGACCGAGATAGCGGGCGCGGGCATGGGCCATCTTCAGCCATTCCAGCCGTTCCGGGGTTTCGGCGAGGATCAGGCCGCCCGAGCGATGCAGCCCACAGCTTTCGCCGGAGATCTTCTCCAGCTCGTTATAGAGGCCGATCGTGTAGCCCTGCAGCTTGGCGACATTGGGATCGCCGTTGAGGGTATGGAAACCGCCCGCCGCATGCCAGGTCGAGCCGGAAGTGAGCCGGTCGCGCTCGATCAGCACGACATCCTTCCAGCCGGCCTTGGTGAGGTGATAGAGCACCGAACAACCGACGACACCGCCGCCGATGACGACAACACGGGCATGGGACTTCATTCAACGATCCTTGGACTTGATT
>DATLIX010000050.1:0-16354 GCA_035539215.1 Dongiaceae bacterium | reverse complement strand
ACGGGGCAGGGGATCGAGGCGCTGGTCGAGGCGTTGACCACCATGGCCGCCACGCGTCTTGCCCTCGGCGCCACGCCGGCCCTGACCCGCGAGCGTCACCGCGCGGCCTTGCAACGCTGCGAAGCCGCCTTGCAGCGCGGCCTGCAAGCACGCCTGCCGGAGTTGAAGGCGGAGGATTTGCGCCACGCCGTCCACGCGCTCGGCGAAATCACTGGACGCGTGGATATCGAGGATGTGCTCGACATCATCTTCCGCGAGTTCTGCATCGGGAAGTGAGCGGTGTCAGGTAGCAAACACACCAAGCCGAAAAGGCCATAGCAATGGCCTTTCTTAAGGTTGTCTTAGTCTGCTTCATTGCGGTCCCAGTACAGACGGCATTGGTTGGCCTATGCTCTTAGTAAGCTGCGTTTTGAGAGGGTATTCCCTTAAGTCGATCATTCCCCAGTGAGCGACTTTGTAGGCCGGCGTACGTCCTACATTTCGAATCATTATTTTCGCGACAGGGCCTATTATCGGATTAGTAATTTCGGCTCCGATTCTTATCGGCTCTTGTCCATTGATGGTTCTAGGCAATCAGCAACATTGAGCAAAAAGCCGCTTTCAATGCTGACAGAAGCCCTAAGGCTTTGCTTAGTAGCGACTTCGCTCGAAGCAACAGGCCTTTCAGTTGCGGTGGCACTTCTCTTAAGCGCGTCGACATTCTCCAAAGTCAGGGCGAGAACCTTATCGGCGTCTTCGCTGGCTTTAACAGCGGTCCTGGTCGCAACCCTTGTCAAATGAAGACTAATCACCACAGCGACGAAACCAGCAATGACAAAGCCGAGATTCATCCAACCTTGGAGGGCGCTCCGCTCTGCGGCTTTAGTAGCTTTCATTTAGTCGCACAACGCGGCCTCATCGGAATTTTTAGTTTGATTGCAATCAACCTCATATGTCGAGGGCTGTGGCGCTTGGGTGATCTGGATTGCAGGGGCCGGATTATCAGCAGCCGTAGGAAGGGAGGAAGTTGGTTTTCCTCAATCCGTATCTGATCAACCCCATCGCCTTGAGGCATTGGAAGAAAAAGACAGCAGTGAACATTCCACGCGTGATCTTGTTGCGCAGGCTCGCTTCCGTTTCTTCAATATGGAGGTTTCGTGTACCCGCGGATGCCGCGCGCCTTCCGCGTTATTCTGGTTTATCCTCTTTCTTCTGCCGGCCGGTTGGTCCGGCCGGTGCGGATGCAAATCGGGAGGCGGCGATGGCGGAAATGACCCTCTGGGGCTTCGATGGATCGACCTATGTGCGCACGGTCAAGATGCTGCTGGCCGAGAAGGGCGCGACGGGATTCGACCAGGTTCAGCTCAACGTGCTGAAAGGCGAACCGAAGGAGGCGGAGCATCTCAAGCGCCATCCCTTCGGCAAGGTCCCGGTGCTCGACCATGACGGCATGCGGATTCTCGAGACCAGTGCGATCAGCCGCTACCTCAACGACGTACTGCCGGGAAAATCGCTGGTCCCGCAGACGGCCAAGGACCGTGCCCGGATGGACATGGTGATCGGCCTCGTCGATTCGTACGGCTATGGCGCCCTGGTCGGCGGTGTCGCCGCCTATCACCTGTTTCCCGATTTCGTCGGCGGCAAGAACGAAGCGATGCGCGCGGCCGGTCTGGAGACGGGCCGCAAGGTGCTCGAGCTCGCCATGCGGACCCGCGGGGCATCGCCCTTCATCGCCGGCGATCTCAGCCTCGCCGATCTCTATCTGGCACCGATCCTGTTTTATGTCGGGCTGACCCCCGATAAGGATGCCTTGTTCGGCGTCGCGGATTTCGCCGATTGGTGGAGCCGGGTGCAGGCCCTGCCGAGCTTCAAGGCGACCGAACCCGCTCTTGGCTGACCCCGCCCGCCGGCCCAGGGATAACCCGGCGCCTTCGTCCGGTGAATGCCGCAATATACGTAAAGCGTAATTTATGATGCGTATATTGCGGCTGTGGACAATTTCCTGTAGATCATCCGCCGCAAAATCCGCGTCCTGTCAGCCACATAAATTGTTTCACGTGAAACAAGGGGCGGCGGAAAGATTTCTCTCAAAACGGATCTAAGAGAATGTCTGAGCAGGGAGTGAAGCAGGTGGATGTCGTTGTCGTTGGTGGCGGTCATGCCGGCGCCGAGGCGGCTGCCGCTGCCGCGCGGCTTGGCGCCCGGACCCTGCTGATCACACACGACCCGGCCAAGATCGGCGAGATGTCCTGCAACCCGGCGATCGGCGGCCTGGCCAAGGGACATCTCGTACGCGAGATCGATGCGCTGGACGGCATCATGGCGCGCGCCATCGATCGCGGGGGCATCCAGTTCCGCATGCTCAATCAGTCGAAGGGTCCGGCGGTGCGGGGCCCCCGCGCCCAGGCCGACCGCAAGCTCTATCGCCAGGCGGTGCAGCAGCTATTGGCCGAGCAGGACAATCTCGAGATCCATGGCGCCGCCGTCGACGACATCGTACTGGACGCGGCCGGCCGGATCAGCGGCGTGGTGACGGACAAGGGCGAGCGCATCGGCTGCGCCGCCGTCGTGCTGACCACTGGCACCTTCCTGCGCGGCCTCATTCATTGCGGCGAACAGAAGACGCCGGCCGGGCGGGTGGGGGAGGCGCCGTCGGTGCATCTTTCGGAAACGCTGATGCGGCTGGGCTTTCCGCTCGGCCGCTTGAAGACCGGGACACCGCCGCGCCTCGATGGCAGGACCATCGACTGGGCGGGGCTGGAGAGCCAGCCGGGCGACAACCCCCCGCTGCCGATGTCCTATCTCACGGACAAGATCGCCACGCCGCAGATCGCCTGCGGCATCACCTATACCGGCCCGGAGGCGCATGGCCTGATCCGCGCCAACCTGCACCGGGCGCCGATGTATTCGGGCCAGATCGAAAGCACCGGCCCGCGCTATTGCCCCTCGATCGAGGACAAGGTGGTGCGCTTCGCCGACAAGGATCGGCATCAGATCTTCCTGGAGCCGGAAGGTCTGGATGACGACACCGTTTATCCCAACGGCATCTCCACCTCGCTGCCGGCGGAGGTTCAGGCGGCGATGTTGAAGTCCATTGCCGGCTTGGAGCGGGCCGTGATGCTGCGGCCGGGTTATGCCATCGAATATGACTTCATCGACCCGCGCGAGCTGACGCCGGCGCTGGAGACGCGACGGGTGCCGGGCCTGTTCCTGGCCGGTCAGATCAACGGTACCACCGGTTATGAAGAGGCGGCGGCGCAGGGCCTGATGGCCGGAATCAACGCGGCGAAGCGGGCAGGGGGTGCCGAGTTGGGTGCCGGCGATCTGCTGGAGGCGCCTTTCGTTCTGGACCGGGCCGATGCCTATATCGGCGTCATGATCGACGATCTTGTTTCACGTGGAACATCCGAGCCCTACCGCATGTTCACCAGCCGCGCCGAATACCGGCTGCGGCTGCGGCAGGACAATGCCGACCAGCGGCTGACGGAAAAGGGCATCACGGCCGGCAGCGTCGGCGCCTTCCGCGCGGTGGCTTTCCGGGCAAAAATGGCGGAAATCCAGGCCGCGCGGGCGCTGATGCAGGGTCTCACCGCCACGCCGACCGAGCTGCTGCGCCAGGGTCTCAACATAAACCAGGATGGCGTGCGCCGCTCGGCCCTCGATCTCCTGGTCTATCCGGAAATCGATCTGCCGAAGCTGACCCAGCTTTGGCCGGACCTGGCGGGGCTGAAGCCGGCGATCGCCGAGCAGATGGAGATCGACGGCCGCTATGCCGGCTATGTCAAGCGCCAGGACGCCGATATCCACGCCTTCCGCCGCGACGAGGCGTTGCTGCTGCCGGTCGATCTCGATTACGACGCCGTGCCCTCGCTGTCCACGGAAGTGCGGGAAAAGCTGAAGAAGGCCCGTCCCGCCACTTTGGGCGCCGCCGGCCGGATCTCCGGCGTCACCCCGGCCGCCCTCACCATCCTGCTGCGCCATGTGCGGCGGCGGGAGAGCACCAAGCCGGCCGACAAGATCAGCGCATGATCGCCGACAACCCATCACGCTTACCCGCCCCCGCAAGGGGGGCGGGAACCGGCAGCATCCGGGACAAACGCTCCAAAGCCCTCCCCCAAAACGGGAGAGGGTTGGCAGCGGGACATCGTCGGTCATCTCCGTTGAATGCCCTCGCGTTGACCCTCCCCCTTGAGGCTGAGGGAAACAGAGAAGAGGGGCGGCTCACATGACCTCCCTCGATGCGGCCGAATTTTTATCGCAGATACAGCCCCTCGCCCCCGATGTTTCACGTGAAACATTGGCGGAGGGGGTGAAGCGGCTGGAGATCTACGCGGCTCTCCTCATCAAGTGGCAAAAGGCGATCAACCTCGTCGGTCCGGCCACCATCCCCGATCTCTGGCGTCGGCATATGCTGGATTCCGCCCAGCTGCTTCCGCTGCTGCCGCCGATCACACCCGGCGCCGTCCCGGAAGCCGGCGGCGCGATTGCCGATTTCGGCAGCGGGGCCGGCTTTCCCGGCCTGGTCCTGGCGGCGCTGACCGAGCGCCCGGTACAGCTGATCGATTCCGACGTCCGCAAATGCGCCTTCCTGCGCCAGACCGCCCAGGCCATGGGGATCGGCGGCCGAGTCGCCGTCCATGCCAAGCGCTTCGACGCCCTGCAGCCCTGGACCGCCCCGGTGATCACCGCCCGGGCTTGCGCGCCGCTCGACCAGTTGCTGGCCTGGACCGCACCTTTCGCCGATGAGTCCACCGTTTTTCTCTTCCTCAAAGGGGCGAAGGCCGATGAAGAATTGACCGCCGCGGGGAAGCACTGGACAATGGACATTGAGCGGCATTCCAGCATCGTCGATAGCGGCGAGGGGGCGGCCGGGACCGTCCTGAAAATCAGCCATCTTCGGCGCAAATAACCTCGTGAAGGCCATATCGTGACCGACTCTGCCAGCGATACCCCAACATCTGGTTCCCAGCCGCGTCCGAAAGGTGCCCCGGCATCCGGCGCCGCGGCCGGACGTCAGCCCCGCATCATGGCGGTCGCCAACCAGAAGGGCGGGGTCGGCAAGACCACCACGGCGGTCAATCTGGCGACTGCCCTGGCGGCCTGCGGCAAGCAGGTACTGATCATCGATATGGACCCGCAGGGCAATGCCTCGACGGGGCTCGGCATCGACCGGCGCGAGCGCAACCAGGGTTCCTATGAAGTGCTGATCGACGGCGTCACCATCGCCCAGGCGGTCAAGCCGACCCTGGTGCCCAATATGGATATCGTGCCGACCTCGCCAGATCTGGCCGGTGCCGAGATCGAGCTGATCGATCTCGACCGCCGCGAGTTCCGCCTGCGCGACGCGCTCTCCAAGGCGAAGCTCGATTACGACTTCATCCTGATCGACTGCCCGCCCTCGCTGACGCTGCTCACCTTGAATGCCATGGTGGCGGCGGATTGCGTGCTGGTGCCGCTGCAATGCGAGTTCTATGCGCTGGAGGGGTTGAGCCAGCTGATCAAGACGGTCGAGCGGGTGAAGAAGGCCTTCAACCCGGTGCTGGAGATCCAGGGCGTGGTGCTCACCATGTATGACCGC
The DNA here is from genome assembly GCA_035539215.1 of Dongiaceae bacterium. GTDB lineage: Bacteria > Pseudomonadota > Alphaproteobacteria > Dongiales > Dongiaceae > Dongia_B. The sequence continues at coordinate 10,797 of DATLIX010000050.1, read as the reverse complement.
CGCTCCAGTTTGAATGAGCAGGTGGCGGCCGATGTGCGCGCCTTCTTCGGCGTCAAGGTCTATGAGACGGCGATCCCGCGCAACATCCGCATCGCCGAGGCGCCGAGCCACGGCAAGCCGGCCTTGCTCTATGACGTGCGCTGTGCGGGCAGCCAGGCCTATATCCATCTCGCCAGCGAAGTGCTGAAACGCGAGCAGGGGCTGAGCGGCAAGTCGCTGGCGGCGGCCAGCTGACCGGTCAGGCCTTCCGGCGGCGCGGGTAACCGGTCCACCAGCTAAACCAAATCAATCAGCCAGCGGCGTAAGGGCAATCATGTCGGCGAAAAAAGTTCACGGTCTCGGTCGCGGTCTCTCCGCTCTCTTGGGCGGCGACGAGGTGCCGGTCGCGCCCGAACCCGTCGCGGCGAGCGCGCAAGGCGGCGCCGGCCAACGGCACGCGCCGATTGAATTTCTTCATCCTGGCAAGTTCCAGCCGCGTTCGGTGTTCGATCAGGAAGCGCTGGAGCATCTGGCTCAATCGATTCGCGAAAACGGCGTCCTGCAACCTATCCTGGTAAGAGAACATGCCAGGCGGAAGGGCGAGTTCGAGATCGTCGCCGGCGAACGGCGCTGGCGTGCCGCCCAGCTCGCGCAGCTGCATCAGGTGCCGATCGTGCTGCGCGGTCTCAGCGACCGCGAAGTGCTCGAGATCGCCATCATCGAGAACGTGCAGCGCCAGGACCTCTCGCCTTTGGAAGAGGCCACCGGCTATGCGCGGCTGATGGAGGAATTCGATTACACCCAGGAGCAGCTGGCCGAGCGCATCGGCAAGAGCCGGCCGCATATCGCCAATATGCTGCGTCTCCTCGATCTGCCGGAGCGGGTGCGCGAGCTGCTTTCCAGCGGCGATCTCACCACCGGCCATGCCCGCGCCCTGATCAAGGCCGATGATCCGGTGGCTCTGGCCGAGCAGGTGGTGGCCCAGGGGCTGAACGTGCGCCAGACCGAGACGCTGGCCCAGGCGCATAAGCCGGCGGCGAAAGCAGGCGGAAAAGCCGCGGCACAAGCCGGTAAGACCGGGGCCGGCAGGATCGAAGCCGGCAAGATCAAGCCGGCGCGCACCGCAGCGGAAGACAAGGATGCCGACACCCGCGCTTTGGAGCGCGACCTCGAACAGCGTCTCGGCCTCAAGGTGGAGATCGAGTTCGACGGCGCCGGCGGCGAGGTGATCGTGCATTACAAGACGCTGGAACAGCTGGACGAGATCATCGGCAAGCTCAATGGATGAACCCGGGGCCTGAACCCTGCGCCTGAACCCCCTAAGGCTGAACCCCTGCGGCTGAGCCCCTCCGCCTGAACCGCCAATACCACATACCGTCACACTAGAACCGGCTGGTGCGGTCTTGCGCGCGCCGTTCTAGGATTAGTTTCGTGGGCGCCCTGTTAAATCGCTTTTATTTCATATGCTTGCCAAAATTCGGCATATTTAAGGACACTTTAAGAAACCGCAACTAGTCTTGGGAGGAAGGTCGAACGTCCCCCGAGGCTCTCATGTCCTGGCTCACCAATCTCAAGATCGGCACCAAGATTCTGCTCGTCACCTGCATCCTGATCGCCACCGCCGGCATCATCGGATTGGTGGCGCTGGAGACCCTGTTCCGATCCGAGGACCTGGTGCAGAAGATGGAGGACACCGCCAACCGCTCGATCTATGGCGAGCGGGTCAGCGCCATGATCTATGCCGTGGTGATGGATTCCCGCGGCGTCTATATGTCGAAGGATACCGACGCCGCCGGCAAATTCGCGCCCGGCATTCTCAAGAATCTCGACAAGCTGCAGAAGGACATGGCCTCCTGGCACGATCTCATCGGGCCGGAAGACGTCGAGGTCTTCAATAAGGCCCAGGCCGATGCCGATCAGTTCGTCAAGGTGCGCACCGAACTCGCGCGCCTTGGCACCGCCGATTCACCGCAGCATGCCCGCGACTTCGGCGATAACGACGCCAACCGCGCCAACCGCAAAGCCTTCGGCGATGAGATCGCTCAGCTCGCCAAGGTCAACCAGGATCGCATCGCGCAGATCCGGGACGAGCTGGACAACTTCTACACCTGGCGCATTCGTCTGATGCTGACCGTGGTCGGCGCCGGCGTCGTTATCGGTCTCGTCATGGCGCTCACCGTGTCGAGCCGTTTCATCGCCGGCCCGATCCGCAGCCTGACCGCCACCATGACGCGGCTCGCGCAAGGCGACTTCTCGGCCTTGATCGGCTTCGACCGGCAGCGCGACGAGATCGGCGAAATGGCCCGTGCCGTCGTCATCTTCAAGGACAACGGCATCGCCAACGAGCGCATGCATCAGGAGAAGGAACAGGCCCAGGCGGAGCGCGAGCGGCGCCAGCGTCATGTCGAGGAGCTGATCCACAGTTTCGACAGCCAGGTCTCCAGCGTGCTGGAACAGCTGGCCGGTGCCGCGGCGGAAATGCAGGCGACCGCTTCCTCGATGTCGGCCATCGCCGAGCGCACGGCGCAGAAGGCGAATGCCGTCTCGATGGCGACCGACGAGGCCTCCAGCAATGTGCAGACGGTTGCCTCGGCCGGCGAGGAACTCTCGGCCTCGATTCACGAGATCAGCCGCCAGGTGGCGCAGTCCAACCAGATCACCGGCCAGGCGGTCACCACCGCCACCAATACCGATCAGCGCGTCCAGGGCCTGGTGAAGGCGGTGGAGCGCATCGGCGACGTGGTGCGCCTGATCAACGACATCGCCGGCCAGACCAATCTGCTGGCGCTCAACGCGACGATCGAAGCGGCGCGGGCGGGCGAGGCCGGCAAGGGCTTCGCGGTGGTTGCCTCGGAGGTGAAGAACCTGGCGACGCAGACCGCCAAGGCGACCGAAGAGATCACCGGCCAGATCCAGGCGATCCAGACGGCAACGCGGGATTCCGTCGCCTCGATCCAGGAGATCACCAGCATCATCAGCCAGATCAGCGAAATCGCCAGCACCATTGCCGCCGCCGTCGAAGAGCAGGGGGCGGCCACCCAGGAAATCGCCCGCAACGTGCAGCAGGCGGCGACCGGCACGCAGGAAGTCGCCAACAATGTCGGCGGCGTCACCGAGGCGGCCGGCGAAACCGGCTCGGCCGCGACCGAGGTGCTGACGGCCGCCAATGTTCTCTCCCGCCAGGCCAGCTCGCTGCGCGACAGCGTCACCCATTTCCTGCAGGAGATCCGCGCCGCCTGATCCGCATCGGACCGGGCGACGGATGCCACCGGGCCGCGCCTGCAAGGGCGCGGCCCGAACCATTTGCGAAAGGCCGGATCGACCTCGCGCACTTGCCTCCACTAAAAGAGATGATATTCTCTGATAATGGACAGCATGAATGACGAGCCCGACGGTCTTTCGCACCTGATCGGCCAGCGCATCGCCGCCCGGCGCGGCGCCCTTGCGCTCTCGCTGGAAGAAATCGCCCTGCGCACCGGCGTCAGCCGCGCCATGGTCTCGCGCATCGAGCGGGGCGAGGTGCATGCCAGCGCCGTGCTGCTGGACAAGCTCTGTGCCGGATTGGGGCTGAGCCTCTCGGCCCTGTTCGCCCGCGATGTCGCAGCGCCCTTGCTGCGCCGGGCCGACCAGCCGGTCTGGCAGGACCCCGCCAGCGGCTATATCCGCCGCGAAGTGGCGCCGGCCGGCACCGGTTCGCGGGTCAAGATCGTCGAAGTCGAGTTTCCGCCCGGCGCCGAGGTGACCTATGCGCCGAGCCACGGCCGGGTGATCGACCAGCATATCTGGGTGCTGAAAGGCAGCATCGAGGTGACCCTTTCCCCTGCCTCGGGCGCCGCTGCCTCGCGCGCCGCCGTCAGCTATCTCCTGCGCAAGGGCGATTGCCTGCAGATGCGTGTGGCGGACGGCAACAGCTTCCGCAATACCGGGGACAAGACGGCCCGCTATGCCGTGATCGTCACCCAGGAAACCGCCGCATGAGCAGAGAGCCGGACGCGGCGATGACCCATCGGGTCCGCCTGTTGGCACCGGCCGAGGCCGCCGCGATGCGCGACGCGCTGGCCGATCTGCTGGTCGACGCGGTCGAAGGCGGCGCCTCGGTCAATTTCATCTGGCCGATGACAGGCGGCAAGGCGGCGCGGTGGTGGGACGGCGCGCTCGCCGGCCATGCCCGCGGCGAACGCCTGATCTTCATTGCCGAAAGGGACGGCCGCATCGACGGCACCGTGCAGCTCATCCCGGCGCCGCAGGAAAACCAGCCGCACCGCGCCGACCTCGCCAAGATGCTGGTGCATCGCCGCGCCCGCCGGCAGGGACTGGGCGGGGCCCTCCTGCGTGCGGCGGAAGATGAAGCTCGTCGCCTCGGCCGCACGCTGCTGACGCTCGATACCGAAAGCGGCAGCGCCGGGGAGAAGCTCTATGCCAGCCAGGGCTGGATCAAGTTCGGCGAGGTGCCGGGCTACGCGCTCCGCGCCGACGGCAACGCGGCCGAACCGGCCAGCTTCTTCTACAAGCTGCTGTCGTAACCAGCCGCCGCGCCGGCATGCGGCCTAGCTTTGCCCGGCACCGACGCGGCGCGATGCCTCGTTTTGACAGGAATATACGAAACATATATAAATCGTATATCAACCTTGTAGTGATCGGGTGCGGCCATGGGCATTGTGAAGATCGACGACAATCTGCATGAGGAAGTTCGCAAAGCGAGCGACGTCATGTGCCGATCGATAAACGCACAGGCGGAATATTGGATGAAGATCGGCATGCTCGCGGAAATGCATCCGACCCGATCGTTCAACGAAATCGCCAAAAAGCAACTCAAGGCCGCCGGGTTCGTTCTGAGCCAGTAGCGGCGGCACCGTCATGGTGAAGCGCCCGGACGAACTCAAAAAGATGCACGAGGCGGGAAGGCTTCTCGCTTCCGTTTTCGGCTTGTTGGATCGCACTCGCCTGGCCGGCAAGACCACCATGCAGATCAACGATCTCGTCGAGAGGTTCATCGTTGACGACCTGCAGGCGCGTCCGGCCAGCAAAGGGCAATACGGCTATCAGTTCGCGCTCAACTCCTCGCGGAACCACGTTGTCTGCCATGGCGCGCCGAAAGATGGCGAGAGGCTGTGCGACGGCGATATCGTCAATCTCGACATCACGCTGGAGAAGAACGGCTATATCGCGGATTCGAGCAAGACCTATCTGATCGGCGATGTGGCGCCACCCGCCCGGCGCCTGGTGCAGGTGACTTACGAAGCCATGTGGCAGGGGATCCGGCGGGTCCGCGCCGGTGCCCATCTCGGCGATATCGGCCATGCGATCCAGCGCCATGCCAAGCAGCATGGCTATACCGTCGTCAGGGAGTATTGCGGGCACGGCATCGGGCGGGAAATGCATGAGGAACCCGAAGTTCTGCATTTCGGGCGCCTGGGGACGGGTTTGCGGCTCCGGGAAGGAATGGTCTTCACCATCGAGCCGATGTTCAATCAGGGCAGCGCAAGGGTGAGGCACGAGAAGGACGGCTGGACCGTGGTCACCAGCGACGGCAAGCTCTCGGCCCAGTTCGAACATACGGTCGCGGTGACGAAAACCGGCTTCAATGTGCTCACGCTGCGGCCGGATGAAGCGGCGATGCTGGCTGCCGGAAACTAAGGCGCGCCGGTACCCTCGGCAAGGCTACCGCCGCGCCGCGCCGCGCTCGCGCAACCGCCGCGCGGTGGCGGCGATGTCGATGAAGCCGCGCCGGGTGATGGCTTCGGCCAGGGCATGCTGGCGCATCGCCTGGGCTTCCGTCTCCATCAGCTGGTTGAGAGCGAGGCCGATGGCGCCGGGGGTCCAGATCCGGCAGTGGCGTTCATAGCGCGCCTTGGCCGGCCAGGGCACCGGCGGGCGGGCGCCGGCGAAGACCTGCTCCAGCCGATCGCCCTGGCGCAGCCGGTCGACCATCGGATGCAGGCGCAGGAAATGCGCCGACATGCGGCGCAGCATGACGATCGGCGGCAACTCGACGATGTTGCGCTCGAACTGCTTGTCCAGCGCCTTGAGATCGCCGGAACAGACCGCATCGATCAGATCGTCGAGCGCGAAGGCGGCGCGGTCGCCGATACAGGTCATGGCCTCGGCGAGGGTGATCTCGCTTTTGTCCTCGCCCTTGTAGAGCAGCAGCTTGTCGATCTCCGAACGGGTGACGCCGCGATCGCCGCCGAGGCTCTGTGCCAGGTAATCGAGCGCCTCGCGGGAAATGCCATAGCCGGCCTGGCGGATCTGCTCCTGGACAAGGGCGCCGAGCGAGGCCGCTTCGTCATGATAGCAGGCGATGGTGGCGGCGTTGGCGGCCGCTTCGAAAACGCCGCGCAGGCGCGATTTGCCGGCGATATCCTCGGCCTCGACGATGACCAGGCAATCCTGCGAGCTGCGATGGGCTTCCAGCAGGCTCTCGCACGCATCGGCGAGGCTGTCGCCGGCGCCGCTGAGCCTGACCACGCGGCGGCCGCCCATCATGCCGATCGCCTGCGCCTCGTCGAGCAGGCGCACCGGATCGCCCTTGATCTGATCGGCGGTGAATTCAACCACGCGGAAGGGATCGTCGAGACTCTCGGCCACCTGCCGCGTCAGCTGGCTGCCGCGTTCGCGCACCATGCCGCTATCGGGGCCGTAGATCAGCACCGCCGCGAAGCGCGGGTCGGGCTGCTTCAGGAAACGGTCGACCTGGCCGCGGTCAAGTTTCATGACTGGCAAGCTTCATGATGCATCTCGGCGCGCGGTCCGTCATGCCGGCGGGCACGGCCGGGACCCGCTACGCGGCGTTATGCGCGAAATAGGCGGCGACCCGGGTGGTGATCATATCGGCCAGCTGATCGACCGCCCGCACCTGGGCGTCCAGCTGGGTCGAGATATCGTTATAGGGATCGTCGAGCGTGTCATAGCTGACCTGGACGCGCGAATTGACCTTGTCCATGAGATAGCTTTTGTCGTTATCCGCCGGGCTCAGCCAATAGGTCGCCGTCATGGTCAGGGTATTGTGGCGGACATTGTTGTCGCCGTTGACGATTTCCTGATCGAGCTTGCCGAGCGTCACCTGCAGGCGATAATTCGGCTTGTCGGGCTGGCCGGCGGGATTCATGCGGTCGCGCAGGCGGTTATGCAATTGCTGGCCGATCCGGTCGGCGATCGGCTCGATCTCGACCTGGGAGAGTTTGGCGCTGGTGGCGCCGCCGGCACTGCCGGTCACCGCCGGATCGCCATACAGCGGATGGAAGCCGCAGGCCGACAGCAGGAGGCTGCCGAACCCGGCAGTGCCCAAGGCCAGCAGCGTGCGGCGGGCCAGCACGACTGGCGGCGTTGCCGCGGCCGCCGTGATGCCGGCGGCATCGCCGGACGAAGGGGAGACCGGGGCTTGAAACGGCGGTTGCTTAGACGACGACATTGATCACCCTGTTGGGGACGACGATCACTTTCTTCGGCGCCTTGCCTTCCAAGGCCCGCAGCACGCCGGCATCGGCCAAAGCGCGCTTTTCCGCTTCCACCTTATCCAAATCCCGCGGCAGCTCCAAGGTGGCTCGCAACTTGCCGTTGACCTGGACCGCCATGGTGACGCTGTCATCCGTGGTCAAGGCCGGATCGGCTTCCGGCCAGAGGGCGTCGGCCACCAGCCCGGCCTGGCCGAGCCGCTGCCACAGTTCCTCGGCGAGATGCGGCATGGCGGGACCGATCAGCAGCACCAAAGCGCGCAGCGCCTCGGCCCGGACCGCCAGACCGCCGGCATCGGCGACGGCGCCTTCCTTGACCTCGAACAGGGCGTTGGTCAGCTCGTAGATGCGGGCGACGGCGCGGTTGAAGCGGAATTTCTCGATATCGTCGGTGACGCCGGCCACGGTCTTGTGGACGATCCGGCGCAAGGCAAGCGCCTCCTTGTCGATTCCGGCGCCGGGCAAATGGATTTGCCGGGCGAGGGCCGGGTAGGCCGCGAGCCAGGTATCGATGAGACGCCAGACACGCTGGCTGAACCGCCAGGCGCCTTCGACACCGGCCTCGGTCCATTCCATATCGCGCTCCGGCGGGCTGTCGGAGATGATGAACCAGCGCGCGGTATCGGCGCCGTAGGTCTCGATGATGTAATCCGGGTCGACGACGTTCTTCTTCGACTTCGACATCTTCTCGGAGCGGCCGGCGAAGACCGGGCTGCCGTCCGCGGCCGATACCAGCTTACCGTCCTGTTTCTTCACCTCCTGCGGGAACAGCCAGTTGCCGTCGCTGTCCTTATAGGTCTCGTGGCAGACCATGCCCTGGGTGAAGAGGCCGGCGAAGGGCTCGTCGACGCCGACATAGCCTTCGCCCTTCATGGCGCGGTTGAAGAAGCGCGAATAGAGGAGGTGCAGGACCGCATGCTCGATGCCGCCGATATACTGGTCCACGGGCAGCCAGTAATCGACCTCGGCGCGGTCCATCGGCTGGTCGCTGCGCGGGCTGCAGAAACGCGCGAAATACCAGCTGCTTTCAATGAAGGTATCGAAGGTGTCAGTCTCGCGCTGGGCGGGCTTGCCGCAGCTCGGGCAATTCACATGCTTCCAGGTCGGATGATGGTCGAGCGGATTGCCCGGCTTGTCGAAGGTGACGTCCTCCGGCAGCTTGACCGGCAGCTCGCTCATCGGCACCGGTACGGTGCCGCAGCTCGCGCAATGGATGACCGGGATCGGGCAGCCCCAGTAACGCTGGCGGCTGACCCCCCAGTCGCGCAGGCGATAGACCGTGGTGCCCTGGCCGACGCCCAGTTCTTCGAGCCGCTTGACGGCAGCGGCCTTGGCGCCGGGCACGTCGAGGCCGTTCAGGAAATCGGAATTGATGATGACGCCGTCATCGGTGAAGGCGGTGTCGGTGATCTTGAAACTGGCCGCACCCTGATCGCCCTGGAGGAAATCGCGGGGACAGACGACCGGCTTGACCGGCAGCTTGTACTTGTTGGCGAAGTCGAGGTCGCGCTGGTCATGCGCCGGGCAGCCGAAGATGGCGCCGGTGCCGTATTCCATCAGCACGAAATTGGCGACATGGACCGGCAGCTCCCAGCCGGGCACGAAGGGATGCAGCGCCTTCAGGCCGGTGTCATAGCCCTGCTTCTCGGCCGCTTCGAGCGTCGCCTCGCTGGTGCCCATGCGGTTGCACTCGGCGATGAAGTCGGCGAGCTTCGGATCCTTGGCGGCCAGTTCGGCGGCCAGCGGATGATTGGGCGAAATCGCGCAGAAGGCGGCGCCGAACAGGGTGTCGGGACGCGTGGTGAAGACTTCCAGCTTCTCCGCCCGATCCTTCAGGCTGAAGAAGACGCGCGCACCCTGCGACTTGCCGATCCAGTTCTCCTGCATGATGCGGACCTTGGCCGGCCAGCGATCCAGGGTGTCCAGCGCCGACAGCAGCTGATCGGAGAAATCGGTGATCTTGAAGAACCACTGCGCCAGCTTGCGCTTCTCGACCAGCGCGCCCGAGCGCCAGCCGCGGCCGTCGATCACCTGCTCATTGGCAAGGACCGTATTGTCCACCGGGTCCCAGTTGACCCAGCTCTCCTTGCGATAGACCAGGCCGCTTTTCAGGAACTCCAGGAACATGCGCTGCTCATGCCGGTAGTATTCCGGATGGCAGGTCGCGATCTCGCGCGCCCAGTCCAGCGACAGGCCCATGCCCTTCAGCTGGTCGCGCATGCTGGCGATGTTCTCGTAGGTCCATTTGGCCGGATGCACGCCCTGCTTGATGGCGGCGTTCTCGGCCGGCAGGCCGAAAGCGTCCCAGCCCATCGGGTGCAGTACGTTGAAGCCGCGCGCCCGCTTGTAGCGCGCCACCACGTCGCCCATCGTATAGTTGCGCACATGGCCCATATGGATGCGGCCCGACGGATAGGGAAACATCTCCAGGACGTAGTATTTCGGCTTCGATTTATCCGTGCCGGCGGCAAAGGACTGGCGTTCGGCCCAGACGGCCTGCCATTTCGGTTCGGTTTCCTGGAAATTATAACGGGACATGATCGCTCAATGCGCAAAAGGCTGTGATTTCAAAGCTCACCGGCCTGAATAGGGCTTGCGGGCAGCAGGGTCAAGCACAGGACCGCTCTGCCGGGCCGCAAACAGCAAAAAGCCGCAGCCCGGAGATTGCGCGGGCGCGGCTTTCGCAAAACAGCGATGATCCCTGGGCTTATTGCTTGCTGGCGGCGCGCAGCTCGCGCGCCTTGGTCAGGATCGAGTTTTCCAGATCGGTCGCCGTATTGAGGGCGACCGGCGCATCCACCCACTGGCCGTTCTGGTTCTGCTGGCGGAACACCGAGGCGCGCAGGCCGTCGGCGCGCAATGCGCGGCCGAGAATGTAGACGTTGACCTTGAAGCGCTCGTCGGGCGTCGAGGGCGGCGTGTACCAGTCGGTGATGATGACGCCGCCGAAAGGATCGGCGGAGACCAGCGGCATGAAGGAGATGGTGTCGAGCGAGGCACGCCACAGCAGATTATTGACGCCGATGCCGTTGGCGCCGCCGGCATTGTCCTGCTTGGTGCTGTCGCCGAACAACCCGCCATCGCCGAGAACGCTCTGGCGCTCGCCATAGACGGGGCCGTGATCGCCGGGGCGGCGGGCCTGGTCGGGATATTTCTGCTCGCCGCCGATGTCGAAATTGCACGCCGTTAACGCAAGGCCAATGCCGGCCAGCAGGCCCAGTACGGCCAAACGCCCGCCACGAATCCCTGTGCGCATTTTCATATTGACGGCTTCCCTAGCTTACCCATAAGACACCGAACGAGCAGGAAAATCCCCCAGTGGTGCCGAGCGTAAAATCCAGCAAACACCTACGCGATATCGCGG
>DATLIX010000049.1:0-39116 GCA_035539215.1 Dongiaceae bacterium | reverse complement strand
CGGTCCTGCACCGGTCGACGGCATCAAGGAACGCATCGCCTCGCGCCTCGACCGGCTGGTGGCCAGGCTGGGACGCGGCATGAATCGCGGCACCGGCGTTCTGGCGACGATCGGCTCCACGGCGCCTTTCGTCGGCCTGTTTGGTACCGTCTGGGGCATCATGAACAGTTTCATCGGCATTTCGAAGGCGCATACCACCAATCTGGCCGTGGTCGCGCCGGGCATCGCCGAGGCACTGCTGGCGACAGCTATCGGCTTGGTTGCCGCCATACCGGCGGTCGTCGTCTATAACTTGCTGGCGCGCGGCATCGCCGCCAACAAGGCGGTGGTCGCCGATATGTCGGCGGCGGTGCTGCGGCTGGCTTCGCGCGATCTCGATCAGGATCGTGCCGTCTTGTCGCGGGCGGCGTGATCGATGGCGGTCAAGCTCAACCTCAGTGAGGACGATCTCGTCGAGCAGAGCGAGATCAATGTGACCCCCTTCATCGACGTCATGCTGGTGCTGCTGATCATCTTCATGGTGGCGGCGCCGCTGGCGACGGTCGATGTGCCGATCGAGCTGCCGAGTGCGTCGGCGCGGCCGCAGCAGCGGCCCAGCGAGCCGATCTTCCTGTCGGTGAAGACCGATCTCAGTCTCGCTTTGGGGGACGAGAGCGTGGCGAAGGCCGATCTGCCGGCGCGCCTCGCTTCGGCAACCAAGGGCGACAAGCAGCAGCGCATCTTCCTGCGCGCCGACAAGCATGTCAGCTATGGCGAGCTGATGGCGGTGATGAACCTGCTGCGCGATGCCGGCTATCTGAAAATCGCGCTGGTCGGGATTGACGGCAGTGAGTTCGGCGGCAGCGGAACCGCGGTGCCGGCGGCAGCGACGCCGCAATCATCGCTCGCACCCGCGGCGCCAGGGCCGGCGGCGCCATGACGGCGGCCAGCGCGCTCGGCTGGCGGCACGCGGCCATCCCCTCGCCCGCCGGTCCGCAGGATACCGGTCTGCGCGACGGCCGGCCCGGTGCCGTGCTCTGGTCGGCCTCGGTGCTGTTCGTCCTCGCCTGTCACGCGCTGATCGCCTGGAGCTTGCTGGCCACGAACGATCTGCGGCCCGATCTGCAGCAGCCCTTGCCGGCCATCATGATGGATCTCGCGCCGCTGGCCACGCCGCAACCCGCCCCGCCGCAGGCCCGTTCCGCGCCGCCGCAAGCACAGCCTGTTCCGCTGCCTGACTATCGGCCCGTTCCGCATCCACCGGCGCCGCAGCCCAAGCTGACGGCCCCCGAACTGCCCCCGGTTCCGGCGGAGGCGGCACTGCCGCCACCGCCCAAGAAGCAGATCAAGCCGCAGCTGCCGGCCAAGCCGCAATCCGCCAAGCCGCAACCGGCCAAGGCGCTGCCGCCAAAGCCCGACACCACTCCCGCGCCGCAACCGGCCTCCCGGACGCTGCCTGCCAGTGCGCCGGCGGTTCTGGCGCCGACGCAGAACGCCGCTCAGCAGCAACAGGCGCAGGCTAATGCGGCCGCTGCCGTCGCGGCCAAGAGCAACTGGCTCGGCGATGTGGTGCAGCATATCGCCAAGTTCAAGCGCGTGCCGCGCGCGCGCCTGCGCCTGTCTCTGCGCGCGGTGATCGGCTTCGAGATCAATCGTGACGGCAAGCTGCTGTCGCAGCATCTGCTGCAAAGCTCCGGCCGCGACGATATCGATGAAGAGGCGCTGGCCTGGATCCGGCGTGCCGATCCCCTGCCGAAGCCGCCCCGCGAGATCAGCGACGGCGATCTCTCGCACGGCTTCACCATCCCGGTCGATTTCACGCCGCGCTGAGGCTGTTCTTCAGGTGACCGTTCCGAGGAAGGCCGGTGGCCGCTTCAGTCGAAGGAAGGCTTGCTCTGGCGCAGCGATTTGACACCGCCCCGCCGCGATTTGCTTTCCAGCCGCCGCTCCTTGGCGCCGAGACTGGGTTTGGTCGGGCGGCGCTTGACGGGGGCAATGGCGGCGGCGCGGATCAACTCGCATAGCCGCTCGATCGCATCCTGGCGGTTGCGCTCCTGGGTACGGAAGCGCTGGGCCGTCAGCACCAGGATGCCGTCCTGGGTCAACCGCCGCCCGGCGAGGCGGCTCAGCCGTTCGCGCACGTCTTCCCGCAAGGCCGGCGAGCGGCCCACGTCGAAGCGCAATTGCGCCGCCGTCGACAGCTTGTTTACGTTCTGCCCGCCCGGCCCGGAGGCGCGGATGAAGCGGATCTCGATCTCGCTGTCGTCCAGCGTAATGCCGGGCGTTACCCTCAACATGCCAAAGGCCTGTGCAATCTATCTGTCCGGCGCGCTGCCGGAGGTCGGGTGACCATAAGGTTTTTCTCGTCACGCGGAAAGCGCGCATGGAAAGCCCGCGGCCTGTCTGGCGCGCGCCCGGGTCTTGGCTGGTATCGCATTGAAATATATTAGTTTACCCAGGAAAGTTGGCGCCCTGGATGTCCCGGTCGGGGGCGATTTTTCAATCCCGTCGCAAAAATCCCTTGCCTCTCGCAGATAATCTCTATTAATTCGATAGGGTATATAGAGTCGATACCGAGCCAAGGGATTCATCATGGCTAGACAGATCCGCAGATTGCCGTCCCTGAACGCCCTGCGCGCCTTCTGGGCCGCCGCCCGCCACGGCAGTTTTGCCGCCGCCGCGACCGAACTGCATGTGACGGCCTCGGCCGTCAGCCTGCAGGTGCGGCAGCTGGAAGACGAGCTGGGCGTGAAGTTGTTTCAGCGGACCCCCAAGGGCCTCGTCCTGAGCGCGCAGGGGGCGGAAATTCTGCCCGGTATCAGCGACGCCTTCAGCCAGCTGCAATCGACCTTGATCAAGGGCACCGATACCGGTGGCGTGCAGACCCTCACCGTCTCGGTGGCGCCGTCTTTCGCCACCAAATGGCTGCTGCCGCGCCTCGACCGCTTCGTCAGCCAGCAGCCGGATATCGATGTCCGCGTTCTCGCCACCATGGATCTTGTTGATTTCAGCAACGAACCCATCGATCTCGCCATCCGTTACGGCCGTGGCCACTATCCTGGCCTGCAGGCCGACCTGCTGATGCGCGAGGCCGTGTTTCCGGTGGCCAGTCCGAAGCTGCTCGAAGGCCGCGAGGCGAATGACCTTGCCAGCCTGCTGCATAGCGCCACCCTGTTGCACGATGACAGTCCTGATCAGGACCCGACCTGCCCGGATTGGAAGAGCTGGCTGCGGGCGGCCGGGATCGACGATGTCGACTGGCAGCGCGGCCTGCGCTTCAACCAATCCAATTTCGTGCTGGAAGCAGCCGCCAACGGCCTCGGTCTCGCGCTCGCCAAGGCGACGCTGGTGCAGGACGATCTCGCCGCCGGCCGTCTGGTTCAGCTTGCCGCCACCCAGACGCAGATCGAACTCGCTTACTTCATCGTCTATCCGCCGGATCGCGCCAGCCAGCCGGCGGCAATTGCTTTTCGCCAATGGATCGCCGCAGAGATCAGCCAGGCCGGCGAAGCATTGTCGCAGCCTCTGCCGTCGCATCTGCCGATCAGCGGATATAAGCGCAGCGGCACCTTGATGCGCGCCTGACTGCAAGGCGCCTGACTCCAGCGCGGCGGCGCTGTGTCCCCGTCTCGAGGCCGCCCTTGCACGATTGCAATGGACGCAGGCGTCGCTGTCGAATTTGCACAGCGAGATAGCTTGACCAAATACCGCCTTCGGGCATGATCTCGCCGCTCAGCTTCTGCAGCGGATGACGAGATGCGCAGCACCAATCCAACCTACGCCAATCTGCCGACCACCATCTTCGAAACCATGTCGCGGCTTGCCCGCCACTATGATGCGGTAAATCTCGGCCAGGGCTTTCCCGACGACAAGGGACCGATCGACGTGCTGCAGCAGGCGGCAACGCAGCTGCTGGAGGGCTCCAACCAATATCCGCCGATGATGGGCATACCGGCCCTGCGGCAAGCGGTGGCGCGCCATGCCCGCCGGTTCTATGGGCTGGAGATCGACTGGCAGAACGAAACCCTGGTGACCTCCGGCGCTACCGAGGCGCTGGCGGCGGCAATTTTCGCGCTGGTCGAGCCTGGCGACGAAGTGGTGCTGATCGAACCCTTTTATGACGCCTATCTGCCGCTGGTCCTGCGCGCCGGCGCGACGCCGCGCTTCGTCTCGCTGAAACCGCCGCATTGGCGCCTGGAACGCGCGGATCTGGCCGCGGCCTTCTCGCCGCGCACCAAAGCGGTGATCGTCAACAATCCGATGAATCCGACCGGCCGCGTTTTCAGCGCGGCGGAACTCGATCTCCTCGCCGAATTCGTCACCGGTAGTGACGCCTATGTCATCGCCGATGAAGTCTATGAACATCTCGTCTTCGACGGCGCCACCCATCGCACCCTGCTGAAAGTCGCCGGCCTGCAGGACCGCGTGATCAAGATCGGTTCGGCCGGCAAGACCTTCTCATTGACCGGCTGGAAAGTCGGCTATGTCACTGCGGATCAGCATCTGATCAATCTGCTCGGCAAGGCGCATCAGTTCCTCACCTTCACGACGCCGCCCAATCTGCAGGCGGCGGTGGCTTTCGGCCTCGATAAGCCGGCCAGCTATTTCCAGGATCTGGCGATAGACATGCAGCGCCGCCGTGATCGCTTCATCGAGGGGTTGAAGGCGCTTGAGCTCGATGTGCTGCTCTGCGAGGGCACCTATTTCGCCAATGTCGACATCACGGGCCTTGGCGCCAAGGATGACGACGTCTTCTGCCGCAGGCTGGTGGAGGAGCTGGGTGTCGCCGCCATCCCGGTTTCCGCCTTCTACAAGGAGGCGCCTGTTCGCTCGGTCATCCGGTTCTGCTTTGCCAAGCAGGATGCGGTGCTGGACGCGGCCCTGTTGCGTCTCGCCGGGTTACGTCAGGGCTGAGCGCATACAGCAGCCTTGAGACTCGCCAAGGCGCCGGTGAAGCAGCAGAATCCGATGCCGGCGCTGAGGATCGGGCTGAGGGCTGCGAGCCCGACGCTTTCAGCGACGGCGCTGAAGGGCGTCGTGGCCGACAGGCTGTCGATCCCGACGTTGCCAAGGGCGGAATAATTCGCCAGCACGATCAGGCTAAGCGCGATGGTGATTCCTTCTATCACCAGCATGGTGCGCAGCGGCGGGGTTGCGCCACGTCGCGCCAGTATCCAGACCGCCAGGGCCAGGCAGATCGATAGGGGGAGCGCCCATTCGGCCAAGGTCCCGTCGCTGGCCATTGCCGCGATGCCGCGCGCGGCCGTCATGGACGCGATCGATGCGGCAGCATGCCCCGCCGCTGCGGTAATCAGGAGTGCCGTGAGGCAGGCATGACCGAGCAGCGTCGGCCATGCGGCGCGCGCTCGCGGCGTAGCCCCCCGCCCGGGATAAGTGGCGCTCACGCGGCCGGCCGCCTCGTGCACCTGCCCCGCCGACCTCACCTGCTGGAAGCTCCAGGCGGCCATCGGCACGGCAAGCGCGGCAAGCAGAGCGCTCTGCGAAGCGCTGGGCGTACCGGTGCTAAGGCTAAAAAAGAACGGGATGACAAGCGCCGGCAGGCCCGCGGTGGCGACACCATTCGCGAGCCGGGCGGCCAGCGGGTAGGCGGCTTGTATGGCGGAATAGGGTGGGGTCGCGGCGGCAGGCCGCGATTGCCACAGCTCACGCTCCAGCAGTTCCGATGGCCGAATGAAGGCAGCGTGATCGAGTTCGGTCTGGATGAAGCTCATGTTAGGTAACTTTTCTGTCATAACCGTCCTGCCGACCATAAGGCCGGGCATGTTTTCTCGCCAAACGAGAAGAAATTGCGCAAGCAACGAGTTTGCCTTTCCGTCACCTGACAGTGCGCCCAGAAATGCGCGTCAAAAAAAAGGCAGTGCCGAAGCACTGCCTGAAGTCTCGAGCGATGGTTCTGGGAGGGAGGCATCGCTCTTCAGACGATCGATCGCGCGGATCAATCGAATGTTCCGTGTGCAATCCGGGCCGTGAACCCCGGGGCAGACGCGAAATCGCCACCGTAAAGTGTCCAGGTTCGGACTTCGCCCGGCTCAGGCTTCGTTGGCTGCCAGCGGGCGATCGATAAAGCGGCTCAGCCGGTCAACAGCCGCCAAAGCACCATGCGGTGCCATGAACCGGCTGCCATCCAGCAGCACGAAGTGCGAATCAAGGGCGGCGAAGCGGTAAGTGTGGCGGCCGTCTTGCCGCTCCTCCTCCGCCAGATCTTCGATCAGGAAGCCAATGACTTGGTCATTATGGCGTACGGGCAGGCGGGCTGCATCCGACTGGTGCAAAGAACGCGATATCAACATGGCTGTCTCCACAGCATCTGATTTGTAAGGACTGTCGCTTTCGGCCACCCCTGCGGGCGACCGCCAAGGTCACCTACATCGACACATGTGCCGGTTCAGGCGATGTAATTCGTCTTTCATCACGCTTCTCCGGTTGGAGTTGGTTGCGGGCGAAAGAGCCGTCGCCCCGGCAATCACGGATCGACGCCGCAGCGCGATCCTCTACCGTCACTTAACCGCCATTGATATGCGCGGGGCAACCTAGAATACCTGCGCGCCGCCGCAAGCTGGGCTTGCGGCCGTATTGGCGGCCTCTGATGCCTATCGTCCGATACATTGCGGAAAGGCCGTTCTAATTGATCGAGCGCAAAGCCTCTGCTCCGGCACCATGGCAAGAATCCCCGGTCAGTTCAGGAAAAGTCATATCGAAACGACCGTGGGAGAAGCGACATGGTGCAGATGATGAAGGCCGCGCGGGTCCATGCCTTCGGCAAGCCGCTTGAGATCGAGGACGTGCCGCGCCCGGAGGTCAAGCCGGGAACCATTCTAGTTAAAGTGTCACATTGCGGCGTCTGCCATACCGATCTTCATGCCGCCGACGGCGATTGGCCGGTAAAGCCCACCTTGCCTTTCACCCCCGGTCATGAAGGGGTCGGCTTCGTCGCCGCAATCGGCGCCGGCGTCACGCATGTCAAGGAAGGCGACCGTGTCGGCGTTCCCTGGCTGTACACGGCGTGCGGTCATTGCGAGCATTGCCTGACCGGTTGGGAAACCTTGTGCGATGACCAGCAGATGACCGGCTATACGATCGATGGCGGCTATGCCGAATATGTGCTTGCCGACCCCAACTATGTCGGCAAGCTGCCGGGCAATCTTGATTTCGCCGGCGCTGCGCCGCTGCTCTGCGCCGGTGTCACCGTTTATAAGGGCCTGAAGATGACGGATACCAAGCCGGGCAACTGGGTCGTCATCTCCGGCATCGGCGGGCTGGGTCATATGGCGGTCCAATATGCCAAGGCAATGGGGCTGCATGTCGTGGCGGTGGATATCGCCGACAGCAAGCTCGACTTGGCGCGCCGCCTGGGCGCTGATCTCACCATCAATGCGAAGACCAGCGATCCGGTCGCCGTGGTGCAAAAGGAGATCAAAGGCGCCCATGGCGTTCTGGTGACAGCCGTTTCGCGGGCTGCTTTCGCGCAGGGCCTCGGCATGCTGCATAAGCGTGGCACGATGTCGCTCGTCGGCCTGCCGCCGGGAGATTTCGATCTGCCGATTTTCGACGTGGTCCTCAACGCGAAAACCGTCCGCGGTTCGATCGTCGGCACGCGCAAGGATCTCGAGGAATGCCTCGCCTTCGCCGCCGAAGGCAAGGTCAAGGCGGATATCACGCTCGATCGGCTGGATAACATCAACGACATCTTCGGCCGCTTGAAGGCCGGCACCATCGACGGGCGCATCGTGATGCAGATCTGATATCGACAGCAGGGCGCAGCGGTTACCCGCCTGCTTGGCGGAACGATCGGTCGCTGCGCCCTCAGTCGCCTGCACTGCCCACCTCCGAGGCGAGCGAGTTCTGTTATGCAGGGCGCTTGAGGTCCCCCCGGACATCCGCCCTCATAATCGAATTTTCGCGTCATAAATGTGACGCATATCTTTGCCGCGCCTTACATCCAGTTGCCGCATACCTCGAATAAGATCACAAATTGCGGCCTTCCTTCGCCGTTCCGGATTGGAGGTCTGCGGTATCAAGGGAGGGCATAAGCGGCTCTTCCTTCATCGGCGCCTGGGTCTTCAGCACCCGGCCCTTCAACCCCCACTTGTTGAAGGCGGCGTTAACCATTCGTCAAACGATCGAATTTAGAGTTATTCTTTCGTAAATTGCTTCAAGTCGAGCTTGGGGCGGCGTTGCGGTGGGTCATGACCGCGACATAAGGGGGAAGAAATGGGCTGGTCTAAAGCGGCGGTGGAGACGGGTAGCGACGAAACCGCCCTGATGAGTGCATTGGAGCGGCTGGATCGCCATCGGCAAAACCGTTGGGGACTGGAACTGCGGCTTTCCTCTTTGCGTGCCTATCACAAACGGCCGCAACATATCCGGGCGGTGCGCAAGTTGCTGACGCCGCTGCGGCAGCGCTTTGAAGCCTCGGTCTTTCAATTGGCTTCGGGTGATATTTTCATTCTGATGCAATGCCCCAACATTGCCGAAGCCAAGCCGGTCCTGCTGAATATTCTCAATCTCTTTGTCGATGATCCGCTGGTCGCCAATAAAGGCGAGGCGGAGGCGCTGGATGCCCTGTCGCCGATCTTCGATCTCGAAACCGCCTATGACACGGCGCGGACACATATTGCCGGCCTTATCGAGCAAAGCCGCGGCACACGCACGGAGACCGTCGTCGAGCCGGCTGCCCGCACGCCGTTGAATATGGTTTCGCCGCAGCAGATCACGGAGATCGAGCGCGCCATCAAGACGGCCAACCTCGCCAATCTGTTGCGCCGGCAGTCCGCCTGCGTCGTGGCACCAGGCCTGCCGCCGTCGCCGGTGTTTCATGAGCTTTTCTTCTCGACGGCGGATCTCGCCCAGCTGATCACGCCCGGCTACGATCTCACCTCGAATAAATGGCTGTTTCAGCATCTCACCAGCCTGTTCGATCAGCGCATGCTGTCGCTGCTGATGGATCGCGCGTATCGCGGCACCTTGCGCAATGCCAGCATGAATCTGACCTTGAAGACGATTTTCACCCAGGAATTCCTCGACTTCGATACTGAGACCAACGTCAAGGACCGGGGCTCGTTGGCGATCGAGCTTCCCTTCGTGGAGGTAACTGGAGAGACCGGCGAATTCCTCTTCGCGCAACGGCTGCTGCACGGCCTTGGCTACAAGATCATCCTCGATGGTGTTCGGCACGAGGCCCTGCCGCTGATCGATCGGGAATTGCTCGGCATCGACATGGTGAAAGTGATCTGGGAACAGGGGCTGGAGGATCACGTCAGCGGCAGCTGGGGCGACAAATTGCGCGCCGCGATCCAGCGCATCGGTCGCGAGCGCGTCTGTTTCTGTCGCGTGGATGCGGCGGAGGCGATCGAGACGGGACGCAAGCTCGGCGTTTCCCTGTTCCAGGGACGCCTGATCGACGCCATGGTGCAGGAACGCAAACCGGCCTCGGCGGCGAGCTGACCTAAAGCAAAGCCGCGACCTGCTCGGCGATCGCCAGCGAGGCGGTCAGGCCCGGACTCTCAATCCCGAAGAGCTGCACCAGCCCGGCCTTGCCATGAAGCGCCGGTCCGTCGATGCGGAAATCGGCAGCACCGCCCGCGGGATTGCCGATCTTCGGCCGGATGCCGGTATAGGCCGGTTCCAAGGCGTCATCCGGGAGAGCGGGCCAATAGCCGCGGATCGCCGGATAGAAGCGCGACGCACGTGCCGGATCGATCCCATAGTCCAGCATATCGATCCATTCGACGTCCGGTCCGAACCGGGCGCGCCCGGCAAGGTCCAATGTCAGATGAATGCCGAGCCCGCCCGGCTCCGGCACCGGATAGACGAGATGGTTGAAGGGCGAGCGGCCGCGCAAGGTGAAATAGCTGCCTTTTGCCAGCGCCTGAGGTGGAATGAGGTCGGTTGGATAGCCGGCAAGATGGCGGGCAATATCCCAGGCGCCATGGCCGGCGGCATTGACGAGCCGGCGCGCCCGCAGCCGCATGGCGCCGGTGCCGGCGACCGATAGCTCATAGCCCTGGGCGGTGATTGCGCCACGCTCGATCGGTGCCTGAAAGGCGATGACCGCGCCATCGGCCTCGGCGTCGCCCTGCAATGCCAGCATGTAGCCATGGCTGTCGATGATGCCGGTCGAGGGCGAGAAAAGCCCCGCGGTGGCACGCAGCTGCGGCTCCAGGGCGACGATATCGGCTGTCGAAAGCGGCCGCAGATCGGTGACCCCGTTGGCCGCCGCTTGCGCGGCAATGACCGCCAGTTCGGTCTCTTGCTCGCTGTCGGTGGCGACGATCAGCTTGCCGAGACGGCGATGCGTGACGCCATGCGTCCGGCAATAGCGGTAGAGCATGTCGCGGCCGGCGACACAGAGCTTGGCCTTCAAACTGCCGCTTGGATAATAGAGGCCGGCATGAATGACTTCGCTGTTGCGCGCGGAAGTCTCGCTGCCGACGAGGGCGGCTTGTTCCAGGACCAGAACCTCCTGTCCTGCTTGCGCCAGGCGGCGCGCGATGGCGAGGCCGACGACGCCGGCGCCGATCACGACGGTTTCGACGTCATCCACGGGCCTGCTCTTCCGCTTTATTCGCGGTATCCGGCGTGGCTCCGCGCCGCCGCAGCTGCTGGCGCAGATCGCGTAGCGAGATGGCGCCGGTTGCCAGGACCGCCAAGGCATAGAGGCAGCAGCCCGCGGCGATCAAAGCCAGCATGCCGGTAATGCGTACGAGGCTGCCGTCGCCGAAAAGCAGTGGCATCGCCGGCAGGGCGAACCACAAGGCAGCGCCCATGATCGCAGCGCTCAGCAGGAGGCGCGGCAGGGTGCGGTGCAGGCGATGATCGGTCTTCAACATGCCCTGCTGGCGCAGCCGCCAATACAGCATGATCGCATTCAGCCAGGCGGCGCCGGCGGTGCCGCAGGCAATGCCGACATAGCCGATGAAGTGGAACAGGCTGAGGCTGATGATGATATCGGCGCCGACGGCGACCATGGCGAAACGGAACGGCGTCATCGTGTCTTCGCGCGCGAGGAAGCCCGGTGCCAGGGCCTTGTTCAGGACATAGGCCGGCAAGCCGGCAGACACCGCCGACAGGGCAGCGGCCACCTTGTCGGCATCTTCCGCGGTGAAGGCGCCGCGCTGATAAACCGCGGCGATGATGGGATGGCTGGCGATGACCAGACCGACCGCTGCCGGCAAGGAAAGGAAGAGTCCCATCTCGATGGCGCGGTTCTGATAGTGATTGGCGAGGTCCGGCTGCCCGCCGCGCAAGGCGCGGGTGAGTGAGGGCAGCAGCACGACGCCGATGGCCGAGCCGATCAGCGCCAAAGGCAATTGATAGAGCCGGTCGGCGTAATAAAGATAGGATACCGCGCCGGGGATAAGGGTCGCCAGGATGGTGGCGATCGCCATGTTGATCTGGTTCAGTCCGCCGCCAATCAGGCCGGGTATCATCAGCTTCATCATGCGGACGACTTCGGGCGTCAGATGCGGCCAGCGCAGGCCAAGACGCATGCTGGCGCGCCGGCAGGAAATCATCAGCCAGAGGAATTGCAGAACTCCCGCCAGCGTGACGGCAATGGACAGGATAAGGCCGGCCTGTTCATCCGATGTGGTTGGAATCAGCAAGGTGCCGATCAAAGTGACATTCAGCATGATCGGCGCCGCGGCCGGCGCGGTGAACCGGTGCAGGGAATTGAGAATGCCGCCCTGCAGCGCACACAGCGACATGAAGAGCAGATAGGGAAAGGTGATGCTGGTAAGCAGAACGGCAACGCGGAACTTTTCGGGAAAGACGTGGAAGCCTGGCGCAAAGACCCGCAGCAGCCAGGGCATCGTCAACTCGGCGCCGACCGTGACGCAGAGCAGGATGACCAGCAGGACCGCCATCACCCGTTCGGCGAAAATCTTGGCGCCGGCTTCGCCATCCTCTTCGATTCGCCGGGCGAACATGGGAACGAAAGCTGAATTGAAGGCGCCCTCGGCAAACATCTGCCGGAACAGATTGGGCAGCCGCATGGCAACGAAAAAGGCTTCGGCGACGGGCCCGGTCCCCAATTGATGGGCGATCATGGTTTCGCGCAGGAAGCCTAGCAGACGACTGGTCAGCGTCAGGCCGCCGACAGTTGCCACAGATTTCAGGCTGAACATTGGTTAAATCTGGCGTGCACGCTGTTATCGATCCCGCAAGGAACAACATTGGTTGAGCGATGTCCAGCCGGCCGCACAGGCCCCGGCAGCGATCACGGCGCCGTCACCCTGGTTTACCTGCCAGTCCGCCGATCTGGACAGGCTGATTCGCGGGGTTGGACGGCGGGTCCGGCGGTGCATTGATCATGTGGAATCTGGCGAAATTGCGGCTATATTGCCGCGGCGAATGGCGGGCCTTGCCGGCCTCCACGGGAATTAAGGAAAATTGAATGACTGCTCTGGTGACCGGGGCTGCCGGCTTTGTCGGGTCTGCCGTGGTAAGACATCTGCTCGACCAGGGAGAATCCGTTCGGGCTTTCGTGCGTCCCAGCAGCGATTTACGCAATCTCGACGGCCTGAACATCGAGATTCTGCGCGGCGACCTGACGGATCGGCGCTCGATCGATCAGGCGATCGCGGGCTGCGACAGTTTGTTTCATGTGGCGGCTGATTATCGGCTCTGGGTACCCAATCCGGAGGCCATGTTCGCAGCCAATGTCGAGGGCACGCGGCATATCATGCAGGCGGCGGGCGAAGCCGGGGTGAAGCGCATCGTCTATACCAGCAGCGTCGCCACCCTGGGCCTGCTGCCGGGGGGTGCCTCCGCGGATGAGGAGACCCGGGCGACCTCCGCCGATATGATCGGTCCCTATAAGCAATCGAAATTTGCCGCCGAGACGGTGGTCAAGGAGATGATCGCGCAAGCCGGATTGCCGGCCGTGATCGTGCATCCATCGACGCCGATCGGGCCGCGCGATCTCAAGCCGACGCCGACCGGCAAGCTGGTGGTCGATGCGGCCCGCGGCCGGATGCCGGGCTTCGTCGATACCGGCCTCAATGTCGTGCATGTCGATGACGTTGCTCATGGCCATCTGCTCGCTTTCGAGCGGGGCAAAATCGGCGAGCGTTTCATCCTCGGTGGCGAGAACTTTACGCTGGCGGAAATCCTGACCACCGTCGCCCGGCTCAGCAACCGGCGGCCACCGCGTTTGCGCATTCCCCATGGCGTGGTGATGCCGATTGCCGGCCTGGCCGAGATCTGGGCGCGGGCTACGGGCAAGGAGCCCTTTGCCACGCTCGACGGGGTCAGGCTCGCCCGCAAGAAGATGTTCTTCAGCAGCGATCGGGCGATCCGTGTGCTCGGCTATCAGCCGCGGCCCGCCGAGGCGGCCATTGCCGACGCGGTTCAATGGTTCGCCGCCAACGGTTACCTGCAATGACCCCCCTGTTGTCGCTAGCGCGGGCCAGATGAGCCTGCGCGCCGTCGCCGGCCTGCTGGTCGGTCTGATCGTCATCATTGCCATTCTCTCACATCAGGACCTGCCGGCGATCTGGAATGCGATCCGCGCCGCCGGTTGGGGACTGGTACCGGCTCTGGGCTGGCGCAGCGCCGCCATTGTTCTGGCGGCCTCGGCTTGGCGCAGCCTCTTCATGCGTCGGATACGGCCGCAGGCCATCTTTATGATGCTGGCGCGGTGGATCGGCGAGTCAGTCAATACGCTGTTGCCGGTGGGCCAGGTCGGCGGCGACGTCGTGCGTGGCCGCTTGCTGCGCCATGATCTGGTTCTCGCCGATCACGCCACCAAATCCGTCTTCGACCCTGCCACCGGAACCAGTACGTCGCACGGCAGCCATGGTCATGGTATCGCCGGCGGGATCTCGATCGCCGCGACGGTGATTGCCGATATCACGCTCAACCTCTTTGCGCAGCTGCTGTTCGCGTTGCCGGGCCTCGCTCTGCTTTGGTATGACGGCGCCCTCACCGACTGGCAATCCTTGGTCTGCCTCGCCTTGGCGATCTTGCCCTGCGGCCTGGTTGTGCTCGGCCAGTCACCCGCCGTGGTACGGCTTGGAAGCTCCCTGGCGCGGCGCCTGGGCTTGATCAAGCAAAGTGCGTCGGATCAGTCGGGCGGGCTCGGCTTCGATCTAGCCGTCGGACATCTCTATCGCCGCTACGGCACCATCGCGACGGCGATGCTTTGGCATCTCCTCGCCTGGGTCTGTCGGACGGGCGAGACTTGGATGGTCCTGCGTCTCCTGGGTTCGCCGGTCAATCTGCTGGAGGCGAGTGTGGTCGAAACCTTGCTGGGTGCGGTGCGAGTGGCGGCCTTCGTGATGCCGGCCGGCCTTGGCGTACAGGAAGGCGCGTTGATCTTGCTGTGCGGCTGGATCGGCGTGCCTGCCGCTCCCGCTTTTGCCATGGCCCTCATCAAGCGTGGCCGCGAATTGGCACTGGGATTGCCGGGATTGCTGGCCTGGATCGTTGCGGAACGCCGCTTGCGCCGGCGCCATCGTGCCGCCCTGCATTCTCCGTTGCCGCGCGAGGCGCAGGGATAGAATCATCCCTCCGCTTGCTCAAGCCGGAGCGGCTACTCAGCGGCCGGCCCGACGGCGCGCCGCAGCACCTTAACGCCGGCATTCTCGCTCCAGCCGGTCTTTCTCTCGCGCCCGACCTGAGCCGGACGATTGGCGTTTGCCGCTGTATTGCTGGCAAGACTATGCGCGTGGTGCCAGGCAATCATGAGATCCTTCGTCAGAACGTCCGACCAGCTCGGCCACTCATGTTCAGCCCAGTCACGTGCCGCCCGGCTGATGTTTTGCCGCTCGTCCGTGTGGTCGAGCAGCCGGCCGGCATCGGCGGCCCAGGTTTCCGGCTGCTGATCGGCGGCGATCAGGCCGTCGACGCCCGGTGCGGCAATGAACTGCGCGCCGCCATGCGTCGCCGCCACCAGAACGGGAAGCCCGCTGGCCTTGGCCTCGATGACGACGTTCGGGCAGACTTCGGTGGTGGAGGGAAAAAGAAAAAGATCGGCACTGGCATAGAGCTTCGCCAGCACCTCTTGGCCGACATTGCCTGGCATGGTGACGCGATCCCCGAGGGTGGCGGCAATTCGAGACTGCTCCGCGCCGTGGCCAACGACCAGGGCGTGAACGTCCTTGCCGCTGTCGAGCAAGTGGCGAACGGCCTGGGCCATCACCATGACGCTCTTGCTGGCGTCGACCCGGCCGGCAAACATCAGAACCGGCCGGTCGGCCGGAATGCCGTATTCCGTTACCAGCCACTGGCGGTCGCGATGGCGCGGCGAAAAGCGGTCGCGATCGATGCCGCGGCGCAAATAGGAAAGACGTTGCGGGCCGAACAGCCCGACGAGACGCTGATAGTCCTCCGGCTTCGACACCAGGATATGGTGGCAGGATTGCAAATGACGGTCGATCCCGGCCGACATCCGCTCGGCGATGCGGTCGGGCAGATCGATGCCATCGACCAGCCAGCGGCCCAACTGCCGGCCGGCAAGTCGCGGAATGATCTCTTTCGCATAGACGCGGGTGAATTGCGGCGTGTCGGTATGGATCGAGGCGACCATGCCCTTGCCATGACGGCGCGCGTGGCTGAGACCGGTCCGGCCGAAACTGAAGAAATCGGTGGCGTGGATGACATCGCTGTTGGCCAAAGCGGTATTGAGGCCGAAGTGAAACGGTGCCAAATCGGTATGGCCCGCACCTTGTTTGAGAAACGAGAAGCTGCGTGTTCCGATGGCCGGCTGGTGATATTGAAAGCGCACATTGTCAGCTAGCTGATGCGTTTCGCTTGTCTCACCCAGGAAATGAACGGTGAGATCAAGTTCGCCGGCCAATCCTTTGGCGGCTTCGGCGAATCGCTCCCAGCATTTGACATGCCCGCCGGCGGCCTTGCTTTGCTCGAGAGTCACAAGAACAGACACACGCAGCGCAGGATTGCGCGACGTTTTGGAACCGATAATCAAAGTCAACTCCCATAAGGGTCAACGCGACCCGAAGAACGAACCCAATCCCCACCCTGCGGAGATCCAGTTGCATGTCCCTCCTGCATCCGGGCGTCTGAACGAGAGTCTCGATCGACCGGGTGCAGATGCGGAAGTTTCTCCGATGCGGCTAGCAGTAAGCTGGCATTAGCCTGTCAGTCAACCATCCTGCGATGCAATAGTGACGCAGGTCGCAACCCAGCCCTGTTATCGCGGCTCTGCACGCAAGGCTTTGCCGGTATGGCCTGTTACGGCCGCACCGGCATCTGAAGATAAACGCGAAAAAGTTAAAGAAGAGGCAGCGCCGATGAAGGCCACGATCAGGAAAGAAATCATGAAACTGTCCGGGTGGATTTGCCCGCCATCGCGCCACAGCACCGTCAGGTGCAAGGACAGCGCGCCGACGGCGACGCCGAAGCTCAGCGACAACTGCTGGGCGATGCTGGAAAAGCTGGTTGCCTGACTCAGCTGCGGTCGCGGTATGTCGGCCAAGGTCAGGGCATTGATGCCGGTGAATTGCAGCGAGCGGAAAAAGCCGCCGATCAGCAGGGTGGTCAGAATCAGCGTGCCCGGGGTCGACGGTCGGAAGAAGGCCATGATCACCAGGAAAAGGCTGGAGATGACGGCATTCACCAGCAGCACCTGACGGAAGCCGAAGCGCCGCAGGATCGGCCCGGCGGTCAGCTTCATCAGCATCGCGCCGGCTGCCGATGCGAAGGTGAGGCAGCCTGACTGGAAGGCACTGAGTCCAAAGCCCAGTTGCAGCATCATCGGCAGCAGGAACGGCATGGCGCCAATGGCGATGCGAAACAGGAAGCCGCCGAGTATCCCGGTGCGGAAGGTGTCGATCCGCAGCAGGCCGAGATTGATCACCGGGTTTGCCACCCGGCGGGCATGGCGCACGAAGAGGGCGAGCGCGACAAAGCCGCCACCCAGCAAGGCCAGGATCGCGGTGTTGGAAATCACCCCGCGTCCGATCGATTCCATGCCGAACATGACGCCGGAAAAGCCGAGGCCGGTGCAGAGGAAGCCGAGGAAATCAAAGGGCTGCCGATCCGCCTCGGTGCTGTCCTTGATGAACAGGCTGACCAGGATGATGCCGACGATGCCGATCGGGATATTGATCCAGAAAATCCAGCGCCAGGAGGCATAGGTGACGAGAAAACCGCCGATCGGCGGCCCGACCACCGGGCCGATCAAGGCGGGAAAGGTCAGGAAGGCCATCGCCCGCACCAGTTCGTGGCGATCGACCGTGCGGGTCAGCACGAGGCGACCGACCGGCACCATCATGGCGCCGCCGGCTCCCTGCAGCAGCCGCGAGAGGACGAAGCCCAGCAGCGACTGGCTGAAACCGCACAGCACCGAGCCGAGCAGAAACACCCCGATGGCGACCCGGAACACCAGTCGTGCGCCCCAGCGATCGGCGAACCAGCCGCTGATGGGAATGAACACGGCAAGGCTGAGGAGATAGGTGGTGATGGCAAGGTTGAGATGCAGCGGATTGGTGCCGAAGGAGCGGGCGATCGACGGCAGCGCCGTGGCCAGCACCGTCGAATCGAGATTTTCCATGAAAAGCGCAGTCGCGATGATCATCGGCACCAGAACGGTGCGGCGGGAATCTGACGTCATGGGAGATTAGCTTCCAGGTTCGGCTAATTGTAACGGCTGAGCCCGCGGCGACCTGCGCAAATCCCATGCTAGAGCTATGAGTAAAAGCTGGGCCGGCATTTTTATGGTAAATGCGGCGTTTTCTGCTAGTCGATTGATCTAGCGAACAGAACTGCCTTTTGCTATGTGGTCATATACGTAAAGGGGGGATTTTTCTTCAGCGGCCCAATGCGTGGCACGCAGAGGTCAGCGCGCTGTCAGGGAATTGGCATCAAATTTTCCCGGATAATCCGAAAGGCGTCAGCGGTCCTTTCGGAACAATTGTTGGTGGCGTAACGGCCGGCCCATGCCAGTGTTGCGCATAGAGGATTAAAAATATCATGGCCGAACAGGCAGAATTGCCGCCGGTGACAGAGATCGACTCTTCGGCGGGGGCGCAAGGCGGGGATGACATAGTCTCATACGGCATCGTGCCGAAGGCGAGGGCGTTCGGCCTGCCGCGTGAGCCTCTCGGCGATCGCGCCAGGCGGGTGTTTCAGGAATGGCCGGTCAACTCGACGCGGCTCGATCCCGGTCATCCCTGGGCGCATATCTGGATCGCGCCCTTTCTGGTCGACGTGGCGCGCCTGCTGATTTGGTGGTGGCAAACGGCCGGCCGGGTCAGCAAGGCAACGGGCATTGCCCGCCGGTTCCAGTTCTTCGACATCATCCGCATGACCTGGCCGCATCGGTTCCATGGCCAGATCTATTACATGTTCGAACTCTACCGGCCCGAGGAGAAAGCGCGGCGCGGTGAATATCTGACCCGCTGGGAAACCAAGAACGGCCTCATCCGCCTGTTGCGCCAGCAGTTCATCGACAAATCCGTGGCGCGCTCCAACATGCGCGACAAGGTCGCCTTCACCGTGAGCCTCGCCAAACACGGCCTGCCCGGCATTCCCATCATCGCGTCATTCGATCGCGGCAAGCCGACCCCGGCGGAGATCGATCCCAAGCTGCTGCGCCAGGATCTCTTCACCAAACTGCGCGCCGGCAAGGGCGCCCAGGGGGCGGGACTCATCAGGTATCTCGGCGATGACCGCTATCGCTATGGCAGCCGGGAATTCGATTGTGCCGGCCTGCTGCAACAATTGGCCAAGCAATCGGAGCGCGCCAATCTCATCCTGCTGCCGCGCCTCACCAATCATCCCGACATCGCCGGTCTCGCGGTGGAGACGCTGATGGCGGTCAGGACCTTTTCCATGATCAACGAGCGCGGCCAACCGGAAGTGGTCTTCGCCATGCTGCGCGTCCTCGGCAAACTGGAGCCGACCTGGCATTCGCGGGTCGAATGGGCGGCGGCGATCGATCTGGAAACCGGCGAGCTTGGCCTGCTGGCGGGCGACGTGCCGGAGGAATTCACCCGGCGCTAT
This sequence comes from Dongiaceae bacterium, assembly GCA_035539215.1. Lineage (GTDB taxonomy): Bacteria > Pseudomonadota > Alphaproteobacteria > Dongiales > Dongiaceae > Dongia_B. The sequence continues at coordinate 20,150 of DATLIX010000049.1, read as the reverse complement.
ACCCATCATCCCTTCACCGGCTATCCGGTCCAGGGCGTGATCCTGCCCTATTGGCAGGAGGTCAAGGCGACGGCTCTCGCCGTGCACCGGCAATTGGCCATGGATCGCTTCGTCGTCGGCTGGGATATCGCGGTGACGCCGACCGGGCCGCGCGTGCTGGAAGGCAATGTGCTGCCGGACGTGACGTTTCCGCAGCGCGTCGGACACCGGCCTTTCGGGCAGACGCGTTACGGCGAGATCCTGCATTATCATCTGGATCGCGTCGAACTGCTGCTGAAAGAGCGGGCGGCGAAGGCCGGCGCATAAACGCCGGCCGCACGTCAGGGCGACAGCGCCTCGGCTGTGACATTGATGCCGCCGTCCGGGCGGGCCTCCGCCGACCATTCGACGACAATCAGCAGGCAGCCTGTTTCACTGCGGGTGAAATGATCGCTGCCGGGGGCAAAGCTGATGAAATCGCCGGCGCGCAGAACCGTGCCGTCGCTCTCGATCGCCTCGCCTTCTATGACGAAGAATTCCTCATACCGTGGATGGCGGTGCGGTGTGGTCACGGCACCGGGCAACATCTGGAAATAATAGCTGCCGCAGCCTGTCTGGCGATCATAGCGGATCGGCAGCCAGCGAATGAGCCGCAATTGTTCGGGGCCTTCCAGATCATAGGCCTGCAACGGCAGCGCGGCGGCGTGGCTGATGTGGCGCGGCTCCATGATCACCTCACGGTTGATGAACGGCGCCCATCCTAGAATGCGGGCGTGTCAAGCGGAAGCCGTTCGATCAATGGGCTTCGCCGGTGACGACACCTTTCGGCAGGCGCAGCAGCGGCACCAGCAGGATCGCGCCGAAGAAGATCAGGGCCATGACCAGGGAGATATCGGCGAAGCTCAGCACCTCCGCCTGGCGCAGCACGAGCCGTGACAAGGCTTTCAGCGCCATCTGATCGCCGGCCGGTCCGGCCTGACCGTCCATCGTCTGACCCATCTGGTTCAGGAAACCGACCACATTGGGATTGGCGCTGGTCATGTTGTCGACCAGCCGCGCCCAATGCAGGTTGAGCCGTTCCGTCATCATGTAATTGATGCCGGCCAGGCCGATGGCGCCGCCGAGATTGCGCATTAGGTTGTAGAGACCGCTGGCATTCTTGAGCCGTGCCTTCGGCAAGGTGCCAAGTGCTGCCATATTGACCGGCATGAAGAGGAACATCAGGGCGAAACCGCGCACCGCCTGGGGCAGGAAGAACTCCCAATAGCTCCAGTCCGAGGTCAGGAAGTGCTGCAGGTAAACGCCGCCGCCGAACATGGCGAGGCCGAAACAGAGCACCAGGCGGGGATCGAGCATGCGCGATAAGCGGCCGGCGACCGGTGCCGAGGCGAACTGGAAGGCGCCGGCGACGAACATGATGATGCCGATCTGCATCGGCTTGTAGCCGCGTACCTGGGCGAGGAAGAGCGGGATCAGATAAACCGAGCCGTAAAGCCCGATCCCGATGACGAAACTGAACAGGCAGCCGAGCGCGAAGTTGCGATCGGTGAAGGCGCGCAGATCGACGATCGGTTCGGCATATTGCAGGACGCGCCAGATGAAGAGGAGGGCCGAGACTGCGGAAATGGCGCTGCAAAGCTGGATCGTCTCGCTGCCGAACCAGTCGAGCCGGGTTCCTTCCTCCAGCACATATTCCAGGCAGCCGAGGAACAGCGCCATCAGGATCATGCCGGGGATGTCCATGACCTTCAGCAACGCCCAATGCGGCTTGTCGAAATCGACTGTCAGCCAGACCATTATCGTGACTAGCACGCCGGGTACCAGATTGATCAGGAACAGCCAATGCCAGGACATCTGATCGGTGATCCAGCCGCCGACCGTCGGGCCGAGGGTCGGCGCCATGGTGGCCACCAGACCGGTCAGCACGGAAAGACCAGCGCGACGTTGCGGCGGGAAGACCGAGAAAGTGATGGCAAAAACGGTGGGGATCATGGCACCGCCCAGGAAGCCCTGGATGGCGCGGAAGATGATCATGGAATTGATGTCCCAGGACATCGCGCAGAGCGCGCTGCTGAGCGTGAAGCCGGCGGCCGATAAGGTGAAGATCAGCCGCGTGGAAAAGGCGCGGGAGAGATAGCCGGACAGCGGGATCATCACCACTTCGGCAATCAGATAGGAGGTCTGCACCCAGCTGATCTCGTCGGCGCTGGCGGCCAGGCCGGCCTGGATCTCGTTGAGCGAGCTGGAGACGATCTGGATGTCGAGGATCGCCATGAACATGCCGACGACCATGACGAAGAAGCCGATCCAGTCGCGGGTCGTGACCTCGCGCTGGGCCGGTGCCGCTGGCGCGCCGGGCTTCTCGGCCGGTACCGCATCGCGATTGTCATTGGCCGGTGTTTCATCCGTGACGGCCAAATCGGTAGCATTGGCGGCAGAAGTCATTGCCGTTCCCTTGAAGCGAAGTAGCAGGCACGGAAGCAGGGCGATACGGCCCCCTGCTTCCGGGAGCGACTAGTTGCCGGTTGATTTCGGCGTGGCAGAGCCAGCCGGCGCCGCGGCCGTGTCGACGCTGGCCTCGACCGGACTGGCTTGCGCAGAACCGAACAGGCTGCCGCCTGGGCCGCCGGTCTCGCTGACCAGCGTCTTGCCGTTATCACCGGCGGTCTTGGTGTCGACCTTTGCTTCCACCGACAGGCCCGGGCGCAACATGCCGTGCAGCGGATTGCCGTTGGCGACCTTGATGCGGACCGGCAGGCGCTGCACGATCTTGGTGAAGTTGCCGGTGGCATTCTCCGGCGGCAGCAGGCTGAACAATGCGCCGCTTGCCGGCGCAAAGCTCTCGACCTCGCCGGTCAGCGGCGTGTCCGGATAGGCATCCACATCAACCTCGACCTTCTGGCCCGGCTTCATATGGGTGAGCTGCGTTTCCTTGAAATTCGCCACCACATAGACATCGGTCGGCACCAGCGAGAGGAGCTGAGTGCCAGACTTTATATAATGGCCGACGCGTACGCCGCGATTGCCGACGACGCCGTCGATCGGTGCGCGGATCACCGTCTTGTCAAGATCATTGGCGGCAAGCTCGGCTTCAGCCGCACTCTGGTTGACCTTCGCCTCGGCTTCCTTCAGCTGCGCTTGGATCACCACCAACTGCGCTTGTTGCGCGTTGATGGCGGCGGCGCTGCGGATGACATCGGCCTTGCCCTTCACCAGGGTGGCTTCGGCATCGTCGAATTCCTGATGGGAAATCACCTTGTCGTTCACCAACTTGGCATAGCGGTCATATTGCTGCTGGGCGCGGCGCGCCTCGGCATTGGCGGCCTCGAGCTGGGCCTGGGCCTGCGCGACCAGGGTCTGCTGATAGACAATCTGGCTGCGGATCGTTTCGTGATTGGCTTTCGCGGTCTGCAACGCTGCATTAGCCTGATCGACGCGTGCCTTGAAGTCACGGTCGTCGATCCGCACCAGCACGTCGCCGGCCTTCACCGCCTGATTGTCGCCGACCAGGACATCGGCGACGTAGCCGTCGATCTGCGGCGCGATTGCCGAAATATCGCCCTGGACATAGGCGTTGTCGGTCGATTCAACGAACCGGCCCTCAGTCCACCACCAGTGGCCGCCGACCGCACCGCCGGCGAGGGCGGCAATGGCGACAAAACTCATGGCAATACGCTTGGTGCTGGGCATGGCTTGACCTGATCTCTCGAGTTACCTAGTCACAAGGAGAAGCGATCCGTCGGCGACGGCGGAGGATCGCAGCTGAGGACTGAAACTAAACCGTCCAGTTCAGTTGCTCTTGACATGCGCCACAATCGGCCTAATGTCAAGGTGAAACTGAACCGTTCAGTTCAATTCGCGAGGAGGGATAGTTGGCCGAAACGAAGAACCCCACCATGGCTCCCTGGACGGAGCCGGGCGCCGGGGGGTGCTCAGGAAAATCATCCCAAGAGCAGAAGGTGGCCACCCAGAACGCCGTCCCGCAGCCATCGCAAAATCCCAAAGCCATGGCGATCATGCAGGCGGCCAAGGCGCTGTTCCTGGAGCACGGCTTCGGTGCCGTCAGCATGGATCAGATCGCCCGTCAGGCGGCGGTCTCGAAGGCCACCGTCTATGCCCATTTCGTCAGCAAGGAAAAGCTCTTCGCCGAAATGGTGTTCACGGCCTGCACCTCGCGCTGGGATGGGGAAGTTCCGCAGCTCACCCGCGACAGTGACATTCAGGTGATACTGGAGGACATGCTGCGCATCGTCGTCGAGCATCTTCTCTCGCCCGAACCTCTGTCGGTCTATCGGATCATCATGGCGGAAGGACCGCGCTTTCCGGAACTGCCCAAGGCTTTTTTCGGCAATGGCCCGCTGCCGATGATCCGCAAGCTCACCAGCTTTTTCGACCAGGCCAACTGGCTTGGTCTGCTCTCCGTGCCGGATACGCGCCTGGCCGCAGAACAGGCCATCTGGCTGGTGCGCGGGCCGCTCGGCATCCGACGCCTGCTGGACATGGATGTGCCGGCAGAATTCCCGGCCGAAGAAGAGATCATCAAAGGCGCGGTGCAGATGATCTATCGCAGCTTCAAGCCCGCGGCTCACGCATGACCATCGGTGGCCGTTAAATCCGGCAGGCCGCGGCCGGAAAGCCATGGATGCGGCTTCAGGCGCCGGTCAACCGCCAGCTTCGGCATCCGGGCGCCGATAGCGATTGAGAATGATCTGGTCCTTGCGCGGACCGTGTATCCGCCATCGTGACAGCCAGCACCGATCCGTGATCAGGCGAAAGCGGCCGTGATAGAGGTCGGCGGCGCAGAGATGCTGCACGGCAGTTGCGCCGGTGCCGAGATCGAGCAGATGGAAGAGGCGGCCGTCCCTGAAGCGCACCGCAGCGCCATCAGCGGGACCGAGATCCCAGCGATATGACTGGCTCGCCCGTCCCTCATAGTCGCCATAGGTGAGGACACCCGTCTCTTCATAGGCAAAGCCGGCCGTCTCCGGTTGGAAGACGGCTTCGCCGGAGAGCCGGCCGACGAGCCCGCCGCGCCGGTCGATGATGCGCCGCGACAGCAGCCAGATACCGGCGAAATAATGCTCGATCGCCAAGCGGTCGCGAAGCGGGATCATCACGCCGGCCGGATGTCGCGAGCCTTGCGCAGGCGCTGCGATGCGGACATCACACCTTCACCTCTCACGCTTTTGCGCTAGCCGGCTGCAGGGCTTCCCACAAGCTCTTGTCGAAGATCTTGCTGCCGACATGCGACAGGCGAATATCGGGATCGACCCAGACATCGCCGCCGATCGCTCGCCAGCGATCGCAGAAGGTGAAATCCTCGCCGCAAAAACGGCCATTCTCCAAACTGGTATCGAACAGGCAGTGCAACATGCGGCCGCTGGCATCGCGATATTGCAGATCGGGATATTTTGCGATCATGCGTTCCAAGGCATCCCGCCGCAAACGCAGGAAGCCGGTGCCGACGCGTTCCGCTTTCATCAGGCCGGTCTGTTTGTCGCGATGAACGCCAGCCGGCGGAAACTTGACGGTGAAGTCGATCTTGACGTCGGACTTGCGCTGATAGACCCCGGCGACCACGCCGACATCATAACGCAACAGTCGGATAAGGTCGGCGGGAGTCCAGCCGATATCGGCGTCGATCATGATCAGGTCGTCGGCGTCGGTGTCGAGAAAATCCGCCACCAGCATGTTGCGCGCCCGCATCACGAGGCTTTCTTGCATGATGAAGCGCATGCTGAAACGACGATTGGCCTCAAGCAGCAGTTTTTGCGTGCCCAGCAGCGCTTGCAGATAGGCGATATGGACGGACCCGTCCAGCGTCGGCGTGCCGATCATCACGTGATTCATTGGATCCCCATTCATGAATTCCCGGAGGCCTGCTTCGGGCAACCGCCGCGTTCGCACGCAGCGGCTGGCGCGTCACCGCGGCGGTCCATTGTGGCAGCTGCGATGCGGGCATCAACCGCTTTCTTACATGAAAGCTATGGAAGATGCCGTTGCCGGCCCTGCGCGGCCCCGCGCTCGGTTGCTGTCATCTCTTGGCGGTACAGGTCACCCGATCGACCAAGACCGATGACATTTCCGGCGCCTCGGAAATCAGTTTCTCGCCTTCGATACGATAGGTGATGGAACCAAGATCCTGGCTATGGATGATGATGGCGTCGGTCTGTTCTTCGTAACGGCCGAACAGGTTCGGCGGCTGGTCGGCCGCCGCGTCGGGCTCCATGATCAAGGCTTCGCCGCCGGCGGTCAGGATCAGGGTCCCGATCGGTCCGTTCACGTCGACGCAATCATACCGTCGCTCCGCTGTTTTGGGCGGCGTATGCAACGTCTGCGGCTGCTGCGCGCAAGCGCTGAGCAGCATGCTCATGAGACAGGCCGACGCTGCTGCCTTGATGGTCATTCTCTCCCCTTTCATGCGGGGTTCGGCTTGCCGAACCGCTCTGTGAGGCTCCGCATCGGTTGTTGCTCCCGGTTGGATAGCAGCCTGGAGCCTTCCACACCAAAGTCAATCCATTCCGCTTCCGCCCGATGCGATCCGTGACCGCTGTCATCCCATTGGTTCCTAGCCGCGGGCCCGCACGTGCACCTCGCCACCGGAACCATTGGCCGCCTGCGCCGTTCGCTCCATAGCGAGATAGTGGATGCGCGCCAGCCATGTCTGGGGAGAAGAGAATGACCGCGAAGAAAAGCGAACGAGACCCCCACAAGCAGCAGGACGCCACGCCGCCCCGGCGCAGTCAGCCGGCGAAGGATAAGGCAGAGCAACGCCGCGAAGAGGAAGATCGGCTGCCGGTCAATCCTTATCCGCTCAACCAGGAATCCGACCGGCCCGGCGCCCCGATCCCGCCATCCGCCGTTCCTTTACCGGGCGGATCGAAGAATCGCTGACTTGGTTGAAGGTCATGACTGATTCTTGCTTCCCGGGCCTTACGGGACAAATTGTGGCAGCTTGATCACCTCTTCTGACGGGGTCGGAAGCCACGCGGTTTCCATCTGGGTTACGGTCGTAACGCCATTGTTGCCGGCTGAAATCGTCGGGTAATTCCCCGGCCGCTAGCCTGGCAGCGGGAATCCGGCTATGGCGCGGTCGCGCTTTCCGCTGCAATTTCATCCCGGAAAGGCTGGCTGCAATGACAGGTCGAATGGCACGAACCTATGTGCTGATTCCCGACGCTTGGCATGGCGGCTGGGCCTGGCGACTGGTTGTTGCGGGTTTACGGGCAGCCGGGCATGAGGCCAATGCCCTGACGCTGACCGGCCTCGGCGAACGACGGCATATCAGCCAAGCCGTCGACCTCGACACGCATATCGAAGACGTTCTCTCTCATATCGAAATGGAGGACCTCTCGAATGTCACGCTGGTCGGCTGGAGCTATGGCGGCGCTGTCGCTACCGGCGTCCTGGCCCGCATCCCCGACAAGATTGGCGCCATGATCTATCTCGACGCCTTCGTTCCGCAGGACGGCCAGGCGCTCGTTGACTATCTGCCGCTGCCGCAGCGCGCCGCCTATGATGCGTTCAAGGATGCCGACCGTGCGCTGCCGCCCCTACCGATCGACCGGCTGGGGCTGACCGATCCGGTGCAAATCGACCATGTGCAGCGCCGTCTCGTCCCCCAACCCTGGCGGACATTCTATCAGCCTGTGAAGGCCTTGCCGCAGCTGCCGCGGATACCGATCGCCTATATCGGCTGTACCGTCAATCAATCCCCCATCTTCGCCTCCATTCTGGCGGAAATGAAGGATTCCCCTTCCATACGGACCGATACCATCGATACGGGGCATTCCTGCATGCTGACCGAGCCGGATGAGACGATCCGTCTCCTGGAGAGATATGGCGGGTAGAGCGCGATTCGGCCGTCAGATGAAATCGCCCAAGCGATTCCACAGGACGGCATCCGGCTCTGCCGACGCGGTTGCGCTCATATCAAGCGGTCCAGGGCGCTGACCTCGTCAGCCTCCGCAGCCGGCTTATCCCAGCGGATGCGATGGACCCGTGGAAAACGCAGCGCAACGCCGGATTTATGGCGATTGGACCGCTGGACGGCATCGAAGGCAAGTTCGACGACAAGCGACGGCGTCACTTCCCGGACGGGACCGAAGCGGTTGACGGTGTGGTCGCGCACCCACCTGTCGAGCATCAGCAACTCTTCATCCGTATAGCCTGAATAGGCTTTCCCGACCGGCACCAGCAACCGCTCGTCTTCGGCCGGACCGGCCTGCCAGCAGCCGAAGGTATAGTCGGAATAATATGACGAGCGCTTGCCATGCCCGCGTTGCGCATACATCAGAACGGCGTCGACCGTCAGCGCATCCCGCTTCCATTTGAACCAGCGACCCTTGACGCGGCCGCCGAGATAGGGGCTGTCGGCCCGCTTCAGCATCAAGCCCTCGATGCCCGCCGCGCGTGAACCGGCCCGGAGATCAGACAAGTCCTGCCATGACGTGAAGCCGATGAGGGGCGACAGATCGAAGCGCGGACGTGGCTGGCGCCGAAACCATGCTTCCAGGGCGGCGCGCCGCATGTCGAAGGGCAGGGGACGCAGATCTGCCTCGCCGTCGATCAGGATATCGTAGAGGCGGACATGCGCCGGCCAGTCGGCGAGCATACGGCCGGTTACGGCTTTGCGATTCAAGCGCTGCTGCAATTCGTTGAAGGGGCCGATCTTTACATCGTTGTCGTCCGGCCGCGCCACCAGCAATTCACCGTCGAGTACGCCGTTGAAGTTCATTGCCGCGACGATATCGGGAAAGGCGCGGCTGATCTCTTCGCCGGCGCGCGAATAGAGGCGGCATTCGCCGTCCCGGGCGACCACCTGCACGCGGATGCCGTCCCATTTCCACTCGGCGCGAAATTCTGCCGGCACCATGGCCGCCAGCTCATTTTCATCAAGCGGATGCGCCAGCATCAGCGGCAGGAACGAGAGACTATGCTTATCCGGCTTGTCGGCGGTGCCGCTCAGCCAGCTGAACAGCTCGCGATAGGGCGGCGTCAGGCCGTGCCAAAGCTCTTCGATCTCCTCGACCGCGACCTGACCGAAATGGGCGACGGCCGTCTTCGCCAATCGTGCCGATACGCCGACGCGCAGCGCACCGGTAATCAACTTCAGCAGCGCCCAGCGCCCGGTCGGATCCAGGCGGTTGAGCCAACCCGTCAGCAGATCCGGTACCTCGGATGCCTTTGACTGCTGCAGCTTCTCGACCACGTCGCCGAGCCTGGGCGACTGTGTGCCGGCATCGGTATCTGCTACGCCCTCGGCATGTGGCGGCCAGATCAGCGCCACGGTCTCGGCGAGATCGCCGACATAGTCGTAGGAAACGGCAAACAGCGTCTCGTCCGATTGGCCGACGGCAAGCGATTTCAAGAGCGCCGGCTTGGCGTTGGGAATATTCAGGGCACCCGTCAAGGCGGCCAGGGCGTAGCCGCGGTCGGGGTCGGGCGTATGTGCAAGGTAAGTTTCGATCAGGCGCAGCTTCGCGTTGCGCGCCGGCTGGAAGGAGAGGGCATCAAGGAGATTGGCGAAATGCTGCATGTCCTGCGCTTTAAGTTGGGTCCTCAGCTTTCCTCTTCCTCGCGGCCGATCAGCGACAACACGCGTGCGCGCCGTCCCTGCTGCGTCAAGGCATGCATCAGGCCTTCCTCGCGGCCATGCGTGATCCAGACTTCGGGCGCGTCGACATCCCGTGCGGTCTGCAGCAATTCATCCCAGTCGGCATGATCGGAAATGATCAAGGGCAACTCCGCGCCCTTCTGCCGGGCTCTCGCGCGTACCCGCATCCAACCCGAAGCGGCTGCCGAGACAGGATCGGGCAGGCGACGCGACCAGCGGTCGGCCAGCGCTGAGGGTGGGCAGAGGATAATCTCGCCCCTCAACTGGTTCGGCGTCATGCCGGAGATCACGCGATAGAGGCCGAGATCGACGCCGCTTTGTGCGTAGAGTTCGGTCAGCGCCAGAAGCGCGCCATGCAGATAGATCGGCCGGTCATAGCCGGCGGCGCGCAACAAGGCCATGACACGCTGGCATTTGCCGAGCGCATAGACGCCGACCAGATGGCATCTCTCGGGAAAGATCTCGCGCGACTGCAGCAGCTTTGCGAGTTCCATCCGGTCCGGCGGATGGCGGAAGACCGGCAGCCCGAAGGTCGCCTCGGTGACGAAGACGTCGCAGGCGACCGGCGTGAAAGCAGGACAAGTCGGATCGGCGCGGCGCTTGTAATCGCCGGAGACCACCGCGCGGCTGCCGGCATAATCCAGCAGAACCTGCGCGCTACCCAGGATATGGCCGGCGGGCAGCAGCGTCACGGCAACCTCTCGGACGCGGGTCGGCATCTCATAGGCCTGCCGCTGCACGCTGCCGGCAAAACCCTCGCCATAGCGTATGGCCATGATCGCTGCCGTCTCTGCTGTCGTCAGCACGGCGCCATGGCCGGCGCGGGCATGATCGCTGTGGCCATGGGTGATGACGGCCCGGTCGACCGGGCTGGTCGGGTCGATATAGAAGCCGCCGGGTTCGCAATAGAGTCCCGCCGGTAATACTTTTAACCAGCTTTCCGGGTGGGGTCCCGCCACAATCCGCCTCGATCATGCAACCATCCAAGCGATAAATAATTCTACCTCGGATCAGGTTGCATGGTGGCATCGTTATTCCGATGGATCTTGTCGCATCACCGCCAGCGCCGCCGCTCCCGGGGCAGCTTTCGCCGGAGCGGCTTCTGGCGCCACCCCTCGCGGCGTGGTTCGCGGCGCGCGGCTGGGCGCCTTATCCGCATCAGCTGGAGATGCTCGGCAAGGCAGCGGCCGGAAGAACAGCAACCGGAAAGAATCGCGGCGGACAATCCGTCTTGCTGGTGGCGCCGACCGGCGGCGGCAAGACCCTGGCGGGCTTCCTGCCTAGTCTGAACGATCTCGCGTTGCGCGATCGCTCCGCGCCGGCCGACGGCTTTCATACCTTGTATATCTCACCGCTGAAGGCGCTCACCGTTGATATCGCCCGTAACCTGGAGGCGCCGATCCGGGAGATGGAACTCGGCATTCGCTGTGAAGTACGCACCGGCGACACGCCGCAGAACCGCCGCCAGCGACAGCGCCGCCAGCCACCGGAGATCATGCTGACCACGCCCGAATCGCTGGCGCTGCTGCTCTCCTATGCCGAGGCGCCAAAACTCTTTGGCAAGTTGCGGGCGATCATCATCGACGAATTGCACGCGATTGCCGATACCAAGCGCGGCCAGCTGCTGTCGCTCGGGCTGGCGCGCCTGGCCAGACTGGCGCCGCATGCCGGCTTCATCGGCCTCTCCGCGACCATTCCAGATCCCAAGGAAATGGCGAAATATCTTTCCTTTCGCCGCAACAAAGTCGCCATCGTTCGCGGCCTGCCCGGGGCTCGGCCGGATATCTCCATCCTGCTGGCGGAAAGGCGTGTCCCATGGGGCGGGCATATGGCGCAGCATGCAATCGGCGATATCTATCGTGCTGTTGCCGCCCATGGGACGACCCTTGTCTTCGTGAATACTCGCGCCCAGGCGGAGCTGATCTTTCAGGGCTTGTGGCGGCAGAACGAAGAAAATCTGCCGATCGCTCTTCATCACGGCAGCCTGTCGGTCGATCAGCGGCGCAAGATCGAGGCGGCAATGGCGGCCGGCAGCCTGCGCGCGGTCGTCTGCACCTCATCGCTGGATCTTGGCATCGACTGGGGCAATGTTGATCTCGTCATCCAGGTCGGCGCCCCTAAAGGCTCCAGCCGGCTGCTCCAGCGCATCGGCCGGGCCAATCACCGTCTCGACGAACCGAGCCGCGCCATTCTGGTACCGGCCAACCGTTTCGAGTTGCTGGAATGCCAGGCGGCGATGGAAGCGGCCCTGGCCGGCGAGCTGGATGGCTACCCCGCCCGGCCGCACTGCCTGGACGTGCTGGCGCAGCATATCCTCGGCACCGCCTGTTCGCAGCCGCTCTGGCCTGACCAGCTCTTCGGCGAAATCACCGCGAGTTATCCCTACCGCCAGCTTTCCCGGCAGGAATTCGACGATGTCTTCGCCTATGTCGCCCATGGCGGTTATGCCCTGCGCGCCTATGACCGCTATCATCGCCTGACGCAACAGCAGGACGGCAGCTATCAGATCGCCGCGCCCGTCGTCGCCCGCCAATATCGCATGAATGTCGGCACCATCGTCGAAGCGCCGATGCTGAGGGTGAAAATGCGGCGCGGGCAGGTGTTGGGCGAGGTCGAAGAGTGGTTCGTCCAAGGGCTCACGCCGGGTGACACCTTCATCTTCGCCGGCCGGTTGCTGCGTTTCGAAGGCATCCGTGCAATGGCCGTCGAATGCACTGCCGCGCGACAGGGCGATCCCAAGGTGCCGGCCTATGCCGGCGGACGGCTGCCGCTGACGACGGGTCTCGCCGCCCGTGTCCGTGCCCTTCTCGCCGATGCCGGGCATCATCAATCGCTGCCGCGCGACATTCGGGAGTGGCTGCGGCTGCAACGACAGCAATCGCGCCTGCCGGGCGCGCAGGGTGTGGTGATCGAATCCTTTCCGCGCGGCAGCAGGGAATTTCTCGTCGCCTATTGCTTCGAAGGGCGCAATGCGCATCAGACGCTCGGCATGCTTCTGACGCGCCGCATGGAGAAGATGGGGTTAAAACCGCTGGGCTTCGTTGCCAGCGATTACGTGCTGGGAATCTGGGGCCTGCGAGCGCCCGACAAGGCGCAGCTCGAGCAGCTATTGGCGCCCGACATGCTAGGCGACGATCTGGAGGAATGGCTGGAGGAATCCTCGATGCTGCGGCGCAGCTTCCGGAATGTGGCGGTGATAGCCGGCCTCATCGAACGCCGCCATCCCGGTGCCGAAAAAAGCCGCAAGCAGGTGACGTTCAACGCCGATCTCATCTATGACGTGTTGCGAAAGCATGAGCCCGGCCACATTCTGCTGCGGGCGACCCATCAGGATGCGGCCTGGAACCTGGCCGATGTCGGGCGGCTGAGCGATTTTCTCGCCCGCATCGCAGGCAAGGTAATCTTTCGGCGCTTGTCGCATGTCTCGCCTTTGGCCGTGCCGATCCTGCTCGATATCGGACGCGAGCGCATCGAGGGCGAGGCGATTGACGAATTGCTGGATGCGGCGGCCCGGGACCTGATCGCCGAAGCGACCGAAGGGGAGGGGAGCTAGCCCATGCCGCTGGAGGTTCTTTTCGGCGATGCGCTGCTGCATCTTGACCCGTCGGGTGCAATCTACTGGCCCGAGCAGCAATTGCTGGCAGTAGCCGACCTTCATTTCGAGAAAGGTTCGTCTTTCGCCGCTTCCGCCCATCGGATGCTGCCGCCGCATGACACGACCCAAACCCTGGCCGATCTCGGCCGTGCGATCGACCTTTACCGGCCGCGCCGGGTCATCTGCCTCGGCGACAGCTTCCATGACCGCGCCGCCGCGACCCGGCTGAGCCTGGGAGATCTCGCAGAAGTACAGCGCCTGGCGGCCAATCGCGACTGGGTCTGGATTGCCGGCAACCACGATCCCGTCCTGCCCGATATCGTCGGTGGAATAGCGGCGAGTTCGATTACTGTGGCCGGACTCACCTTCCGGCACGACGCCGCAGATGACGGCGATCCGTCGCCCGGAAACATCGTCTTCGGACATTTCCACCCGGTGGCGTTGGTGTCGCTTGCCGGACGCCTGTTGCGTCGCCGCTGTTTCCTGCTGGGGTCGCAGCGCTTGCTCATGCCGGCCTTCGGCGCCTATGCCGGCGGGCTGAACATCCTGCACCCCGCGATCTGCGATCTTTTCCCGGCAGGATTTCGCGTTCTGCTATCGGAGCGCGGCCGGCTTCATCCCATCAATGTCCGCCATTTGCGGCCCGATACCGATCTCTCGATGTCGCACAAGTTTCCCGGGCCCTGAGCGGCGCAAGGGCGTAACCGGCCGACTCAGCGATTGAGGATTTGCCCGCCATCGGCGACGACCGTATGGCCAGTGACCCAGCTGGCCAGTGGCGATGCCAGGAAAAGCGCCACTGCGGCGATTTCCTCCGGCCTGCCATAGCGGCCCAGAGGAATGCCGCCGAGGACCTTCTGGTAGAGCGCGGGATCGGCGGCGCGGCAGTTCTCCCAGAAACCTCCGGGGAATTCCACCGAGCCCGGCGCAATGCCATTGGCGTGAATGCGTAACGGCGCCAAAGCGAGCGCTTGCGACGTGGTGTACTGGATGAGCGCGGCCTTTGCCGCCGCATAGGCCGGCGTCCGGACCGAGGCCGCGAGGCCGGAGATCGAGGAAATATTGACGATCGAGGCGTGCGCAGAGTTCTGCAGGTGGGGCAGGGCGGCATCGGCGCATCGCACCGCCGCCATCAGATCGACATCGAGGCAATTCTGCCAGGCATCCCCCGCATTCTCGAAACCCGTGGCGTTGCTGACCAGGACATCGATACCGTCGAGGGCGGTCGCGGCGGCCTCGATATAGCGGGTAATCGCCGGAGCCTCGCGCAGATCGCAGGTCTCCGCATGTACCGGATGGCCGACCTGCCGCAACTCGGTTTCAGTTTGCCGCAGCGTTGGCGCGGTGCGGGCGCAAATCGAGACTGCGGCGCCGGCCTGCGCGAACGTCAGGGCAATGGCGCGGCCGATGCCGCGACTGCCGCCGGTGACAACAACTTTCCAGCCGGAGAGATCGATATTCATGAAGCCGCTCCCTTATATTCAAGCTCACACATTCAAACCATGCGTCGCGTTCCAGCCAGGCATCGCATCCGGGCAGGTTCCGGCACCTTCGCAACCTGGCGGTACGACGTCAATCGACCGCCAATGGCGGGTCTGCTTTCGCCCGAGCCAGCCGGCTCGAAGCGCCGGCCGCGCCGCTTCGAGCCCCGATTGTGCGGTAACAGCCTCTTGGCACGCCGCTGGCGGCCGTCTTGAGATCGGCGCTGCACTCGCCTCTTTACCGGCGAGGGATCTTAGAACTGATAGTTATTCCCGCCTGCTTCCGTTGCTAGGCCATGGACTGAGGGCGAGAAGCCAAAGGCCGATGATGTTCAAGAGTGGAAACAGCGCAAGAAGGCACCAAAACGGCGAATAGCCGATGCGCCGAAGAATCACCCCTATCGGGTAGAGAAGCAAAGCCGCGAAGATCGCGAACATGACAAAGTGCCAGCCGGACCAATAGGCCATCATTTCCGTTCCATACATCATAGTCTCCGTCTCTGATTATTGGTGAAATGCCCCGGGGGTGGGGCGGTCTATGTCTTGCTTGAACCCAGCGTCCGTGTGAGTCTCGACCAATGAGGCAACCATGCCGGAACTCTCGCCGCGTAACGGTCGTAAACTTCACCGAACTTCGCGCGAACTTCGCGCTCTTCCTGATTGGCGAGGCGCACATACATGATTACCAGCACAGGGAACATCGCCAGCGTAAGTAGTGTCGGCCACTGCACGAGAAAGCCGAGCAGCACGAGAATGAAGCCCAGGTATTGTGGGTGGCGCACGAAATCGTAAGCGCCGGATGTCGCCAACTTATTGGCCCTTTGAGCCGCATACAGCGCGTGCCAAGCAGAGGATATCAGCAGGAAGCCGCCGCCAATTAGCACGAAGCTCGCGATGTGGAACGGCCCAAAATGCGGGTTACCTTTCCAGCCAAACATCATCTCCAGCAAATGCCCGGCGTCGTGCGAGAACCAATCCACACCGGGGTATCGTGTCTGGAGCCAGCCGGACAGAATGTAGATCGTCAATGGAAAGCCATACATTTCAGCGAATAACGCCACGATGAAGGCACTAAACGCCCCGAGCGAGCGCCAATCCCTACCGGTGTTAGGCTTGAAGAAGCTGAATGCAAAAAAGATGAACACGACGGAATTGAGAATGACGAGGCCCCAGAGACCGTAGGCCGGCGCTTCCTGTGTCATGACTGGGCTCCTTTATCCGGTGCGGCCTTGCCCTGTGGATCGGTCTGCCCATGGTCATGGTGATCATCATTTCCGTGACCACCATGCCCGCCGTGGCCGTGGTGCATGAAGATGTGCATTAGCGGGCAGGCAAGGATGAAGAGAAACGGAAGCCAGCCATAGAGATGTGCCCAATGTTCCGATACCAGGAAAAAGCCGGCAACAATACCGAACCCGATCATCACCATCGCCGCCTTGGAGTGCCAAAAGCTCTGATGCCCAGCGTTGCCACCGGTGGGGGGATTTGACCTATTTAGTCCTTCGTGCTCGTGATCGTGATCGGCGTGAGAGTGCATGCACATGATATTTTCTCCCTCAGGGAAAGATTGTCTCGGTGAGTGGTCGCGCGATTGGCGCCGGACTCATATGTGGGCCATGGATTCCGGCAGGCGCAGCTCATCGGCCGTGCGCCTCTGCTCATCATTGAGAGCCGCATAGAGTGGCTTAATCGCCGTATCCATCGTCTCCGGATGGTCGAGCGCTTTTCTAATCATCCGCTCGCGGAATGCCAGCCGGCCCGCGATATGCCTGAGTTTCATCATTTCAGGCAGTGGCATTATCGGCAGATCACTACTGGACATCATGTCTGCCATCATCCCGTTGGGCCTCATATTGGAGGGCGCCTTGATGACAACGGTCATGTCGTTGCTGTCATCGCTTTGGTGACGGATGTCATCCGCGAGAGCGGGGGTGATAGTGATCAGGAAAGCGCCGAGAATGGCGAGCTTGTTCAGGTTTGTCATATTGGTATCTCCGCAATATCGCGATCTTCTGTCGCGATTCCCTGTCCAACTCGGACTGCCAGGCGCCTGATTTAAGTCAAATGCCGAGGCTTCGGGTTATCGCCGCTTCAAGTCAGGAGCATTCTGGGAAGGGCGAGCCATGCCAAGCTTCGACTGACGCCTGACAAAACGGCGTCTTCAATACAGCCGATAGCTTCCGGCAACCATGCTGCCTATCCCGCGAGCCAGTTAGGCTTGGGCGAGTTGCGGCGGGCGGAACTGTGGGCGAACGACTCTGCCTATAACGAGATCGGTTCGTGGGGGCCGGGGCAATGTTGAGGGCCGCTCGAACGCGATCACCTGCGCGGGCACCGGAGCACATAGAGAGACGCTGGAGACCGTGTGGCAATGTTTGATTGCGCCGTCGTGATTGGATTCGCACGGGTCCGTACCAAGATTTCCGGCCACGACCACCGTCATAGCCACGACCACCGTCATATCTGCCCCGTGATGTTCATGTCGGAAGCTGTCATGGTTCAACTGTAGAATCATGGCCATCGTATAGAGCATGCAAAAAACGACGCGGACCCAGCGGCGTCCAGCCAGGTGTCGTGCGATTCGGGCTATGTCGTTGCTCTGGGACATCTATCTCTTGCGCTGTATGCGGTACTCAGCTTCCACATTCTATAGTTCACACGCGTGGGAAACGGTGCCTTGATTCGAATCAACTTTCCAGGGTCATTTTCCGCGCATGGATACCGGGTTCCCACGTAGTAATGTCAACAGACCTGGCACGGATGAGCTCAGATCGGGGCGACGCTCGTTGCGGGAAATTTTCATCTCTCAGAGTTTCAGCCATTGCAGCCGCAAGGAGTTCCCGATTACGGAGACTGAACTCAGTGCCATGGCGGCTGCGGCGATGATCGGAGACAGCACGATGCCAAAACCGGGATAAAGCACGCCCGCCGCAATGGGTATCCCCAGAGCGTTATAAATAAAGGCAAGGAATAGGTTCTGACGAATATTGCTCATAGTTGCCCGGCTGAGTTCCCGCGCCCGAGCTATACCGGCCAAGTCCCCCTTGACCAATGTAATCGCCGCGCTGCGAATGGCGATTTCCGTTCCGGTGCCCATCGCAATGCCAACATCGGCCTCGGCCAACGCCGGCGCGTCGTTAACGCCGTCGCCCGCCATGGCGACCACTTGGCCCTTCCGGCGGAAGTCCTTGACCACTTTGTTCTTCTGGTCCGGCAGTACCTCGGCCACGACATCCCGGATGCCAAGCCGCCGAGCCACGGCATCGGCCGTCGTTTTGTTGTCTCCCGTGAGCATTACAATACGCACGCCGCTCCGGATCAAAAGCTCAAGCGCCGGCTTGGTTGTGGCTTTGACCGGGTCGGCTACGGCAATTGCCGCCGCAGCCTTTCCATCAATCGCCATGAAGAGCGCTGTCGCGCCGTCCTGACGGAGCTCGTCAGCCTTTGCCGACAAGCTGGACATGTCAACGCCGGCGTCCTGCATTATCGTCATATTACCCAGCAAGATATTCCGGCCGTCCACCTTACCAGAAACGCCTTTGCCGGTCGCTGAAGCGAACTCCGCCACTTCCCTGAAAGCCAACCCTTTGGCACGTGCTGCGGAAACGATGGCTGCTGCCAAGGGATGTTCGCTTGACCGCTCCACTGAGGCTGCTAAGGCCAGAGCGTCATCCATTGTGACATTGCCGGTCACTTCAATTGCGACGACCTTGGGTTTTCCCTCCGTCAACGTGCCGGTCTTGTCAACGACGAGCGTATCCACTTTCTCCATGTGCTCTAAGGCCTCGGCGTTCTTGATGAGAACACCCGATTTCGCTCCTTTGCCGATGCCGACCATGATCGACATTGGTGTTGCCAGCCCCAGTGCACATGGGCAGGCGATGATCAAAACGCTGACGGCTGCGACAAGCCCCTGGGCCAGCGGCTGCTCGGTACCGAGATATGCCCATGCGATGAAGGCGGCAGCGGCAATTGCTATAACAACGGGAACGAACCAACCGGAAACGGTATCGGCGAGCCGCTGGATGGGCGCGCGGCTCCTCTGCGCTTCGGCGACCATACTGATAATTTGCGAGAGGACGGTGTCTGCGCCGACCTTTTCGGCTCGCATAACAAAGGCGCCGCCGCCATTGATCGTACCGCCGATGACTTTTGAATCGGGACTTTTTTCAACGGGGATCGACTCGCCTGTCACGACCGACTCGTCAACGGAACTGTTGCCTTCCTGAACGATGCCATCGACAGGAATGCTTTCGCCCGGCCGAACGCGGAGCCGGTCGCCGATCATGATCGCTTCCAGCGGGACTGTTTCATCGTCGCCAGAGGTGGTCAGCCGGTGGGCTGTCTTCGGTGCCAAATCGAGCAGCGCTCGAATTGCGCCGCCGGTTCGCTCGCGTGCCCGCAGTTCCAGAACTTGACCCAGCAAAACAAGGACGGTGATGACGGCCCCTGCTTCAAAGTAGACCGGGACCGTTCCCTCGGCGTTTCTAAATCCTATTGGGAATAGGTCCGGCGCGAACATGGCGAAGACACTGAAGATGTATGCGGCGCCGGTGCCAAGCGCGATCAGTGTAAACATATTCAGTCGGCGTTTTACGACGGATACGGCGCCACGTTCGAAGAATGGGTATCCGCCCCATAATATGACGGGCGATGCCAGGACAAACTGGACCCAAAGCGCAACATTCGGGTCGATATATTGGTGAAGCATCAACCCCGGAAAATGCGATCCCATCTCCAGTGTCAGCACTGGAATGGTCAAGACCAGCCCGATCCAGAAGCGACGGGTCATGTAAGCTGACTCGGGATTTTCCTGATCATCTGCCGAGGCGACGAGGGGCTCCAAGGTCATTCCGCAGATTGGACAATTCCCCGGCGCATCCTTCCGAATTTGCGGATGCATCGGGCATGTGTAGATCGTCGCGGCGCTCGATGGCTTGGGTGGAGTATCGGAATTATTTGCATATTTTTCGGGGCTTGCCACGAATTTCTGTTTGCAATTCGCACTACAGAAATGGAAAAGCCGTCCATCATATGAGGCGGAGAACGTCGATTTAGACGGGTCGACCGTCATGCCGCAGACGGGATCTTTCACCGACGCGCGGTGATCCACCTGAGCGTGGCCGTGATGCCCTTGATGGCCGTGGCTATGGTCTTGGTTCACTGGTTGCTCCTTAGTGACAAAGCGCTATCGCGCTCCGGCCGACAGGGGTTGTTACGGCTACGCCTAGCGGTCCTGCGGGCGGTTGGCCGAAGGCGCCTGCCTCCGGCATCCGTCATTGCACGCTACGTTCGGGCGTCCTACGCATAGCGGTCATAGACGACCTCGGTCATCATGCCGGTCGCCATGTGCAACAGGTTATGGCAGTGCAGGGGCCACCGACCGGGATTGCCTGCGTCAAAGGCGACCGTAACGGCAGCCATTGGAGGTACCAGAACGGTGTCCCTGACCGCGCCATTCATCGGCTTGCCGTTAATG
>DATLIX010000048.1:0-17801 GCA_035539215.1 Dongiaceae bacterium | reverse complement strand
CGTGAAGGCGCGGCGCAGGTCGTTGAAGCTGGTCATGATACTCTACTCCGATTGTAGGGATTACCGTGGCCGCAAACTGCCTGTGCGGCCACGGATTAACAATCGAGAAGAATTTAGGTGCCGAGCGCGAAAAACTCGCTGACCATCGCAGGCGGCGGCAGCCGGCCGAGCTACTTCTTCTTGCTGAGTTTCTTCAGTTTTTTCTTCAATTTGCGGTCCGAGGCGGCCTTGGCTTCCGGCGAGGGGCCGCGGCGGTCACGGCCGGCGGGCTTGTCACCTGCCGACTTGTCGCGCTTGTGGCGGTCGGGACGCGCGCCAGCGCCGTCGGCACGCTTGGCGTGGTGAGGCTTGGCCGGCCGTTCCGCCGTCCCATGCTCGCCGGCGGCGCGATTCTCGCCTTCCTGGCGCGGACGATCCGCGCGCCGTTCGCCGCGATCTTTCCAGGGCCGGTCAGGGCGTTCTTCCCGTGCATGGGGCGCGCGGGCTTGGGGCGCATGGGCATGGTGCGCGCGGGCGGGACGTACGCCTTCAGCGGGCGGATGATCGGCATTGGAGCGGTTGCGCTTCGGATAACCGGTCTTCTCGCGGCGCGGCGCCTGGTCGTCATCGCGACGCGGCCCTTTGGACCATTTACGATCATGCTCCGCTCCGTCGGCCGGCTGCGACCCGTCATGCGGCGTGATGCGGACGTCGTTGTCCGGGGTCTGCTGGATCGCGGCGGTGAAACCTTCGGCCGCATCCTTGGCGATTTCGACGATGGTCTCACGGTCGAAAATACGGATGGCGCCGATCTCCTGCTTGGTGATCTTGCCGCGGCGGCACAGCATGGGAAGTATCCATTTCGGATCCGCATTGGCGTTGCGCCCGGCGCTGATGCGGAACTGCACCATGTTTTCGCCGCCGCGGAATTCGCGCGGCACACGCGGCTCGCGGCGCTCCCGGCTCTCGCCGCGCTCGTATCCTTCGGCCCGCGGTCCCTTGCGATCCGGGCGCTCCTCGCGCGGCGGGGCGATGAACAGCTCTTCCGGTTCCGGCAGACGGGCGCGATAGAGCCGGGCCAGGGCCACGGCGACCTGTTCCGCGGTGCGGCCGTCGAGCAGGCTCTGCGCCAGGGCTGTATCCTCTTCCGTTGCCGCCTCGGTCAGAACCGGATCGGCCAGCAGGCGCTCCTGGTCCCGGGCGCGGATGGCGTCGGGCAGGGGCGGATCGCCCCAGGTGGCGGTAATATTCGCGGCCCGCAGCAAGCCGTCGACGCGGCGCTGGCGCGAATAGGGAACCAGCAGGACGCAGACGCCCTTGCGGCCGGCGCGGCCGGTACGGCCACTGCGATGCAGCAGGGTCTCCTTGTTGGTCGGGATCTCGGCATGAATGACGAGGCCAAGATCGGGCAGATCGATGCCGCGTGCCGCCACGTCGGTCGCCACGCAGACACGGGCATGGCCGTCGCGCAGGGCTTGCAGCGCATGGCTGCGCTCCGTCTGGCTCAATTCGCCGGAGAGGGCGACGACATCGAAGCCGCGCTCCAGCAGGCTGCCATGCAGGCGCCGGACCGACTCACGTGTATGGCAGAAGATGATGCTGGCGCGCGGTTCGATGAAGCGCAGCACGTTGACCACGGCATGCTCGACATCGCGCGGCCCGACGCGGATGGCGCGATATTCGATGTCGCCATGCGCCTCGTTCTGCTTCAGCGTGTTGATGCGCAGGGCATCGCGCTGATACTGCTTGGCCAGATTGGCGATTTCCTTGGCGATGGTCGCCGAGAAGAGCAGGGTGCGGCGTTCCGGCGGCGTGGCGTCGAGAATGAATTCGAGATCTTCGCTGAAACCGAGATCCAGCATCTCGTCGGCTTCGTCGAGCACGACGACCCGCAATTCGGAAGTATCGATCTGCCGGCGCTCCAGATGGTCGCGCAGGCGACCCGGCGTGCAGACCACGATATGGCAGCCGGCTTCCAGGGCGCGGGCTTCCCGCCTGGCATCCATGCCACCGACGCAGGAGACGATTCGGGCGCCAGCCGGGGCGTAGAGCCAGCTCAATTCGCCATGGACCTGCATCGCCAGCTCACGGGTGGGGGCGATGATCAGGGCCAGCGGCGCGCCGGCGCGGGGAAAACGCTCGGCATCGCCGAGGATGGTTTCGGCGAAAGCGAGACCGAAGGCGACGGTTTTGCCGGAGCCGGTCTGGGCCGAGACCAGGAGATCGCGGCCGGCGGCCTCGGGCTGCAGAACCGCTTCCTGGACCGGGGTCGGTTCCAGATAGTTGCGCTCGGCAAGGGCGCGGTCGAGGGCCGGATGAATCACTGGGAAGGGCATAACGGGTCAATCTGTCAGAAGCGGGATCGCATGCCTGCCGTCATCGTCAGGTCGCGTGACCTGATCGGAATCGGCAGGGGCGCACGTCTTGTTGGCGCGCGGCGAAAGGCGCTTGATACAGGAAGCCGCGGCAAAGCGCCAATCATGTTATGCCGGGGACGGCCAAATTCTGCACCTGGCGGTGAAAATGCCGCAGATTCCGGGCCTTGAATGGTTAAAGTCAGCCGAAAATCGCTGGCACTATGTTCTTGCCGGCTGCAGCAGATCCCAGCGATTGCCGTAACGATCTTGAAATACCGCGACCGTGCCATAGGCCTCCTGCCGCGGCTGCTCGCAGAAAGTGACGCCACGCGCCTGATAGGCGCGGTAGTCGCGCCAGAAATCGTCGGTCTGGAGAATCAGGAAGACCCGGCCGCCAGTCTGGTTGCCGATCCGGCTCGCTTGTTCCGGCGTTGCCGCCCGCGCCAGCAACAGCCGGGTTTCGGTGGCGCCCGGCGGCGACATGACGACCCAGCGCTTGCCTTGGCCGAGATCCGTATCCTCGACCAGCTCGAAGCCGAGGACGTCGCGGTAGTAGCTCTTGGCCTCATCGTAATCGCCAACCAGCAAGGCCAGGCTGCTGATGAATTGCGACATCGGGATCGCTCACAAATCGGCAAATAGATCGATCGCGGCCCGGTCATAGCCCTTGCTGGCGACCAGCAGCTGCTGCGAATAGGGATGAGTCAGCTTGCCGGCGCCGAGATCGGCGGCGTTGGCCTGCTCGACGATCTCGCCCTTGCGCATCAGCGCCAGCCGCTCGCACATCTGGCCGACCACGGCGAGATCGTGGCTCACGAGAATATAGGTCAGGCCGAGCTCCCGGCGCAGTTCGCTGAGCAGATTGAGGATCTCGGCCTGGATCGAGACGTCGAGCGCCGAGGTGGGTTCGTCCAGCAGCACCACCTGCGGGCGCAGGATGAGCGCGCGGGCAATGGCGACGCGCTGGCGCTGGCCGCCGGAAAGCTGATGAGGATAGCGGAAACGGAAGGCGTGGCCGAGTTGAACCTGATCGAGTATTTGCGTGACCCGATCCTCGACATCGCCGATGCCATGGATGATCAGGGGTTCGGAGAGAATCCGGTCGATCGTATGCTTGGGGTGCAGCGAACCGTAGGGGTCCTGGAACACCATCTGGATCTGCTTGTAGACATCACGGTCACGCTTGGCGCGGAAATCGCGGCCATCGACGGTGATCCGCCCCTTCCAATCGGGGTTGAGGCCGGCGAGGACGCGCAGAACCGTGGACTTGCCGGAACCGCTTTCGCCGACCAGGCCGAAGCTCTCGCCCTTATCGACTTGGAAACTCACCTTCTTGAGCGCATGCACCTGCCGCTTGCCGGCGCCGAAGACGACTTCGAGATTTTGAACGTCGATCATATTGCTCATCGGACGGCTCGCGCGACGATCGGGTCTTTCCAGGCAGCATCGCGGGTAAGGGTCGGCAGGACGCTGACCGGCCGGCCCAATTCCGGCAGGCAGGCGAGCAGGCCGCGGGTATAGGGATGCTGGGCGGCGGTGAGATGATGGGCATCCAGCTCCTCCATCACCTGGCCGGCATACATGACGAGGACCCGGTCGCAGAACGAGGCGACGAGGTTGAGATCATGGCTGATGAAAATGAGGCCCATATCCCGGGTCTTCACCAGGTCGTCGAGGATGGCGAGAACCTGCAGCCGCACGGTGACGTCGAGCGCCGAGGTCGGCTCGTCGGCGATCAGCAGTTCGGGTTCGGTGATCAGCATCATGGCGATCATCGCCCGCTGGCCCATGCCGCCGCTCAGCTCATGCGGCCAGGCGCGATAGACGCGTTCCGGGTCGCGGATCTTGACGGCACTGAGCATTTCCAACGCGCGGGCCTTGGTGGCCTTGCCGCCGAAGCCGTCTCGAACGGCCTCCAGCAACTGGTCGCCGATCCGCATCACAGGGTTCAAAGAATATTTCGGGTCCTGCATGATCATGGCGATGCGTTTGCCGCGGATCTTGCGCCAGTGGGCGGCATCGAGGCCTAGCAGATTTTCGCCCTGGAATTCCAACCGGTCGGCCGTCACCTGGCCGGGGCTGAGGCCCAGAATGGCGCGGACAGATTGCGACTTCCCGGAGCCGCTTTCGCCGACGATCGCCAGCTTTTCGCGGCCCATGCTGAAGGACATGTCGCGCACGACATGGGAACTGCCGGTGGGCGTCTTGAAGCGGATGTTGAGGTTTTCGACTTGAAGGAGAGGAACGGTGCGCTGGATTTTTTCCATCATCGCCTCACTGCTCGCGCGGATCGAGGACGTCGCGCAGCCCGTCGCCGATCAGGTTGAAGCCGAGGCTGACGACGAAGATCGCGATGCCGGGGAAGGTGGAGATCCACCATTGATCCAGCAGATGTTCGCGGCCGCTGGAAACCATGGCGCCCCATTCCGGCTGCGGCGGCTGCGCGCCGAGGCCAAGGAAGCCGAGGCCGGCGGCGGTCAGGATGATGCCGGCCATGTCGAGCGAAACGCGGACGATCAGCGAGGACATGCACATCGGCATGATCTGGCCCAGAATGATCCGAAGAGGCGAGGCGCCCATCATGCGGGCCGCCGCCACATAGTCGGAGTTGCGCACCGCCAGGGTCTCGGCGCGGGCGATACGGGCATAAGGCGGCCAGACGGTCAGGGAAATCGCCAGCACCGCATTCTCGATACCGGGCCCGAGGGCGGCGGCGAAGGCCAGCGCCAGAATGAGGCGGGGAAAAGCGAGGAAGATGTCGGTGATGCGCATCAGCGCGGCTTCCACCCAGCCGCCGGCATAGCCGGCAACCGTGCCGATGATGAGGCCGATCGGGGCGGCCGTGATCGAGGTCAGGAAGACGATCATCAAAGTGACGCGCGACCCATAAACGATGCGGCTCCACAGGTCGCGACCCTGCTGGTCGGTGCCGAGCAGATAGGTATCATTAGGCGGCAGCAGGCGCTGTTCCAGATTGCCGGCCAAAGGATCATGGCTGGTCAGCAAAGGCGCAAAGATCGCCATCAGGAGCAGCGTCAGAAAGATGATCAGGCCGGCCATGGCTAGCGGATTGCGCGCGAAACTCCGCCAGCCGAGATAGGCGCGGCCCAGGCGCGCCTGCAGACGCGAATGCGGCGTATCGGTCAACAGCCAGTGCCGCCAGCCGGTCGTCCGCATATCGGATAAGGTGAAAGTCATCTTGATAAGCTCCCCGTCACGTCAGCGGGCACGCGGATCGAGCACGCGATAGGCGAGATCGGTCAGCATGTTGATAAAGATAAAGGCTGTGCCGACGACCAGCGTGCCGCCCAGCACCGCGGTCATGTCGACGGAGAAGAGCGAGTTGGTGATATAGAGACCGAGGCCGTTCCAGACAAAGACCGTCTCGGTCAGCACAGAACCCTCCAGCAGCGTCGCATAGGAAAGCACGATCACCGTCAGCAGCGGCACCAGGATATTACCCATGGCATGACGCCAGACGATCTTCCACTCAGCGACTCCCTTGACGCGTGCTGTCAGGATGTATTCCTGGCGCAGTTGGCCCAGCATGAGGGAACGGGTCATGCGACTGATATAGGCAAGCGAGAAATAGCCGAGGATCGAAGCCGGCAGGATAAGATGCATGACGGCGTTGGTGAAGAGTTCCATGTCGCCGGTCAGGAAGCTATCTATCAGCATGATGCCTGTAACCGGATCGACTGAATCTTCGAAGCTGAAATCGATGCGGCCGGGGCCGGGCAGCCAGTCGAGCTTGGCATAAAACAGCAGCAGGCCCATGAGGCCGAGCCAGAAGACTGGTACGGAATAACCAAAAAGACCAACAAAACGGATAATATGGTCCTGCCAGCGGTCCTTATGCACGGCGGCCCAGACTCCGGCCGGTACGCCGATGATGACGCCGATCAGCGTGCCGGCTGTCGCCAGTTCCAGCGTCGCTGGAAAGACGTGGCTGATGTCTTCCAGGACCGGATGGCCGGTGCGCAAAGACATGCCGAGATCGCCTTGCAGCACATGGCTGAGATAGATCCAGAACTGCTGATAAAGCGGCAGGTCCAGGCCCATTTCCAGGCGGGTGCGGGCATAAACCTCGGCTGAAGCGTGATCGCCGACCACGGCCAGGACCGGATCAATCGGTAGGACACGGCCGATTACGAAAGTGATAATGAGAAGGCCGAGCAAAGTACTCAGCACGGAAATGACGACGCGTAATGTCGCCTTCATATCTTCATTCCAATTGGCAGAGAAAGGTGCAGCATCCGACGGCTAATAGCCGATTGGCGCCAGCGGGCCAATGCTTTGTTGCGTGAGCGAACCGGGGGAAAGCGATAAGTCATCGTTCTCGCTCCCTCAAAAGAGCACCGCCGGACCGGGTCCGGCGGTGCATTTGGATCGGCTTCGTTGCCGTTACTTCGCTAGGTAAAAAGACCCATCAATTCTTGACGACATTCTTATAGAGGTCGAGGTCGAAGCTGGGGCCCATGATGAAGCCCTTAACGTGCTTGCTGATCCCGGAAGTTTCGATCTGCTGGAACATGACGATAAACGGACCATCATCCAGCACCTTTTGCTGAATGTCGCCATACATCGCGGCGCGCTTGGTGCTGTCCAGCTCGTCACGCGCGGCATAGACCTCCTTGGTCAGATCGGGAATGTCCCAGGCGTTGCGCCAAGCAAGCGGTTTGACCTTTGCATCGTCAGAGTTATCGGCATTAGTCGCAAACCCCTCAGCGTTGGAATGCGGGTCCTGATAATCCGAGCCCCAGGTGCCGATATAGATGTCGTGCTGGCGGGCACGATAACGAGTCAGGGTTTGCTTGTTGTCCGCAGACTTGATCTCCAACTTGATGCCGGCCTTTGCCCAAGTCGACTGGATCGACTGCGCCAGTTCCAGGGTTTCCGTCTTGTTGGAAGTATCCATGGTGACGCTGAAGCCGTCGGGCAGACCTGCCTGCTTCAGCAGTTCCTTTGCCTTCTCGACGTCGAACTTATAGGGCTTGGCATCGGAGGCGCCGAGTTGGCCATCGGGAAGGATGGTCTGATGGGGGGCATCGACACCTTTGAACAAGGTATTGGCGATGCCGTCGTAATCGACCAGGTATTTCAGCGCCTTGCGCACTTCCGGCTTGGCCAGGTACTGATTTTTCATGTTGAGTCCGAGATACCACAGGGTCGCCTTCGCCGCCGACTGGATATAGACGTTCTTATCGCCCTGAAGCGCGGTCAGCTGATCGCCGGTGACGTTGCGGGCGATATCGACATCACCTTTCTGCAGCAGCAATTGCTGCGTGGCACTTTCGGTCACGTTCTTGATGAGAACGCGCTTGATCTTCGGCTCGCCGTCCCAGTAATGCGGGTTGGTGGTGAGGCTCAGCGATTCATTCGGCTTCCATTCCTTCAGGAAGAACGGACCCGAACCGGCATAGTTGGTCTTCAGCCACCCATTGCCGAGATCGCCGTTCTGCTCATGCGACATGACCAGCTTCTTGTCGACGATCGAACTGGTATAGCTGATGCAGTTCAGGAAGAAGGTTGGCGCATAGACCTTGTCGAGTTCGACTTCCAGGGTATCCGCATCCTTGGCGCGGATCATCTTGGTCGCATTGTCCTTCGTCAGACCGAACTGGTTCATAATGAAGGCAGGTGTTTTGTCCATCGTGACATAGCGCTGCAGGGAGAAGGCTGCGTCCTCGGCGGTCAGTGGATTGCCGGACTGGAACTTGATGCCCTTGCGGATCTTGAAGATGAAGGTCTTGCCATCCTGGCTGACCGACCAGCTTTCCGCGGCCTTGTTCAGGATCTTGGAGGTATCGCTGGGGTCAAGCGCGACCAGGCGGTCATAGGCATTGGCCTGGTATTCCGAACTGGAGATTTCATAGATCTCACCCGGATCGAGGGTGATGATGTCGTCGATCGCGTAGGCGATGACCAGCGTATCTTTCGGCGTGGCGGCATAAGCGCCGGCGCCGGCGGCGATCGTCAGCATCAAGGCGGCGACGGTCGTTCTCAACAGCGGTTTCATTTTCAAGCTCCCGGTTTGCCGTCAGTCCCCTCCGCGACGGCGAGCAGGCCAGCCTCGGTCGAGGCGACGGTTGCGACGCTAACATGGTTCTGTCACACACGTAAATATTCTTGACCGCCTGGTTAAACGCGAGGAAAAGCAAGGGAAACTTGTGCTGGAAGCCCCCAGGCGGAGGTGCCTTCTGTGCCACGAAGAATGCCCCAAAAGATGATGCCGGGTGGCCGGAAAGCGTCCGGACCCGGACTTAGCGCCGCAACCGCCAGTCGCGGTTTCTCTTTGTCGCCGCACCCACTACGATCGGATGTCATGACCAAACGCCGAATCATCTATGCGGCTCTGCTGCTTCTGCTGACGCTTGCGGCTTATGAGGTACGGCGGTGGGCGACCAGCGATACCGGCCTCTCAGCCCAGGACCGGGAGCTGATTGCCAGATCCTGCGCCGGCGAAGGCCTCGATGCGGCGCATCCATTGCTCGCCAGCGATGCGGTCGACAGGCGGATGACAGAGCGTTACGGCGAGGTCTGCCGCAGTCTCACGCTGGATCCGCATCTCCATTTCGGCGTCGGGCTGGACGTCTATCAATGCCGGATCTGGATTCCCCGCTCCGCCGAGGGAGCCGGCAATCAGCAGCAGACAAAAGCGCTTGATACGTTCTTCGGACGCCGCGAATTCGATCTGGGCGCCTATCCCCGGAAAGCCGGCACGGAGGCGACGGTGCTGTTGGTGACCGATGACGGCGAGGATGTCGCCGCCATCACCGATCAGGCGGGCTTGCGTGCCGCTCTGGCACAGGTGAAGGACCTGCAAGGTGCGGCAGAGCTTATCACCTTGCTGAACGACACCGGGCGGCTGGTTCAGCCGCCCGCACTTTGTGGCTTGGCCGTTACAGGGGATGCCGGGGGCTGGACCCTGGGCGACGTCAGGGTACCGGAAAACTGTGCAACCCCCTGGTGGCGCAGCTATCGTGTCGAGCGGAACGGAGCCGTCCAGGTTCTTTCCAGCGTCAAGCGCTGGTGGCGGTTCGATAGCGCCGTCTGCAGCGATTGAGGGAGGCGCCGGGTGAAGGATACGGTCCTGCTGCGTAGCCCGCGCTTGATCCTCCGGGCCTGGCGCGACAGCGACTTGCCGGCGATCGCGCGCCTCAATGCCGATCCCCGCGTCATGGAATTCATGCCGGCCTGCCTGGACCGCGTCGCCAGTGACGCGATGGTGGCGCGTATGCAGGCGGCCATCGAGACGCAGGGCTTCGGTTTCTGGGCGGTGGAAGCACCGGGTATCGCGGATTTCATCGGTTTCGTCGGTCTGAACCGGCCGGGCTTCGCCGCGCCCTTCATGCCCTGCATCGAAATCGGCTGGCGGCTCGCCCATGATTTTTGGGGCAGGGGCTATGCCACGGAGGCGGCGCAGGCAGTCCTGGGTTTCGGTTTCGACGATCTCGGCCTCGATGAAATCGTCGCCTTCACTGCGGCTGTGAATTTGCGGTCGCAAGGCGTCATGCAGCGCCTCGGCATGCAGCATTACCGGGCGGAGGACTTCGACCACCCGGCTTTGCCGGCAGGCGACCGCTTGCGCCGTCATCTGCTCCATCGGCTGACGCGGGAGCGGTGGTCCGAGAGACTGAAGCGGGAGTAGCGTTGCCGCGGCGTCGGCGAACAGAGCCTATCCAGCAACCGGGCGGGGTCAGGTGAGGCGTATGATCCAGTCGCGCAGCTTTGGATAGGCAGACAAGAGTGCCTGCGGCTCGGCCATTTCGAAATCAGCGAAATCGAAACCGGGTGCCACCGTGCAGCCGACCAGGCTGAAACGACTGTCGGGAGCCGGGCAGGCACCGAACCAGCGGCCGGCCGGCACGACGTGCTGCGGCACCTGGCCGGCGCCGATATCGGCACCGAGCAACGTCGTGGAAATATCGCCGGCTTCGGTTATCTCCACCACCTGCAGCGGGTCGCCATGATAGAAATGCCAGACTTCGTCCGAGCAGATGCGGTGAAGGCGTGAGCGGTCTCCGGCGGCCAGCAGAAAATAGATTGCCGTCGATGCATGACGCGTTCCGGTGAAATCCGCGGGCAGTGCCTGGGCGCTCAGCTCGATCGACGCGCGGTAGGTTTCACGGAAAAAGCCGCCCTCGGGATGCGGCACCAGGCGTAGGCGTTCGATGAGGTCCCTCGCGGGCGCCGGCAGATGGTGAAGGGCAGCTTCCGTCATGGTTCGCACGTCTCCAAGAAATGTGTTCCAACGTCACGGCGCCGACCCAGGCGCGCGGTCATGTCATATATTTGGATCAGGGCCGCAGAAGCGCAATCTAGCGCAGATAAATATCGACATAATCCGCCGCCCGGTCGCAGGGATTATCGATCTGCAGCAGGCGCCAGTATTTGCGGCTGCCCTTCTTGGCAAAAGTGAAGTTGCCGTCGCGGGTGCAATCCTGCCCCTTATTGATGTAGCTGACATTGGTGATGATCTTGCCGGTGAAGGCGAAGGTCGTAGCATCCACCGCTGTGACGACACCGTCGAGGCTGACATGGCCTTCCTTGGCTTCCTGCCGACCGGTCAGGCGCCAAGTGCCGTTGTCGTTGCGGACCTCCGCTTGGCCTGCGTCTTTCAGCGTGCCGGAACCCAGCCATTGCAAGGTCAATGCGTGTTTGCCGAGCAGGCGCTGCGCCATGCCCGGATCGCTGATTTGCGGGTCGGCGCGTGAAACGGCTAGCGAAAAAATCTGCAGACCCATGACCAATGGGAAGACGAGCAAACGTAAGGACACGGAAGAGTGGGGAAGAGGCTTCGAGAAGAAGGGCCACATGGTCCGCTTGCATCACTCAGTGGTGTCTGTGCCGTATTGACGTTCCAGCTTGGCAAGACGCCACTGGATCTGCTGCATATCCGCCGACAGCTCGTCGACCATCTCACGCAGCTGCACGATGACCGGTATCAGTGCGTCTTCCTCGGATATCGGAACCGTCGGCACGTTTATCCTCATCATCGCGGCGTCATCTCGCGACTCACTATAGATGAAGCGCCCGAGTCTGTCAGGCGGCTGTCCAGGATTTCGCTTCGACATCGGCACGGAATCGATCCCCGCGTCCTTTGCGGCAATCAGGCCCTGAGCCTGAAGGCTGGCCGCAGCCGAACGAAGTCTTCTGCCGGCAAAGGCTTGGAAATATAGAAGCCTTGCGCGTAGTCGCAGCCCTTGGTCTTCAGGGCGGTAAGAACCTCCCGGCTCTCCACGCCTTCGGCGACCGTCCGCAATTTCAGATTCCGCGCCATGCCGATGATGGTATCGACGATGACGTTGCTGCTCTCGGTCTTCAGCAGGTTTTGAATGAAGCTGATATCGATCTTCAGCTCGGAGAAGGGCAGCTTCTGCAGCTGTACCAGCGATGAATAGCCGATGCCGAAGTCATCGATCGACAACTGGAAGCCTTTGAGGCGGAGGCGGGTGAGGACATCCAGCAATTTGATGCCGTCCTGCATGGCGGCGGTTTCGGTGAGCTCGAAGGTCACGCGATCGGTCGGCAGGCCGGCGCGGGTGCAGACGGTTTCCACCCAGTCCGGCAGATCATAGCTATAGGTGGCCGCGGCGGAGAGGTTGATGGACGTCGATATGTCATAGCCCTCGGCCCGCCATTCGCCGGCCTGGGCGATCGCTTCGGCGATGACCCAGCGGGTGAGGGGCGTGATGACTTCGCTCCGTTCAGCCAGTGAGATGAAGGTGTCCGGCGGAATGGCGCCGAGTTTGGGGTGTCCCCAGCGGGCGAGCGCTTCCACGCCGACGATGGCGTCGCTCTGCAGGTCGAGCTTGGCCTGGTAATGCAGCGAGAGGCCGTTTTCCTCGATGACGCTGAGGAGCTCTTCCCGGGTCGGCTCCCGCGACATCGGGTTGAGGCGGTTGAGTATCTGGCGCAGCTCTTCGAGCCGCATCGGCTTCTGCAAAAAACCTTCCATCCGCATGCCGCGCGCGAGGCCGAGGAACATGGCGGATTCCATGATCTTGATGTCACTGCCGCTGATCAGAAGGACGTGGCCCGAGAGGCCGAGGCCGGAAAGCTCGCGCAGCAACTCTATGCCGTCCATGCCGGGTATCTGGAGATCGAGAATGATGATGGCGGGATCGAGCTCCGCGATCTCCTGTCGGAATTTGGCCGGATCTGTCGTCGCAAAGACCTGATACCCGCAATCCGTCGCAACGCGTTCCACCAATCGGCAGATGCCGGGTTCGTCATCGACGATAGCCAGGCGCGGCGCCAACAAAGTCTCTTCCGGCATCGAGAACCTCCTACATCGAGAAGTTCCGTCCCTGTTTTCCCGAGGTCGACCGCAGATACGGCGATCGGCTGGGTCGAGAGGTGGATGGAACGCTTTTCAGGTGGCGCCTCAAGCTGCCGTTGATCGCTGTTCTGTTACGAGTCACTTGCTTCGCCAAACGCTTTGCGAATGATGCGGAGAATTTCTTC
The DNA here is from genome assembly GCA_035539215.1 of Dongiaceae bacterium. Classification (GTDB taxonomy): domain Bacteria; phylum Pseudomonadota; class Alphaproteobacteria; order Dongiales; family Dongiaceae; genus Dongia_B. The sequence goes on along the minus strand of DATLIX010000048.1, from coordinate 4,995 downwards.
ACGCTTGAACGGCTTTGCCAAAGTGGCGTACGCGCCGAGCTTCTCGGCATAAGCCAGATAATCGACATTGTTCATTCGGCCGCTACCGGAAACGGCAATGATGGGGATATCCGGATGCGATCTTTGCAAGGAGGAGATGATCTCCAGTCCCTCCATATCCGGCATAATGATATCCGTGACGACCAGGTCAGGTGCCCGCTGTGCAACTTGATCCAGCGCATCGCGCCCATTGCGTGCGAGGCGCACATCCCAGTTAGCAGAGGTCAGTATCCGTTGGACCGTTGTGCCGACCAGGGGGTCGTCGTCAATTACCAAGATGGACTTCATGCGGCGATCCCAGCAGGGAACGATCTCGAACTCGGCGTGGCCTTTGGTGTGTGGGTCGCCCCACAGCTTTGATACGCGAACAAAGTAAGCAGCGATAAATCTATGTTAATGAGAGTATTCCTAGTGAAATTTGATGTCCAAGCGTAAGCTCTTTGAGCGGCGATCACGTTCCCGTGTATCGGCAAAAATTGCCCAGCTGCCATTGCGATCAGGATCGCTACGCGCTGTAACGCCTTCGCCCGACATGTAGTTTCGTCGATTCCGATCTTTCCGAGAAAAACTGTTGTAGTTAGTCTCGCCGTTTGTACCGGGCCACGGCTTGCTGCAACAGGTCGTGTGGCAGGGCGTGGACCTTGCGGCCTTTAAAACCGGTCATGGTCTCTGCGGCGACCATGGCGTTCCAGATCGCTTCTTCGGTGGCTTCCGCCGCGGCCTGGAAGAGCGGCGTACATTGCTCCAGGCCCAGCATGCGCACCTCGGCCATTTTCGCAGAAGCCTGGATGACGTTCGCGGTGGAGAAGGCGAGGAAGATATCGCCGCTGGAATTGCTGCCGAAGCCCCCGACCCAGGCGAGGCCGGTCGTGGCGCGACGAGCCAGGCGTTGGCACTGGATCGGCAGAAGCGGGGCATCGGTTGCCAGGACGACGATGATCGAGCCCTGATCCTTCGGCTCATCCTTGGCCCGTGGCACGACGTCATCGCCGATCTCGAGCCCGACGGGGGCATGGCCGCAACGCAGCATTTCGCGCAGACCGTAATTGGCCTGCACCAGGGCGCCGACCGTCCAGCCGCCTTGATCGGCGGAGAGGCGCCGCGATGCGGTGCCGGTGCCGCCTTTGAATTCATGGCAGATCATGCCGGTGCCGCCGCCGACATTGCCTTCCGCGACCGGACCATCTTGCGCCGATTTGAGGGCGGCCAGGGCATGCTCGCTGGTAATAGGGAAGGTCTCGGCGTCGGACAGCCAGCCGTCCCAGGTCTCCCCCGTTACCGGCAGGTGCCAGGCGTTCTCGACAAATCGCTCTGCCGCGAGCCGGCAGATGGCATCACGGGCGATGCCGACCGCATGGGTGTTGGTGATGGTGATCGGCCCCGCCAGGGTGCCTTGTTCCTGCAGCCAGATCGTGCCGGTCATCTCGCCATTGCCGTTGAAGGAATGATAGCCGGCGAAAAGATGATCGGTATAGATGCGGTCGGACGGCCAGATGGCGGTGACGCCGCTACGTACCACGTAAGGGGTGTCCTGAATGACGGTCGTGAAGCCAACCTTGACGCCGGCAACATCGGTAATGGCGTTGAGCGGACCGGGTGCCATTTGGCCAAGCGAAATGCCAAGATCGCGCAAACGTGGCTTGCTCATCATCATCCCCTGTTATCGAGATCGCTGGCGCGCTCTATAGCAGGGAAGCAGCCTGTTTCCAATCGACGTCAGTCCGCTTGACCTGCCGATCAGCCGCCGGGGAACGGGCGTCAGATTGCGGCGGCTTCTGCCGGCGGCAGCCGCACCCAGTCCGGCAGAAGCGGCGAGAGCTCTGCCGTTCCGGCGCGCAGCGTGATCGATCCGCCGGTGCGCAAGCTTTCCAATGCTTCCAGACGCAGCATGGCGATGCCGACCGAACCATCGGCGGCATGGCTGCGCATCTCGCCGATCTCCTTGTCGCCGGCCATGACGGCGGTGCCGGGTGCCGGCGGCGCCCCGGTAATGGTGACCGGCAGGAGGCGCTTGCGGACGAGGCCGCGATACTTGGTGCGGGCCGTCAGTTCCTGGCCCATATAACAGCCCTTCTGCCAATCGACGCCGTGCAGTTCATCGAAGCCCGATTCCAGCAGAATGGATTTTTCCGGGATGAGATCGACCGGGCTTTCCGGCACGCCGAGCGACAGGCGCAGGCGGTTGTAGGCCTCCGCATCTCCCGGGTGCAAACCGGCCTGCTGCAGCACGGCTTCGGCGGTCGTTCGCGGCAGGAGGGCGCGCGCGCCCAAGGCAGGCAGACGCGGATCGGTGAAGGCGACGCCGTCCGCCAGGGGCTTCGTCGCCCCAGCTGCGTCCGGCAATGCCAGGGTCGCCAAAGCGTCCGCCCCGTAAATCACGGCTACCACCCAATCCGTGCTGGCATCGGTCAGGGTGACCTTGGAACGCAGGCGATACATCGACAGGCGCTTCAGCAGGTCGGCCCGCCGGACCGCCTCAACATCCAGCAGATAAGAGTCGGCGCCCGTTTCATCGACCCGGGCAGCTATGCTGAAATCGTGCAGGTACTTGCCCTGCGGCGTCAGGAAGGCGGTATAGATCGCCTGCGATGGGGAGACCTTCCCGGTATCGTTGGAAATCAGGCCTTGCAAGAAACTGGCGCGATCGTCGCCGGCGACGGCGATGACCGAGCGGGCCGGAGAGAAGAAATAGAAGGCGTCGCTCATCACTGAAATCCGTGAAATAATAAGGACTTTGCCATCTGTGGCAGATCCTCACATAGTTGGTTGATCGGCGCGCTTCTGGCAAGTCCTTCGCGCGCTGGTGGCGTCTGCCAGGCGGGCTTGCTCGGCTTGACAAGCCGGCAGCGACAAAGCCCTATGCTAGCCAGGGTAAAGGGGCTTGGCCGGCGAGCGGATGCCTCGATTGGCATGATGCGAGACAGGGACGGGGCGGCGCTGTGATTAGGCTAAATGCCGACGGCTTTTGGGAATTCAGCCTGGCTTTCTACTGCAAATCGCCGGTAGCTGTGGCTCTGCTGTCACTGCAGGACCGGCGCGATGCCGATGTCAACATGTTGCTGGCCATCTGCTGGCTTGCGACCCTGGGGTATCAGTTGCCGACCAGCGGGGTGATCGACATCGATGCCGCGGTCCAGCCCTGGCGTGACAAGGTCGTCCGGCCATTGCGCGAGGTGCGGCGTCGGGTCAAAGGTGATTTCGGCGAAGAGATCGGCAAGGTCGACCAGCAGTCGTTGCATCATACATTGCTGGGTGCCGAGCTCGATTGCGAAAGGGTGGCGCAGCGCCAGATCGCCCTGGCTGCGGAGCCGCATTGCGGCCGGTTGCAAGGGAAACCCGCGGCGGAACTCGCTTTGCCGGTCATGCGGGCCTATCTCGACCTATTGCCACGGTCCGACACCTCGAACGAACCTGATCCGCAGGACGAGCAGGATATCGCGGCGATCTTGCAGCAGCTCTGATCAGCGATGCTGCATATGGCGGAACCGGCCGACCACGGCGACCAGGAAGGCGATCGACCAGCCGAGCAGGAGGATGCCGTTGACGCCTTCGATGGCGCCGAGGATACGCCACTCATGTGACAGGACGACGTCGCCATAGCCGATCGTCGCGTAGCTGGTCAGGGAAAAATAGAGGGCATCTTCCAGCGTTTTGAAGACATGCATGAAATCGTAAAACAGGGCGTAGAGCCAGATCTCCGCCGAATGTATGGCAAAGACCCCTAAGACGGCCGCAATCAGGACTGCAATCTGGTCGATATGCATGCTGTCCCGGCTCAGCCGTCTCTGATTGACGCGGACAAAAGCGGTCAGCAGGAACAGTCCGAAGAAATGCATGATGACGGTGGTGGTGACCAACAGCGCGGCAATTGCCAGCTGGCGGATGATCACAATCACAAGGTCATCCATCATATCCGTCCATCAACAACAGGATTACTTCCCGCATCTTCATTTCCTGCGGTCAAGGAACGAACCGGCGCGCCCCTCTCGAATAGAGCCGAGTCGGCAATCTGGTGGCAACGGGAATTATCTATCGCTTGGGCGGCGCGATTGTCGCGGTTGCTGGGCGTCACGCTCGCCCCAGCGGTGCACATGGTCGCTCGCGATGCCGAAGAGGTCGAGCGCACGGCCTAGACTGTGATCGATCATTTCGTCGATTGTTTGCGGCCGGGCATACATGGCGGGGACGGGCGGGGAGATGATCCCGCCCATCTCCGTGACAGCCAGCATGTTCTTCAAGTGGCCCGCATGAAGCGGCGTCTCGCGCACCATCAGGACAAGACGACGACGTTCTTTCAGAACCACGTCTGCGGCACGGGAAATCAGGGTTGTGGTGACACCGGTGGCGATCTCAGCCAGCGTCTTGACCGAGCAGGGGGCGACGATCATGCCGAGCGTTATGAAGGAGCCGCTGGAAATCGCCGCGGCCATGTCATCGCTGTCATAGCAGACATCGGCGAGTTCTTTGATATCCCGCAACTTATGGTTGGTTTCATGCGCCAGTGTCACCTGGGCGGCGCGCGACATGACGAGGTGGGTCTCGATCATGCTGTCCTGCAGCATCTTGAGCAGGCGGATGCCGTAGATGACGCCCGACGCGCCGGAGATGCCGATGATCAATCGGGGTGGAAGATGCCCGATGGTTTCACTCTTTTCACGAAGGCTGCCGGATTTTTGTCTGGTTTTTCCTTGGCTTGGCGCCATAAAGGTCAGTTCCCCTGCTCAATTAACCCGTCATTCGCCGTTGATTCTTGTAATGCGCGCTGAAACTCCAATTTACTCTAATAGGATAACGGCGTTACCATTGTTTTGCAGTTTTGTACCAATCGGACTTCGAAAGGGGGCTTTCAGCCCGCCAGACGACGGACTGTCTGCCCTGCAACCACCAGCCGCAAGGGAGATTCGCCGATGGCTCTCACGTCGCATATGGAATCCTTGAAAGCAAAGCATTCCGACC
>DATLIX010000047.1:0-7293 GCA_035539215.1 Dongiaceae bacterium | reverse complement strand
TTCCAGGCCGGCGGAAAGCATGGTGGCGCGCGTCTCGGTGCAGCCGGGATCTTCCATCCAGACCTGGTCGCCGGGATCGCTGATGACGCGGATGGCGAGATCGACCGATTGCAGCCCGCTGGTGGTGATGATCACCTGGCTTGCATCGCAGATGAGGCCGCGCGAAATGGCGAGATGCCGCGCCACGGCCTTGCGCAGATCGGGATGGCCGGCGGGATCGCAGACATCGAAGCCGTCGGCGCGCCGGCTGTTGATGACCTCGTTCATCACCTGCCGCCATTGTCCGCGCGGAAAGAGATCGACGCCCGGCCGCGCCAGCATGCAGATGGGCTCCATCGCCGCGGCGACAAGGCCGGCGGGATCGAAGGCGGTGCCGCGCCGGGAGAAGCCGGGCGGTGTGCCTCCGGTCAAGGCGCTTCCGGGCTGGGTGTTACCGGGCTGGGTGCCTGGGTTGCCCTGCATCATGAAGCCCTGTGCGGTGAAGCTTTGCGCAGCGAGGCCCGGCGCCGTGAGGGATTGGGGCAGGGCGGAAGCGGGCGAGAGCGGCCTGGCCTTGCCGTCGGTATGCGGTCCCGATTTGCCGCCGGTATTGGCCCGAAGCTGCGACGTTCGGCGGCCGCGCGCGACCCGCCCGCCCGCCGCTGCATCCTCGGCGGCGCGGCCGGCGAAATCGGCACTGCCGGAATCCGGCGCCGGATGCCGGCGCCGTTCCGGCGGCAGCGGCGCCACATAGGTGCCGTCGCCGACCCGCTGGTTGAGATAGCCGTCGGCATGCAGCTGGTCGAAGGCGGCGGCGACGGTGTTGCGCGAGACCTTCAGGTCCTGGGCGAGCGTGCGGGTGGAGGGCAGGCGGGTGCCGGCGCCGAGCACGCCGTCCTCGATCGCCTCGCGGAGGCGCAGATAGATGCGGCGATAGAGCGGCTGGTCGCCATGGGCGTCATCCGCCAGCACGAACTGTAATCCCTTGATCAGCCGCATTATCCACCTCGTCGGTCCGCCGGACCCACCGCACCGCCGCTATCTGAACCTCAGCCTGTGCGGCGAAGCCCGATTAACATTGGCACCAGTCTAGCCCTCATCATGGCACCGCCGCATCTCCGATCGCAGGGCCATTTGGGCACGGCCGATGGGGCCATTTGGCGACGGATGCTCGGAGAAGGCCGCCATCGGTCGCCGGCGAAGTCCCCTCTCCCCGACCCTCCCCCGCGAGGGGGGAGGGGGAATAGTGCCAATGCCCAGGGCACAGTCCCTTGCAATATCGCGATCCGCACTTATGTCTCGAATACCGCTGTGCTCCTTCGGGCTATGCCCAGGTGTTGAGCTGGCTTTTTGCAATGCGGCGCTTTCCCAAACTAATTCGGAGAATGCCAATGAGGCTTCTAAAGCTTTGGGCGCGCTTGCGCCTTCATCGAATCGGCCGTGAAACCGTTGAGAGATATGCCGCGACCGGAATGCCGCTGAGTGATCAGGAGTGGAATCGGCTCATCGAGGCAGCTTTGATCGACGCAAAGTTCCGTAGGAAGGCTTAAGCCAAAAAGAAAGCACCCGGAATCCGCCGTGAGGTGCGAAGTTCCGGGTGCCGCGCCACCTGCAGATGGCGAACGCAAATCTAAACGGCGGTCCCCACTCTCAGTTCCGCCGCCTCGCTCTCCCTGCCTTCCGACGCATGTCGGCCTACGCCGACAGGCGGGGGAGAGCGGGTTGAGGGGTTAGCCGTTAGCCGTGCTTTATCCCATCACATACCGGCCGTGACGACGGCCGCACGCCAAGTGGCGCGGAAGCCAAGATACGCGGAGCCGCATCGCCCGGCATTTGAGGGACCCGAACAACGTGAGGGACTGACAACGTCAGTTCAATGGTTCCTGCGCGTATTTCCCGTCATGCCAGATGAACCAGGCGTAATTGACCTTCTTCAGGTCGCCCTTGTCGTCGAAGCCGATATCGCCGATCACCGTCGGATAGTCGTTGGCGTGCAAGGCCGTCGCCACCTTGTCGCCGTCGGTCGAGCCGGCCTTGTTGGCGGCCTGGGCCCAGGCCTGGATCGCCGCATAGGTCGAGAGCGTATAGCCCTCGGGCGAATAGTTGTCGGCCTTGAACTCGGCCACCACCTGCTTTGCCGAATCCAGGTTGATGGCCGAGGCCGCATCGGAGAAGCGCAGGCCTTCGCCGGCAGGGCCGGAGATCGACCAGAACTCCGCCGTGTTCATGGCGTCGGCCGAGACGAAATCGGCCTGGAAGCCCTGTTCGCGCGCCTGGCGCATCATCAGCGCCACGTCGTTGTGATAGCCGCCGATATAGACGACATCGACCTTCGCCTGCTTCATCTTGGAGATGAGGGCGGAGAAATCCTTCTCCTTGGCGGTATAGGTCTCGCGCACGGCGGTGGTGTGGCCGGCCGCCTCCATGTTCTTCTGCGTCTCATCGGCAAGGCCCTGGCCATAGGCCGAGCGGTCGTCGAGGATGGCGACGTTCTTGCCGGCATAGGTGTGGGCCAGCCAGGGGCCGGCGAAGACGCCCTGCTTGTCGTCGCGGCCGCAGGTGCGGAACACCGTCTTGATGCCCTTGGCGGCGGGGGCTTCGGTGAAGGCCGGATTGGTGGAGGCCGGCGTCATCTGCACGATGCCTTCCTCGGCATAGACGTCGGAGGCCGGAATCGACGAGCCGGAGCAGTAATGCCCGGCGATGAAGACGACGCCCTTCTTGACGAGGTCATTGGCGACCTGCACCGCCTGCTTGGGATCGCACTGGTCGTCGCCTACTTCCAGCTTGATCTGCTTGCCAAGGACACCGCCCTGGGCGTTGATGTCCTTCACCGCCATTTCCGAGCCGCGCCGCAGCTGCTCGCCGAAGGCCGCCAATTCGCCGGTCATCGGCCCGGCGACGCCAATGGTGATATCCTCCGCCCTGGCCGCCGTAAGCGGCGCGGCACTGCTGATCGCCATCACGCCGGCGGCGAAGGCCGCCATCAGCGCCGTCTTGCTGACATTGGAAAATCGCATCTCTTCCTCCCGTGTGAGACCGTCGCCGCCGCGCGAAGTCCCCCTGACTGAGCGGCAGCAACGCCATGGCATCAGGGTTAGATCGCAGGCGGGGAGGAGGTAAGGGCCATTCCGGCGGCAGTTTGAGGGCCATTTGGTTTTGCAACTGTCATGCCCCGGACTTGATCCGGGCATCCAGGCCTGAGGCAAAGTGTCGGCGAGGGCCGGCAGCGCGGCGCCCTCGGTCGCGCGCATGGGTTCGCGGGCTTGTGACGGCCGGCCGGGGACCCGCCCCGGCGCCGTGCACGTCCGGCGCGAGCCCGGCGCAGCAAGCCGCCGGAAGCGCCTGTTTTTCCATGAGAAACCGCCGTCGGCGCGTCATATCCGGGAGGCGCGGCCTGGCCTCGCGGGCGGCGCGGCTCGGCATTTTTCGGCGTTTCGCACCGCCGCGAGGCAGCACTTTTCCGTGTGGGGCTTGCGCGCATGGAGCGCCGCGCCGACGTTTAGTGTTAACAGCGGGAGGTTGCCTATCGGCAAGCTCCGTCGCTTGGGCAATGATGCGATCGGCACCATTGCCGCCGCCAGGGATTATGCGGGTGGCGAATTTCTTGAAGGTGGATGAGATGCGACCGAAACAGGCTTCCGTTCTTTTGACGCTCGCTTTGCTGTCTTTCGCGGCCGCAGGTCCCGCCTTCAGCGCTGCCAGCCTGGACGCGCGGATGAACGACGCGCGCGCCACCCATCGCACCATCCTGGCCGATGATCATCATAACAATGACCATGATGACGACAACGATTGGAACAACAAGCACCACAACAACAATAACGACCACAATAACAACAATAGACATGACAACGACGAGTGGCAGAACCGGCGGCGCCAGAACAACGACAACATGATGAGCGACCCGACCAACCACCTCAACAAGGAGCAGTACAACCACTCCGGCGACGGAAGGGACGCCTATGGCCGCCGCGAGGGAGGCAGCAGCTGGTGGGATAACTTCTGGGGGCACCATTAAAGCGTAAGCGCTAGCTATCGCACGCGGCCGGAACGTTTGATGTTCCGATTGGTCAGGCGTACCCAGCGTTTTCGATCATTTCCCTGCGCTCGTCTTCGGTAAATGTCACTGCCAATTGCCCAAGCGTGAGCTGACCCTTGGCAATTGCGATGACGCTGCAGACGAGGATAGGATCCTCAGCGGCTCCCAATTCCCGGAGTTCCAGGTCAACCAGTTTTCGCCAAGCATCCTCGTAGGCATCTCGCAGATTTGCGGGGAGCTCGGGATTTCGACCGTTATGTCGTGCATCCTCAATTGTTGCGACGAGGGCATAGGTGTGCCAGTCAGCGATCCCCCGAGCGTCGTGGATCCGGACGAGATGGGATACCGCAGCATATGAAGCCTCGCCGACGTCACCCTGGTGATAGAGTTCGGTCCACATTTCTTTCCAAGCAGCATCCGTCTCGCGCTCCTGTTCCAAGACGAGGAGTGCCCCTCGAGAGTCGTATGGGACACCTATCCACCGAGAAGATGAGGCCATTGAGCGTCGTCGAAATCCATTCCGTCTCCGGTTTGAAGAGTAAGATGCCCGTGAGATCGGCTCATCTTTCGACAGTCTTGCCAGAGCCGCTTATGCCGCCAGTTTGGTAGCTTGCCCACCCCAATTCCTTGGGAAGAAGCTCGGTCGGCCGATTGATCGGATGCCCTTGGCCATGCGTGAGGAAACGCTGTTAGAATATGACGCGAGCCCCCAGACCTCCGCCATTTTTAGCCCAGAAACCCCCACCCTTGACATCCCCCGGTAAGACTCCCATTCTCGCCGTCGCTCAACGGGGTGCCCCATTGCCATCTATGGCTGCGGGCTGAGAGAGGCCAGATAGCTTCAACCCGATGAACCTGAACCGGTTAATACCGGCGGAGGGATATGAGTCAGCGGGTTGCCACCGATGCATCATCTTTCCTCCGCCGCTCTGTGGAGGATATTGCGATGCGATCCCTTTTCTCTCTGCGGGCGGCGGCTCTCGTCACTTCTCTCGTGACGGGGTTCGGCCTCTCCGCGTCCCTTGCCGCGGGCACCGCCCAGGCGGCCGACCAGCCGGTGCTCACCATCTATACCTATGACAGCTTCACCGCCGATTGGGGGCCGGGGCCGGCCATCACCAAATCCTTCGAGGCAACCTGCGGCTGCAAGCTCAACTGGGTGGCGCTGGAGGATGGCGCGGCCTTGCTGTCGCGGTTGAAGACCGAGGGCAAGAAGACCAAGGCCGATATCATCCTCGGCCTCGACACCAATCTGACCGCTGAGGCGGTGGCGACCGGCCTCTTCGCGCCGAGCGGCGTCGATACCTCTTCGCTCAAGTTGCCGATCAGCTGGGACGGCAAGACGCCGCCGCTCTCGGCCGCCGAGGCGACGGATTTCGTGCCCTATGATTACGGCTATTTCGCCTTCGTCTATGACAGCGAGAAGCTGCCGAACCCGCCGCAAAGCCTGGCCGATCTCGCCAAATCCGGCGACCAGCCGAAGATGATCCTGATGGACCCCCGGAGCTCGACGCCGGGCCTCGGCTTGCTGCTCTGGGTGAAGCAGGTCTATGGCGACAAGGCGAAGGATGAATGGGCGGCGATCGCGCCGAAGATCCTCACCGTCTCCAAAGGCTGGAGCGAAGGCTATGGCCTCTTCACCAAGGGCGAGGCGCCACTGGTGCTGAGCTACACGACCTCGCCGGCCTATCACGAGATCGTCGAGAAGACCGAGAAGTACAAGGCGCTCAACTTCCCCGAAGGCAACTACCTGCAGGTCGAGGTTGCCGGCCTGGTCAAGACCAGCAAGCAGCAGGCGCTGGCGAAGAAGTTCCTCGCCTATCTGACGACGCCCGAGGTGCAGAAGCTGATCCCCACCACCAATTACATGTTCCCGGTGGCGGATATCGGCAGCGACCTGCCGAAGGAGTTCCAGCAGATCCCGGCCCCGGCCAAGTCCCTGCTGATCCCCAGCGGCGACATCGCCAAGCACCGCAGCGCCTGGATCAAGGAATGGCTCGACGCCACCAGCAAGTAAACGGACGTCGGCCTCTGGCCGCCGACCCCTTTGCCCTTACCCTCCCCCAATTTGGGGGAGGGCAGGGAGGGGGCATTCTTTTAACCCGCTGGTGTTCTTCAGTCGCCCCCCTCACCCCGACCCTCTCCCGCCCCGTCGGCGTAGGCCGACATTCGTCGGCATGGGGGAGAGGGAGCCATTGGGCAGTGGGGTTCGTCGTCTGCCATCGCGCAAACAGACAGCGTCGCACGTTGTGCGCCGCTGACGCTTTGATCTCCCTCGCCCCGCTCTTGCGGGGAGAGGGTTGGGGTGAGGGGTCTTTCGTCACTTCTGCACTGAGTGCCATTTATACTCTGTCACCCTCGGACTTGATCCGAGGGTCCATCGTGGCGACTGCGCTTGCATCAACCATGGATGCCCGGATCAAGTCCGGGCATGACAAAATAGGGGGCGGTCATCCATGACCGCCGCCGCCGAAGCCGCAAACGCCACGCGTCATCACCGCGCCCCTTTGACCCGCCGCGCGAGCCCGCGTCTCGGTATCGTCGCCCTCGGCCGGTTGGCGGCGCTCGCCCTCATCCTCGGCGCCATTGCCGTTCTCGCACGGCTCATGGCCGAGATGCAGCCGGACGATCTGCTGGCGATCCTCGGCGACGCATACCTCCACCGCGTCATCCGCTTCACACTGCTGCAGGCAGGCCTCTCGACGCTGCTCTCCGTTATACTCGCCGTGCCGGTCGCGCGTGCCCTCGCGCGCCAGAGCCGTTTTCCGTTGCGCGGCCTGTTGCTGCGGCTGTTCTCGCTACCGCTCGTCATGCCGTCCTTGGTGGCGATCTTCGGTGTCGTCGATATCTACGGCCAGCAGGGCCTCGCAGCACGCCTGACCGCGAGCCTTGCGCAGGCCACCGGCTGGCAGATCGCCTGGCCGTCGATCTATGGCCTCAGCGGCATCCTGATCGCCCATGTCTTCTTCAACCTGCCGCTCGCCGTGCGCCTGCTGCTGCCGGCCTGGGCCGGCATCCCGGCCGAGACCTGGCGTCTCGCCGCCCAGCTCGGCATGAGCGGCGGCCAGGTCTTCCGCCTCATCGAAATGCCGTTGCTGCGCCGTGCCTTGCCGCAGATCGCCGCCACCATTTTCATGCTCTGCTTCACCAGCTTCGCCATCGTGCTGACGCTGGGCGGCGGCCCGCGCGCCTCGACCATGGAAGTGGCGATCTTCCAGGCGATCCGCTTCGATGCCGATCTGCCGCGCGCCGGCCTGCTGGCGCTGATCGAG
>DATLIX010000046.1:0-15449 GCA_035539215.1 Dongiaceae bacterium | reverse complement strand
GCCGCGCTGCAAGGCGGCTTCGCAGCGTTGCAAGGCCGCGCGGTGACGCTCGCGGGTCAGGGCCGGCGTGGCGCCGAGGGCAAGACGCGTGGCGGCCATGGTGGTCAACGCCTCGACCAGCGCCTCGATCCCCTGCCCCGTCACCGCTGAGACCGGCAGCACTTCATGGCCGGCGATTTCCGATGGCGGCGCTTTCGCCGCGAGATCGGCTTTGTTCAGGACCAGCAGCACGTCGTCATCGACGAGATGCGCCGCGGTGTGGTCGATCAGCGGCTGCGCGGTGCCGAGCAATGAAGCATCCAGCACCAGCAGTTTGAGATCGGCGCTCTCGGCCCGCGCCAGCGCGCGTTTCACGCCTTCGGCCTCGATGGCGTCCGCCGTGTCGCGCAGGCCGGCGGTATCGGCCAGCGTCACCGGATAGCCGCCGAGATCGAGATGGAGTTCGATGACATCGCGCGTCGTCCCGGCCTGCGAGGAGACGATCGCCGCCTCGCGCTTCGCGAGCCGGTTGAGCAGGCTGGATTTGCCGGCATTGGGGGCGCCGAGGATGGCGATCGACAGCCCGTCACGCAGGCGTTCGCCGCGATGGCCATCTTCCAGGTGATCGCCGATCGCCTGCGCCGTTTCCGCCATGACGCGATCGACGCGCGGAATGAGGTCGTCCGGCAGGTCCTCGTCGGGGAAATCGATCGCCGCCTCGAAGCGGGCCAGCGCCATCAGCAGCGCCTCGCGCCAGCCGTCATAGAGCTTGGCGAGCGCCCCGCCCGCCTGCCGCATCGCCTGGCGCCGCTGCGCTTCGGTTTCGGCGGCGATGAGATCGGCGAGCCCTTCCACCGCCGTCAGGTCGAGCTTGCCGTGATCGAAGGCGCGGCGGGTGAATTCGCCGGGTACGGCGAGACGCAGGCGGTGGCTGTCGGTCAGCTCGCGCGCCAGGGCGGCCGCCACCGCCTTGGAACCGTGGATATGCAGCTCCACCACATCCTCGCCGGTGAAGCTGGCCGGGGCGGGGAACCACAGGACCAGCGCCTGGTCGATCAGGTCATGGCCGTTGGCACCCGGTTGATCGGCAACGGGGGCATCGAGATCGCCCGGCCCCAGGCTGGCCCAGAGATCGCGGCGCACGGCGCGGCGCGGCGGCGGCAGGGGACGCCGGGTCAGGGCCTGCAAGGTCGGGCCCGCCGCCGGTCCCGAAAGACGAAAGACGGCGACGCCTGCCTGCCCCGGCGCCGTCGCCTGGGCATAGATGGTCGTCATGATCGCCCGCGATCTGCCGGCGCGGATGCCGTCTCCGCCGATGTCATCTCGACCATCCTCGCCTCGCCATCCTGGCGTCGCCGTGCAGCCGCCCGCTTGCGCCGGCGCTGATTACTCGGCGCTCATTCTGCGCGCCGCGCGGTCTTCCGGCAACTTGTCGCCGGGCTGCAGCATGAGCCGCTCCACCCGCTTGCCGCCGATCAGATGCTCCTGCAGCACCGCCTCGGCGTCCTCGATGCTGGCGATCGAATACCAGATGCCTTCCGGATAGATGACCACGGTCGGCCCCAGTTCGCAGCGGTCGAGGCAGCCCGACTGGTTGATGCGGACATCCTTGATGCCCAGTTCCTTGGCTCGCGCCTTCATGTAGTTGCGCAGCTTCTCCGCCCCCTTGGTCTTGCAGCAGCCGCGCGGGTGCCCGGCAGGACGCTCATTGACGCAGCAGAAGACATGCGCCTGGTAATAGGGCGCCGGATCGCCCGCCAGGCTTCGGTTGGGCAGGCTGCGGTCGGTCTTGTCGCTCATCTGGCTCACTTCGAATGGCAGGAGGGAGGATGACGGCGCCGGCAGAAGGCCGGTGCGTCAGAGAACAGATAATTACCCGCTACGACGCCGCAATGCCAACCCGTTGCGGCGCGGCATGCCGCGGTCGGCCCGGTCGGATTAATCCCGGCTCGGATCATTCCCGTGTCGGATCATTCCCTGGGATCGGATTACTTCTTGTCGTTTGTGGTGCCGCTGCCACTGGCGCCGGAACCGCTCGGCCGGAATTGCTGCCAGAACAGCTTCTGCATCTGCTCAAGCCCGGCGACACCGGCCGGCATCCAGGTCTTCAGCAGGGTCTCGGCATCGGTGCCGCGCATCGCCGACATCATCCGGTCCTGCATTTCCTGCATCATGACCTTCTGCATCGGCTGCACATCCGGCAGGCCGAAAAAGGTCCGCGCCTCTTCCGGCGTGCATTCGAGATCGATCTTCACTTTCATCATCCACCTCGCAATCTCCCTCACCTTAACCATGCCGCCCGCTTCGCCGCAACCTTGCGATGCGAAAGCACCGCCCGGCTCCCGTGCCGACAGCCGCGCACCTTTCCGGGCGGATGACAGCGCAAGGCGCGGATAGTGCAATGCAACAGGCGATGCCAGATATCGGATCAAGATCTTCACGCGGGCGCGCCGAGAAGGGAACAAGCGTCGCGCGCAGGCGCTATACTGTGACACCTCGATTGCAACCCGCCGCCCGCAACGCACGGAAGGGTCCCATGACCGAAGCCGATCCAGTCCAGAGCGGTCCCCCGCACACGCCCGGCGACCCCATCCCGGGCCATCCCGGCAACCGGCTCGCCGCCGAGGTCAGCCCCTATCTGCTGCAGCATGCCCATAACCCTGTCGATTGGTGGCCGTGGGGCGAGGCGGCCCTGGCGGCGGCCAAGGCCAGCAACCGGCCGATCCTGCTTTCCGTCGGCTATGCCGCCTGCCACTGGTGCCATGTGATGGCGCATGAAAGCTTCGAGAACCCGGCCATCGCCCGGCAGATGAACGCGTTCTTCGTCAACATCAAGGTCGACCGCGAGGAGCGGCCGGATCTCGACACCATCTATCAGCAGGCCCTGGCTTTGCTGGGACAGCAGGGCGGCTGGCCCCTGACCATGTTCCTGCGGCCGGACGGCAAGCCGTTCTGGGGCGGGACCTATTTTCCGCCGGAAAGCCGCTGGGGCCGGCCGGGTTTCGCCGACGTCCTGCGCCTGATCGCCGAGACCTATGCCACCGACCCCGATTCCATCGGCAAGAACGTCGCCGCCCTCGAGGACGCGCTGCAGAAGCTGGCCCGGCCGCAAGCCGGCGATGCCGTGACACCCGACATCATCGACCGCATCGCCGACCGGCTGGTGCAGGAGGTCGATACCATCGACGGCGGCATCAAGGGGGCGCCGAAATTCCCCCAGGTGCCGATCTTCACCTCGTTCTGGCGCGGCTGGCTCCGCGGCGGCAATCTGCAGATGCGCGAGGCGGTCATCACCACCCTCACGGCCATGTGCCAGGGCGGCATTTACGACCATCTCGGCGGCGGCTTCGCCCGCTATTCCACCGACGGCAAATGGCTGGTGCCGCATTTCGAGAAGATGCTCTACGACAATGCCGCGCTCCTCGGCCTGCTGACCGAAGTCTGGCAGGAGACGCATGAGCCGCTTTTCGCCGCGCGCATCGCCGAGACCGTCGGCTGGCTGGAACGCGAAATGCTGACTGCTCCCGATGCCAGCGGCGACCGCGCCTTCGCCGCCACGCTCGATGCCGACAGCGAAGGCGTCGAAGGCAAGTTCTATGTCTGGGACGAGGCCGAGATCGATCGCCTGCTGGGCGCCGAGGCAGCACTCTTAAAGCGCTTCTACGATGTGCGCGCCGGCGGCAACTGGGAAGGCCACTCGATCCTCAATCGCCGCGCGCTGCGCGATCCCGCCACGGCGCAGGAGGAAGAGACCCTCATCCTGCTGCGCGGCAAGCTGCTGGCGGCACGCAACCGGCGCGTGCGTCCGGGCTGGGACGACAAGGTGCTCACCGACTGGAACGGCATGATGATCGTCAGCCTGGCGCGCGCGGCGCTGGCTTTCGACCGGCCGCCCTGGCTGGCCCTGGCGACAAGCGCCTATCGCTTCATCTTCCGTCACCTGCGGTCCACGCAACGCGCCGGCATGACGGGCGACGATCCCGGCGGCAAAGACGGCAACGAAACGCTGCGCCTCTGCCACGCCTGGCGCGCCGGCAAGACCGGCGCCGGCGCCATGCTCGACGATTATGCGCATCTCGCCGCCGCCGCGCTCGCACTGCATGAAGCGACCGGCGAAGCCGCTTATCTCGCCGATGCCGAAAGCCTGGTCGCCACCTTGCTGGCGCATTTCTGGGACGGCGCGGACCACGGCTGCTTCACCACCGCCGATGATGTCGGCGACGTCATCCTGCGCACCAAGAGTGCCGCCGATAACGCCACGCCCAATGGCAACGGCACGCTGATCGAGGTGCTGAGCCGGCTCTATCATCTGACCGGCAAGCCGGCTTACGCGCAGCGGGCGATGCAGGCGATCACCGCCTTCAGCGGCGAGATCCACCGCAATTTCTTTCCGCTCGCCACCTTCCTCAACGCCGCCGACTATCACCTGCATTGCCTGCAGATCGTGCTGATCGGCCGGCGCGACGAAGCCGGCGCCGCCAGCTTGCTGAAAATCATCCACGAACCCTCGCTGCCGACCAGGCTGCTGCAGGTGGTGGCGCCGGAGGCGAGCCTGCCGCCGCACCATCCCGCCGCCGGCAAGAGCCAGATCGACGGGCGCGCCACCGTCTATCTCTGCCGCGGCCAGACCTGCGGCCTGCCGATCACCGATGGCGATGCGCTGCGCCGCGCCTTGTCGGAACAGGCGATCTGATGCAAGGCAGCGAGCCCCGCCGCTCCGGTCACCCGCGATTGATCTAAGACGGCGAAGAACCGATAATCCTCCCATGCATTAAAGAACGACCGTGATGAACAACGCCATTCTGCAAACCGACATCGGCTGGGCCAGGATCACCGGCAGCGACGCCGTCGTCACCGGCCTCTTCCTGCAGCGCGGGAAGCCGGACGCGCATGAGCCGACCGCCCTGCTGCGCGAAGCCGCGCGCCAGGTCGAGGCTTATATGCAGGGCCGGCTGCAGGCTTTCGATCTGCCGCTGCAGGCCGAAGGCAGCGCTTTTGCCAAAAGCGTCTGGGCCGAGATGCTGAAGATCCCCTATGGCCGCACCCGCACCTATGGCGATGTCGCCAATGCCTTGAAGGCCCCGGCGCAACTGGTGGGTCAGGCCTGCGGGCAGAATCCGATCGGTGTCATCATTCCCTGCCATCGCATCATCGGCACCAACTGGCTGGGCGGCTATACCAGCGATCTCGGCGTCGATGCCAAGGCCTATCTGCTGGATCTTGAATGCGGGCAGCAGCGCCTGCTGCTCTAGGCACCGCGGCTCCGAGCACCCGGCTCTGGGCGCTGCGGCTCAGCCCACCGCCTCGGAAAAGTCGGCCCGGCGCAACCGCGCGGCGACGAGATGGCGTTGCACCAGCTTGACCAGCGCCGCCACGTCGAAGGGCTTGGAGAGATATTCCTCCATGCCGGCGGCGAGAAAGCGCGCCTGGTCATGGTCGCCGGCATGGGCCGTCAGCGC
Organism: Dongiaceae bacterium; assembly: GCA_035539215.1. Classification (GTDB taxonomy): domain Bacteria; phylum Pseudomonadota; class Alphaproteobacteria; order Dongiales; family Dongiaceae; genus Dongia_B. The sequence goes on along the minus strand of DATLIX010000046.1, from coordinate 10,011 downwards.
GATGATCGGCAATTCCGACGCCGCGAGGCCGCTGCCGCGGATGCGTTCCGCCGCCTCGATCCCGCCCATGCCCGGCATCTGGATATCCATCAGCACCAGCAGATAATCGGTGGTCGCCACCTGGCGCAACGCCGCCTCGCCGTCGGTGACGCAATCGACGACGACCGGCAGCTCCCGCAGGATATCCAGGACCAGACGACGATTGACCGCATTGTCTTCGGCCAGCAGCAGGCGCGGCAAGGACGCCGCGGCGGCGTCATCGCCGCCGGGCACCGCGAGGCTCTCCGCCAGGCTGGGAAATTCCACCACGGCTTCGCCTTCCCGCCGCGCGCCGGTCGCAAATGCCGCCATCTCGGCGGCGGCGCCCTCCGCGCCCATCGCCCCTGTGCCCGCGGGATCGGACTCGCCCGGCAGATAGACCGTCATGGTGCTGCCGATACCGGGTTCGCTGTCGATGGCGAGCAACCCGCCATGCGCTTCCGCCATCGCCTTCACCAACGGCAGGCCGAGGCCGGTGCCGTGATGCTGGCGGGCGATCTCGCCATCCACCTGGCCGAAGGGATCAAGCGCCTTGACGATATCATCCGCGGTCATGCCGATGCCGCTGTCGACCACCGTCAGGGCGCTGCCGCCGTCATCGCGGCGCGCAATGCTGAGGGTGACGCGGCCGCCGGCCGGGGTGAATTTCAGCGCGTTGCTGAGCAGGTTGATGACGATCTGCTTCAGGCTGCGCTCGTCGCCATAGATCGTCTCGCAGCCGGGCATGATCTGCACCAGCAGCTTGATCTGGCGGTCCTTGGCCAGGCCCTCCATCAGCCGGGTCGAGCCGGCGGCGAGATCGGCGACGGAAATGTGCCGCTTGTCGAGATCCATGCGGCCGGCCTCGATCTTGGAGAGGTCGAGCACGTCATTGATCAGCGACAGCAGATGCGCCCCGCTCTCATGGATGAGGCCGATATATTCCTTGTATTTCGGCACCCCGATCGGACCGAACAATTCGTCATCCATCAGCCGCGTGAAGCCCAGCACGGCGTTCAGGGGGGTGCGCAATTCGTGGCTCATATGGGCAAGGAAGCGGGTCTTGGCGCGGCTCGCCTCGACCGCGCTCAGCCGCGCCTCTTCCAGCTTCTCCGCCAGCTCGACCAGCGTTCCCGCCTGCTTCTCCAGCTGCTTGTGAGCCGCTTCCAGCTCGGCCTCGCGGCGCTTCTGCGGCGTCAGATCGGTGCGGATGCCGACCACGCTGCCGTCGCTCATGCGCTGCTGGCTGATCAGCACCCAGCGCCCGCCGGCCAACGGCCGCTCGACGCGGAAATTGTCGTCGCGATGCAGCAGCTCCAGCACTTCCTCGACATAGTCGTCGGCCCGGCCGATCGCCTCGATGAATTCGCCATGCTCGGCGCCGTAGCGCAGGAATTCGCGATAGGAGCGCCCGGGTTCCAGCAGATGCCCGGCAATCTGATAGATCTCCTTGCAGCGCTGATTGGTCAGGATGATGGTGTCGTCCGGCCCGACCAGCAGGAAGCCTTCCTGCATCGCCGCCACCGCATCCAGCAGGCGCTGCTGCGCGCGCTTCAATTCGGTGATATCCGACCAGATGCTGACGATGCCGCCTTCCTTGGTGCGCCGCTCGCTCACCCGCACCCAGCCGCCGCTATGCAGCGGCAATTCGAAGCTGCCGCCTTCCCGATGCATCGTCATGCGCTCGTCGACATATTTCGCGGGATCGGGCATGCGGCCGACCTCGCCGTCCGGATGGCGCACCATGTCGATGAAGGGCAGGCCGGTGAGATCGCCCATCCCGACAAGGAAGGGGAAGAATTCCAGGAAACGCTGGTTGTGCATGATCATGCGGTCATGGACATCGAACCAGGCGAAGCCGTCGCTGAGGCTCTCGATGGCATCGCGCATCTGCTGGTCGGCCACCACCTTGGTCGTGACGTCGGTCATGGCGCCGACCAGCCGCACCTTGCCGTCGCCCACCGCCTGGCGGCTGATGATGCGGCTCTCGATATGCACGATGCCGCCATTGCGATGACGGTAGCGCGCGGTGGTGCGCAGGACGCCGGCGGGCTGCTGCAGATAGGTGCTGATCTCGGTCAGGATGCGGACGCGGTCGGACGGCTCGATCAGCTTCTCCCAGCTGGCGAGGCTGTTCGGCAGTTCGTCATCGCGATAGCCGAACATCTCCTTCCAGCGTGGCGAGAGCCAGACGTAACTGTCGTCGACATGCCACTCGAAAATGCCGTCACCGCTGCTCGCCACCGCCAGCGACAGCAGCTCGCGGCCCTCTTCCAACTCGGCTTCCAGCCGTTTCAGATCGCTGATGTCATGGCCGACGCATTGATATTCGCAGACCGCGCCGAAGGCATCGAACAGGGCCCGATTGACCCAGCGCAGCCAGCGGCGGCCGCCGCCGGGCAACGGCTTCTCATATTCGTGCAGGCAGATCGGCTGGCTCGCGGACAACGCCTCGAGATGCTCGAAAATATCGTTCAGCTCTTTCGGCTTCAGCAGGTCGCTGAGCTTGACCCCGAGCAGGTCCTCCGGCGCCAGATTGTAGAAGGCGGCGTATTGGCGGTTGGCAAAGGTGATGGTGTGGTCCGGCTTGAAGCGGATGATGGCTTCCTGCTGGTCCTCGACCACGGCGCGATAGAGCGCGTCGCTCTGGCGGCCCCGCTCCAGGGTCAGGCGATCGGCCGTCACATCGGTCATGATGCCGTCGAGACGCACCGGGCGCCCATGGTGATCGGTGACCATATTGGCCTTACACCGGACCCAGCGCACCGAACCGTCGGCGCAGATCATCCGGTGCACCAGATCGAAGGGCTCGCCTTCGAAGGCCCGGTGCAGGGCCGCGAGCCGCATCACCTGGTCTTCCGGCGGGGTGATCTCATCGAGAAATTCGCGCCGCGCCAGAAACGCCTCGGCGCGATGGCCGGTCAGCTTCTGCACCGAGGGGGACATATAGACGAGGACGAATTCGGGCAGGCTCGCCGACCAGACGGCGCCGGCAATTTCGCCCATGACTTCCGCCAGATGGGCCTGGGCAAGCTGGGTCTGCACCGGGGTTCCGTCTTCGGCCGCGACATAGGCGCCGGCACGGAAGCGGCGGCTCGAGGCGGCGAGCAACTGAGCGGCAGCCTCGGTCGCCGAACGCAGCAGGTCGCCGATCTCCGGGTCGTAGCCCTCCGGCCGGTCGAGCAGGCAGAGCAGGCCGCGCCCGTCCGGCAATCCGCCGAGCCAGAAATGACGCAGCTCCGGATGCACCTGGGCGATGACCGCCGCCACCGGATCGCCGGCGATATCAGCCCCGCCGGCAATCCCGGTCGCCGCGGCGGACCGGGCCAGCACCCGGCCATCGCGCTCGCTGAGATCGGCCGCCGGCATATTGGCGGTCACGATCATGTGCCAGCCGGCCGGCGATGATTGCGTCGTAGATTCTGGCGCGCTTGATGATGGCCCGGTCGAAGATTCGGCGATGAAACCGGCGGCGCTGCCGCTGAGATCGACCAGGATGCGCAGCAATTCGTTCAGCTCGAGCAAGGGATCGGCGCCGGCGATGACGCGGCCCTGCAGGGCGATCACTGCCTGTTGCAGTCCCGCCTGCAACAGGAGGCGCCGCTCCTTGCCCTCGATCGCCTGCGCTGCCGAGTCCAACCCGTCCCTCCGACCATAGACGGCGCAATCGTTCCATCTCCATCTAGGATTATGGTCCGAGATCGCCCCATCCAGATTCACTGCGCTCGATCAGCCCTGCTGCCGCCGGTGTTCCTGCTGGCTCCCCGACGACCCGGCTGAGGCCGCCTGCTTCATCGAACAGGTTAATCTAATGCTGAAAAGTAAAGAAAATGCAGCCAAAGCGACGCCTTCCGGACCGATCCCCCCGCCCGCGCCGCTTTTGACCCGCACTGCCTGGGACGGCCCCGCCGGGGACCGAAGCGGCCTTCCCCGCAAGAAAAACACGCGGCACCGTGCCGGTGCGAGAGAAAAGCGCGCCGCTGCGCGTCTTGACGTGCGCCGGATTTCTCTGCAGGCTGGCGGGGTCAATACGTCTTCAGGGCAGGGTGAAACTCCCTACCGGCGGTAGGATGGCGGCGGATCGCAAGATCGGTTGCTGTCGAGCCCGCGAGCGCCGGCTTCGCAAGAGGCCGGGTCAGCAGATCAGGTGCGAGGGGCCAACCCTCCATTCCTGGGCCGACGGTCACAGTCCGGATGAAAGAAGACGCTGGCCAGAGAAGAGCTGAGCTCGGCAGCATGGTGCTGTCGCGGCCGCCAAGCATATCACTGACCACCAATCGCCCTGAAACGTTTGTCGCCAGTAGATGCGAGGAGCGTTTCGATGAACATGCAGTTTTCCACCCCCGAGAATTTCGACAAGCCCCAGAAGCTCGACGGCCGCATTCGCCAGCGTGTCGAAGCTGCCCTGGAGGCCATGCGCAGCGGCATCCCCGTGGTGCTGTTCGATGACGACGACCGCGAAAACGAGGCCGATCTCGTGGCCGCGGCGGAAACCCTGAACCATGACGTGATGGCCCGGCTGATCCGCGACTGCAGCGGCATCGTCTGCCTGTGCCTGGACGACGCCACGGTCCGCCGCCTGGCTCTGCCGCCGATGGTGGAGCGCAACAACAGCCGTTACGGCACCGCCTTCACGGTGTCGATCGAGGCGACCCATGGCGTCACCACGGGGGTCAGCGCCGCCGACCGCCTGACCACCGTCAAGGCGGCCATCGCCGACAAGGCCGGCCCCGCCGACCTCGCCCGTCCCGGCCATATTTTCCCGCTGCGCGCGGCGCCGGGCGGTGTCCTGGAACGGCGCGGCCATACCGAAGGCACGGTCGACCTCGCCCGCCTCGCCGGGCTGAAGCCGGCCGGCGTGCTCTGCGAGCTGATGAAGCGCGACGGCAGCATGATGCGGGGCAAGGCGGCGCGCGATTACGGCCGCCGCAACGGCTTCCCCTGCCTCACCATCGAGGAGCTGCATGCCTATCGCGTGGCGACCGAACAACTGGCCGCAACCGTACCGGCGAGCCAGGCCGACGCCGCCTGAGACCGTCTGACCGGCTCTTCCCTATCGGCATCGCCGTGCCGCTGCGATATTGCGGTACGGCGATGCTGGATTCCCCGCCCGATGGCTGCCGTTCCACCTCATTGCCGGCTGGACAGCCTTGCCGCGACTTGCTTTGATCGCCGCATCCGCCGGTGATCTCCCCAGTGATCTCCCCAGTGATCACCCGGGTGATCTCCGGCGCGGGATCAACGATCCGTCTCATCCGCCTCAACGCCAAGGACCGAAGCCATGACAAACCACGCCATCCGCATTCACCAGACCGGCGGGCCTGAGCAACTGCGCTGGGAGGAAGTCGAGGTCGGTGCGCCGAAAGCCGGCGAGGTGACGCTGCGCAACACCGCCTGCGGCGTCAATTTCATCGACACCTATCATCGCTCCGGCCTCTATCCGATGAACCTGCCGAGCGGACTCGGCCTGGAAGCCGCCGGCGTGGTCGAGGCGCTCGGCCCGGATGTCGCCGGTCTCGCCGTCGGCGACCGGGTCGCCTATTGCTCGGCACCGATCGGCGCCTATGCCGAGCGCCGCAATTATCCCGCCGAGCGGCTGATCAAGGTCCCCGCCGCGATCGACGACAAGACCGCCGCCGCCATGATGCTGCAGGGCATGACGGCGGAATATCTCATCCGCCGCACCTATCCGGTGAAATCCGGCGATATCGTGCTGCTGCATGCGGCGGCCGGCGGCGTCGGCCAGATCGCCACGCAATGGCTGCGCCATCTCGGCGCCACCATCATCGGCACGGCGGGTTCGCCGGAGAAGCTGAAGATCGCCGCCGAGCTCGGCTGCCATTTCGTCATCAACTACCGCGACGGCGACTGGGTCGCCAAGGTCAAGGCGGCGAGCGGCGGCAAGGGTGTCCACGTGGTCTATGACGGCGTCGGCAAGGACACCTTCCTGCCCTCACTGGATTGCCTGCGGCCGCGCGGCTATATGGTGACCTACGGCAATGCCTCCGGCCCGGTACCGGCGATCGAACCGCTGATCCTGTCGCAGAAAGGCTCGCTCTTCCTCACCCGTCCGACCCTGATGGCCTATACCGCCAGCCGCGAGGATCTCGAGCTCTCCGCCAAGGCGGTGATCGATGTCATCACTAAGGGCGTCGTCAAGATCAACGTCAACCACACCTATGCGCTGAAGGATGCCGCCCAGGCCCATCGCGACCTCGAAGGCCGCAAGACCACCGGCTCGGTCGTGCTGCTGCCGTAAGAATCGGAAGATGCGGGCGCGATGTCCCGCGCGCCGATTGCCAAGACCTCATCGCGCTGAACGACCCTCTCCCCACTAACGTGGGGCGAGGGAGCAATGGGCATGTCATAGACCCCGCCATCCATCATCAAACCGTCACCAAGCTCACTTATACGGGCAGTCTCAGCCATTCTTACAGGGGGCTTACATGTCTGCTCTGCCGTCGCGGTCGCGGCGCCGCTTCTTCTCCCGCCTCGCCGTCCTGCTTGCTTCCGCCAGCTTCGTCGCCGGTACGGCCCTCGCCGCGTCCGGCGCCGTGCAGATCATCGACAGCCAGGACCCGGCGCTGAAACTGGGCACCGTCAGCTTCCCCGACGGCAAGACCGTCAACCTCACCGTCGGCATCGGCTCCTCGCTCTACCACGCCAAGGCCGATCCGAAGAACGTCTTCTGGTCGATCACCGATCGCGGCGCCAATATCGATTGCGGCGCCGATGTCGCGGAGATCACCGGTCTTTCCGCACAGCAGATCTGCATGGGCGACGACAAGGGCAAGCTCTTCCCCTTCCCCGCTTTCACCCCCAGCATCAGCAAGATCGCCATCGAGAAGGACGGCACCTTCAAGATCCTGCAGACGATCAAGCTGGCCGATGCCGCCGGCAAGCCGATCACCGGCCTCAGCAATCCCCTGAAAGCCGCCAAGACCGAGAAGGCCTATGGCATCGACGGCAAGCAGATCGCCTTCGACCCCAACGGGCTCGATACCGAAGGCCTCGTCCGGCTGCAGGACAAGAGCTTCTGGGTGGGCGAGGAATATGCGCCGAGCCTGGTCCATATCGCCGCCGACGGCAGGATCCTCGAGCGCCTCGTGCCGACCGGCATCGACCAGGATCTCGCCGGCGCCACCTATCCGGTCAAGGCGGCCTTGCCGGCGATCCTCGCCAAGCGCCAGCTCAATCGCGGCATCGAGGGCATCGCCCTGTCACCCGACGAGAAGTACCTTTATGCCATCGTGCAGAACCCGCTCGCCAATCCGGACGCCGCCGCCTACAAGCAGGCGATCGCCACCCGGCTGATCAAGATCGATCGCGCCAGGGAGAAGGTGATCGGCGAATACGTTTACACGCTCGATGACTACAAGACCTTCCCCGACGACAAGGACGCCAAGCAGGAAAGCGACGTCCGCATCTCCGAGCTGATGGCGGTCGGCAGCGACAGGCTGGTGGTGCTGGAGCGCATCGCCAACACCACCAAGCTCAATTTCATCGAGATCGGCAAGGCGACCAATATCCTCGCCACCGCCTGGGACGACGCGGCGACCAGCCCCAGCCTGGAACAGCTCGACCATGACGGCCTCGCCAAGGCGAAGATCGCGCCGGTGAAGAAAAAGCTGTGGCAGATCAGCAGCGACCATCCCGGCATGCCGGGCAAGCTCGAGGGCATGGCCCTGGTCGGCAGCCACGATCTCTATCTCATCAATGACGATGATTTCGGCATCAGCGGCGACCATACCCGCATGGTGCATATGACCGTCAGTCCGCCGAAATTCTGATACCGTCCGCGCCGCGCGCCGAAGCCTGCGGGCATCTCTCGACCGGGAGATGCCCGTTCGCTCAAAGCAGGTTCTGCCAGGTGCGGGCGAAAAGCTCGTGCATCTTCTCGCTCAGCGGCCGGTCCTCCCAGCTCTCGGGGTCGATGCGCTTCGCCCTGGCGACATCCTCCTCGAACATAGCGGCCAGGGCATCGGCGGTATCGCCGCCCAACACCACGGCATCGACCTCGTCGTTGAAGAGCACGCTGCGCTGATCGAAATTCGATGAGCCGATTGCCGACCAGACATGGTCGATGACCACCGTCTTTGAATGCAGCACGATGCCCTGGGTCTCGTAGATCTTCACGCCCGCTTCCATCAGGTCCTCATAATGCGAATGGGCAACCGCGACGGCGGCCGCGGAATCGCTCTCATCGGGCAGCAGCAGGCGCACGTCGACACCGCGCTTCGCGGCCTCTTCCAACGCCTCCTTCTCCTCATGCGACGGTACGAAATAAGCGGCGCTGAGCCAGATCGACTTCTCGGCATTGCGGATGGCCGAAATCAGCGTCACATAATAGCGCGATATCTCGCGGCTGGGCTGGCTGCCGACGACGCGGATGACATCCTTTCCGCGCGGCTCGACCGTCGGATAGAAATGGCTCTGATCGATCGGCGGGCCCTTCTGTTCCGCCCAATGGCGGGCGAAGAGCCGCGACAGCTGCGCCACCGCCGGTCCCTCGATCTGCAGATCGGTATCGCGCCAATGCTGCGGTATCGGCCCATCGGATGTGCCGGAACTGCCGGATTTGCCGAAGGTCATGCTCTGGTAGCTGGTGCTGATATTGACGCCGCCGATGATGGCGAGCCCGCCGTCGACGATCAGGATCTTGCGATGGTCGCGATCGTTCAGCGAATAGCCGGATTTCGCCGCCAGCGGATCGACCGGGTTGAACTCGACCAGGTTGACGCCGGCCTGCCGCAGCTTGTCGAAGAAAGCCTTCGGCGTGTTCAGCGAGCCGTAGCTGTCGAAGATGATATTGACGGCGACACCCTGTTGCCGCTTGGCCACCAGCAGATCGCTCAGGCTCTGTTCATCCGATTTGATGTCTTCAAGGATATAGTATTCGAGATTGACGTAATCGCGCGCCGCGGCGATGGCGGCAAAGACCGCATGGAAGGACCGCGGCCCGTCGCGCAGCAAGGTAGTGCGATTGCCGGCCACCAGCGGGCTTTCGGAAACCGCCTCCTCGATTGCCAGGTGACGCTGCAGCATGCCGCTATCGCCTGCCTCCCTGGTGATGCCGGAGAGGATCGCCTGGCTGCGCTTTTCGCTCAGCGGCCCGTCGGCGCCTTCGATCCGTGGCGCCACGGTCTTCGTCGACGCAATCTGGCCATCGACACTGGGGACCTCGGCGCAGCCCGCCAGCGGCAGCAGAACGGCGGATAACGCCAGGAAGAAGCGGGGGGCCAGGAAGAAACCGAGCGTCCCGCGCCGAGAGCAGAGCCAGCACATGGCGCAAGCATGTCCGCGTGCGGAAACGATGGCAAGCTCAGCGATTGCGGGCGGCGATCAAAGCTGCTTGAGCGGCCGGCCGCACTGAGATTTCTGTCCGATCTTCACGAAAACGTTGAGACTTCGCCTGCCGCCCGCCATGGACCCCGCCGACCCATGCCGGCATAGGCCGGCATGGGTCAAGGCCCAGGGAACGATCGAAGATGCGGCAGGCTAGGTCTCAATTCCAGTCAGACGGCGTCGTCGACGCCTTACACGCCGGCCGGCAAGCCGGTCAGGTAGCCGACGGCACCGCCGAGCTTGCCGCGGCTGTCGGCGTAGTTCTTCTTGATCAGCGGATCCAGCTTCTCATAGACCTTGGCGTGCAACCCGCCGGTGACGGCGCCAGAGGTCGCATCCTTCTTCAGCTCCCAATCGCCGGCATGCTGGAAGTTGCTCATGATATAGGTGAAGCCGTTCACCTCGTCGACCGCCTGCAGGCCGGTCGATTCCGCGCCCGCCGGCGTCGAGAGGATACGCGACAGCTTCTTGGTGTCGACATTGAAGGCCCAGAGATAGTTGTTCACGTGCAGCCCGCTGTCCTCGCCGACGAAGAGCGTGCGCAGCTTCTCCGAGAACTTGATGTTGTCGGGGTTGGCGATCTTGTCGGGATTGGCGAGATTGCCGATGGCATCGGCTTCCTTCAGGTCTTCGCCGACCAGTTCCGCC